>JAZUFA010000036.1:0-26622 GCA_045640445.1 Candidatus Cryptobacteroides sp. | reverse complement strand
GAGGGTACTGAAAAAGGGTGGCTTTTAAGAAGTCCTTGACAATACAATATCCGGCACAACTTGATAATATTTCAGATTGTGCCGGATTATTCGATTCTCAGAGAGTTGTTTTGCAGCATATTGGGATTATCCCTGCCTATTTTGCCATCATCTTCATTATTCTTTTGAGATTTACTACAAAGATTGTAACAGCCCCCTGCAGTTCCATCGCCGATATCCCATAGGAGTCGGCTCTGCCATATCCATGTGCATTCTTAAGTTCGGCGTTCTTCGCTTCTATCTTGTATCTCTCATGCGATAGTTCCCTGAAGTGTTGGGTTTCTTGGAACTCCATCTGTTCTCGGTGACTGTCTGATAGTATTCGGATGTTTATGGATTTTGTTTTGCGACCTTGCAGACACTCATTCATCATTGCACAGGCGCAGCAGGCTGTTGCCTTCCACCTGTAACGAACTCGATGACTTTTGTCGGGTTTATCTCCATACGACTCCATGGTGCCTTTATAGGACATCACCCCTGCAGGACAGATATATCGATCCGCATCTTTGTTGTACTCAAACGAGCTGTCAAAGTCGGTTTTTACACTCATATGTCCCTGTGTGATTGTGCTGTTAAGCTTTGCCACTATCTGTATGCCATTCTCTTTTGCCATAATCAGATTGTCTTTACCAGAGTATGCAGCGTCCCCAACTATGGTGTCTATGTCGATGCCGCCATCCAGCGTTTTTGTCACCAAGTCTGGCAATTGCTTTCCGTCATCCTTTTCTCCGGTAGTGACAGTGGCTGCTGTGATGATGCGCTCCGGTGTCATGGCAATGTGAGTCTTGTATCCCATGAAAGACGTCTCGGCCGACTTGTGACCAACTCTAGCCTCACGATCATAGGAGATCGAGTGATGATGACGCACATCATCAACGCCTTCGGCCAGGTAGTTTATCGCCTCCTTAAAGGCAGGATTCTCGGACAGGGCCGGGTCTGATCCGATTGCAGCCAGCAGCACTTCACATCTCTCAAGTTCATGCGCAAGGTTGTCGTCACTGTTTGGCGCAGGAAGTTCCAATCCCTCATTGCCAGGCCACTTGCATATCCTATCCCGCACTTCCTTGCAACGCAATTTCAGCACATCAATCGGAGATAATGCATTTGCCCTTGATATCGTGTGTGTAGCATCGACAATGATTGTCTTTGTCTTTATTATGCCTTTCTCCAATGCAACTCCTACCGTCTTGCCAATCAGCATATCAAGAAGGTTTACGTCCTTGAGCCGCAGACGTCTGAACTTGGTAAGAAGACTTGGTTCAATGACATCGTCCTCCGGCATAAGTCCCAAGAACCGCTTGTAAGACAGGTCATAACGGGAATGCTCTACGACATCCACATCTGACAGATTCTCGATGGCTTTGATCATGAGGTACTTGAAAAGCATGATTGGATCTGCAGCAGTGCGTCCGTTATCAGGGCAATACTTGTCCTTCAACTCATCATATATGAAACTGAAATCAATAAGCTCATCAATGAGGCGGTATTTGTTGTCCTTGGGAATGAGCATGTCATAAAGAACAGCGTGCTCACTGAACTTGATTGTTTGCTGTGTATTAAGCATAAGTAGTTATAGTTCAACTACTTAAAGATACAAATTATCCAGCAGATTACCAAATAATAATTGATAATTTACTGGATAATTAAGCTTTGACTAAGGCACTTTTTCAGTGCCCTCAATATTGAGTGGGCATGGGCATGCCATAATGCCATCCAGGGCTCTCTATGACACTTTCGTATGCCCAATCCCTAGATTTCATAGGGGGTGGGCACGCCACCATCCATACTCGGAGAGTTTTCGAGTGTTTGTCTTCATCTCTCCACCACATTCCCCAACAAATTATGATGAAATATGGTCAAACCGCCCCATTTTTGTGAAAAGAAAAATGCAAGTAATTGAAAACCAACTACTTGCAAATCTTGTTGTGCCTCGGGCGGGAATCGAACCCGCACGGACATTTCTGTCCAAGGGATTTTAAGTCCCTCGTGTCTACCATTTCACCACCAAGGCTTGATGATGTGAGTGCAAAGATAATGAAAAAATGATTATCTAGCTGCGATGTTAGAAATAGATGCTGCCGCCGAGGCCGAGGTTGATGGCGTTGAGCCAGCCGGCGGCGGGGATGGTCTCCCATTCGGCTATGAATCTGATCTTGGCGGACTGTGTGAGTATGCAGGAGGCTGAGAGACCTGCGACCATGTCGAAGCCGCAGCCGGCTGCATGCCAGCCGTGCGCAGCGGCGCCGTCGGCCTGGTCGTTGTCGTCCCACCAGGCTGCGCCGGCAAGGACATGGGCGCCGACTTCCGCCTTGGGGGCCACCTGGCGCACATAGTATGCGCCGGCCATGGCGGAGAGCAGGGCCCTGGTTTCATCGACATTGCTGGCAGCCCCGCGTGCGGCGATGCCCCAGGAAGGCCCCAGCGGGGCCTGGACCTGCATGGCCGCCGCGGCCCCGTGTCTGCCGTCGAAGGCCAGACGCCGGCTGTACCAGTAGCTTGCTTCCCAGTATTTCAGAGACGTATCATAAGTGAATTCGTCGAAGAACCTGTAATTGTGTTTTCCCAGGATAATGTCTGAGAGCCAGTAACCTATTTCTGCGGAAAGCACTCCCACCACGGCCCCCGCCATGGTGTCGGTCGTCCAGTGCTTGTTCCTGAGTATCCTCTGCTGTGCCGTGAGGGTGGCCACGCCATAGCCGATTCCGCATAGCCAGGGCAGACGTTCGCCGTATTCCTTCTGCAGCCATGTGGCGGTAAGGAAGGCGGTCGTGGTATGCCCTGAAGGGAAGGAGTTCGCCCTTGAACCGTCGGGCCTTATCCTGTCGAACGCCCATTTGCAGCCGTGGCTGAGGACAAAGGCGGCCACCGAGCCGGTGGCGTCGGCTACGGCCATCTGGCCCCAGCCTGTGCGGCTGGGCACGCCGCACGCCTTGAGCCCCCATACGGCGGCTCCTGAAAAATATTGTATCCAGTTGCCGTAATCATATGTGAAACCAGGTGCCAGGGAGTTCCTGAGCGCCTGCATGTCATAGTCGAAGCTGCCTGGCCCTGGCATCTTCCCGCTTACAGCCGATGTCACGGGAGCCGGCTCTCCTGCTGCCTGAACCGCAGGAGCCTGTCCTGCCATCCCTATGCAGATGGCAAGCCCGGTCATGACAGCCGCAAGCCTCTTCATCAGAAGTACTTTTTACCCTGCTTGTTCAGGGCTATGAAGATGAAAAGCATTGCCGTAAAGGCCCAGAGAGAAGATCCTCCGTATGAGAACAGGGGGAGGGGAATACCGATCACGGGCATGAGGCCGATGGTCATTCCGATGTTGATGAACAGATGCATGAACAGGCAGGACGCCAGGCCGTATCCGTAGATTCTGGTGAAGCTCTCCCTTGCCCTGTCGGCATCCTGGATGATCCATGCAATCATCAGCGAGTAGAGCAGTATCACTATGAGGCAGCCGATGAATCCCCATTCCTCACCGACTGTGCAGAAGATGAAATCGGTGCTCTGCTCGGGCACGAAGCCGTATGTGGTCTGGGTGCCGTTGAGGAAGCCTTTGCCGAAGAATCCGCCGGAGCCGATTGCAATCATGCTCTGCCTTACATTGTATCCTACACCGGAAGGGTCCTCCTTCATGCCGAGCAGCACCTCGATCCTCGCCCTCTGGTGGTCCTGGAGAACGTTGTTGAAGACGAAGTCGGTCGCAAAAGTCCATATGACTCCCGCCGCGAACGCAATGATGACGTTGCGGAGGGCTGTTCTTCTGACCTTGGCCGCCTTGCGTGAATGGCGGAGCACATGTATGAAATACCAGATGCACACGCATCCGAGCACGATGAGCGATATCCACCAGTTGGTCACCAGCGTCAGGATGAACAGCAGAATGGCCATGCCTATCATGAACAGGAACCATCCGCTGAATCCCTCACGGTAGAAGAGGAAGATGAATCCTACATACACCAGCGCCGAACCAGTCTCTGACTCCGCCACGATGGTGAGCATGGGCAGTATCACTATGAGGGCGGCGATGATGAAATCCCTGGTGTTGCCGAGCTTGAAATTCGGCCGGCTCATGAAGGTCGCCAGCAGCAGGGTCGTGGTTATCTTGCTCAACTCCGCCGGCTGGAATTTCACCGGACCGAGTTCGAACCATGAATGGGAGCCCTTGACGTCGTGACTCAGGAAGATCACCGCCACAAGCAGCACGTATACCAGCGCGTAGGACGGTACCGATATCACCTCCCACAGGTGCGGGTTGATGACGAAGAGTATCACGATGGCCAGGATCATGGCCGTGCCAATCCACAGCGCCTGCTTGCCTGCATTACAGTTCAGGTCGAATATGCTGGTGGGTTCGCCCGAACGGACTGCGGCGTATATGTTGATCCAGCCGAACAGCACGAGAGCCAGCCAGCAGCCGACGAGGCGCCAGTCCACTGTCTGAAGCAATCCGCGGCCTGAAGTGTTGCCGCCCGCTGTTCCGTTCTCAGTTATCATTCGTTGAAGAATCTTGTTGTAAGCACGGTCTGTTCCATGCCTTTCCTGCTTTCACGTATCTCGCCGGTGAGATACTTCTCCATCATCAGCGACGCCACCGGAAGCGCCCATGTGGCACCGAAGCCTGCATTCTCCACATAAGCGGCGATCGCAATCTTGGGGTCGTCCTTGGGAGCGAAGCAGATGAATACGGAATTGTCCTTTCCGTGCGGGTTCTGCGCAGTACCCGTTTTGCCGCAGACGTCCAGTTCAGGCAGACATGCGCGGAATGCGGTGCCGCCTGCCGAGCCGCCTCCGTTGACCGCCATGTACATGCCCTTGACGCCGATGTTGAAGTATGCGGTGTCGACGAGGGTGTACTGCTTCTCGTGGTACTTGGGATCGATGGTCACGCCCTCGGAATCCTTTACCAGATGCGGGATGTAGTAGTGGCCCCTGTTGGCCATGATCGCAGCAAGGTTGGCTATCTGCAGGGGAGTGGCGCCGATCTCACCCTGACCGATCGACAGGGAGATGATGGTCGTGAACTTCCAGCCCTTCTTGCCGTATACTTTGTCGTAGAATGAAGACAGGGGGATGTTGCCTCCAAGTTCTGAAGGGAAGTCGCTGCCTAACTTCCTGCCGAATCCGAAGCTGAGCACATATTCGCGCCACTTGTCGAAGGACTCCTGTATGCTGCCGTACTTGGGGTTGTTCAGCACATTGCGGAACACATAGCAGAAGTAACCGTTGCAGGATGTGGCTATGGCGTCCATGAGCCGCAGGGGGGAGGAGTGTCCGTGGCATCCCAGATTATGACCGTTGCCGTATGGGAAACCGTGGTTGCAGGGATATGCGTCGGTAGGCTTCAGCACCCCTTCCTGCATGCCGATGAGTCCGTTTATCAGCTTGAACACCGAGCCCGGAGGGTAGGATGCCTGCACCGTACGGTTGAACATGGGCTTGCGCGGGTTCTTCATCAGTTTGTTGTAGTGCTTGCTGAATTCCGGAAGCACGTCCACGTCGATACCGGGGCTGCTGACCATCGCGAGTATCTCTCCGGTTGAAGGCTCTATGGCCACAACGGAACCGACCTTGCCGGTCATGAGCTGCTGGCCGTACTGCTGCAGATGTGCGTCGATGGTGGTGACGATGTCGTGACCCGGCACGGCGTCCTTGTCGAATGCACCGTCCTCGTAAGCCGAACGTGTGCGGTTGCGTGAGTCCCTGAGGTAGATGTGGTAGCCCTTCTCACCTCTGAGGTCGGCTTCGCGGGCCTTCTCGAGGCCCGTCTTGCCTATGTAGTCGCCTGGCTTGTAGACGTCGGGATTGTTAGCAATCTCGTCCTTGCTGACTTCCGAGATGTATCCGAGCAGGTTGCCGCCGGCATTGAAGGGGTATTCCCTCATGCTTCGCACCTGGGCCTTGAATCCGGGGTAGTAGTACTGCTCCTCCGCGAATTTCATGTAGGTCTCCATGGGGACCTGCTTCATGAACACGAGGGTCTGGAAGCCTATCCTGCTGCGGTAGTTGTGGTAGTAGGCCATCTTCTCCCGTATGAAGTCAACCTCCACGTCGAGCGACTGTGCGAGGGCGAGGGTGTCGAACTCGCGCACCTCGCTGGGGGTGACCATGATGTCGTAGCAGATCTTGTTGCCCACCAGGATCTCGCCGTTGCGGTCATAGATGACCCCGCGCGGCGGGTATATCCAGTCATATACCATCGAGTTGTTCTCGGAGCTGCGTTTGTACGAGCCGTCGATAACCTGGATGTAGAAGAGCTTGCCAAGCAGTATGGCGGCAACCACGACCAGACCGATGAGAAGTTTGTTCTTGCGGTTTATCTCCATCTTCCCAGTTCGTCTTTTGTGAGAAGGTCAGCTGCGAACAGACCGAGCAGCGTATCTCCTGCAAGGGAGATGGCCCAGCGCGTGAAGCAGAAAAGACGTGGCATGGTGCCGGCGCAGTCGACGAGAATGTAGATGGCAAGGTACAGACCGGTGACCATCGCGATGGCAAGCGTCATCTTGCCGATGCCCTGGCGGCGGAAGGAGATGTCCTCTCCGCGGGAGAAGACCTCGGAGCCGAACACGAGCTGGATGATTCCCTTGCGGGAAAGTCCGATGGGCACCAGAGCCAGGATGGACAGGCCGAGCATGCCGTCCTGAAGGAAGTCCGCGAGGAAGCCTGTCACGAATGCGGCCACCATGCAGAATATCGTGCTCCTCTTGATGGGGATGCAGAGTATCATGACGGGAAGCAGCGTGAGCGTGAACATGCTTGTGAAATTGCAGAACACGCCAAGCAGCACCTGTGCTATGAGCAGCAGAATGAAAATCAGCAGGAAACCGGGCTTTCTCATCTTTCCTCCTCCCTCTTTTCAAGTGAAGAGACCTCGTCCCTTGCCGGGTTCTGGACGATGGTCACGTAACGCAATGCTCCGAAATCCTGGAACAGGGTGACGGCCGTCTGGCTGGTGGAGCCGTAGACTATCTCCGTCTCTCCGGTGATGCCGACAGGGATGTCGGCGGGGAAGATGTTGGAGAAGCCGCTGGTGACGACGGTGTCGCCGGGTTCGATGGTATAGTGCAGGGGAATGTCCTTGAGCATGCCCCTGTTTGTGTTGACACCATCCCATACGAGAGGGCTTACCATGCCCGAACGCCCTATGCGCGAGCTGACGCTCACACTGGTGTTCATGAGGGTGAGTCCGTAGCTGTAGTGCTTGTCGACAGCGCTGATGATGCCCACCACGCCCTTTCCGGTGATGATTCCGCTATGGGTGGTGACGCCGTCCTCGCTGCCCTTGTTGAGGATGATGTAGTTGTGCATGGAGTTCCTGCTCATCTTGACCACCGTGGCGGGTATGTACACGAAACGGCGGTCGCCGGAAGCGGAGAGATTGGCCTCCACCGATGCTTCCCGGGCCAGCTCGAAGTCCCTGATCCTTTCCCTCAGCTCGAAATTCTCTTCCATGAGGGCGTCGTTCTGCTTGGCGAGCGAGAAGTGGTTGCGCACCGTCTCGCCTCCGCTCCACAGACGTCCTATCACCTTGTGGGATGCGCGGTTAAGCCACACATCCTGAAGGTCGCTGCTGCTTTTGAGCATAGCGACTGCAGCAATCTCCATACCGATGAAGATTGCTGCAGTTATGAGTGGAAGGAACGACTTGCTGTTCTTGGGCATCTATCGCATCAGGAATTGATAGTGGTCCGTGTGCTTGAGCGCCTCACAGGTACCGCGGGCAACTGCGTGGAGGGGATCCTCGGCCACGTGGAACTGGATGTTGACCTTGTCGGTGAATCTCTTGGCGAGACCGCGGAGAAGTGCACCGCCGCCTGAAAGGTAGATACCGTTCTCCACGATGTCGGAGTACAGCTCGGGAGGAGTTGTCTCAAGTACGTGGAGGATGGAGTTCTCGATCTTTGCGATCGACTTGTCGAGGCAGTGTGCTATTTCCTGATGGGTGATGGTGGCCTCCACCGGGTGTGCGGTCATGAGGTTCGGTCCGCGTACGATGAACGGTTCGGGTTCTTCGTCGAGGTCGGGGATGACGGCACCCACAGCCCACTTGATCTTTTCGGCGGTGATTTCACCGACGCGGATGTTGTGCTGCTGGCGGAGATAGTACTGGATGTCCGATGTGAAGACGTCACCTGCCGTACGGATGGAGTCCTGCTGGACAAGACCGCCGAGGGAGATGACTGCGATCTCGGTGGTACCGCCACCTATGTCGACAACCATGTTTCCCTGAGGGGCAAGCACGTTGAGGCCGATACCGAGGGCTGATGCCATAGGCTCATAGACGAGATATACGTCACGGCCGCCGGCGTGCTCTGAAGAGTCGCGGACGGCTCGGATCTCAACTTCGGTGGAACCTGAGGGGATTCCGATGACGACCTTGAGGTTAGGGGTGAACAGGCTGTGATGCTTGGAGTTCACCTGCTTGATGAAGCCGCGGATCATCATCTCCGCAGCGTTGAAGTCTGCGATCACACCGTCGCGCAGGGGACGTACAGTCTTGATGCCCGGGTTGGTGCGGTCGTGCATCAGCTTGGCTCTCTGGCCGATTGCGATGCATTTTCCTGTATTGTTGTCAAGGGCTACGATGCTCGGCTCGTCCAGAACGATCTGGTCGTTCTGGTAGATGACTGTGTTGGCAGTTCCGAGGTCGATCGCCAGCTCCTGATTCAAAAATCTGAATGCCATAATGATTGATTCGAATGTTGAAATGCAAAAGTAAGCAAATTTAGTTAAATTTGTGGTATTGAATTTCAGCGAAGATGAGAAAATTGTACGGTATTTTCGTAGCAGGCGGCAGCGGCACCCGGATGGGCGGTTCCGTCCCTAAGCAGTTCCTCGAACTGGGCGGTGTCCCGGTCCTTCAGCGTACCATATCGAAATTCCGTGACGCGCTTCCTGAGATGACGATAATCACCGTGCTTCCAAAGAAGCATTTCAGCAGCTGGAAGGACCTTTGCGTCAAGCACGATTTCAATATCCCCCAGATACTTGTGAGCGGTGGCATAACCCGCTTCCATTCGGTCCGCAATGCGCTGGAACACGTACCTGACGGGGCTGTGGTCATGATTCATGATGGTGTCCGTCCTCTCATAAGCGAGGCTCTGATCCAGTCGCTGGCCGCATCCGCACAGGATGTCCCGGCACTGATACCCGCCATCCCCATAGTGGATACGCTGAAGTATTCCGACGGCCGTTATCCCGATCCTCTGCGCAGCGAGATAGTCGGTGCCCAGACTCCCCAGTGCTTCTGGTCCGAGGTCATTAAGGACTCTTATCTCCAGGCTTTCGACCCTGCTTTCACCGACGACGCATCGGTGGCCCAGGCAAACGGAATACCTCTCTCCATCACCGACGGAGAGAGGTTCAATATCAAGATCACGACTCCCGAGGACCTGCCTCTTGCGGAGTTCCTGATTTCTACAAGGAATCTTTAATGTCGATCTGGCGCTCGAATGCGCTTTCAAGGGCAATCATCGTCTCCGTCTCCTGCACATATGGAATGGGCTGGATATGGTGGAGAAGCACGTCGATGAAGTGGTCGTTGTTCCTGCAGTAAATCTTGAGCAGCAACGCATACTTGCCTGTTACAAAGTGGCATTCCACAACCTCCGGAACGGCTTTCAGATTTGCGATGACCTCGTGGTATTTTGTTGTTTCAGAGAGAGATACGCAAACAAAGGCGCAAACTCCCAGACCCAGTGTGCTGGGCTTCACGAGCAGTCTGCTTCCGGTGATGACACCCGTCTCCTCGAGCTTGTTCACCCTCTGGTGGATGGCTGCTCCGGAGATGCCGCACTCCCTGGCAATCTCCAGATAAGGCTTCCTGGCGTCGCCTGCAAGCGCTGCGAGGATCTTGTGGTCAGTTGCGTCAAGTTCTGTCTTAGCCATGGCTATCTGCTGCTGCGTCCTTTATGGTATCTTCCCGACTTTGCTGCCGGAGCGGGTGCGGAGTCGATGATCTTCTGGCACTCGGCTTCGGTGAGGCTGGCTGCAACTGTTCCCTTGGGAATCTTGTAGTTGTTGCCGGCGTGCTTGATGTACGGGCCATAGCGTCCGTTCATGACGGCGATGTCGCGTCCGGGGAATTCCTTGATCACTGCGATCTGGGCGTCCTTCTGTGCGGTGTCCTCGATGAGGGTCACGCACTGTTCGAACGTGATGTTGAGAGGGTCCAACCCGCGCGGGATCGAAACGTTCTTGTCGCCGTAACGGAGGTATGGACCGAAGCGACCCTTGAGCGCTATGATGTCCACGCCGTTGTAGTTTCCGACGTTTCTGGGCAGTTGGAAGAGTTTGAGGGCCTCCTCGAGGGTGATGTTCTCGATGAGCTGGCCCTTGCCAAGGCTGGCGCACTGCTTTCCGGCTCCGTCCCCCTTCTGGACATAGGGACCGTACTGGCCGAATTTTGCTATGAGCACGTCACCGGACTCCGGGTCTGTGCCGATGGTCCTTTCGAGGTGGCTGTACTGCTTGTCCTGTTGTTTCTCTTGCACTTTAGTATGGAAAGGTGAATAAAAATCTGAAATAACGCTCTGCCACTCCATTTCTCCTTCCGCGATTGAGTCGAATTCCTTCTCGACATTGGCTGTGAAGTCGTAATCCATTATCTCAGAGAAGTTTTCAGTGAGGTAATCGGTGACCATCATGCCTATGTCCTGAGGGATGAGCTTGCCCTTTTCGGCGCCTATGGTCTCCATCTTCTCCGGCTCTGAGATGACGGCGCCCTTGAGCGCGAGATTGCATACCTTAACCTTCTGGCCTTCCTTGTCTCCTTTGACGATATAGCCTCTTCCGGTTGTCAGGGTATTGATGGTGGGGGCATATGTGCTCGGGCGTCCGATGCCGAGCTCCTCGAGTTTCTTGACCAGGGTTCCCTCGGAGAAGCGGGGCAGTGGCTGTGTGAACTTGCACTCGGCCGTGATGCCCTTGCAGTCGAGGGTGTCGCCTATGTTCATTTCAGGGAGGATGGTGTCTTCCTGGGCATCATCCGAACTGTAAAGCTTCATGAATCCGTCGAACAGCATCTGCACGGCCTGGATGTAGAAGCGCTCGGGCCTCTTGTCCGACTGTACCTTGATGTTGGTGTTCATCACCCTTGCCTCGGCCATCTGGCTGGCCACAGTGCGTCTCCAGATGAGGTTGTAGAGCTTCTGCTCCTGCGCCGTTCCCTCTATCTCCGCATTGGCGATGTAGGTGGGGCGGATGGCCTCATGCGCTTCCTGGGCGCCCTTCGAGTGCGTCTTGTACTGACGTGCATGGTGGTATTCGGGGCCGAAGTTCTCGAGGATATACTGCTTGGCGGAACCGATTGCGAGAGCCGAGAGGTTGGTGCTGTCGGTACGCATGTAAGTGATGAGACCTCTCTCGTAGAGGCTCTGGGCCACCCTCATGGTCACACTTACGGGGAAGTGGAGCCTGTGGGCTGCTTCCTGCTGAAGTGTGGAAGTGGTGAAGGGGGCTGCGGGGAAGCGTGTGCCTTCCTTCTTCTCTATCGACTCGATGGTGTATCTTGCACCGATGCTGTCCTGAAGGAAACCCTTTGCCTTGTCGAGCCCCTCGAACCTGGTGTCAAGCAATCCCTTCACTTTGCCTTTGGCAACACTGAAGGTTCCTTCCACCTTATAATATGATTCGGGGACGAAGGCCGCGATCTCGCGCTCCCTGTCGACTACAAGCCTGAGCGCCACGCTCTGGACGCGTCCGGCGGAGAGACCTCTCTGGATCTTGCGCCAGAGTATGGGTGAGAGCTCGAATCCGACAAGCCTGTCGAGAACCCTTCGTGCCTGCTGTGCGTCCACCAGGCCCATGTCGATGGTCCTCGGGTTCTGGATGGCGTTGAGTATTGCGTCCTTTGTGATTTCGTGGAAAACTATACGCCTGGTGCTTTCAGGGTTGAGGCCGAGTGTCTGGGCAAGATGCCATGAGATCGCCTCTCCTTCGCGGTCCACATCGGATGCGAGCCAGACCGTCTGTGCCTTGGATGCCGCAGCCTTGAGCTCTGCAACCACCTTCTTCTTTGCTGCGGGAATGACATATTCCGGGATGAAACCGCCTTCGATGTCGATGCTCAAGCTTTTGTCCTGCAGGTCGCGTATATGTCCGAAACTTGACTTCACGATGAAGCCTGTCCCTAAAAATTTCTGAATTGTCTTTGCCTTTGCAGGCGACTCAACTATTACCAGATTCCCCTCCATAATTCTCGATGAATTTCAGTTTTTATGTGCAAAGAAAAACACAAACTCCGAATTATTCAAAATTTAAATGCTATTTTTGTAGGTTGTAAAATAGCCGTGATTTTATCACGGAAAAATTTCGCCGCAAATGCAGATAAAAGAGGATACACGTAAAAAAATCATAAAGTGGCTGTGGATAATTGCCGCCGCACCTTTCGCACTGGTGCTGCTTCTGCTGCTGCTTACCGCACTTTTCTTCGAGGTTCCGTCGTTCGAACAGCTCGAGCATCCCGACCTCAGCCAGGCCACCCAGATCATAGCCGAAGACGGCGAGGTGCTGGCCACCTTCCACAAAGAGAACAGGACCTACCTGAATTACGAGGATCTTTCCCTCAGCCTTGTCGAGGCGGCCGTAGCCACTGAGGATGCGCGCTTCTACAGGCACGCCGGCATCGACTTCAAGGGCCTTGCCCGTGTTGCCGTCAAGACCCTCCTGCTGGGCGATTCCAGCCAGGGAGGCGGCTCCACCATAACCCAGCAGCTTGCCAAGACCCTCTTCGAGAGAAAGGAGGGCGGCAAGATCACCATGGTCTTCACCAAGCTGAAGGAGTGGATCACGGCTGTCAAGATCGAACGCGACTACACCAAGGACGAGATCATGGCCATGTACCTCAATTCGATCTTCTTCGGTTCCGGTGCATATGGTGTTAAGGCCGCCTCCGAGACCTTCTTTGCAAAGGAGCCCTCCAACCTTACTGTCGAGGAGAGCGCCATGCTCGTGGGAATGGTCAACAAGCCTACCAGATACAATCCCGCAATCAATCCCGAGTTCGCCCTCCAGAGGAGGAATTTCGTCATAGGCCAGATGGAGAAGGCCGGTTACCTCACCGAGGCGGAGCGTGATTCTATACGTGCCATTCCCATCACCCTCCATTACGAGATCCAGGACCATAATGCCGGTGTGGCTCCCTACTTCCGCGACATGATCCGCCGCGACATGAGGGCAAAGAAGCCCCAGCGCAGTGACTACATGTTTCCCGAGGAATACACTGCGGATTCTCTCCGCTGGGTGTCCGATCCCATCTATGGCTGGCTCAAGAAGCAGGAGGACATGGGCAGGAAATACAACCTCGACACTTCCGGACTCCGCATCTATACCACTATTAACTACCGTATGCAGAAGTATGCGGAAGAAGCCGTGGCCGAGCATCTCGGCAAGAGCCTTCAGAAGGACTTTGACCGTGAACTCAAATACAAGCGTAACAGGCCTTTCGCCAACGATGTCTCCGAAAGCGAGGTCAATTCGTTGATGCAGCGTGCCCGCAGGAACTGCGACCGCTGGCGCAACGGCAAGAAGGCCGGCCTGAACGAGGCGCAGATCCGCGACCAGTTCAGCAAGCCTGTGAAGATGCGCCTGTTTGCCTGGAATACAAAAGGCTACATCGACACCACCATGACCCCTGACGATTCCATCCGTTACTGCAAGAGCATACTCCGTGTGGGCTTTGTGGCCATAGAACCGGGTACCGGACACGTCAAGGCATACGTAGGTGGTCCCAACTACCGTTTCTTCAAGTTCGACAACTGCCGTCAGGGCAAGCGCCAGGTGGGCTCCACAATAAAGCCGTTCCTCTATACCCTTGCCATGATGAACGGCTATGCTCCGTGCGACAGGGCCGTCTGCGCGCCGCAGACATTCGACATGCCTGCCGGCGGTACCTGGACACCCAAGAGTACCGACAAGGCGGAGGATATAGGAACCATACAGACGCTCAAGTGGGGCCTTGCCCACAGTTCCAACAACTTCTCAGCCTTCCTCATGAAGAAGCTGGGTCCTTACGGAATGGTGAACATGGTTCATCAGATGGGCGTTCCGGACCATCTTGACGAAGTGTACTCCCTTTGTGTGGGAGCAGCCGAGGTCGAGGTGTTCAACATGGTTGCAGCCTACAACACCTTCCCTTCAGGAGGTCAGAAGATCACGCCTGTGTTCGTAACCAGGATAGAGGATAACAAGGGCAATGTCATCACCGAAGTCAACTCGGCCCAGAGGGAGATGGCAATCCCTGCCAGCGTCGACTACACCATGATCAACATGATGAAGGGAGTCGTCAACGAGGGAACCGGTTCACGACTCCGCAGGATATACGGCCTTACAGGCGAGCTTGCCGGAAAGACCGGAACGACCAATGACTGTACCGACGGATGGTTCATCGGATACAGTCCCAAGATCACTGCCGGTGTATGGGTAGGTGCGGAGGATCCTCAGGTGCACTTCTCGAACGGCAGCCTCGGCCAGGGTGCGAACATGGCCCTGCCCATCTGGGGCATATGGTACAGGAAGTGCCTTGCTGACCGCACTCTCGGCCTGTCTCCCGATGACCACTTCATCCAGCCTCTCGACGCAGTCTCAGCAAGCATGGACTGCTCCGACGGCCTGGGTACTTTCCTTGGCGGTTACGGCGGAGATGACGGCAGCGGTGACAACATAGGTGAGCATGATTCAGAAGAGGACTACTATTTCAATTAGCAAATAATGGGAAAGTTTCAGAAAATAGCTGTGATATATGGCAGTGACACTTCCGAGTGGGAGGTGGCGTGCCGCAGCGGCGAGTTCGTGGCGTCTCGCATCGACGCATCAGAGTATGATGTATATCAGATATTCGCCCGTTTCGGTGTCTGGGAGCTGGTGGCATACAGAAAGCGTAATTCGATGAGGATCGCTTTCCCCGAGGCCGCACGTCCCCAGGTCGACAAGTCGGACTTCAGCGTAAGCGTTCTTGGCGAGAAGGTCAAGTTCGACTTCGCATACATAGTTCAGCATGGAGCACCTGGTGAGAACGGTCTTCTCCAGGGATATCTCCAGATGCTTGGCGTGCCTTTCAGCAGTTGTGACTCCTATGCAAGCACCATAGCATTCGACAAGTACGCCTGCAAGGCCTATCTCCGTGGCAACGAGCTTGTGAAGTTCGCTCCCGATGCACTTGTCCGCCGCGGACAGGATCTGGATGCATTCTGCGCCAAGGTCAACGCCACCCTCAAGTACCCCGTATTCGTCAAGCCCACCCAGGGCGGCAGCAGCTTCGGTGTGACGATGGTGAAGACTCCGGACGAGCTTCGTGACGCAGTGGAGTTCGGCTTCACCGAGTGCGCTTCCGTAATGGTCGAGCAGGGTGTGACCGGTCACGAGCTTACATGCGCAGCATATTTTGACGGCAAGGACGTCAAGGCCCTTCCCCTGATCGAGATCGTCACCCATAACGAGTATTTCGACTACGATGCCAAGTATAACGGCAACTCTGACGAGATCTGTCCCGCACCTGTTCCTGAAGACGTGCGCGAGACCGTTCAGAACGCAACCTGCAGCCTGTTCAAGGACCTCGGCTGCAAGGGCGTCGTACGTATGGACTACATCCTGACTGAAGACGGGCTGTTCTTCCTCGAGGTCAACACCATTCCCGGAATGACCAGCGCATCGCTTGTGCCCAAGATGGTACGCACGGCAGGAATCGACATCACCGACTTCCTTTCAACCATCATAGAAAGCAACTAGGTGCTGGTATCCCAATTCATAAAGGAGAGCACCCGGGCTCTCGGAAAGCTCTACCCTTCGCCTGAGGCGAGGGGTATGGTTTTGATGCTCTGCGAGGACCGTCTGGGCATCACCAGCTACACTCATATAATAGAGCCGCAGACCGCCGTGCCGGACGAGGCGCTCCCTGGCCTTCAGGCAGATGTGGAACGTCTGTTGAAGGCCGAGCCCATACAGTACGTCCTTGGCAGCACGGAGTTCTACGGAAGGAACTTCCTTGTGAACCATGATGTCCTGATCCCGCGTCCGGAGACGGAACAACTTGTGAAGGAGGCGGTAAGCTTTGCTCTTAACCTGGGCCGTCCGGCAAGGGTGCTGGACCTCTGCACAGGGTCGGGATGCATAGCGTGGTCCGTGTTCATGGAAGTTCCGGGCAGCGAAGTGTCCGGCATCGACATCTCCGAACCTGCCCTTCGGGTTGCACGCAGCCAGTTTCCGGAACCGTCTCCGACATTCCTCAAGGCTGACATCACCGACCTTGACAGACCTTTGCCTGTCGGCGGCAGCTTCGACCTCATCGTCAGCAATCCGCCCTATATCATGGAGAGCCAGAAGGCGGACATGCGTCCCAACGTACTCGAGCATGAGCCCGGCATAGCCCTGTTCGTGCCGGACGAAGACCCTCTGGTGTTCTACAGGGCGATAGAGCACTGGTCGGAGAGCCTCCTTGCTCCCGACGGTGCGGTGTTCATGGAGATAAATGAGGACCTGGGTGATGCAACGGCAGCAGTGTTCTCATCACACGGGTGGCGCAATGTGGAGCAAATAAAGGATTTCTTTGGGAAAACACGTTTTGTCAAGGCTTCCATGTTCCAGTAGGAGAAAGACTTGGCGCATGATACAGAATTAGGGGATTGACTGCAAGTTAATTCCCTTTTTTATTGGTCACTTTGCATCGGAATAAAACGAGTCAGAGTATGAAGCGGTTGAGTATTTTATTTGTTGCTGTGATGCTTGCCCTGTCATCATGCAGGGAACCTTTGGTTGTTGACAATCCGGTCGAGGTCCTGCCCCCGGGCAGCCTTGAACTTGATGACGTTGCCAGGATATTGTCAAGGCTGCCCATGCAGGCGGAGAATCTTGATGAGGTTTATCAGGCGGTGCATTCATCGTCCGGTAACGGCTATGACGAAGAGTATATGATGTCCGACCTCTTCGCCTCACCTGGCTCCGGTGTCGGCGCTGGGGGCGCAGACACCAGGGCAAGTTCGTACAACACTCCTCTGCGCGACCTTTTTGCCGAGTACTTCTCGCAGCTGGCCGTAACCAGGTCCGGCTCTTCGGCCGCCCTCTGGATAGAATCTCTCAGCAGGTCCGACATCCAGATATACTGGCCCTATTCCGACGACTGGGACGGTCATACCTATCCGGTAATTACCTTCGACCCCGGCTTCGGTGCCGAGTCGAACTATGGCTACGAAGTGTCCGTCAGCGAAACGGGCCTTCATGTGGTCGACTCCATTTATGTCGACGAAGCGGTTGCCATGTCCCGCCCCGTCTGGGTCATCAACAGGAACGACGACAGCAGCTATACTCCCTTGCAACTTGTGCAGCCTTCCGCCCAGACATGCGCATCCTCCGCTTCCGGGCATCATGTGCTGAAGATGAAGTCGTTCAAGATGCTCCGCAATTACGACAGCTGGTTCGGGGGAGCCTCCGAGTTCTTCGTGAAGATCGGTGCCGTCGACGGTTTCAAGGCCACCAAGGACGAAGAACTAAAGCTGTACACCCCTCAGGTGAACGACTTCATGATAAACGTCCGCCGCAAAGACGTGAAGGTCATACAGAATCTCAACTGTCTCCTCCTTTCAGATTTTACGGACCAGATGGAGAGCATCGCCTTCATGATAATCGAAGACGACGGTGGCACCACAACATCCTGGAAGGCATCCGCCGTTGTGAAATACAATTCAAAGTCCTATGGTTTCGACCTTGACCTGCCCTATAAGGACAAAGACGACATAGTCTGGCGCGGCCAGCTGTCGCGTGCGTTTTTCTTCAACGCTGACGACAGCACTCCCAGAAACTACATATCAAGCAGGTTTGGTGATGTGGAGGTGAGTTTTACTCTTCAGTGACGCACATCTCGCATTTTGCACAGTCGAAGGCTAACCTGAGTCTTTTCCCTGCATTCAGAAGGAACAGTTCTTCAGGTGGTGTGGCTCCCTGGTGGACGGGGCACATCCCGAGTTCGTACCGTATGCAATATTTGCTACGCAGCAGCGGCAGCTTGCCGCCTGGCTGGCAGGCAGAAGCGCAGTGCGCTTCCGCAGCCTGTGCGCTGCGCAGTTCGGTCCTCCTGTTGCAAGGCTCGCGGTCGATGTCCTCGGCAACAAGTCTGCGCATGCTGTTGATGGTTGACGACGACAAGAGGGGCATCTTGCCACCGGCAGTGCTGACATTCAGTTCGGCAACAGTGAAGTTCATATGTCCGCTGCGCTTGCCCAGACCGTCGCGCAGCATGGCTTCGGCCCTTTCGCGGTTCTCGGCTGTGTCGACATCTGTATTGAAGCTGGACGTTACAACCCTTCCATCCTCGGTGCGGGCCTCGATGTCGATCATATATTCCTTATATATGTTTACGACAAGCCTTACCGCCAGCTCTCTCCTGCACTGCTGGTTTTCAAGTATCTTTTCAAAGTTTGAGTTTATGTTTCGGAACAGTCTTGCGCCCTTGTAAAGGTCCTGGACACCATTGCAGTATATCCTCAGTCCCTCACACACGTCGCCGCGAAATCCGGTGACGCCGTCCCTTGTGGTGAATGCGAATCCGTCTCCGTTATGGAGGACGATGCTTCTGTTTGCCGGATCGATGGCTATTTCTGTCTCATAAGGGAGCTTTCCTCCTGCATTGGGCCTGATGCTGCGCACTGTTCCTATGAATTCGCCCATCGATTTGGGTGCGTCCATGGAACTCCAGTTCTGTGAGCGTTTGCCGTCGATAAAAAGTTCGGTGTATCCGCGGTTGAACGTTTTGCTGCTGTCAGGAGCGAATCCGCCGGACACTGTGCCGTATGAGGCGCGGCAGTATCTGTCGGGATATTTCTCACAAAGGGCGTCAAGAGCCAGGGAATAGTCTCTGGTGATGTTCTTGACGTATGACGGGTTCTTGAGCCTTCCCTCTATCTTGAAGGAGACGATTCCTGCGCCGGCAAGGTCCTCGAGCCTGTTCTTCAGGTTGTAGTCCTTGAGCGAGAGCAGGGCCTTGTTTCTGGCCAGCACTTTGCCATTCCCGTCCACGAGGTCGTACAGCGACCTGCAGGCCTGCACGCATTCGCCTCTGTCGGCGCTGCGTCCGTTCAGGTACTCGCTGAGCCTGCATTCTCCTGAATATCCCACGCAAAGTGCTCCGTGGACGAAGAATTCCACGTCGCAACTCACTGCCCCGGTAATCTCGCGAACCTTTTCAAGGCTGAGTTCCCTTTCGAGGATTATTCTTGTGCAGCCCAGGTCCTGGAAGTGTTTCGCCCTTTCCACGTCCCTGATTGCACACTGGGTTGAGGCGTGCAGCGGCAGTTTGATGTCGTCCCACCCGCAGATGCGTTCGTCCCTGATGATGAATGCGTCTGCGCCGCATTCCTGTGCCTTCAGCATCTGGGCGTGCGCCTCATCCAGCTCTTCAGGGAAAATGATGGTGTTGAAAGTTACGAACACCCTTGCGCCGTACCTGTGCGCATATTCGCAAAGTTCGGCGATGTCCTCGAATGAGTTGCCGGCGGCCTTGCGCGCGCCGAAGTCGGGCCCCGCTATATACACAGCATCGGCACCGCAGTCAATTGCTGCGATGCCGGTCTGTACATTACGTGCAGGTGCTAAAAGCTCCAGCGCTATCTTGTCCACCTCAAATTACTTGAGAGAGTCGATGAGTTTCTTTGCTTCAGGACCAAGCTTGGGGTCGCTCAGTGCCTTGGTGTAGTACTCCTTTGCCTTTGCGTTGTTCTTTGCATTCTGATAGAGGGCGCCTACTGTGTAAGCGATCTGGGCAGCGTTCTTTGCATCGGGTGCTGCATCGAGATATGCTGAGTAGTACTTGATGGCGTCAGCGTTCTTGCCTGCCTTCTGGCTTGCAGAACCTGCGATCTGAAGAGCCTGGGGATTGGCTGCGTACTCATTTGACTTTACAGCGTTTGCAACTGCATCTGCGTACTGCTTCTCCTTGAGGTTTGCGTTGGCCATCTTGAGGAAGATGTTGCCGATCTGCTTGTTTGCCTGAGCCTCCTGGCCGTTGGCTGCTGCTACCTCGAATGCCTTGATTGCCTCGTCAGCCTGGCCGAGTGCATTGTATGCTGAACCGAGACGGAGAGCTGAAACGCCGTCAGTAGGATCGTCAGCGAGAATCTTGTTGTAGCTTTCAACAGCACCAGCATAGTCCTTTTCCTTGAGCTGGGTTGCTGCCTTCTGCTTGATGACCTGGGGGATGAGGTCGACTGCTTCGCCCATTACATCGAATGCCTCATACTTGTCTGCAACATTTGAAACATATTCGAGGTTCATGATGGCTGCGTCAAAATCACCGGCCTTGATGAGGTCCTTTGCCATTGAAAGGGAGATTTTGGGGATGACAGTCTTGCACTGAGCGAGAACCTCAGCTGCGTCGTCACCGATTGCTTCAGCCATGATCACGGCCTTGTTGAAGTTCTCGAGAGCGCCTGCCTTGTTTCCTTCATCGAGGAGAGCTGCTGCTGAGTTGTAGACTTCGGTAAGCTCCGCCATATCCTGAGCGAAAGCTGCGCCTGCTGCGAGCACGATGGCTGCGATAGTTGCAAAAATCTTTTTCATATTCTATTGGTGAGTGTTAATAATCCCTTTGGGAATTGCAAAAATAGTATTTTTATGCCATAAACGCAATTACTGTGCCGAAACCTCATAAAGGTGCTTTGCGGCTGCGTCGAGGGCTTCCCAGAATTCTGCGCCAAAGGCTTCTGTCAGAGGGCCTTTCAGAAACTGGTATACTCTGACGCCCTCGCGCTCGCCTTTGGCGAATGCGCCTTTGCAGATGTCCCAGTGGTGGACGTTGAGCGCTTTGCCGCCTCCCGTGAGATTGGTGACGCGGACAGGATACAGGGAGCATGATATGGGCTTCCGGCACCCGCAGGCCTGCATCGCGCAGATGCAGCCGCCGTTGTCAAGGAAGTTTGCGTATGCGCATACGCCCGACCCCGGCACCAGTGTGGTGACCAGATCGCCATCCCTGTCGACCTCGAAGAACCCGTTGGCGTTCACGGCCTCGCGGCCGCATTCCCTCATGCCTTTGCTGTATATGTGGTATTCCCTTTCTATGCCCGGCAGCTCGCTTTCGTCAACGGGAGCGCCGGCATCGCCCTCGATGCAGCAGATTCCCTTGCATTCATCGTAGTTGCAGCTGAAGTATTCCATCACGACATCCTCTGACACAAGGATGTCGCCAATCTGGATTATTGTTCCGAAAGCGCTGGCAGGATTGCTCATAGCATTACCGTCTCTATACGTCCTCCGCTCTTGAATGCCTCTATGACAGCAGCCACGCTCTGTGCGGAAACGGCGTCTATCCCGGCCTTGTAGTCGGTTACGATGTCCTTGCCTTCGCCGTAGCGCATGAGCACCGCGTCCATGCGTCCTATGTCAGACGCCAGGGACGCCTCGGTCCTGATCAGAAGTTCTTCCTTGCAGGCTGCAAGCTGTGCCGGTGTAAGCGGATCCTTGGAAAGTTTTGCAAGGGCCTCCCTGATTGCGCTCAGGATGTCGTAAGGTTCTGCGTAGTCGACGCCTTCGGGAAGTCCGTTCTCGTCGCTGGCCGCGCTGTGTATGTACATCGACATCCTCTCATCGGGGAACAGCTCCAGCTTTGTCTCGACCTCGGCCCATGCTCCCACGGAGGCCATGGCACGGCTGAGTTCCTGCTGGATGGCAATCTGTGCCACCTTCAGGCTCATGTTGTTCACCATGTTGTATGAGAAGGGTGCGCTGACGGCAACGTGGACACCCTGGGTGCCGTCACCTATGCCGCTGGTCCTCGAATTCACGCTGTATGTGCTGGAACCGACGATGGTCTGCCGGCTGATCTTCGGGCGGGCGTCGTATACCCTGGATGTGCCGAAACCTCCAAGATGGTTGCACAGCTCACGCTTCAGAACCTCCGGTTCGAGGTCGCCCATTATGACGAGGACTCCGTCCTGGCAGCGGCTGAACTGTTCTGAGAAGAACTTCTCGGCGCGCGACGGCAGGTCGTCGGAGCATGCGGATATCATCTTGTAAGAGGGGTAGCGGTAGTCGGGGCTGAGGAGGCTGTCCATATGCTCGGTCACGCCGCTGATGCTCTTGCGTGCCAGTTCGATGCGGAGTGCCTCGCACTTCTTGTAATATTCGAATGCCGACGGGTCAGGCCTGCGCTCGTCCGCTATCGACAGAAGCGAGCGGAGCACCATCTGCAGTTTTGCAGCAGGTGCGGTTCCCTCGATCCTGAGGTTGCTGAGCGTACATTCCGGCACGAGCGTGATGCCGTTCTGCATCATCATCGTGCTGAATTCTTCGGGACGCAGACCCGAGATCTCGCTGTTCGACAGCATGTCGGAAACGAATGCACTCTCTCCGGGCTTCAGGAACATCACCAGTCCGGCGCCGCCGCGCAGCATCATCGAATAGTGGAACATGCCCTTGTCGGAGGTCTTGCGGTAGATGACCTTCATCCCGTTGGTGAATGTCCATATGCTTCCTCCGGAAACGGGGTCCTGGGCTTCCGTCTTGATTTTTACACGGTCCTTGTTGCCAGGTGTATAGAGGCTGAGGCTGTCGGGGAATCCGGGCTTCGTGGGAGCAGCCGGATCGTCGGCCTCCACTGAGCGCCATGCGTCGGCGAACGTATCCGCAAGGTCGGCGCGCATCAGGGCGCGGGGGGTGTCGAAACCTATTGTGAGGTTGGCGGACTTATCAAGCAGGGCGGCTGCGAATTTGTTGAAAAGTTCCAGTTCCTTGCTGATGGGGATCCTGCCGGTCTTGAAGAAGTCGCTCAGGGTCTTGTCGGATGCGAGAGTGGCGTTGTAAAGATATGCGGATATGCATCTGCGCACATATTCCTCGTTAGTGAGATGGGTGCTGCCCAGATCCCTTGCAGCCTCGTTGCTGAAGCGGTCCTTGGCGGCCTGCAGTTCGGCTTCGCCTGCGCCCCTGACGTCAAGGTCGGCGAGTATTGTTGCCACCCTCCGCACGGCTGCGTCGTATTTCTTTGCCGAAGTGATGACGGAGATGGTGTACTGTTCGTCACCGGGGCCGCTGGCGCTGTCGTAGTAGCGGAATCTGACTTCGGCGAGGGGGATGTCCTGCGCCCTGAAGTCGGCGCGTATGCGGTTCTCTATGATTGTTCCAAGATATGAGGCGTACTGCTTGCTGACCACCGGCTGCAGCGTGTTCATGCTGGCGCGGGGTGTTCTCGGCCCTGCGTATGATACCCTGATGGTGGCGAGTTCGCTGGACGTGTTTCCCGTGAAGTAGCAGTTCGGCTCGGAGGTCGGCTGCCATTTGTACTCGTCCTGTTCCCATTTGCCTTCACGCTTGGAGACGGTCATCGAGAACATCCTGATCCTGTCGAGGAACTTCGCCTGATCCACGTCGCCGCTTACTATCAATGCCTGGGGATAAGGGCTCTGCTGGGCGATGTCGAAGAGCATCAGGAGCATCGAGTCGGCCACGGCCTGGCTTGTCATGGGCACGCGCCTGAAGTCATAGACCGTTGCGTTGCTCTGGTAATTGACGTATCCTCTGGTGGTGTATCCGATGCCTTGCAGGGACAGGAAATCGCAAGGCCTCCTGCTGCCGAAATGCGGAAGGCTTACCAGGCATTTGCGGGCTTTTTCCACTGATGCGTGCCTGTCCGCCTCGGGCTTCTGGACCAATGCAAAGTTGGCGAAACCTTTTGATTCCTTGTTCGTTGTTATGTAGCAAGTTATTCCGTTCGGCAGTTCCGAGGTGCTTGTTTCCGGGGCGGTCGGCAACGATTTCAGATCCTGCGCACCGAGGGGTGTGAGGAGAAGTACGAATGCCGCAGCCAAGAGGGTTTTCCTGATCATATGATGTACAAAGTTACAAATTTCCGGCCAACATATTAAAATAAATGTCTATATTAGTGGAATAGAATTTGAATAGAAACCCCAAAAACATTAACCAATTCACAAAAGAATGAAAAAGTATTTTGCTGAGTGCATAGGAACTATGGTTCTTACACTTCTTGGCTGCGGTACCGCAGTATTCGTAGGTTGCGGCGAGCCCGCAGGCGTATTTGCAACAGCTGCAGCATTCGGTCTTGCTGTAATCGCAATGGCTTACACCATCGGCAGCATCTCAGGTTGCCACATCAACCCCGCAATCACCCTCGGCGTAGCCCTCTCAGGCCGTATGACCTGGAAGGATGCCTGTGGTTATTGGGTAGGTCAGTTCATCGGTGGTATCATCGGTGCAGCCATCCTCTTCTGGATCTGCAGTGCAACAGGCGCTCCCGGTGCAATGGGTGATCCCGCAGGTCTCGGAACCAACGGCGTAGCCAATGCAGGCGGTGTAGGCGGCGCAATTCTCGTCGAGGTTATCGCAACATTCCTCTTCGTTCTCGTTGTTCTCGGAACAACAGCAAAGAACGGCGCAGGCAACCTTGCAGGTCTTGCAATCGGTCTCACCCTCATCCTCATCCACCTCGTCTGCATCAACCTTACCGGAACATCAGTCAACCCTGCACGTTCATTCGGACCCGCTCTCTTCGTAGGTGGCGAGGCTCTCAAGAATGTATGGGTATTCATCGTTGCTCCTCTCGCAGGTGGTGCTATTGCAGCAGGTGTCTGGAAGTGCTTCGAGTGCGAGTGCTGCAAGAAGGGCGAATAGTATTTATTAACTGTCAGTAAATGGACCGCAGAAATTTTTTAGGTAAAGCCGTCATAGCAGGCATCGGCCTTTCGGCAGCTCCGCTCGCCCTCAAGGCCGCAGCCCCTTCAATGGCACCTCAGGGACGCCCTGAGATTCCCATGAAGATAATAAAGGATGAAAAGAGGGATGGTATCCGTTACGTAACTGCCACTCCCAGTTCCAAGGTGTGCTCGAAGCTGATCGAAGTCGAGATTGACATCAAGTCACGCACAATACGTGCGGCAAAGTTCACCCGCGGATGTGACGGTAATGCAAAAGGTCTCTGCATGCTTCTGCAAGGCATGAAGGTCGACGATGTGATCAAGCGTCTCGACGGTGTAGACTGTTCAGGACGCGGAACCTCATGCCCCGACCAGATGGCACAGGTCCTCAAGGCACTGAAGTGGTAAAGGCACATGCCTCCACACAAAACAAAGCCCCGCAGAACTTGCGGGGCTTTCTGTTTGTTATTCTTCAGTCCTGAACTTGTATTCCAATGCGCTGACAACCCTGACGAGGTCTTTTGTTATTCCTTCGATCTCGTAGCCTGTGGCTGTTCTGGTGAAGGTCAGGGTGTCCTCTCCCATCTTGAGCATGCGGGTGAGGGGCGCACGCTTGCGGAACTTCATGTTGCCATCTGCGTCTTCTTCGGCAAGCTTGTAGCCGTGGTTCTCCATCACATCCTTGACACCGGGGATGATCTGGGAGTTGTCGTCTCCTATTGTCACCCCGCGCTTGCTGAACCCGAAATGCGGGTAGGCGGCCGCCATTGCGGCGAATACCAATGCTATCTGCCAGAGCGAATCATAGCCGTTGACGAACATCTTGGAGAGGTCGGCCTCCACAATCTTGAATGCGACCAGCAGCGCTATGATGATCACAAGCAGTATGACGTAGTAGAAAAAATACTTTACGGAACGTTTCAAATACTTCATGAATACAAAATTAGCATAAAATTTGTTACTTTTGTCCTTTGCATTAACAATCACAGAACATCATGTCAGAAATAGAAAGAGAAGATCCCCTCGAGAGACTCGAGCGCAAGCAGGCTGAATCACATGCCAACAAGCCTCTCAAGATCGTTGTCATAGTCATGGCCATTGTGGCTGCGGCTCTTGCCGTTCTGCTCGCCACCACACTTCTTTCAAAGAACAAGCTGGTGGGTGAACTTAACCAGGACAAGCAGGAACTCACGGAGCAGATTGCCGCCCTCCAGTCTGATTATGAAGACCTGTCAAGCGAGTACGACAGCATCAACCTCCAGCTTGATTCCTCACGCGTCGAGATAGCACAGCTTCTCGAGCGCGCCCAGAAGACGGACGCAACCAACCGTGCAAAGATGCGCCAGTACGAGAAGGAACTCGGTACCCTCCGTACTATCATGCGCAGCTACATAGTCCAGATCGACTCGCTCAACACCCTCAACCACAAGTTGACCGCTGATGCAGCCGCTGCCCGCAAGGAAGCCGCACAGCACCGCCAGCGCAGCGAGGAACTTGCACAGGAAGTCGAGGCTCTTTCAGGCAGGGTGAGCGCTGGTTCAGTAGTAAAGGCACGTGGCCTCAGCATGAGCGCATATGCAGCTACCGACAAAGTCACCGACAAAGCTACAAAGGCCATCCGTCTTCTTGTCAACCTCAGTCTCATCGAGAATGAGCTTGCCGAGCATGGCCCTGTACGCGTTTATGTTCAGGTCACCGACCCCAATGGCAATCTCCTCAGCGACGGCAAGGGAACCACGTTCACATTCGGCGGTCAGACCCTCGAGGCAACCGCTTCACGTGAAGTTGATTACGAAGGCCGCGAGGTTGACCTTGGCATTTATGTAAACAACATCCCCGCATTCGAAAAGGGAGTTTACCAGGTTCGCGCATACACTGAGCAGTCAGCACTCGGAATGTCTGAACTGCTTCTGCGTTAATGATCTACATTCACGTACCCTTCTGCCGCAGTTTCTGC
>JAZUFA010000035.1:0-24724 GCA_045640445.1 Candidatus Cryptobacteroides sp. | reverse complement strand
GACAGATTATTGATCAGCCCGGGAGACTCCCTTCATATTGAGATCGATTTCGATGACTTCAACAACGTGTCCTTCAGCGGCAGCGGCTCAGAAAACAACGAGAAGCTGCATGTATTTCTTATGAAGTACTACACCGCTGCCTGGCCTTCATTCTCATCGGTCGATCGGGATGTTCTTGATAGTAATGGCCAGCCAAGACGTCTCTATGAAAGCGCAGCGGATTATAAGAATGCAATAGATGCTTGTCTGAACGAGCAGATGATCCGTTTACGGGAATTCGTTTCCACAGAAAATCCCAGTGAGGAATTGGTCTCGTTCTGCAAGCAGGAGATTGAGATAGATTATTATTCGAGCCTTGTTGGAACATTATCTCTTTACCGGTCTGATGGAGAGGATGTTTCGGACTATTTCAATCTTGGTGATATTGAACATCTGTTCCGTTCGGATTGTTTCAACAGCAAGCTTTGTGCTCTAACAGAGAACATCACCGTCTGGCTATATGAATCAATTCCTGCGGAGCAGCGCCGGAAGGTATTGGCTTCTATTGAGGAAAGCGCATCATTTCTCACAAGTTCAGCCATCAACGGCATGATGTCCCAAATGCTTGTGACGGGCCTGTATGCTTCCCTTCTGGAGAGTAATGAAGTCGATGACTTCGAGAAGAATCTTGAAATCTTCAATGAGAATGTGACCTTCCCGCTGCTGAAACTGTCTATCCGCGACAGATACTGGGAAAAGAAGGCATACAGGGACAATCCCCGTCTTCTTTCAGAAATAATTCTCAATGGAGACAAAGCAAAGGACGGGGTCTGCATTCTTGATAAAGAGAACGCCGGACTGAAACTGTTGCGCGATATCATCAGCAGCAATGACGGCTCGGTCATATACATCAGCATAGGTGCGAACTGGTGCCCCGGCACGATTCAGGAGAAACCATACCAGCAACAACTGGCACTTGAATTTAAAGAGGAACCAATACGAATTGTCAACTTCTATCTTGATAAAGGGGACAATGGCAAAGATGATTTAACTGGAACAGAAGACTATCATCTCACAAACGACCAGCTCATCGGGTTGGATCCAATCTTCCACACCGGACGTGGCATCCCGTTCTACATACTGATAGACAAGCATGGAACGATTGTAGATTATGGGGAACATCTCCGCCCATCAATTGAAAGAACTGAAGATACGATTGAAAAGTATCTATAGTCATATCCTTCACGTTCAGGTGGCTGAAGCATATCGCTTTACATCAACAACACCTGCATGGTTTGAAGATAAAAACAGAGGCCGGACCCCCAGGGCCGGCCTCATTGAATATCGGGTGAACAGTTATAACTCTTTTACGAGTCTGACTGTGTATCTACGAACCGCGATATCTGAAGTGTCCCCCGTGCTGCCGCCCACGCAATCAGAACGGAACCAGAAGAAACGTTCCTCTCCCTTCAGCCAGCAGCGGCTTTCTCTCTTGTCACCAGCAACATCTGTGGTATAAGGGAAATGAAGCGAAGTCCCAGCCTGGCTGAAATGGAACCATGCAGTGTCTTCAAACTTATCCAACCCAAAATTAAGAAGATCTGTCATCTCCTTCTCAGCAGGAAGGCGCCATCCCTGTTCCCAGGTCTGATATGCCAATTCATCGCGGCTGAACTTAATGCCGGGTTCATATTCATTATCCGATCCAACATCCGTCTTGGCGATCAGAAGTTTATGTCCGTTCAAGGTTCCAACATAGATTCCCAGTCGTCCGCTGGAGTACACTTCTGTTCCGATGGGTGCATTATCCGGAAGGATATTTCTGCCTGTTCTCCAGCCTTCGGGAACAGTGCTTTCTGATCTTCTGAAATCCGGCGCTATTTCCATCGGGCAATAGAACTCTCCTTTATTTGAAACATCATTCAGCCATTGAGTCGTTGCATTAAAAGTATTAAAATCGGTGAAGTTTACACTTACCCTGCTCAAAGAAGAACAGCCCCAAAACATATTGTAATAGCAAGATTCAACCAGCTTCTCCGCAGGAAGGTATGGTGACTCTTTGAGGCCGGTGCAAGCATTGAACATACCATAATAGCAGTTCTTCGCCAATTGAGTTGAAGGAAGAGCCGGAGCATATTCCAGGCTTGCACAGCCATTGAACATATATTCATAGCAGTTCTCTTCCAACTTCATTGCGGGAAGCGCCATCGGTGGTTCCTGCAAGGTACTGCAGTAAGTGAACATACGGTCAAAGCAGTGCTCAGCTATGGTTGTGACAGGAATTTCAGGGGATGTAAGCAGTCTGCTTTGTTTGCCAGTCGCATCGAAGAGCCTGCAGAAAGCATAGCTTCCAACAGTGGTGGACTTTACCTCAGGGTCAAGAAGCGACATTATGTTGCCTCCAGCCCGAACTCTTCCGTTTGAATCTCCTCCGAAAACGAAGTTCCAGTAATCAATATCGGATTTGCTCAGGCCAGTACGAAGTGCTTTGGCGCGGATGAACACGGTTTCTCCTGCCTTGAGTGTTGTCATAATCTGTACATCAGGTACTGAGTTTGTGGCCGAAAAATCTTTCCATATGCCACTTGCGGGATCATCAGTATATTCGAATCCGATGGTCTCAACGTCTTCACTGTTTTTCATTCCGATAGAAACCTCTCCCCCTACTGCGGTGAAATACAGGTAATCGGGCACGTTCTTCAACTCGAAGCCCTCCAGGGCGTAGGCGCCCTTCAAGACTACGTTTTTCTTGATGGTGATGGCCTGCTTGGCTGTCAGGTCCTTCTGCGTGCCACATGAAGCTACGAAGGTAAGCTTCATGTTGGTATATTCCTGAGCCGGCAGGGAGATGTTCACGTTCTTTGCGGCAGCCCCGAGTGTCAGGCCGATGCAGTCAAGGGTTATGGGATTGTCAAGATTGTCGGCAGAGACAGTGATGCTCTTCATGGGGAGGTCGCCACCGGGCACGGTGAGCACGAGTTGGAGCACCCCGCCGAGACCGTCAAAGTTAAATACGGTTCCGCCTTCGGTGATTGTTGCAGTTGCCTTCATGGGCACACCGGTCAGTTCTTTGGAATACTTCTGGGCGGTGGGCCACTTTATGCTGCCGTTTTCCTGAAGTATCTCTGCAGGATAATAACCGGTGACTTCACCGGAATACTCATATTTGTCATCCTCTGACTGGGCGAATGTTCCGACCTTTTCGCCTACGCCATCGGTAATCCCGAAGATACCCTGATGGCCGGAAGCATCCATGACGGCAATCCGGTCATTTTCATCCCAGAGGATATCATAGCCATAATCGCCATGTGCCTTAGTGTCAGGATTCCCATTGCCGACGGTTCCGGCTATGGCGCTGAAGGTAAGTTTGCCGTTGTAAGCCTGTGCGGGCCCCGCTTCAATCTCAACGATCTCCTTGCTGCATGCCGCAGCTGACAGAGCCGCGGCGAGGATCAGTGCAATGTGTTTTATCTTTTTCATACTCAATATTTTTGTCAATTAATAAGTTTAACCGAAGATTTCAGGTTCGAGTTCCTCTTCACTGTACCTTGTGCCGCTCTGGCAGAGAACACTCTGTACCTTTATCTCGATCACCTGCGCCCGGGGGGCTTTGTATTCCTTAGTTACCATATCCATAATGTATTGAATCAAATTGAAGTTTGCGGGTACAAAGATATATTTAAATTATGGAACTTTCCGGCACAGCAAAAAGCCACGCTACAAAATATGCCGAAATTCACCTTCGATATACCAATATATTAATCTCAGGTGGGAAAGAGACTGATTCCGGCGGGTTGCCAATTATCATCGGAATTGTCACTATATTTGGGTACAAATTCAGTTCGATATGAGAAAATGCTTCGCCATTGCCATCGCTGCTGCGCTTCTTGCCGTAGCATGCGGCAGACGCCCGGCCACGGACGTGCACGTGTACGACTCACATTTTGACAAGGACCATCTGGATTACATCGCCTTCCCCATAGGAGGAATGGGTGCGGGTATGTTCTGTCTGGAAGGAACGGGAGCCATTTCGCACATGTCCGTCAGGAACCGCCCCGACCTCTTCAACGAGCCTACCATCTTCGCGGCCATCCATGTGAACGGGCTCGAGAACGGCACCAAGGTCATAGAGGGCCCGGTTCCGGAAAGGAAGAAGTTCGGCAATCCCGGCAACGGAACAGGTTCATGGGGCAGGACATACGGACTGCCCAGGTTCGCCGAGGCGGAGTACTTCGAAGCCCGTTTCCCCTTCGCCACCATCAGCCTGAAGGACGGCACCATGCCGGTCAAGGCTGAAATCACCGGCTGGAGCCCGTTCATCCCCGGCGATGAAGACAACTCCAGCCTGCCTGCAGGAGCACTCGAATACAGTTTCACCAACACCTCGTCGGCTGATGTCGAGGCCGTCTTCTCTTTCAACTCCCGCAACTTCATGGGCTGGAACGACGCCGATGAGAGCGAAACGGTCAAGTTGGAGAACGGCTTTGCCCTGAAGTGCATCCCTGATGAGAAGCATCCATGGGATGCAGGCGCATTCGCCGTTACAGCTCCCTTCGAGAGCGAGGTCATGACCGACTGCGGATGGTTCCGCGGAGGCTGGTTCGACCCTACGACAATGGCATGGAACAAGGTGGCTGCAGGCGACACCACTCCGGTGGAGCCTGCCGAGGGAACCACAGGAGGCTCGCTTTATGTTCCTTTCAAGCTCGCCCCCGGCGAAAGCAAGACCATACAGTTGCTCTTCTGCTGGTATGTGCCGCTGAGCGACATACGTTTCGGAGGCGAACCCTCCACGGCATCCGACTTCGGCGACCGCTACGACAAGGCGCTCTACAAGGACTACCCGCAGACCTATATTCCCTGGTACGCGTCACGCTTCGGCTCCCTCGATGAAGTGAACAGCTATTGGAAAGACAATTTCAACGACCTTCGTAACCGGACAAGCACTTTCACAGAGGCATTCTACGATTCCACCCTGCCTGACGAGGTGGTGCGTGCCGTTGCAGACAATCTGACAATATTGAAGTCAACCACAGTGCTCCGCCAGCATGACGGACGCTTCTGGGCATATGAAGGCAGCGGCGACAACGGAGGCAGCTGCTCCGGTTCGTGCACACACGTATGGAACTACGCCCAGGCCCTACCCCACCTCTTCCCCCGTATGGAAAGGACCCTCAGGGAGACCGAGTTCAACGTCAGTCAGGATACATACGGCCACCAGATGTACCGCAGCGCCCTGCCCATCAGGCCTCTGCACCATGACCACATAGCCGCCACCGACGGCCAGCTGGGCGGAGTCATCAAGGCATACCGCGACTGGAGGATCAGCGGCGACACCGGGTGGCTGCGCGGCCTGTATCCCCAGATAAAGGCCAGCCTGGAGTACTGCATCAGAACTTGGGATCCCCGCGAGGTCGGCGCCATGGAGGAACCCCACATCACCACCTACGAGAGCGAATTCTGGGGTGCCGACGGCATGTGCAACAGCTTCTATGTTGCAGCGCTGGAGGCCATGGTGGAGATTTGCAAGGGCATAGGCGAAGACCCGGCAAGATACGAGGAGCTCTACGCAAAATGCCGCGCCTATATGGAAAACGAACTCTGGAACGGCGAGTACTTCTACCACAAGGTGCGCTGGACCGGACTTGATGCCAAGGACCCCACCCGTCTGACCGGCATCAACGACCAGGCATACTCCCCCGAGGCTCTCGCCCTGCTCGAGCAGGAAGGTCCCAAGTATCAGTACGGCACCGGTTGCCTGTCGGACGGCATCATAGGCAGCTGGATGGCGCTTTGCGCCGGCCTGGACGACCCCGTCGACAGCGACAAGGTCGCAGAGCATCTCCGCTCGGTATACAGATACAACCTCAAGAAGGACCTGTTCACCCACTCGAACCCTCAGAGGCCGGGATACGCATTCGGCCACGAAGGCGGCCTCCTGCTTTGCTCATGGCCGCGTGGCGGCAAGCAGAGTCTGCCTTTCGTCTATTCTGATGAGGTCTGGACTGGCATTGAGTATCAGGTGGCCGCAAACCTGATCTTCGAGGGTGAAGTCGGGATGGGTCTCGACATAGTCAGGACCTGCCTAGACAGATACGACGGCAGATGCAGGAATCCTTTCAACGAGTACGAATGCGGAAACTGGTATTCCAGGGCGATGTCGAGCTATTCGCTGCTGCAGGCAATGACCGGAGCCAGGTATGATGCCGTTACCTCAACCCTGTACATAAGTCCCCGCGTCGACGGCGACTTCCGCTCGTTCATCTCCACGGAGCATGGCTTCGGAACCGTCGGAATCAGGAACGGAGAACCGTTCCTCGAAGTCCGTCAGGGTACTATTCCGGTTGAGAATATCGTCCGCCTCTAAAGGTGCCTGCGCACAAATGAGTCGGCGCCGTCGAAATAATATCGATGGCCTTCATCTCCTACGTACAGTTCGCAGTTGTCGGGTACGCCGGCAGCCTCATAGACCTGTTTGATAGTCTCAAACTGCTCCCGCGCCCCCTCTATAGGGAAGATCGGGTCGTCCTTTCCCTGTATGAGACAGAGGGGCCTCGGGGCTACGAGACCAAGGATGTCTCCCATGTCGCCAAGGTTCATGACTCCGGGAACATAATTGCACGCGCAGTGCTCCTGAACACCGATGCTGGCCTCGAACGAACTGAATGCCGATGCGGGCATACAGATGCTGATGCGGGTATCCACGGCTCCTGCATATACCGACTGTGTACCACCGCCTGAATTGCCGGTTACAATGACCTTGTCGGGATCGACGGGCAGCTCGGCAAGCGCCCAGTCGAGGATCTTCATGATATCCCACACACGGTCACCCACGGGTGTGCGGCCCACGAGGGCATCCCTGTTCATGAGAAGGGCGCAGCTTGACACATCGTCGCTGTCCTCATCCATCATGGTGCCTGCGAAACCGCGCGCGGCCGGAGTGATAGTCAGAAAGCCCTGCTGCGCAAAGAGATAGGCCATGTTCCTCTGGCCGTCGACGGCACTGATGCTGTCGTCCGGCGACACATAGACGCCGGCATACTGCTCGGTGTTCTTGCCGTGTCCGTGAGGGGTGATCACCAGGGGCACCTTCCCCTCGGTATTCTTCGGCCGTATCATTATGAAGGGTATGTTCACGTCAGGCTCCGTCCAGATCTGCCAGCGCTCGCGGACGGCGAAGCCCAGATCCTCGGAATCGATCTGTTCAAGAACGGGCTTGTAGCCCTCCAGCTGCTGCTCGATTATGCTTATGCCAAGAGCGTCCTTAAGCTCGGCGCGGAACTTCTTCTGCCAGGACTTGTAGCGCTTGGGGTTATAGTTCTCGAAAGCGTACTTCTGCAGCGACGAACGGCACATCGTGGCACAGTGCCCGTTGAAATCGAACCGGGACTGCGGGTCTGACGAACGGTCGGGGTAACCCGGGGTGTGGCTGCAGGATACAAAAACGGCGATGCATGCCAGTATTGAAATGGCTGTCAGTTTGTTCATATTGATAGATTATTGTGGCTAATAAAGTCCGACAGGAAGATCAAGCTCGAGGCGCCGGGCCTCGGGGTCGGCGCTGATGACGAAGTCTTCATGGAGGGGAATCATGATCTCCCCTACATAGATGCAGTAATTTCCGGGGATGGGTTCGGAACCGGTGACAGTGCCGAGTTCCTGGCCGCGGTCGAAGACCGTCCATCCGGTGAAGTCAGGCTCGTCATCGTCCTCCCACTCTGCGTCAAGGAACATGGGACGGCCGACTATCTCCTCCGCATCCTCAAGGCTGCACACATCGGTTATGTGCATTATGGCCTTGGTTGTGCCTTTGGGCTGGATAGATTCAATAAAGAAAGGAACCGGGAGTCCATCGAATTCGATGTACACCGGTTCCTTAAGATCAAAATCTTCTGTGCAGCAGTCGTAGAGGCCCACAAGGATACCTCCATCTGTGCCATTGGATTTAAGAATCTTGGCGATCTGGAGCATTATGCCTCAACAGCTTCCTCTGCGGGAGCGGCCTCAGCCTCTGCCTCTGCCTCAGCCTGCTTTGCAGCAAGTTCAGCAGCCTTCTTTGCGATAGCCTCTGCGCGGGCAGCGTTTACCTTAGCCTCTTCAGCCTTGGCAACCTTCTTGGCCTCGATTGCAGCATTCTTGATGCCGGTCTTCTTAGCCTCAACCTTTGCATCCTGAGCAGCCTTCCAGGCATTCCACTTTGCGTCTGCCTGCTCCTGGGTGAGTGCGCCCTTTGCTACGCCACCATCAAGATGGTTGCGGAGAAGAACACCCTCGTAAGAGAGGATACGACGTGCAGTGAGAGTGGGCTCTGCACCAACCTTTACCCATGCAAGTGCGCGCTCGAAGTTGAGAACGATAGTTGCAGGATTGGTGTTGGGATTGTAAGAACCGATCTGCTCGATGTAACGACCATCACGCGGAGAACGTGAATCTGCCACTACAATGTGGAAGAATGCGAAATTCTTCTTACCGTGGCGCTGAAGACGAATTTTAACAGCCATTGTGAATCTGTTTTAATAAAAAAGTTAAACTGAATTACGCCCTACCCGAGGGCGGACGGCAAAGTTAAGTAAAAGTTTTATCTTTGCAAGCATAAATGGACGCTAAAGAGAAGAAATTCATAGAGATGACCACCTCTCCGGTCACAAAGCTGGTTGGTGGATTTGCGGTTCCCGCCATCATCTGCATGCTGATGACGAGTTTCTACAACATGGCGGACACCTATTTCGTCAGCCGCCTGAACACACAGTCGGTCGCCGCCGTGGGTATCGTGTTCTCGTACATGGGTATCATACAGGCTGTATCCTTCTTCTTCGGGCACGGCTCCGGCAACTTCATTTCGAGGGCCCTGGGCGCACGCAGGACGGAGGATGCCGGGTACATGGCCAGCACAGGCCTGATAACAGCCCTCATCACCAGCGTCAGCATCGGTCTCATCTGCCTTCTGCTCCAGGATCCCATCCTCAGGTTCTTCGGTGCAACCGACACCATCATGCCGTACGCGCGCCGTTACTTCCACTTCATAGTGGCCGGCACGCCGTTCATATCGGGCAGCATCGTCCTCAACAACCAGATGCGCCTGCAGGGCAACGCCAGACTGTCGATGATAGGAATACTTTCCGGAGGAATCCTCAACGTGGCCCTCGACCCCGTCTTCATCTTCGGGCTGGGAATGGGTGTCAGCGGCGCGGGTCTGGCAACCGCCATATCGCAGATGCTCTGCTTCATCTTTATGCTGAACCTCTGCGGCAGAAACGGCGGCATACGCATCAAGATCGGCAAATTCGCACCTTCAGTGCACAATTACAAGGAGATCGCGGCAGGCGGACTCCCCTCCCTGACACGCCAGGGCCTGATGTTCATGTCGCTCATCTGCCTTAACAATCTGGCGGCGCGATATGGCGACTCCGCAGTGGCCGCATTCTCCGTGGCATCCAGGATAATGGCGATAGCGTCCTCGCTGCTGATAGGCTTCGGGCAGGGATTCCAGCCGGTGTGCGGTTTTAACTACGGTGCAAAGAAGTACGGCCGCGTGAAAAGCGCCTTGAAGTTCACGGGCACTGTGGGAACGGCCTACTGCCTGGTCTTCGCAATCGTGGCGTTCATCTGTGCGCCCGGGCTGATACGGCTCTTCAGCAATGCAGATGCGGACATGCTCGAGATGGGCACGAAGGTGCTGCGCTGCCACTGCCTGTCGTTCCCGCTCTGCGGATGCATAATCCTCACGAACATGTTCCTGCAGAATATCAGACGGACAGGCCCTGCGGTGCTTGTGGCCAGCGCCCGCCAGGGACTCTTCTTCATACCGGCGGTCATAATAGGCAATCTGGTGGCGGGCATCTCCGGAATGTATGCGGCACAGCCCATATCCGACGTCTGCTCGTTCATCCTCTGTATCCCCCTGCTGGCAGAGGCTTATCTCAGCTTGGGTAAATAATTGCTATATTTGCACTCTCTATGACCTGGGTGGAAATCATATCGGCACTCCTCGGACTCAGCTGCGTCTTCCTTGCAGGACGCGGCTCCAAGTACAATTTCTGGGTGGGATACGTGTACAACGTATTCCTTTTCTGCCTGTTCTGGCACCAGCATCTCTATGCCGCAATGATACTGCAGCCCGTGGCCTTCGCCATAAACGCCTACGGCCACTGGCGCTGGACGCATCCGAAGGAATCGGAGCGCAGCGCATCTGACGGCAAGGCGCTGAAGGTCAGCTCAATGAGCCGCGGCAAGTGGGCCGTCCTGGCCGCCATAGTCCTTTGCGGAGGATTGATCTGGGCGCTATGCCTGCAGCGTTTCACGGAGGATCCCGCACCCTGGCTCGACTCCTACATCCTCATGTTCACCTTCCTCGCCCAGTACCTGAGCGCACAAAAGAAGTGGGAATGCTGGATAGTATGGCTGGTCGTGAATCTGGCGAACATCGCCCTCTACATCAGTTCGGGGCTTTACATCATGCCGCTTGTCAGCCTCCTCTACCTGACCAACGGAATCTGGTCCCTCCTCTCCTGGCGGAAGAAGCTTCAGAAAGGGGAGTAATTTATACGTGAACCCTTAATATATCCGCGCCATGTTCTACGGCGCATGCGTTCGCGCGCGCCGTGTCGCCGTGCGTGAAGCGCTTGTTCGAGGCGCCTATGAGGATCGGGCGGCGGAAGACTTTGAGACGCTGGAGGCCCTCGAGGATCTGCCAGTTCTGCTCGTCCGTCTTGGCAAAGCCGAGGCCCGGATCAAGTATCCAGTCCTTTACTCCGGCATCTGCCGCACGGCGTTCGAAATCCTTGAAATAGGAGATTATATCCTCGATAATGTCTTCAGAATATGCGGTAAGGAAATCCATGGTCTTAGGATTGCCTCTTTTGTGCATGGCGACATAAGGCAGGTCCAGTTCTCCGACCAGGGGCAGCATTGCCTCGTCGTCGAGGCCTGCCGAAATGTCATTCACCATGAACGGCCCCACGAGCCCGTAGACACGGCGGACTATCTCCGCCCTTGTGGTATCCACCGACAGCTGAGGTCTGTAATATGTGTCGAACAGTTCTCCGGAAGCCCAGGACCTTAGAAAGGGCTCGAGCCTGCCCCACTCTTCCTCGAGGGAAACGGGATCGGCGCCGGGCCGTGTGCTCACGGCGCCCACGTCGATTATGTCGGGCGATGACTTCAGGACATCATAGCCATAACGGCTCGGCTCCCAGAAGGAGTCGGGCGTGAGGTTGAGTATGCCCATTATTCTGACCATCTATACGAGGTCGGCAAGTACTATGGCCGCCATTGCCTCGACGATCACGGGCGTGCGGCGGGCGAAGCATACGTCGTGACGGCCCTTGACAGAGAGGGTCGTCATGCTTTCAGTGGCGAAGTTCCATGTCTTCTGGGGCTTGCTTATGCTGCTGGTGGGCTTGAACGCCACGCGGAACTTCAGAGGAGCGCCGTTGGTGATGCCTCCGTTGGCTCCGCCGGAACCGTTCTTCACCGGGCCTTCAGGGCCGAAGGGGTCGTTGTGCTCGGAGCCGCGCATGGCAGATGCGCGGAATCCGTCGCCGAACTCTATGCCGCGTACGCCGGGGATGGAGAAAATGGCGTGGGACAGAAGGCTTTCAACGCTGTCCCAGAAAGGCTCGCCCAGTCCGATGGGAACATCCTCCACGGTACATTCCACAACGGCACCGAGAGAATCGCCGTCGGCAGCGGCGGCGGCGATGAGCGGTTCCCACTGCGAGGAATCGGCGCTGCCGCCAAGCTCCACGAGGGCGGCGGAGAACTTCATCCCTTCGAGTATCTTCTTTGCAACCACACCGGCCGCCACCACGGGCAGCGTCAGCCTTCCTGAGAAATGACCACCGCCGCGGGGGTCGTTGGCCCAGTCCCATTTCACGGCAGCCACATAATCGGCATGGCCGGGACGCGGGACGGCGTCGAAGTCCGCGTAGTCCTGTGAACGCACATCCTCGTTCTGGAACACGATGCACAGGGGTGCTCCTGTGGTATGGCCGTCATATACTCCGCTGATTATCTGCGGACGGTCGGCCTCGCGGCGTGCCGTGGTGCCTGCGGCACCCGGCGCGCGGCGCGCGATGTCCTCCTCGAAATCCTTTTCCGACAATGCTATTCCTTCGGGGACCCCGTCAAGCAGGACACCGACCTGCGGGCCATGCGATTCACCGAAGACAGATACTCTGAATATTCTACCGAAAGTGTTCATGTCACCAAAGATAATGATAATATGATTATCTTTGCACCAGTTATGGACGAAATACTCAAAGACATAACCTCCCAGGAGTACAAGGAAGGATTCATCACCGACGTTGAGCAGGAGTTCGCCCCCAAGGGTCTGAACGAGGATATCATACGTCATATCTCCGAGCGCAAGCAGGAGCCTGAGTGGCTGCTTGAGTTCAGGCTCGACGCCTTCCGCAAATGGCAGCAGATGGAAGAACCGTCCTGGGGGCATCTCAAATTACCCAAGATAGACTATCAGGACATAATATACTGGGCTGCTCCCAAGAAAGACAGCGAGCGCCCCACGGAAATCGACCCCGCCCTCGTGGAGACCTTCGACAAGCTCGGCATCCCCATCAAGGAGCGCGAGGTCCTTGCCGGCGTGAAGAGCAAGGAGAGCCAGGTGGCCGTGGACGCCGTGTTCGACTCCGTCAGCGTGACCACGACCTTCCGCAAGACCCTCTCCGAAAAGGGCATCATCTTCTGCTCCTTCTCCGAGGCCGTGCGCGAGCATCCCGACCTTGTGCGCAAGTACCTGGCAAGCGTGGTTCCCGTGGGCGACAACTTCTTCGCCGCGCTCAACTCCGCCGTCTTCTCCGACGGTTCGTTCTGCTACATCCCAAAAGGCGTCAAGTGCCCGATGGAGCTCAGTTCCTACTTCCGCATCAACGCCAGCGGCACAGGCCAGTTCGAGCGCACGCTGATAGTTGCGGACGAAGGTTCGCAGCTGAGTTACATGGAAGGCTGCACCGCCCCGATGCGCGACGAGAACCAGCTGCATGCCGCAGTTGTGGAGATAATAGTGGAGAAGGACGCCGACGTCAAGTACTCGACCGTCCAGAACTGGTACCCCGGCGACGCCCAGGGCCGCGGCGGCATCCTCAACCTGGTCACCAAGCGCGGCATCTGCAAAGGCAGCGGCTCGCACCTCAGCTGGACCCAGGTCGAGACAGGCAGCGCCATCACCTGGAAGTATCCCTCAACCATCCTCAAGGGCGACTACAGCGCATCGGAGTTCTACTCCGTGGCCCTCACCAACAATTATCAGCAGGCTGATACCGGCACCAAGATGATACACGTAGGGCGCGGTACAAAGAGCCGCATAGTCAGCAAGGGTATCAGCGCCGGACACAGCGAGAACTCCTACCGCGGACTCGTGCAGGTAGCGGCAGGTGCCACAGGCGCCCGCAACTTCTCCCAGTGCGACTCGCTGCTCATCGGTTCCGACTGCGGCGCGCACACCTTCCCCGTAATAAAGAGTTCCAATCCCACCGCAACTGTGGAGCACGAGGCCACCACCTCGAAGATCAGCGAAGACCAGCTCTTCTACTGCAACCAGCGCGGAATAGGACCGGAAGAGGCAGTGGGGCTCATCGTCAACGGCTATGCCCGCGAGGTGCTCTCCCGACTTCCGATGGAATTCGCAGTAGAGGCTCAGAAACTGCTCTCCGTTTCACTGGAGGGCGCAATAGGTTAATATACTATGGACTACAACGAACTGAAAGACCAGTGCATCCAGTGGATCAGGGACTGGTTTGAACGCAACGGCAAAGGATGCCGTGCAGTGCTCGGAATGAGCGGTGGCAAGGACAGCACTATAGCTGCAGCCCTTTGCGCAGAGGCTCTCGGCAAGGAGAATGTCGTAGGCGTCGCAATGCCCGCAGAAGGCCAGGGTCTTAACGGTGCCGACGAGATATGCGAGTACCTTGGCATAAGGTACATCTGCGCACCCATCGCCAGCATCGTCAAGGGCTTCGAGGACGTTCGCGCCGTGCTGGAGGAAGGATTCTCCAATCAGACGGAACAGAACATTCCTCCCCGCGTGAGGATGACAGTGCTCTATGCAGTATCCCAGTCGGTGAACGGACGTGTAGTCAACACCTGCAACCTGTCCGAGGACTGGGTAGGATATGCAACCCGCTGGGGCGACAGCGTAGGTGACTTCAGCCCCCTCGGCGGTCTTACAGTACAGGAGATAAAGGGAATAGGCCACGCATTGGGCATCCCCGCAAAGTGGGTCGAGAAGATTCCCGACGACGGACTCCCCCACAGCTCCTCGGACGAGCAGAAGTTCGGCTTCACATATGCGGTCCTCGACCGCTACATCCGCACTGGAGAGTGCGAGGACGAAGCAGTTAAGGAGAAGATCGACCGCATGCACAGGAACAACCTGTTCAAGATGAGCATGCCGGAGGCATTCAAGCCAGAGCTGTAAGATCCGGGAACTCCGGGAACGATTTAGCAACACAGGCCTCATCGTCAAGGACGATGGGGCTTTCTGCTCCTATGGCGGCCACCTTCAGGGCCATGACCATCCTGTGGTCGTGGCGGGTGGTGTAGCTGCCGCCCTTCAGAAGCCGTCCGTGAAGGAGACGCGAGGTCAGCGGCTCGCCCTCGACGATGAGGTCGTCGCCGTCTACCGAGCACTCCACACCCATCCGGGTGAGCATGTCCACTATGGCCTCAGCACGGTTGGACTCCTTGCCTGCAAGACGGCCTATTCCGGAAAGACGGCTCTCACCGGCGCAGAATGCAGCAAGCACTGAGACTATCGGGAAGAGGTCCGGAGCATGGTTGAGGTCGGTGCTGAACGCCTCGAGCGGAGCGCGCTTGACGGCCACGGTGCCGTCTTCCATCTGGGAGACAACCGCGCCTGCCTCGACCAGGATGTCGATGATGGCGAGGTCGGCCTGCAGGCTCCTGATGTCAAGGCCGGTGAGTTCGGCGCTGCCGAAGAGCGCTCCGGCAACCAGGAAATTGGCGGCCGAGCTCCAGTCGCTCTCGATTGTGAAGTCGGCGGCACGGTAGGTCTGCCCGCCCTTCACCTTGAAGTTGATGCCGGTGCAGCAGGTCCAGTCCTGGGCCTCGAGCATCTCGGCGTCGCCTTCCATCTCGGAACGTGTGCTGATGCCGAAGTGGCGGAGAACATCCAGGGTGATGTACATATACGGTATACTGCGGGGGTCGCCCACAAGCATAAGTGAATCCTTGTTACAGAGAGGAAGAGCCATCAGCAGGCCGCTGATAAGCTGGGACCCGCCTTTGCCGGACACCTCTGCCGTGCCGGGAATGAGCTGGCCCTTTACAGTGACGGGGACATACAGTTCCTTTGCGCCGGGCTTGTCGGCCGCATTGCCGAGCAGTACGCCGAAGGCGGCCATTATGCCGCCGGCCTCGCTGAGTGGCCTGTTAAGCAGGGTGCCCGTACCATCCACCGTGAACGGCTCTCCGTTTATGGCGGAAAGAAGAGGGATGCTCAGCCTGGCCAGAAGGCCCGACTCCCCCACATTTATTCCCTTGAGGTGCAAATGGCCGGACATGGGACCTGCACCGGTGATTGTCAGGACGTCGTCCGCCTTTTCCACCTTTGCTCCAAGGACTCCGGCAAGTGATATGGCCGCCTCGGAATCTGCGCAGGGCGTATATCCGCTCAGATGGGAAACGCCCTGGGCCAGCGCGGCGGCTATGATGGCGCGCTGGGCGAAGCTCTTCGATGCCGGCATCCTGAGACCCGTGGCATGAAAGCCCTTGAAGCCGCCATACACGGCCTGGCGCATCTGCGCTAGCGTCCACTGCCCCGGGGCAGTGGCCTCGCCTTCACTGAGCGCCGCGTAAGTGAACGGGGCGCTGCGGCGCAGGCACTCCAGGCGGCTCTGCCTGCCCTGCTCACCCATGCCGAACGCAATCAGCCTGCCTTCGAGGCTGTCCACTCCCTCAAGCACCACGCTGTAGAGGGATTCCAGCCTCCTGGAATCATCGAGGGTGTTGCACATTGTAACAACCTTTGCGATGTCCGCCCCATACCTGAAGCAGCGGGCAAGTATCATCTGGAGCATCTCCATATCGGGAGTGCCCTCGAAGTCGTGGTACGAACGTATGAGTTCAGTTCCGTAGCGGCGGCATAACTTCTGGATATGCCGGCTTTCCGATGCGGGGGCCTCGAGCTCGAGGTCGGCGTAACGGGCGCCGGCCTCTATGGCCATGGCAAGCCGCGAGGCGTTGCCGCGGCAGGTGGCCACGAGCGGAGTGTCGCTCTCGCCGAACAGCTCGCAGAGGTCGTCATCGGAAAGATCGCAGAGGTCGATGCGGATCTCCGCCATCTCCACCTCCGGTCTTGAGAGTATGTCGTATATCTGAGCGAGGTTCTTCCCGCTTATGCTGGTACAGATCATATCTTTTCAACAGTCACTTTGCCTATGTCCTTTATGAAGACGAAATAGAGTTTGTCTCCCTCGGCCTTCTTGTCCTGGAGGATGGCCGCGCGCAGTTCATCGTCGCTGCACGGAAGCTCGGTGGGAAGGCCGCAGTACTTGAAGTCGGAGCGCAGCTTTTCTGCCAGACCGGGCTTGCCCTTGCCGAGATTCTCGGACTTCACAGCAGCCTGGATGATTCCTATTGCAACGGCCTCGCCGTGGGTGTAGGGGTCAGGGACCGCATTTTCGGCCTGCCACCATTCTATGGCGTGGCCGTATGTGTGCCCGAGGTTGAGGACCCTGCGGGGGCCCGTCTCGGTTTCATCCTTCTTCACTATACCGGCCTTGATCTTTGCGGCAGCCTCGATGAGGGGCTGGATAGTCTCGGCGTTGAACGGCTCGGAAAGCACCTTCAAGGCCTTGGCGTAGTTGTCCTCATCCTTGATGATGAACGTCTTGAGCATCTCGGCAGCTCCCGAACGGAACTCGCGGGCGGAGAGGGTCTGAAGGACGGGAGGGCATATGTAGGTGAATTCAGGCTGGTTGATGATGCCTATCATGTTCTTGAATCCGTCGACATTCACGCCCGTCTTGCCACCGATTCCGGCATCCACCATTGCGAGAAGGGTGGTGGGGATGTTGGCATACCTGATACCTCTCTTGTAGATGCTGGCTGCAAAGCCGGCGATGTCGGAGGTTACACCTCCGCCCACCGCGAGCAGCAGGGCGCTGCGGTCCGCTCCCTGGCTCATCAGCCAGCGGCATACCGACATTACGGTGTCGATGCTCTTGTTCCCCTCCGTCGCCTCCAGGGCATACGAAGGCTTGCCTGAAGCGAACTTCTCAACATAACGGGACACATTGACGTCGTACACGACGAACACCTTGCTGTAGCGCAGGAGCGCCAGTTTCAACTGCGTGAAACCACTGCTTACTTTGATTTTGGACATATATGGCGAAGATACGCCAAAAATTTGATAAATCGTGTTTTTCGCTTACCTTTGCAGTCGCATTACCGCCGGTGCCCTGCACCGGAACAAGCCACTGCCCGAGTGGCGGAATGGTAGACGCAAAGGACTCAAAATCCTTCGTCCTTTAAAGACGTGCGGGTTCGATCCCCGCCTCGGGCACGAAACGTAGAGCCGCCACATTCGTGACGGCTCGTTTCGTGCCCTCGCGGGGACGCCTGTCTGATTCATTGAGGGGGCTACCCCTCAAACTCCCCGCGTCGCTCACGCTCCGATTTCTTTCTTCCCGCATTCACACGCACCGCTGGTCACCTCTTGATTGTTTTCAGCCGAGCACCTTTTGGTGTATATGACAAATCATAGTAATTTTGCCATATGGAAAGAACCATTCGCACCATCAAGTCGTGCGCCGTGCAGCGCGGACTCGCCGGCAAGATCATAACCCGCCTCAAGGAACGGGGTCTCAAGCTTATAGCCATGAAGAGAGCAGCAGCACTGGCAGCGGTGCTGTGCCTGGCCGCATCGTGCGGGCGGAACACCCCCGTTTCAGATAGCTTCGAGATGCGGTGGTTCACCACAGACGCCGCAGCCAACGGCGAGACCGACTTTCACGGCGAGACGGAATGGCTGACCACGGAACAGCGCGTGCAGGCCCTGGGCCAGTACGCCGGCTTCGCGTCTGAATTCTGGGGCAATCCCGGCCTTGACAGGCAGATCTTCAGTGAGGAAGAGATTGCCGATGCCCTTGCCGGAATCAAGCCCCAGCCCCTTACAGAAATCCGCAGGACCATACCGCTCGACACGTGGAAGGCCACAGGCGAAACATTCAGTTTCCCCGAACCCATCCAGAGCCGCTTCCAGCTCGACAGCGTGGACTGGCGCTTCCGCATGCACGCCACAATCAACTGCCCCACCACATTCCACTTCTTCGACAAGGATGGAACGGAGGCCTTCTGGGCCGATGTGAACGGGCCTGAGGTCACCATCTATGCCGACCTTGAGAACAACAGCCTCTTCGTTACCGACAACGGCAAGCTTACGGAGAGCAGGATACCCGGCAGCAGCATAGCCGAACTTGCAAGGACAGGAGAGCAGAAGCCGGAAAAGTTGGTGTTCTACTCGTTCCTTCGCGACCCCGGCAACGCGCACACTCCATATCATACCAAGCTCGTACTCGACATAGACAACACCTCCTGGCCCATCCTGGATGGATGGACAGAAGCCAAATACGACGACTCCCTCTGGAATACCGTGCAGCTGCCGTCGTGCCACGGAGGACTGAGCGGACAAGGAGAGCACTACCACCTGCGCAGGACGGTCAGCGTAGGCAAGTTCGAGAAGGCCTGGCTCGACATCGAGACAATAACGCCATCCGGCAAGGTGTGGGTGAACGGGCAGCTCGCGGCAGAAGTACATTCACGCCACCCGCAGTATCTCGACATAACTGACTTCCTGCTCGAAGACCAGGAGAACGTCATTGCCGTGCAGGTGGATCCACGGACCATCAGGCACCGCTCCATCCATGACCCGTCTGACGAGAACGTGGGCTGGTTCCTCGGCAGCACTTCGCTGATCCTGACCAGCGCCTGCAGCATACGCAGCGCCTTGGTGCATACGGCATCGCTGCAGGACGGCAAGGCCACCCAGGCACATAGCATAACTCTGAGCAACAGCTCGGACAAGCCTTTCAGCGGCAGCCTGGAAGTCAGCTACTACCCCTGGTTCCCCGAAGACGGAGCCAACGCCGGAGGATGCACCGTACCCGTCGAGCTTGCCGCCGGAAAAGACAGCGAAATACAGGTCGAGTTCACCCTCAGCAATCCGGAACTCTGGAGCGCGCAGTCTCCAAGGCTCTACCGTGCCGGGATCGTCCTCAGGAACGCGGACGGCGATGCCATCGACGACTACGCCCTCACCACAGGCATACGGACAATCAGGCAGGAAGGCGGAACTCTCTATCTGAACGGCAGGCCCGAGATGCTTGACGGCGCCCAGATAATGGGCTTCAGCCTGCCCTTGGAGGACATAGCCAGAACGGCAGAATGTCCCACGCCCGAAACCCTGATGCGCAACATACTGCTCATCAAGAAGATGGGCAACCTGCTCCGCATACACGTACATACCGAGAAGGACATTGCCGACGGGGTCAACGACCCCCGGTACGCCAACATCGCCGACCAGCTGGGCCTCTACCTTATATGGCAGACTCCTGCCTGGCTTCGCGAGGGCGAGGCTAGCGGCATAGATTACGAAGGATACCCGCAGTACATGCGCCAGGTGTACAATCACCCCTCGATAGTGATGTGGGAGGCCAGCAACCATCCCAACCGGTTCAAGGAACATCCCTCCGAGGAGTCAGTCGGATTCATCCGCCGCATATATCCTCTCATCAGCCAGGTGGACTCCTCGCGGCTGATATCGCCCACGTCGTTCTGGCAGCATATGCACTTCGGCAACTACGACGGCAGCGTGGACTATCAGGGGAATCCCATGGAACCCGAACCTCTGCTCATGGCGCCGCTCATAACCCGCGGCAGCCAGGATGCCTACACGGGATACGGGGCCTCATGGACCAATCTCCGCAATGCCCCGAACGACTGGGCCCGTTCCTGCCTCGACGCGCGTGACAAGTGCTACTTCAACTTCGAGCACGAGGAATCGGCCGCCCAGCCCAACTGGGAGCTCGCACGCATGGAGCCCTGGTATCAGGTGCAGTCCTATGAATGGGGATACGAAGAGGGCAGCATAGGTCGCAGGCTGCAGGCTGACGAATGGCGCGAGAGCCAGGCCTGGCAGGCTTTCTCGGCATGGGAGTCCATCAAGAAGCAGATTCTGCTGGGCTACGACGGCTTCTCATGGTGCACCATAGAGTCGGGAGCCAACATGATGACCTACCAGAAACCGCTGGTAGACCCGTTCGGAGTGCCAAAGCTCGCCTATTATGCCAACGCCATGGCCTTCCAGCGCTGCTGGGCCGGCAGCGACAACGTCGACACCGTATATGGCCCCGAAGATGAGATACATCCTGTGATATTCAACCTTGACGACGCCCGCAGCGTGACGCTTAAGGTCAAGTTGTGCGATGCTGACGGCAAGGTCCTTGACAGCAAGACATACCGGCACGTCGCCCTGCCTGCAGGACGCAGCGTGACTCACCTGCAGCCCTTCCGGTTCAATGCCGGAACCGACGGCTGCAGATTCGTCGTCTACGAACTGAAATAGCCGGAACTCCCCTTTCCGCCACCATGCACGTTGAGACGCACCACAACTTCGCCCCAACGATGCCCCCTCGTGCTCGTTTTTCGCCAAGTTTTTGCTACATTTGATGGTCTATTCGTAGCAGCGACACGGTCATTGAACTGATTTGCTACGTTTTGCACTTCAAACGTAGCAAATTCATCATTTATATTAAGAATTGCTACACTTTTTAGCCAAAACGTAGCAGCTGGACGAGGCAGACACAACCATTTAACTTAAGCGGCGAGAGATATGAGCAGTTACTATGAAAAAGAGGCGCTTTGCGAGGCAAAGTTCCGTGAACTGGGAGAGTGCTACCATCTGTGGACTCCCGAAAATCACGAAATCATTTTTACGGACACAGCCGATTTCAAAACAGGGATGAACTTGTTTGGAATCTCGGCCAGATTGAATGCGGATGTCACAATCCTGACTTTCGAGCTAATGAGCAACCACATTCACATAACCGCATCTGGAAGGGAACATCAGATAACTCAGTTGTTTGATACTTTCAAGGGATTACTTCTCAAATGGATGAAAAATGAAAGCAGAACCATGTCCTTGGATAAGTTCCGCGCCAAGGCCAGGCGTCTGATGACTTTGGAAGATCTAAGGAACGTCATTGCTTATGATAATCGGAATGGTTTTGTCGTAAGTCCGGAACACACTCCTTTCACTTACCCATGGGGCGCGAACCGATATTACTTTTCCCCCGATTCATGCCTGTTGGCAGAGCAGGGAAGCAAGCCCTTCAGCTTGCGGGAGCGGAGACTCGTCTCCCACTCAAGAATAGCCGATGATGCTGAAGGCCTGCTTATGTTCGATGGATACGCATCACCGCTCTCTTTCTGTGACATTCACACCGGAGAGGCATTGTTCAGGGATGCATCCCACTATTTCAACAAACTCTCAAAAAGTGTTGAAAGCAATGCCTCAATTGCAAAAGAAATAGGAGAATCAATCTGGTACACAGACGATGAGTTGTATTCGATAGTACGGAAAATCGGCAAGGAAAGATATGGCGCAGTTTCACCTGCGGCCATTGCTCCAAACGACAGAATCGACCTGGCGAAAACGCTTCACTATGAATTCAACGCCAGCGCCAAACAGTTACAGCGGATGCTGAAACTTGATTCATCCATCTTGAAGGCCCTGGGAATCAATTGACGGCCATTATCAGGGCTACCAATCTGCTACACAATCGGTCCAAAACGTAGCAAAAACTGGGGAAAGTTGACTTTTTGCTACGGTCGGAGGCAATATCGTAGCATTTTGCGGCCTGGTGATGCTGAGCTTGCCAAAGTCATTGCCGTCAGTCACCGGAACAGTCTATATTCCTCAGCGGAAACTGGCGTCTGGCTGATATTTAATAAAAAAGGGTTACCTTTGGTAAAATCAACTGTTGCATTATGATGCGTAGGTACATTATCCTTGCAGCGGCCATGCTCATCGCCGCGTGCACACCACAGACAGCAAAATACACAGGCACCTACACAGGTAAGAATCTCGACCACATCTCATTCCCTATGGGAGGCATAGGAGCGGGAATGATATGCGTGGAGGGCACAGGTGCCCTCGGCAGCATCTCCCTCTTCCATGAGCCTGACCTCTTCAACGAGCCCGCCATCTTCTCGGCCATCCACGTGGAAGGTTATGAGAACGGTTCGAAGGTCCTCGAAGGCAATGTCCCCGATTACAAGATATTCGGGCGCAACGGAGGAGGCAACGGATACGGTTCCACAACCTGGGGTATGCCGCGCTTCGAGGACTGCAGTTTCACCGGACGTTTCCCTTTCGCCGAGATTGATCTCGGGGACAGCGACCTGCCTCTGGATGTGATGCTCCTCGCATGGAGCCCGTTCGTCCCTAACGACGAGGACGCATCCAGCCTGCCTGTCGCCTGCCTCGAGTACAGTTTCACCAACACTTCATCGCAGAAGCTCGAGACTGTCTACACATTCAGCACAAAGAATTTCCTTGACAAGTTCGAGGAATGCAGAGGATATATCTACAACATGGAAAACGGCTTCGTGATGAATACCGAAGCTCCTGCCGACAAGCCATATGAAGAAGCCCATCTCGCGGTCTATACCGACAGGCCGGGCACTGTAGTGGACGGATGCTGGTTCAGGGGCGGATGGTTCGATCCGCTCACCATGGAATGGAACAAGGTTGCCGAAGGAGTCATCAACGACAGGCCTGCGGAGAATTTCACCGAAGGCCAGTATGGAGCATCACTCAGCGTACCTGTCAGCATCGAGCCGGGAGCAACGGAGACAGTGCGCCTCAACCTCGTGTGGTACGTACCTACCAGCAATGTATCCCACTATGACAGTGAAATCAACGAAGGCTACACCCCGGCCAAATATGAGCCCTGGTACAGCCACAGGTTCGCAGATATCCAGGAAGTCGTGGCATTCTGGGACAAGAACTACGCTTCTCTCAAGGAGCGCTCGAAGCTCTTCTCGGACACCTTCTTCGCTTCCACGCTCCCGAGCGAGGTCATCGATGCCGTAAGTGCAAACTTCTCCATTCTGAAGTCCCCTACCGTACTCCGCCAGCACGATGGCAGATTCTGCGGTTATGAAGGAACAGGTGACACATGGGGATCATGCCCGGGCACCACTACCCATGTCTGGAATTACGCACAGTCGGTGCCTCACCTCTTCCCTAATCTTGAAAGGTCGCTCCGCGAAACCGAATTCTACGTCTGTCAGAACGAGGAAGGACACCAGGTATTCCGCGTGGCATTCCCTATCCGCCCGGCCAAACATGACTTCCATGCAGCAGCGGACGGACAGATGGGCGGCATCACCAAGGTATACCGCGAGTGGAGGATTTCCGGTGACGACGAGTGGCTCAAAGCCATCTTCCCGAAGGTCAGGCAGAGTCTCGACTACTGCATACGCACCTGGGACCCTGATTATGACGGATCCATGCGTGAGCCTCAGCATAACACCTACGACATCGAATTCTGGGGAGCCAACGGTATGATGATGTCATTCTACGCTTCCGCCCTCGACAGCTATTGCGCAATGGCCGACTACCTGGGAGAGGACTGCGCACAGTACAAGGACCTCCTCGGAAAGTGCGTCGCCTATATGAAGGACAATCTATGGAATGGAGAATACTTCTACCACAAGGTTGAATGGGAGGGACTGCAGGCCGGCAGCCCGCTGGAGGCTCTATCCTACAACAGCGGTTACAGTCCGGAGGCCCTTGAGATTCTCCAGAAGGAAGGTCCGAAGTATCAATATGGTACCGGATGTCTTACCGACGGCGTGCTCGGATGCTGGATGTCCCTTACCAGCGGGCGTCCCGATCCTATCGACCAGGAATACGTCAAGAGCCACCTCAACTCAGTCTACAATTACAACTACACCGCCGACCTTGGCGACCACGCCTGCACCCAGCGGCCGGGCTATGGTGGAAGGCACGACGCCGGCACCCTCATCTGCACCTGGCCTAAAGGCGGCAAGCCTCAGCTTCCGTTCGTCTACAGCGACGAGGTCTGGACCGGTATCGAGTATCAGGCAGCGGCTCACCTCATCTTCGAAGGCGAGGTTGAGAAGGGTCTGGAGATGGTACGTGCCGTCCGCGACCGCTATGACGGTTCTGTCCGCAACCCGTACAACGAGTATGAGTGCGGCAACTTCTACGCCCGCGCGATGTCAAGCTACAGCCTCCTCCAGGCTCTCACAGGAGTACGCTATGACGCCGTGGAGAAGACTCTTTACATCAACCCGAGGATTAAGGGAGACTTCCGCACCTTCCTCAGCACCAACTTCGGCTATGCCTCAGTCGGGCTGAAGGGCGGAAAGCCTTTCGTAGAGGTGAAGGAAGGCAACATCCCGATTGAGAATATCGTCGTGGAATAGGTAAGTGCATAACAGTCTATCTTTCATCTCTTTGCAAAGCTCGCATGAAAGCCGGCAGAATGAGCCTTGAACTGTGCGCCCCGTAGGTGCGTATTTCTCTATTACAGCCTGGTCTCCAGGATATTCAGAAGCAGTTCCTTGTTCCTAAGCTGCTGCTCGGGAGAAAGACTGAGGACTCGGAAGCTTCCATTCGGATTCTCAGTCAGCTCCATTATCCCTTTGCCATTGATTGACGCATCGTACGGGCCCG
>JAZUFA010000034.1:0-21040 GCA_045640445.1 Candidatus Cryptobacteroides sp. | reverse complement strand
ATAGGCAGGGATAATCCCAATATGCTGCAAAACAACTCTCTGAGAATCGAATAATCCGGCACAATCTGAAATATTATCAAGTTGTGCCGGATATTGTATTGTCAAGGACTTCTTAAAAGCCACCCTTTTTCAGTACCCTCGGATTTTATAGGGCTTGGGCACGCCACCATCCATAATCGGAGAGTTCTACGGTTATTTGTCGATGAAGTATTTTACCTGTAAAACTTCATGTCGAAGCGCAATCCGCCTTCTTTTCGGATGGATGCTGCTATGGTTCCCTTGTGGAATGCAACCGCATTCTTCACTATTGAAAGCCCGAGGCCCGATCCTTCCGTGCTACCTGGTTTGCCGGGTATGTTGTAGAACCTTTCGAAGATCCGTCCGAGCTGTGATTCGCTGACACCTGCCCCGTTGTCGTAATAGCACAGCTCCAGATGGTCGACATGACGGTTTGCCTCGATGTGTATTTCCGTTCCTTTCCCTGCATATTTGATCGAATTCTCGACGAGATTGCGTATGACGGCATACATAAGACTGCGGTTGCAGTTCATCATTGTCTGGTCCGGAACATGACTGATAATCTTCATTTCCTCCTTGTGGAGTGCCGCCTCGAATTCATCGCTCACCTCAGTGACAATGTTGCAGAGGTCGACCGGCTCGATGCGGAACTGCTCCGGGGCTTCTTCCATTTTAGTGATAAGCGCGACATCGCGTATGAGCTCTGACAGACGTATGGACTGAGCGTACGAACGGTCCAAGAAGAGGTTTTTCTTGTCTTCTGAAATGTCCGGATTCTCAATTATGGTCTCCAGATAACCCCGTATGCTGGTCACAGGAGTCTTCAGTTCGTGGGCGATATTGCTGGTAAGCGAATGCTTCAATTCCTTGGCGGCGTTTTCAGATGCGGTGCGGAGTCTGTTCTCATATCTGCGGGAATAGATGATTGCAAGCAGCATCAGGACGGCGAAGAGGAGAATAATACCCGCCATGAGCACCCAGTCGGGCCTGAAGTACTTCTCAAGGCTGACCTCGAAAGGCAGGGCTGCACGTATGATGCGCCCGTCATAGTTCTTTGCGAAATACAGATATTTCTGATTGGCCGTTTCAGACTGCCGTATGGCATAGCCATCACCATCAGTCAGAGCATCCTTGATCTCGGGCCTCTCCAGGTGGTTGTCGAGAGCAGATAATGGCTCGTACGAATCGTATGTGACGTTTCCTTCCTGCGTGAGAACAGTGATACGGATGTCATCCGGAAGAAGCTCTTCTATGCTGGCAGCCGAATCGCCGGAAGCGTTTATGATGTCTGTATATGATTCCAGCCGGGACTGGAGCACGGAGCGTTTCCAGTTCCGCTCGCTGCCTGTCTCCACGGCAACCAGCACGGCGGCCCCTATGCAGAAGATTACTGCAAGGCTGCCCAGAAGTTTGAACTTGTAGCTCATACGTAATAGCCGAAGCCTGATTTGTTCTGGATTATGTTCCTTTCATCGCCGAGCTTTGAACGCAGCCTGGCGATATGGACATCTACCGTCCTTTCCAGCACATACGGAGCATCCTTCCAAAGTCTGGAGATGATGTCCGCACGCGAGAAGCACTGCCCCTTGTTTGAAACCAGCAGTTCGAGGATCTCATATTCCTTGCGTGAGAGATCCAGCGCCTGCCCGTTTGCGGAAGCAGTCTTCAGCAGCCTGTTCACAACGATGCCGCCGGCGGTCACGATGTCGGATTTTGCCGACCTGCCGAGAACCGCCTTGATACGCGCAAGCACCTCGTTGATGGAAAAAGGTTTGGAGATGTAGTCATCCGCTCCTGCACTGAAACCGGTAAGGAGGTCGTTTTCCGCAGTTCTCGCAGTAAGGAAGATTACAGGGATGTCATTCCCCTCCGAACGCAGTTTCTTGGCAAACTGATAACCGGACACTCCGGGAAGCATGACATCCAGAAGAATCAGTGACGCGTCTTTCACGAGAACATCCGCCTCCTCTGCTGAGGCAGCGCTAAGAACGGCATATCCGGCGTTCTCCACATTGAAGGAGAGTATCTCGCGGATGTCCGCATCGTCTTCAACTATAAGGATTGTCTGCATATTGTTACAAAGATATGCGATAATTGTTAAGATTCGGTTAAATCGGCAGGCAACGGTTTGAAGCCTTGTTATTTTACCTCACTTTTGCAGCCGAAATCCAATAGACTATGGCTACAGGCGTTATCATTTCAGCTGTTCTAACACTAATAGCAGGCATCGGCATCTTTCTCATAGCCTGCCAGATGATGAGTTCCAATCTTGAATCCGCGAGCTCCACAAGACTCAAGTCACTATTCTCGAAGGCTGCCAGAAGCCGCCTTCTGGGAGTGGGTATCGGCACGGTCGGCACCGCGGCCATCCAGAGCTCCGGAGCAACGACGGTGATGGTCATAGGCTTCGTGAATGCAGGGATAATGTCTCTCACCCAGGCCGCAACCATCATCTACGGTGCGAATATCGGAACGACCATCACGGCGCAGATCGTGGCGCTCGGTATGTTCGGCGGCGCCAGCGCAATATCCACGACGATCATATTCTCAGCATTTGCAGGTATCGGTGCGTTCCTCGCCCTGTTCGCGAAAAAGGACATGGGCAAGAAGATAGGCGGCACGCTCGCCGGCTTCGGAATGCTTTTCGTGGGCCTCAGCATGATGAGCGGCTCGATGAGCGATTTCGCCCAGCTCGAAGGAGTTAAGGTCTTTCTCTCGGGAATAAGCAATCCCATTCTTCTTGTTCTCATCGGTGCAGTGTTCACGGCAATCATACAGAGTTCGTCCGTGATGACATCCGTTGCCATAGCGATGCTCTGCGTAGGACTCATTTCGTTGGACCAGGGTATATTCATCACCATGGGTTCGAACATAGGTTCCTGCATCGTTGCCATCATAGCGGGTATGACTTCCGGGACGAATGCAAAGCGCACATCTCTTATCCACCTGTTCTTCAATGTCAGTGGTGTCGTGATGTTCCTGCTTGTCGGATTCATAATCAAGCTCGTATCAGGAGACGTGACCTTCGGTTCAATCTTCCAGTCAATGTTCCCTGATGCTCCTCAGGAGCAACTGGCCATGTTCCACACCATCTTCAACGTCATAACCGTCATTCTCATACTCCCGCTCACCGACGCACTGGTGAAACTGGTCTGCAGAATCATACCCGATGACGTGCAGCCGGAGGAGAAGGACAGGTCGAGGTTCTATTTCATAGACAGGAACATGCTCAAGACCCCGCCTATCGCAGTGCTTCAGACAAAGAACGAGATTGTGAACATGGCTGCCCTTGCCATGCAGAACTTCAATCTCTCGCTGGATATGGTGTCCAGCCTCGACCTCGGAAGGCTTGAAGAATTCAAGCGCACGGAGGACGAACTGGACTGGCTGAACAAAGAGATTGTCGGCTTCGTTGTCAACCTTTCCGGAAGACGCGGACTGGGTGAGAAGGACCATATCTTCCTTTCCGGGACCTACCGCACCGTGAGGGATATCGAGCGTATCGGAGATTATGCCGAGAACATAACCGAATATGCACAGTATCTGAAGAACACTGAGTCATCATTCTCCGAAAAGGCCCTTGGCGAGATACGTGAGCTCAGAAGTCTGCTTGGCGATCTGTATGAATATGCACTCAAGGCATACAACGACGAGGACTTCAGCGCCCTCGGAAAAGCCAATATAGTGGAGGAGGAGATTGACGAATTCACCAAGAAGATGGAGGATAACCACATTTCAAGGCTCTCCGAGAGAGTCTGCTCGCCGGCTGTCGGCGCACAGTACCTCTCTCTAAGTTCGAATGCCGAGCGTGTCGGTGACCATCTCATCAACGTTGCAAAGACAATACGCGCACTGAAGCAGGATTAGCATGCCCTGCAACATGCATGGTACACTCCTGCCTTAGTTCCTGATGGCGATATAACCGCTTTCGTCGATGATGTTCCTGGCTTTTGTGTCGTTACAGAGCAAGTCGTAGATCTGGTGTGCAAAGGATGTCTCCGGCTCATCAGCTCGGATAGCGGCATAGATGTAAGAAGAGAAGGGATAGGCGCCGGTTGCTTTGCCTGCGTTTCCTGCCAGGATGCTTTCTTTCGTCGGATAAACTCCGTTGATGCCTATTACTTTGACGTTTCGCAGATTGCCGACCATTCTGGAGCAGAAGTAATATGGGGAATATGCAATTCCTTTCGGATCAGATTCAACGGAGAAGAAGGGGGATAGCATATTGTTGAGATACATCTCCGGCCAATCCAGCATCTTGAGCCCCTGCATTATCAAGGTTTCCATTTTTTCCTGACTGCCCGAGTCCTCATCGCGCATATAGGGATGGATCTCCAAGTCTTTGCCTCCGACTTCTTTCCAGTTGGTTATTTCACCGGTATATATCTTCTGAATCTGCTCGATGGTCAGGGAATTGACCTTATTGGATGGGTGTACGATGAAGGCCATCGCATCCAATGCGATAGGCCGGGTCCCGACATCCACACCTTTCTCATGACTGTAATTCAACTCGTTCCGTGATATGTCACGGGAATCGATGATTACGCCGGTCTTTCCATCAATCAGATTCACGTACGCCTCGTGCGAACCGTTGCTCTTGAGCAGTTCCTGGTTCAGTTTATCACACAATGCAACATGCTCCGGGCTGCCAGGATTCATTCCCTCCGGCAGATTCCACATAATTTCATATTGCGAGCCGGTGATAAGATTCACACCCCAACTGAACGGTATGTCGAGAAGCGTGAACATTATCATATTCCGCAAAGGACTGGTGCTGGTAGAACAGTCCATGAACGGAAAATTATCCAATGTCAGGCCATTGATGCTGATCTTGTTCTCCGGGTTGTCCGGACTGACAGATGGTTCGCAAGCCGTCACGAGAATAGCGAGTAGTGCCATCAGGAATCTTGATTTCTTCATATTATAACCTGGATATAAACTTTAACTCACTAATTAAACGGAAAAAATACCAAATCACTGCATGATACGTGCAGAAAATCGTGTTAAAGTTAGAAATTTATCATCAAAGTCGGATAGTTCTTATACGGTTCATGGCTTCGTTATCGAATAATATTTATTTTTTATTAAATTTGATTCCATCGTGAACACTGCAAGGATTTCAACAATAGCAAGACATCGGATAGGACTCGATGGTTACGGGGTGGTTACGCTCGTTGTGATGAACGGGTGCCCTCTCCGGTGCTGTTATTGTCTCAACAGATTTGCGCTGGAAGGGAAGTCTTCAACCTTTACCCCGGACGGGTTGTTGGAAAGAGTGAAGCAGGACAATCTGTATTATCTGGCGTCAGGTGGTGGAATCACATTCGGTGGGGGAGAGCCTTTGCTCTGGGCTGCTTTCATCAAGGATTTCTGCAGCATCTGCAATGCAGATTGGACGATAAGCGTGGAGACTTCACTGAACGTCCCTTTGGAAAATTTGGAATCGATTGCAGAAGAAGTCGATCTGTTCATCATCGACATCAAGGACATGGACAATGAGATATATCGTTCCTACACGGGAACGGGCAATGAAAGAGTCTTGATGAATCTCCGGTATCTGTCGGAAAACGGATTTTCCGAAAAGTGCATCATAAGGCTGCCACTGATTCCGTCCTACAATACGGAAGAGAACATTTCTTCCAGCAAGCAGATACTTGAAGGCATGGGATTCACGCGATTCAATATATTCAATTACAGAAAAACAGAAGAACAATGAGAACCGGCAAGGAAAAATGTGAAATTCTCAAAGCTCTGAGAAAGGACATTGCGGCAAAGAATAACATACCGTTCGAGCCCAATGTGTGCACGCATCAGGGCGAATGCCGCGGCACATGTCCTGCGTGTGAGAGCGAAGTCAATTATCTTGAACGCATGCTGAGCAGAATTGAGTCAACCGGAAAGAAGCCTCAGCTGGTCGGCATCTCCGCTTGCCTTGCCGCCATGGTTCCCGTTGCTTTGAGCTGCACAGGCAACACTCAAAAGGCTCCAGGCCTGGCTGCATCTCCTGTATCTGTCTCTCAAGAGGTCCAGTCTGCCGATTCCATAGCGTTGTCGCCATATGATCCCGAGCAGGAAAATGACATCCTTGTAGGTCGTTCTGTTCCCGTCGACACGCTTGAGGCTGAACACGCCGCTGCTCTCGCCCAGCTTACAGGAATAATCGATGAAGACGAAGAAGTCACCGACACGCCAGTAGAAGTCGTAGTGATAGAGGAAGTTGGGATGGCCTTTCCGGATGACTATCCTGGAGAAGTGGTGGAAGTGGGGCGCGAAATGGGTGATCATCTTCCAGAAGTTGAGGAAGAACGCGTTGATGAAGCAGATGACTATGTAATCAGAGAAGATCCGGCACCCTATCTGCTGGTGGAGAAGAGGCCGGATTTCAATGGTGGCGGATTGCCGGAATTTGCGAAGTGGGTGAAAGATAATCTTGATAAGGACAAATACAATGATTGTTGTTCCGGGTGCACGGGGAAAATCGTAGTCGAATGCATGATAGAGAAAGATGGCACACTGACGAACGCAAGGATCCTCAGGGGAATCGACCCTACCCTCGACCGGATGGTAATTGATGTTGTGGCATCTTCTCCCCGTTGGACTCCCGGTACTCAAAACGGAAAACCCGTGAGGGTGCTTATCCCTTTCCCAATTCAATTCCCTTGATCACCCAAGCCGCCCAAACTTGCATAAGTGCGGGGCTCTACTTGCGGCAGAGCATCTCCACTAGTTCGTAGTCGCGGTGGCCGAGGCCGATCTTCTCAGCGTGCTCGAGGCATGCGCGCCACTCGATGGAAGGATTGGAGTTCTTGAAGTGGTCGTGATGGTCGTGGAAGCCTTCTGAGTGGATGTTGTTATAGAGCTGGCCACCAGGCAGGGGCGGCATCTTCTGGCATGCATCCACGCAGGCCCAGTCGAGAGCGACGGGGTCGAACGATGCGAACATGCCCACATCAGGGATGATGGGCACGTCGTTCTCCGCATGGCAGTCGCAGTTGGGGGAGACGTCGAGCACCAGGGAGATGTGGAACGTCGGCCTTCCGTCGACCACCGCCTTGGTATATTCAGCGATGCGGCGGCAGAGCATCTCGTTCGCGTTGTTCTCGGCGAAGCTGATGGCGTCGAAGTTACATGCGCCGAGGCATCTGCCGCAGCCCACGCAGTTTGCGCTTATGGTCATCTTCCTTGCCTCTTCGTCGTAAACCAGTCCTCCGTTGGCGCATTCCTTCATGCAGGCCTTGCAGCCGTGGCAGAGTTCGGGGTCGATCTGCGCCTTGCCGCTGCTGTGCATGTCCTTCTTGCCGGCACGCGAGCCGCAGCCCATGCCTATGTTCTTTATGGCGCCGCCGAAGCCTGCGCACTCATGGCCCTTGAAGTGGGAGAGGCTGATGAATACGTCGGCATCCATAACGGCGCGGCCTATGTGCGCCTCCTTTATATATTCGCCGCCGTTTACAGGCACGTCGATGTCGTCGGTCCCCTTGAGACCGTCGCCTATGATGATAGGGCAGCCCACTGTAAGGGGAGTGAAGCCGTTCTGCCATGCACAGTAAAGATGGTCGAGCGCGTTCTTGCGGCTGCCGGGGTACATGGTCGCGCAGTCGGTGAGGAAAGGCTTGCCGCCGAGTTCCTTGACCACGTCGACAACTGCCCTGGCGTAGTTGGGACGCAGGAAGCTGAGGTTGCCAAGCTCGCCGAAGTGCATCTTGATTGCGACGAACTTGCCGTCCATGTCGATGCTGCCTATGCCTGCAGCCTTGATGAGTTTCTGAAGTTTCCTAGCTGTACCGTCACCATTCGCAATGGTGTGGAAGTCGGTGAAATATACTTTTGGTTTCATAAAGTATGTCAGTCTATCAGTGCGTTCTTTTCCACTGTCCATTTCTCTCTTTGGGAGAGTCCGCAGTTCTCGCCCTGGAACATCTTTGCAGCCTCGGTGCAGCCTTTGAGCTGCCAGTCGAGCCATGCCACAGCAGGAATCGAGAATTCGCCGCCATGTGGCTGGCGGTAGGTTCCGCCGTGGCCTACGGGATAGTTGGCTGCAAATGCCGGTACGTGGCTGATGCGGTGGAAGTCGTCCATGCCGTTTACATATGCGATGTCCTCGGGGCCTCCGAGTATGTAGATGATGGGGCAGTGTATCTTGTTAAGCTGGTCCTTGCCGGGCATGGGCATGCCGGGCATTGCAATCTTGGGGTCGATGAACAGGCCGCTGTTGCAGATCATCACGGTCTTGATGCGGGGGTCGGCACAGTTGTAGAGAGTCTGGAGCCCGCCGCAGGACATTCCGGCGGCTGCGATGTTGTTTACATCAATCTTCTGGTAGAAGGGGCTCTCGGGGTCGCTGTTGCTCTTTATCGCCCAGTCGATGGACTCGATCTGCTGCTCTGGGGTCGACATTGGCCCGTTGTAGGGAGTCTCGCTTTCAGGATAGAAGCCTGTGGCTATCACGAGGTATCCGTGCGATGCTATCTCGTTAAGGAACTTGAAGTGCTCCCAGGGAGAGTTGGTGCAGGCGCCGTTGCCCCATACAAGTACGGGAAGAGGCTTTTCTGCAGAGAACTCCGAGAGATCCTTGGGGCAGAATACGGTATGTGCCTCGAGCCCGTAGACTTCGCCCATGGCCGTCTTGTATTCACCGTTTCCGCCGTCCTCGACTATGCGGGACTTGACGAATCCGCAGCCTCTGTCGGATGCCTTGTTCAAAGCTGCCAGCAGGGTCACGAACTCCTCGTCGGTGATCTTGAATGCGGTGCCGTGGCGCATGCCCTCGGGCATTATCAGCTTCTGTGAGGGAACCTCAACCCAGGTGCTGCCGCCGTCGTGGCTGATTGATGCACCGTACTTGCCTTCCATGTATCTGTCGTAGTATACAATGAGGCTGCCATCCTCGAGGAAGAGGGGAGACGGGCCTTCTGCCCAGAAGTCGCCGTGGATGGGCTCGGACACGTTGGTGTCGAAGCCCTTGCTCATCTTCTTCGCCCTGGCGATCCTGATATTCTTTTCGGCTACAGGTTCCCTGGTCTCGTTCTTGACGAACATTATAAGGTCCTTGTCGGACTTGACTACTGCGGCGTCGATGCAGTTGAACCCCGGGTCAAAGAACATCCTTGTGGGGGTGAACGTCTTGAAATCCTTGGTTGTGGTGCAGTAGATCCTATGATTGAGCTCTCCGTCGGCGGTCTTGTCGAGGCCGGAGTGCCTTCCTGGTATGGTTGTTGCCCAATAGATCCAGAAAGTCTTCGTGGGTTTGTCATAGAAGAGCTCCGGTGCCCAGCAGTTTCTGGCTTCGGGCTCGTGCATCATGACGGGGATGGCCTGCTGCTCACTCCAGTTGACGAGGTCTTTGGAGGATGCATGGCCGATTATCCTGTCGTTCCAGCTCGAGGTCCAGACCATGTGGAACGTACCGTCGGAACCCTGGCAGATCGAAGGGTCGCGCATGAGTTTGTCTTCACCTACCTTGGGGGTAAGGATGGACTCATTGTTTGCGAGCGGAGTCCAGCGCAGTCCGTCTGTGCTGTATGCGAGATGAAGCCCGTCGGCCTGGCCTACGAAGTATGAAAAGATGTAGACTGAGAGAAGTGTGAATAGTATCATATCTCTACAAATTTATGAGTAACTTTGCAGAAAACCAATTCTGATGAGGCGTTTTGTCATTTGTGTTTTTCTTTTTCTGTCATCCGTGCTGAGCTATGCTCAGAAGGGTCTGACATTAAGCGGATACGTCAAGGACGCGGCCTCAGGGGAAGTGATCATCGGAGCGGTGGTGAACCGCGTGGGTTCCACCACCGGAGCGGTGACGAACGCCTACGGTTTCTACTCTCTTGAAGTACCGTCCGGCAAGCATTCCATATCATGTTCCGTTCTTGGATATACCGCAGATACGCTTGAGGTGAACCTTAACGCTCCGCTTCGCCATGACTTCCTCCTTGCGGAGGAGAGTCTTTCGCTCAGCGAGTCGCGCGTGACTGCAAATTCGGCGCGTGAGCGCCTGCAGCGCCCGGAAATGGGCGTTGAGAACATCACCGGCAGCCTTGCAAAGATGGTTCCGGTCCTATTTGGCGAGACGGACATCATCAAGGTTATCCAGATGATGCCTGGCGTGCAGGCTCCCAGCGAGGGTTCCACAGGATTCAGCGTCCGTGGCGGCGGCGTTGACCAGAATCTCATCCTCATGGACGAGGCCCCGGTATATAACGCCGGCCACTTCATGGGCTTCTTCTCCGTTTTCAACAACGATGCTGTGAAGACTGCCGACCTCTACAAGGGCGACATGTCGTCGAAGTATGGCGGCAGGATTTCCTCCCTGCTCGACGTCCATACCGTCGACGGCAACATGCAGGAGTTCGGCGGCAATGTGAGTGTGGGCCTCATATCCTCCAAGGCTTTTGTGGAGGGCCCCATCGTTCCCGGCAAGGCCAGCTTCATGGTGGCGGCCAGGCGCACGTACATCGACCTCTTCTTCCCTCTGTTCAAATCGCTCAAGGGCGACACGATGTTCTTCTATGATGTGAATGCCAAGGCTAACTGGATAGTGAACGAGAACAACCGTCTGTTCCTCAGCGTATTCAGCGGGCACGACGTGTTCGGCATGCACAACCAGGAGGAGGTCGACATCGACATGGACGTCGACTTCTCCAACAACACGCAGTCGCTGCGCTGGAACCATGTGTTCTCGCCCAAACTGTTTGCCAATGTCACCGTGCTGAACAGCCTCTATGACTACGGAATGTATCTGCTTTACTCGGCAACCGACATCGACTTCAAGTCGCATCTCAACAGCCAGGGTGTGAAGGCGGATTTCAGCTGGTTTGCAAACTCCCGCAATACGGTCGGATTCGGCCTGCAGGCAAGTTACTTCACAATCAGCCCTGCCGAGCTCTCGCCCCGCTCGAGCGGAATCTTCAGCGAATATCATTATCCTCTCACACATGCAGTCGAGCCCGGCGCTTACGTGGAGGATGAAATCAAGGTAACCGACTGGCTTACAATGAAATGTGGCCTGAGACTCTCTTACTTCTCGACTCTCGGAAGCACCGTGCAGAAGTACTTCGACGCCGATCATAATCTCGACCACGAAGTGGAGTTCGGCAAAGGGGAGAGGGTCAAGGACTGGTGGGGCCTGGAACCCAGGTTCTCGTCTTCATTCAACATTACGCCGAGCTTCTCGCTCAAGGCGTCATACAACCGCAACCGGCAGTACATACAGCAGGCTGTATACAGCATTTCAGGCTCGCCGCTCGACATATGGTTCACCGCTTCGCCAAACGTGAAGCCGCAGATCTCCGACCAGTTCTCGGTAGGAGCCTTCAAGAATTTCTGCTCCGATGCATTGGAGACCTCGGTCGAACTCTTCTACAGGAACAACAAGAACACCATAGACTTCAAGGACCACCCGAATGTGATCATGAACGACAACATGGAGGCCGAACTCCGTACAGGCCGTTCATACGCCTTCGGCGTGGAGGCCATGGTCAAGTTCGACTGGAAGAAGTGGAACGGCTGGGTTGGCTACACCTGGTCGAAGGCCCGCAACATCATACCGGAAATCAACGGCGGCCGCCCGTACGACTCGCCGAGGAACCACGAGCACAGCATCTCGGTGGTGGCAACATACAGCATCAGCCGCAGGCTCTCCGCCTCGGCTGACTGGATATACTACAGCGGCGCTCCCACTACCTTCCCGGCCGGAGTCTACCGCATAGGCGGAGCCGTGTTGCCCTTGTATTCCGACAGAAACAAGGACCATTTCCCCGACTATCATCGTCTTGACTGCTCGCTTACACTGCTTGGCAAGCATCCTGAGAAGAGGGTGCACGGCGAGTGGAACCTCTCAATATACAATCTTTACAGCAGGCATAACGCCTGGGCGCTCGACTACAGCTATGGCCCCGACGGCGTTCCTGACTGCAAGAAGTATTACCTGTTCACAATAGTCCCTTCATTGTCCTACACACTGTATTTCTGATGAAACTGAGAAACAAATTCATGCTTGCCGCACTGGCGTTCCTGCCCGTGGTCTCCTGCGTGGAGGACTTTGAGATAAAGGTGGCCAAGGAATCCTCCACACGTCTTGTGGTGGACTGCCTGCTCACCACGGAACTGTCGGAGCACACCACCAACAATATAGTGCGTCTCACCACATCCGAGCCTTATTCATCAACGAGCCGTACTGAAGTTGAGAATGCCACAGTAATCCTTTCCGACGGAGAACGCACGATGCACCTCGAGCCGCTTTTCGGCAGCGGGGAATATGTGACTCCCAAGGATTTCCAGGGCGAGGCCGGCCGAACGTACACGCTGGAAGTGGACGCCGAACTTGACGGAGAACCCGTGCACTGCAAATCCTCCGCAACCATGCCGCCTTCAGGAATACGGGCGGATGCCATGGACTACTACAGGATGTCCGATTCCCTTTGGGTGTTCGCTCTCTGGGGGCAGGACGAGCCCGGAATAATAAGCCACTACGGCGGCGAACTCGTGGTTCACGACGTGCGCCAGCCATATAACAAATGGGTGTTCATCGACGGATCCGACATGTTCGACGGCAACTATCTCTGGGGAGGCGAGTATCTCTTCTATTCCACCTCGTCGCTGATGGTGCCGGAAGGTCAGGAACCGAATGCCCCTCTTGTCGAAGGCGATGTGGTCACCCTGTACTTCTACAGCATGGAGGACTTCTTCTATGAGTGGTTCATGTCGATGAGCACGGAGACCATGGCCCATTTCCCCATGTTCTCACCGCAGCCGGCGAACCTGCCCTCCAACATCGAGGGCGACGGCATAGGAGTCTTCGGCCTTGCCAATGTAACCAAATTATCAGTAACGATAGGCGATCCTGACCGTACACATGAGCAGATGATCATGGACCACCTCAAAACAATGCCTGCCATATGCGAAGAATGATTCTGCTTGCCGCCCTTGCCGCCGGCATGCTTGCTTCCTGTCAGAAGATCGAACTTGGAGAGAAATCGGTGACGACTGCGTCATGGCAGTCGGCCCTGCCCGGCGATATGCCGGTGTCTGAAGTGTCACTGCCCGGTGCGCACGATGCTGCAACGTCAAGCATAAAGATCCCCATTGTGGAGGGCTTTGCAAAGACGCAGGTCATTTCCATCGCCAAGCAGTGGGAATACGGCGTGCGCGTCTTTGACCTAAGGCCCGCGGTGATTGACGATGACCTTCTGATATGCCACAGTGCAATCAGGACCAAGACCAGCTTTGCAAGCGCCGTAAGCAGCATCATAATGGCCCTTGACAAGAATCCCACCGAGTTCGCGGTCGTCGTGATCCGTCACGAGGAGGAGGCCGACGGCAACTGCGGGGACTGGGGACAGATGATGGCCGACTACATTGGCAGCCTTCCTGTCAGGAGGGTTGTCAGGGACTTCGACCCTTATATGACTGTGGACCAGATCCGCGGCCGCATACTCTTCCTGCTGCGTGAGGATATAGCCGACCCCAGCATAGGCGCACGCCTTTACGACTGGACCTCGAGCGATGACCTCGAGAGGCAGAAGTCGGCGAGGATAGGCGACGGCATACTCTGGGTTCAGGATTACTATGACCCTGAGGATGCAGACGACAAGATGGCTGCAATAACGGCGATGATGGACAGCTTTGCCGCCAACAGGCGGCAGGGTATCTGGTGCATCAACCACGCATCAGGGTACAACCATGCGATATTCGGTGCACCCGACTATGGCTCCAATGCCGAGAACGTGAACGCGGCAACGGCCGAATACGTCCGGGGCGTTAACGGCAGCGTCGGCTTCGTGCTCATGGATTTTGCAGGCGCAAAGCGATACAAGAGGTTCGACGTGGGCGGCGACCAGCTTATCAAGGCCGTGATAGAACATAATCCTCTTGTTACAAAGGTAAGTTTCACCGAAGGAGTCGAGTATTATGAAGAAGACTAGGCTTCTGCCGTTGCTGCTCTGTGCAGCCCTGCTGTGCCCTGGAGCCTATGCCCAGGACACAGGCCATTTCCGCAGGATTGTGGACGACCTCAGCTCTTCACGCTTCCAGGGCAGGGGATATGCAAAGGACGGAGTGCTCAAGGCCGGCAGGTACATCGAGTCTGAATTCAGGAAGGCCGGTGTGGATGAAGTCATGCTCCAGCCTTTCAGCCAGGACGTCAACACCTTCCCGGGCAAGGTGAAGATGTGGGTCGACGGCCGCAGGCTGACACCCGGCAGCGAGTTTGTCATGCGTGAATACTCTCCGGGCGTTCACGGTGAAGGAAAACTCTATTACATCGATACCCTGAACTATGACGGCGCAAAGATACTCGCCGACCTCTGCAAGCCTGAGAACGAGGGCTGCTTCGTGGTATGCGACTTCTGGTTCACGTACAAGCATTCCGCCGATTTCAAGAAGATGCAGACTAACTGCGAGTGCCTCAATGCCGGCCTCGTGTTCACCTGGGACACACCGCTTAAGTTCTACAAGGCATATGCAAACAGGGTTGTCGACAAACCCATCATCTGGGTGCCTTCATCATTGCTCGTCCGTCCGGACGGCAGCAGGGCCGAGTCGATACGTGCCGACGTGGATAACGAGTTCCTCAAGGACTATGTGAGCAACAACATAATCGCCAGGGTCGGTGGCGTCAAGCACGACAGCTGCTATGTTTTCATAGCCCATTATGACCACCTGGGCAACTTCGGTCGCAGGCTTTATTTCCCCGGGGCCAACGACAACGCATCAGGCACCGCAGCCATCATCACGATGGCGGAATACTATGCGCAGCACAAGCCCATGTATGACATGTACTTCATAGCCCTGAGCGGTGAGGATACGAATCTTAACGGCTCAACATATTTCACTCAGCATCCGATATTTCCGCTTGAGAATATAAAGTATCTGTTCAACTTCGACATGATAGGGGACAACAACCCCGTGCAGTACTGTGAGGTCAGTCCTCAGGGCTTCGCAGGATTCAAGCAGATGGAGGCTATCAATGCCGACAGGTCATATTTCAAGGCTTTCAATCTCGGAGAACTCGCCGCCAACAGCGACCACTGGCCCTTCGCCCAGAAGGGAGTGCCCTGCATCATGTTCGAGAACGAAGGCGGCGATGCATACCAGTATTACCACACTTCCAAGGACGACATTCATACCGTCCGCTTCGAGACATACGAACCGCTGATGAATCTTGTCAAGGATTTCATCAGCGGCTATGACAAATAAAGGTTTCAGTATCTTCTTACAGGAAGAGGCAGCGTGAGGTTCCAATCACTCCGCCTTCTGTGATCAAAAAGCAGTTTTCTCCTGGCATGATACTAACATTATGGCCAATGCGGCCAGAGGAAGCTTTTTCGGAAGCCCGTGCATGATGTTTTTCATTTCAGATTCTCGAACAGTTCGTCGATGGAGTGGGCGAAACGGATGACCTGGCTGTCGGCCTTGAGGAAGTGCTCGTTCTTCATTGTGTCCACGAGTTTCTCAAGAGCGTCGTAGTATCCTTTTGTATTGAGGACGTAGGCAATCTTGTCGTGCGCTCCTATCTCGTTGTCAACGGCATAGCAGAACAGTTCTTCCATTGAACCGTAACCGCCGGGCAGGATGACGCAGCAGTCGGAAAGAGAGTTCATGACCTTCATGCGCTCCGCGAGGTCGGCGACCTCTATCGTGCGCGTGGCGCGTGTGGATTCTATATGTCTGTGGGTTGCGGCCACTTCACGCTTTCCGCCAAAGCCTTTGGGGAATACGCCTGTGATCTCGCCTCCGGCATCGATCACGCCGTCGGCGAATGCCTTCATCGTCCCGACTTCGGCACCGCCATATATTGCCTTGTAACCTCTTCTGGCCAGTTCCTTGCCGAAGTTACGTGCAAAATTCAAATGATCCTCGGACCCTGAAGAAGATCCGAGGAATACTGCAACTGACTTGACCATTAGCCGATGAGGATGGCTGCAAGGAGTGAAAGGATGGCGTAGAACTCAGGAAGGGCGGCGTAGATCATGGTGTTGGTCATGACGTTGTGGCTCTGGCTGATACCTACGATACCGTTTGCACAGATCTGGCCCTGACGGATAGCTGAGAACATGCACACGAGACCGACTGCAACACCGATTCCGAAATAGGTTGTTCCTGCTGCTGCGAAGTCCTTGCTTCTCCAGATAAGGAAACCGAGGAAGCCGTAAAGACCCTGGGTTGCGGGGAGTGCCGAGAGAATCATGTACTGGGATGACTTTTCAGGATTCTTCTTGAGAGCTCCTTCAGCAGCATTACCGGCGATAGTAGTTCCGTAGCATGATCCGATGCATGCGAGTCCGAGCATGAGGCCGAGGCCAAGATAACCAAGAATTAAATTAAGCATAGTTGATATTGTTTTGTTTGTTTATTTTTTGATTGGATTGTATGCGCTGCCGGCTCCTTCGTATGAGGAGTTCTTGAAGAACTCCACGAAGTTGAGTCGCAGCGGATGTACGAATGCGCCGAGGCAGCTCATTGCGATGTTGAGCACGTGGCCGAAGATCACGATGAGCACGAAGGGCAGCCATTGCCATGTAGGATTGTCGCCGAGAACCATGCCGCCCATCATGTTGAAGGTCGATCCCAGCATACTGCCGGAAAGACCGAGGGCGTAGAGACGGATGTAACTCAGCACGTCACCCATGAGTCCGGATGCCATGTTATATGTATCCCAGAGGCCTGAGCCTATGTTCTTGAGAGGATTCCTGCCCCATTTGTTGAGCAGGTAGATGCCTATGGCTGAAACGCCGGCTATGCCGATTATCAGCCACTTCATTGCGGATTCGGAGATGACTCCGGGCAGGCCGAGGCTGAGCACGATGACTGCACCCACTATGAGCAGGGTCCAGCCGATGGCGCCGAGGCTGTTCTTGAATCCGTCCTTCTTCACGGCCCATACGGCCTTCATGATGAGGGCGAGGCAGATGTGCAGCACACCGATTGCCAGCGAGAGTATCATCTGCTTTGCGTATGATGAGCCGCCGACCTGTATGTCGCCGGTTATCATGATCTTCTTCAGGCCCTCGGGCACCCAGTTCTGCTGGGTGAGGTCCATTCCGAAGAATCCGCCCATGACGATGCCGACCACGAAGGTGCCGGCGCCGAGAATGGCGATAAGCCTCCAGAGGCTGGCGAGGCCCGTCTCGCTCTTCTTGCTTCTGAAGAAGAATGCGACGGCGATGAGTACCAGGCCGTAGCCGGCATCGCCCATACACATCGAGAAGAAGAGCAGGAAGAATATGCTCAGGAAGATGGTAGGATCGAACTCGTTGTAGCATGGCATTCCGTACATCTCGGTGAGAGATTCGAACTGCTTTGAGAACGAGTTGTTCTTCAGCTTGATGGGAGGGTTGTCGGTCACGTCGGCAGGGGAGGCGGTCCATACGAGGTCCATTCCGTCGAAGACCTCCGCGAGGGTGGCGTCGTCCTTGGTGGGGGCGAAGCCCTCATAGACGGCGAGATGGCCTTCTGCAGCCGAATTGCCCTTCAGGCTTGCCAGATAGAGGTTGAAGTCCGATTCCATGGCGCGCATCTGTTCTTTCATGGAAGGGATGTCCTCCTTCCTGCTTGCAAGTTCTGCCGAGTAATCTCCGATCTCTTTTTCCACCGAAGCGATATCACTATCTATTTCAGTATAAGGGCGCGTGGGCTTGCCCGCTTCCTTGAGAGGGAAGCCGGAATTGTCGCCCACGACCACGAACCAGGTCGTGTCCTTCTCCTCCGCAACCACCTGCAGCGGATACTGCTCCGGCCACTGGGGGTCGTACTTCTTGCTGGAGCAGCTGTAGAAATGCAGTTCAAGACCGAGTTCGGCCAGTTTGCTCCCGTCAAAGTCGCCCCAGATTCGTACTGCATCGGCCTCCTTTTCGAGGTCGTGCTTCTTTGCGAGCAGCGAGACGAGATTGTCGTCGGAGCCCTTTTCGATTTCGCTTATGCGCTTTCTCAACGCCTCGATTGAAACCAGCATCTTTTCTGACTGGCCGTCAACGGGCTTGAGTGAACGCTTGATATCCACGATTCCAAGTCCCCGGAGGTTCTCGAGGAAGGAATCCTTGTCTGAATTCAGAAGAATCCAGGAGTATTTTGTCATTTTCTCGATCATGCCTGTTCCTCCTTTTCTTCTTCCTCGTGACGTGTCTTGACTATCTTGGACGATGCCTTGCTGAGGTTCTCCTCGTCTTCCATATAGCGCTTGATCTTAAGCATGGCTTCCTGGTAACCGGGAATCTGGACCTTCTCGTAGAGGTTTACCTTCTGGGTGGTCTTCTTCCTGTTGTATTCCAGTATCCTCCGGCGCTCCTGGGCAACTTCTGAAAGCAGTCCCAGACGGGTGAGGTCCTTCAGGATGCGCACACCGTCGGCGTACCATGCGGGCTTCACGAAAGCGTTGAAGGGCTTGAGCTCGTACTTAATCTCTCCAAGCTCGGGAACCTTGACACCTGCGACCCTCACGGTTTTGAGCTCGACGTCGGTGATGCGTATCAGACCGGGCTCGAACTCGTTCCAGAGGGCAGCAAGATAATCGTAGTCCTTCATCATCTGTTCAAGCTCCCCGATGTGCCTTTCGGAGGCTTCCTTGGCCGTGGCCACGCTTACGCGCAGGGCCGATTCCTTGCTCTTGAGGGTAGGAAGGGCCTTCTGGCGCACTTTGAGCTGCTTGCCCAGATTCGTCAGCGATGTCTTGTTATATTGAAATTTGATTGCCATCAGGCTTTCCAGTATTTATCGATGAGCACCTGTTTGATACCAGTTTCCGCCGGACTGAAATACTTGGCGAAGAGTTCCCACGCGGTGTCGAGCATCTCGTCGATCTTGATGTTGACGTCGATGCTGAGCAGGCGTGTGGCATACTCCTTTGCATAGTCGAGGCAGCGGAGGTCATATTCTGAAAGGTCGAAACCGTTCTCAAGCTTGGTCTTTGCATTCTGTGCATCTGCATACAGACGGACGCCGGCATTCATGACCTGAGAGTGGTCCTCCCTTGTCTTCTTGCCCTGCACGAGCTGCTTGAGTCGGCTGAGCGACCTGAAAGGATCGACGATAACCTTGCCCGAGTCGGAGTCGGCACGCAGGAAGAGCTGGCCTTCCGTGATGTAACCGGTGTTGTCGGGGATGGCGTGGGTGATGTCGCCGTCGTTCAGCGTGGTAACCGCGATGATGGTGATGGAACCTCCGTCGGGCAGCTGCACGGCCTTCTCGTAGATCTTTGCAAGGTCGGAATAGAGCGAACCGGGCATGGAGTCCTTTGAAGGAATCTGGTCCATACGGTTGCTGACGATCGAGAGTGCGTCGGCATAGAGTGTCATGTCGGTGAGCAGCACGAGAACCTTCTCGTTCTTGTCGACGGCGAAGTATTCGGCTGCGGCAAGCGACATGTCGGGTATGAGCAGGCGCTCTACGGGAGGCTCTTCCGTGGTGTTGATGAAGCAGACGATTTTGTCAAGGGCGCCTGCAGCCTCGAATTCATGGCGGAAGAAGAGGTAGTCGTCATTGCTCAGACCCATTCCTCCGAGGATGATCTTGTCGACGTCGGCACGGAGTGCAACGTCTGCCATTACCTTGTTGTAAGGCTGGTCGGGGTCGGCGAAGAAGGGGATCTTCTGGCCTGATACAAGCGTGTTGTTAAGGTCGATGCCGGCGATTCCCGTGGGGATGAGCTGGCTGGGCTGGCGGCGCTTGTAGGGGTTCACTGACGGGCCGCCCACCTGGCGCTCTTCTCCTTCCACTTCCGGACCGCCGTCGATGGGCAGGCCGTATGCGTTGAAGAAACGTCCGGAGAGCTGCTCGGACACCTTGAGGGTAGGAGGGTTGCCGTGGAAGCTGACTTCGGCATTCGTGGGAATGCCCTCGGTGCCTGAGAATACCTGAAGGGTGACCAGGTCGCCCTTTGTCTTCACAACCTGTGCAAGCTTGCCGTCAACGGTGGCAAGCTCTTCGTTTGCAACTCCCTGGGCCTTGAGTGAAATGGTGGCCTTGGTGATGGCCTGGAGCTGCGTATAAGTACGCTGGAATGCTTTATTGGACATTTTCTGAAAGGAGTTGGTCAAGTTGTTCGCGGTATGAATGGAATTTTTCGGACTGCCACTCTGAATAGTTCATCTGGCGCATGATGTTGATCATGTTCTTGAAGTATTCGCGGCATTTCTCGTAGTCCTCGAATTCGAACTTCCTGTCGCATATGTCGAGGATCAGTTCGAGCATGTATTTCTGGCGGTCCATGGGGGTTACGGCGTCTGTGGCGTCGAACGCATCCTGCTGGAGGAAGGCGAAGTCGATCAGCTCGCTCTTCCAGAAACTCTCGTGGTAGCTCATGGGAACGCCGTCGTCGCCGAGGATGTTGATCTGGTCGGCCATCTCACGTCCCCTTCTTACATAGTTCTTTGCCTTGAGGACCTTGTCGACCCAGCCCTTCCCGATCTTTCCGTCGAGGTACTCGATGATCTCGGGGTATTCAAGATACTTGGAATATGATTCGATGGGGTTGATGGCAGGGTAGCGCTTCTGGTCGGCGCGGCTCTGCTCGAGGGCGTAGAAGCAGCGTGCGGCCTTCTTGGTGCTCTCGGTGACGGGCTCCTTGAGGTTACCGCCGGCAGGGGATACCGTACCGATGAAGGTTACGGCACCCGTCTGGCCGTTGTTCAGTTCCACCATACCCGCGCGTGAGTAGAAATTGGATATGATGGCAGAAAGGTCGACGGGGAATGCATCGGCACCGGGAAGTTCCTCCATACGGTTGGACATCTCACGGAGTGCCTGTGCCCAGCGTGAGGTGGAGTCGGCGAGAAGCATGCACCTCAGACCCATTGCGCGGTAGTACTCGCAGATGGTCATTGCGGTGTACACCGAAGCCTCTCGCGCTGCCACGGGCATATTGGAAGTGTTGCAAATGATAGTGGTACGCTCCATAAGCTTGCGGCCTGTGTGAGGGTCTACCAGCTCGGGGAACTCGGTGAAGATTTCAACCACCTCGTTGGCACGTTCACCGCAGGCGGCCATAACGATTACGTCGGCCTCACCCTGTTTTGCGATAGCGTGCTGGAGT
>JAZUFA010000033.1:0-28024 GCA_045640445.1 Candidatus Cryptobacteroides sp. | reverse complement strand
TCCCTGGATATCGAGAGCCTTCTTGAAAGCACCGGATTCGCCTGCGAATACAACCTCCTTGTAAGGCTCTGCCGGTTCTGCCGGGAGAGGGTCATATATGGATCTGTCGATCTCGGCCCAAGGTGTCCATGCCGGCCCCCCCGGGGCATTGACAGCCCTCATGGCATCATACATAGGCCAAGGGTCATACAACGGCAGAGAAGGGTCATAGCCGGGATTCAGAGTTGTGCAGTATGGGCCGAGCCTTTCCGGCTGGATGCCGGGCAGTCCTTCCACATATTCGCCGAAGAAGACGCCATCTTCCATGGACGGAGCTTTTGTCAGGTCCTTGTGCCCGAGTGGAAGAGGTTTGAGCGAGTACCACACCATGTTGAATACGGTGGAGTATGACGCGCCGTGCGATCTTTGGGCGGAGATCAATCTGTATGTCTCATTTGCAATGGCTTCCATACGTCCCTGCTGGCTTTCGTAGGCCCTTTCGCCATTGTATTGCGATGCCTGTTCCGGTGTTCCGTAGTAGGCCATTCCGTGCTCTCCGATGCCCCAGGGCTTGCCTATGGCGATCCATCTCCTCATAGACTCTTCGTCGCCGTAATGGCCGACGGTGACAGGAAGGATTCCGTTGCCGTCATCCTCGCCGTCCGATGAAATCCAGGGACGGGTGGAGTCGTTCTCACGGACAATATCCCTCCAGTCCGCCCATGCCTGCTCCTGAAGCGGGATGAGGTCAGGGCGCCTGTCTACGTCAAGGATCACCGGCTTGTTCTCGTTGCTGATGCTCCATCCGAAAATGGAGGCGTGGTTGCGGTCGCGGAGGACCAGCCTGCGAAGATGCTCCTTCGAATTCTCCCAGAACTTGGGCGAGTCGAACTTCGGGCCGGCGTCGCTGCCCCAGTTGGCCGTCTCGTCAAGGACGCAGATACCCATCTCGTCGGCTACATCCAGGTAGAAGCGGGGATATACCTGTGCGTGCGGACGCACCGCATTGCCGTTCATTCCCTTGATTGCCGTGAACCAGGCCCATGCATAGCGCCTTGTCATCTGAGGAATGCCCATGAAATGCCAGGAGTCTCCGTGAAGTTCGTAGGGCTTTCCGTTCAGGCACTGCTTTGTGCCGTCAAGGGTCCATTCCCTCCATCCGAAACGTTCATACTTGAGATCGACGGTCTCTTTCTTCGCCTTCAGGGAAAGGAGGAGAGAATAGAGGTTCGGGTTTTCGGGGGTCCAGAACCTGAGCGCGTCCTTGCTTACCGGGACGCTGACTGTGACCTTTGTCTTTGCACCGGCTGCGACGCTGACCTTGGTGGCAGGAACTTCAAGCGCTTCTTTACCGAGATCCCAGCAGGGGACGGGCGCATCGTTCACTCCCTTTCCGGCCAGATTGATCCACTCTCTGACGACTCCCTGAAGCGCGGCGTCCACCTTCTTTGCGCCGGCATTGGCGATGGTGACGTCCATCTCAAGCAGGCCCTTTGATACAAGCGGCTTGATGTAAACGTCCTCAATGCTCACCTGCGGTACGGCTTCGAGGAAAACATCCTGCCAAATTCCGTTGATGCTCATTCCCCACATCGAACCGGCCGGAACAATTCTGCGGCCGACTGTGGAATTGTCCTCGAAGAGACTCTGGCTTCTGACGCCGACGAGAATCTCAGCCGTCCGGCCGGGCTCCACAACATCCGTTATATCGGCGTCGAAGGGGAGGAAGAGGTCGAAGTTCTCACAGACCTTCGTGCCGTTGACATAGACTTCGGCGTTGCCGGCCACAGCCTCGAAATGCAGCTTTATGACTTTGTCCTGCCAGTCTGAAGGGATTGTGACATTCTTCTTCATCCAGGCCATCCTCACGTTTGCCCACTCATCGGGGTATGAGGGAAAATCCCTGTGGTCGGGACCTTCAAGGTTGCGGTAGACGAAGTTGTTTACGTTCCAGGGTGAAGGAATCTTGATCTTGACATCGCTCCAGCCGTCGGGTGCGGGTTTTCCAAGTTCGGGAGCCACTCCCGTGCCGTAACGGTATGAGCCCGGGACAGCCACCGGCTGGAAGTCCCAGTAGCCGTTGAGGCATATTTCATCGCGCCACTGCTTTTCGGTGCGGTTTACCAGGCCTTCGTGAGGTGCATAGCGGTACGGATATACAAGTTTTTCGCCGAAAGCCAGCTCCGGCAGCATGAGCATCATCGCTGTGATGCAGGTCAATATTCTCTTCATCAGCAAATTAAATGGTATATGAAAAACATTCAGACATGTTATCAGACTTTAAAGATAGTCATAATTTAGGTACGGACGCAATTATTGCGTAATATTATCCAGGTGGCCTCAGCAGCTTTTATCTCCGGGCTTGTATGAAAATTTTCGTCAAATTTCTATATTTGCGACCATTATTTTCGAGAAAATCATGAAAAACAACAGACATTCATTATCCTTTATAGCTTTTACCCTAATTGTTCTTTCAGCATTATCCTGCAAGAAGGAGAACTTTTTGAAGTCCGACGCTGTCATGACCTTCGAGCAGGTTGCAGCCAAGGATTACAGATATATGCAGGGGGTGGATACCAAGGCGTTCTATTTCTATGAGATCGAATGCACCCTCAACGGCTCTGTGGCAAAGATGGACGCCGAAGATGTGAGGGTTCTCAGCACCTGCACCGTATCGGGAACTGAAGAGAACAATGTGTACTTCATCCACACCGACCTTACAACGGGGGAGGAACGCGTTGAAATCGTAGAGAATGACCGTTGGATGGGCGACTTTGACATGGGTGACCCAGCACGTGCCACCATCAGTTTCGCGAAGGCAGTTAAAATGCTCCAGGAACAGAAAGTCTATGAAGTCCCCGACTCTGATCTCTGTACGTTCAGCCAGCCCACCTCAGGACTCATTCTGAATCCCAGGTATATCTTCGGCAGCGTGAACAAGGGCTTTGTCTACGTTGATTCCGTGACAGGAGAAATCGGGAAGATGGTCAGGTAAAAGATGTTATTCCTTCCCGATTTTTGACAGCCACAGTATTATCTGTGCTATCGCTTCAGGAGCAAATGTCTCTTCAATTTCCCTGTATTCGGTAACGGCACCGGTCCGGCAGTGCTGGAACAGATGATTCAGTTCATCCATTGAACGGATTTCATCAAGCGGGTTCCCGGGCAGCCCGCCCAGGAGGGCTGCAAGGTTGCTTTTATGATCGACCTGGGTGTCCCGGGTACCGTTGAGTGCCAATACGGGGCAGCTTATCGATCCCAGTGCAGGGCGCATGTCGAGGGCGAGGAACTTCCTGTAATATGGAGCCCTGATCTGGCTCACAACGGCCAGATAGTTGCTCGCAAGCTCATCCGGGAGGTCAAGGTATTCAGCCGGCGAAAAGCTTCCGCCATTTGCTATGGCTTCAAAGGCTTCGCCGATAGCATTGCAGTATCTGTCAATGACATCCTGCCCGTAGCCGGCTGCGGCAAGAGCAATCCTGTTCTGGAATAACAACGTCTCCGCCCCGGAGACTGCCATGCCTGCAAGGCTGATGATGAAGTCGGCCTGCCCCTCTGCAGCCAGCATCAATGCTATGGTGCCGCCCTCGCTATGGCCTATGACACCGACTTTGTCGAATCTTTCCTTAAGCAGCTTCACGCCTGCAAGGGCGTCGCCCTTGAAATCATATGTCGTTGATGCGGCAAAATTGCCGGTGGACTCTCCTTTGCCGCGGTCATCGTAGCGCAGTGTTGCAAATCCTTCACGGGCTAGGGCATCTGCGATTACGGCGAATGGCCTGTGCTCGAATATCTCTTCATCCCTGTCCTGCTGGCCGCTGCCGGAAACCATCAGCAGAACCGGAGTCTTCCGTGAATAACCATCGGGCAGGGTCAGTGTCCCTCTCAACACTGCATCACCATTGGCAAAGGAGACTTCTTCGGTAGAATATGGGAAAGGCCCGACGGGCGTCTGCGGCCGGTTGGGCCTGTCCTCGCCCGGAGACAGTGTAAGGGGGAGGGATGCGCCCATCTGGGTGAATGTGCCATAAATGCTGCCCATTATCCGTATGCCTTCGTATGTGGCTGATATCGACGGAATACTGACAGTGACTTTTCCTATACTGTCATATTCTACATCAATCGGAATACCATATGCTCCCTGATCGGGAGAATCCATGGCAGGCTTGTCTCCATCAAGGTGGAATACCAATGAAAGCTTCATTCCCTGGACATCAAGTTTTCCTGACCAGGTGCCGGTCTGGGCGTTCAAGAGGAAAGGAGCCAGCAGGCATATTACAAATAAGAAGGCCTTTTTCATAGTGATTGGTGATATTTGGTATGTATACACAAATATACTTGATATCGTGTTGCTATGCAAATATTCGTATATTTGTAGAAGTACCCAATATTATTTTCAGATGAAAAGACTCCGCTTCATATCGCTCCTTGCAGCTGCACTGCTGGCAGGGACGGCGGCACAGGCCGCAAATCCCCGCCAGACTGTCCGTATCGACAATGTGAATGTCGGCAAGACCTTCGATGGAATAGGCGCCGTGAACGGAGGCGGCGCCACGTCGGTTCTCCTCAAGGATTATCCTGAGCCGTGGCGCAGCCAGATACTCGACATGGTATTCAAGCCCATGTGGGGCGCATCAGTGAGCACTATGCTCGCGGAGGTTCCCGGCGACGGAAACTCCACCCAGGGCTCGATGCCCAGCCACAGCCATTATCGTGGCGATTTCAATGCAAGGAGGGGCTATACCTGGTGGATTCTCCGTGAGGCTTCAGTCAGAAATCCGTCCATCACTCTTGATGCCACGGCATGGAGCGCACCCCGCTGGGTGGGCGATTTCTGGTCACAGGACATGGTCGACTACTACGTTGCCTGGCTCAAGGGCCTCAGATATGAGCACGGGTTGGAGATGGACGCCATAGGGTGCCATAACGAGAAAGGCTGGGATGCCGGTTTTGCAAAGTCGTTCCGTGCAGCCATGGACCGTGAGGGCTTCTCTGACGTCCGCCTTCATGGCTTCGACAACTGGGGCGATGACAAGATGGAGTTCGTATCGGTCATGAAGGAGGATGCCGGGCTTGCCGATGCCATAGACATCATCAGCGCTCACACCTTCAGCGAGATCCATCTTACTCCGGAAAGCCGCGCTCTTGCAGAGAGCTTCGGCAAACCTGTCTGGAACAGCGAAGAGCACATATATCTTCCCGGTTTCGACTGCCTCATCACCATTGTGAAGTGTTTCAATGAGAATTACATCATAAGCGGCGCCACCAAGATAGTGAACTGGTACGACATCGCCGGCGTTTATCCTCTGGAGCCTTATGGCATCGAGCCATCGATGCTCATCGCCAGCGAGCCCTGGAGCGGCCACTATCAGGTTCGTGAAGCTCTCTGGGCCTATGCCCACTACGGGCAGTTCACCAGGCTGGGCTGGCAATACGTCAACAGCGGATGCCTGCTTCTTGACGGAGGCGGATCCATGGTCACGCTGCGCGACCCCGCCACAGGCGACTACAGCTTCATCGTAGAGACCAAGAATGCGGGCGAACCGCAGACCCTGCAGCTGAAACTTGGCAGAGAACTTAAGAAGAATACATTGTGCTGCTGGTACAGCAACGCCGACGAGCAGTTCGTCCGCGCCAGTGACCTAAAGGTGAAAGGCGGCAGCATAACCATCACCCTGCAGCCTGGAACCGTGTACTCCTTCTCGACCACTTCAGGCCAGCAGAAGGGTACATTCGACGGCATCCCCGAGCCGGAGCCTTTCCCTATTCCTTATCAGGACGGCTTCGACGCATACGGCGAGCCCTCGCAGTGGGGTTATCTGCCTCATTATACTGCAGATATCATCGGCTGCTATGAACTTGCAGCCCGCCCCGACGGCAAGGGTCAGTGCCTGCATCAGACGGTAGGGGAGCATACCCTGTCATGGGCTCCCGAGTGGCATCACTACTGTATAATTGGAGATGCTGAGTGGGAGGACTATTCCGTTGAGGCTGACGTCTGGCTCACTCCCGGCGACGAAGCCGGCGTGATGGGCCGCGTATGCCACGTGGGCACCGGCTACGGCGTATGGGCGAAGGGATATTACCTCAAGGTCGATGACCGCGGTCATTGCTCGCTCATGATCACACGCGGCAAGCTCGATCCGAAGGAGCTGATAGGCGATGCCGAGCAGCAGGCCCTCATCCTGGCCCGTACCGACATTGAGGTCGGAGGGGAATACGTGCTTGCCGAGGCGGACATCAAGGATCTTTCCGCCTGCTCATGGCACAGCCTGAAGCTGACCTTTGACGGTGATACTATAACCGGATACGTTGACGGCGAAGCTGCAGTCAGAGCGGTCGACAGCCGGTATGGAAAGGGTATGGCGGGATTTATCGCCCCTCTTCAGGAAAAACGTATAAGCACGCCGTACTTCGACAATCTTAGAATTACTCCTCTTGGCCGCACAAAGGCCAACCAGGTTGCTGTTCCTTCGGTGGAGCCTCTCTATTGATTCCGGCGCAAGGCATTTCTGAGTGTCTCGATATTGGCCTTAGACACAGGGATGGTCTTGCTTGTGCTGAAAAGATGAATCTGGCAGCCCGCGGAATTGCCTTCCACATGGGTGATGAAATTGATGTTGACCATGAATGCCCGATGGCAATGGATGAGGAAAGGATAACCTGCCAGCATCTCCTCCACGCTTTTCAGCGTGCTCCGTATCCGCTTCTGCTTAAGATCTCCGTCAATGAAGTACCATATGCTGAGATAATTTGCGAGCGATTCCACATACAGTATGTCTGAAGGGGAAACCGTGAGCGACTCTTTGGAGTCGCCTGTGATTTCTATGGATTCTGACTTTACATCCATTACTGCGCCGGTCTTCTCGATGGAATCATTTATCGCCAGAAGTTCCTGAATCTTGTGCTCCTTCATCCGGCTCTTGGTCATGAAATACCAGTATATTGCCACGAAGATGCACCAGACCACATCCTGGGCGGCGTTGTTCATGTACCATTTCAGAGTGAAGTTCCCGTCGTAGTCGTTCCAGAAATAGTACCATTTCTTCCATCCGAACTCTATGATGGTGAAATACTGTCCGATGACGGCGGCAAGGACTATGATGAGGCACAGCAGGAACAGGACCTCTCTCTTTATCTGGTATGGCCAGCCCTTGGAATAGTCTGACGGAAGATGGAAGACGTTGGTCACGACCAGCTCCGACAACAGGGAGAAGAGGAAGATCATCAGGCTGCATCCCATGCTCTGCAGATACCACAGCGACTCTACGGCGTAGTTCTGCATGCCCCACGGTTTCATCAACGTGAAGAAAAGGAAAAAGCCTGCAGCAAGCATGGCGTAGTCTCTGACGATAATACCCGGTATCTTTTTCATAAATGCAAAAATACGCATTGCAAGCGATTCTGCAATAGTTTCGGGATGTTTGGAAAAGCCGTAGGGACAGTTGGAAAATTCCAAATGTCCCACGTTGCCGGTGCAAGTGTCCCACCATGTTTTTTCTTTGACACCGGTAGAATACTTTTGCCGCCGGAAACAATTCGCAAACACATCATGAAAAAGTTTTTTCTGGCCATCGCAGCTGTATCGCTGCTCTGTTCAACCCTTCACTCCCAGGTTGTCGGTAACCTCAAGGGAACGGTTCTGGATGAAAATAATTCCCCGATGGAATTCGCAACCATCGTGCTCATCGCATTGCCGGACTCCACGATTGTCGGTGGCGGCATGACTGATGGCAGCGGCATCTTCGACATCGAATGCCCGAAGGACGCTTCGCTCGTTCAGATATCCATGATAGGCTACAGGACGGCGGAGCTGCCTGCTTCGGCCTTCTCACAGCCACAGACCATATTGCTCGATCAGGATTCGAGGATGCTGGAAGGTGCCGTCGTCAGCGCTCATCTGCCCCGGACCGAGATCCTGGGTGATGCTGTCGTGACGAATATCACAGGCTCCGTCCTCGAGCACACGGGCAACGCCCTCGATGTGCTGGGAAAGATCCCTGGTATGATAAATAACGGCGGAAGCCTTGAGGTTATCGGCAGAGGAGCACCTGTGTATTATATCAACGGGCGCAAGGTAACCGACACTTCCGAACTTCGCAATCTCATGTCAGAGGATATCCGGTCAATAGATGTCGTGTCCAATCCGGGTGCACTGTACGGCGGAGATGTATGTGCCATCGTGCGGATACGCACCGTCAAGCGTCAGGGAGACGGTCTCAGCTTCGCCCTGACCAGCCAGGCAAAGCAGCATGTATACAACTGTGACGACTTCGAGCCTTCGTGGTCCGTGCTTGACCTCAATTATCGGACAAAGGGCGTGGATTTCTTCGGGAAGATTGTCTACTGGAATCAGCGGAACTATCAGATAAGCTCCATAGACGGGTCCACTTTCCTCGAGAGTGCCGACGGCTACCATGACTTCATCGAAAGAGGCACCCTCGACTACAGGAACCATTATGGCGGTTTTCAGTATATTGGAGGCGCCAACTGGCAGATCAGCGACAATCATTCCGTGGGTTTCAAACTCGGATATGACCGGAATACGATCGGCTCCAGCCGGTTGCTGATGGACACCGATGTGATGCTGGACGGTGAACTGACCGACCGCTCGTCGGCTGTCAGCGATGCAGAAAGTCCAGCCTCGACGCAATGGACAGGCAATCTTTATTATGACGGAACAGTCGGCAAACTGGGAATCAATTTCAATGCGGATTTTCTGGACGGTCGCACGGAAACCTTCACTAAGACCCATGAGCAGAGCCTGATATCCCCGGCGGACCTGACTTCGGAGTCCAGGTCGCGGACTTCCATGGGGGCGGGGAAACTTATATTTTCATATCCGACAGGGAAGGGAACCGTCAAGTTCGGAGCGGAGGAGATATATGTGACCGCATCGCAGACTTATTCCATCACCAAGGCGGATATTCCTGCCACTGACGCATCTCTTACGGAGAACACCGTTGCCGGTTTCGCCGAGTATGCCGTCCTGCTGCCGATAGGGCAGCTGTCGGCCGGGCTCCGTTATGAACATGCAGATTTTGAATATCGCGACCTTCTTTCAAGCGCGTCCAATCTGAAGCGTACGGACGACAACTGGTTTCCGTCATTTAATTTTGCTACAAAGCTGGGGCCTGTTGGCATCTCCCTTTCATATACTGGCAAGACTCAACGCCCGAACTATGGCATGCTCACTACGGAGATGTCCTACAACAACCGTTATTGCTATCAGACGGGCGATCCGAAGCTCCTCAATCAAAAGCGCCGTACAGCCGCCCTCGGAGCGAACTGGAACTGGTTGACCTTCAGTGGCAACTATGAGAGGGTGGATAACTACTTCGTGCAGTGGGCGACTCCCTACAATGATGAAGGCGTGGTGCTTATAAAGAACGCAAACCTCGACGTCCCTCTCCGCAGGCTGAACTGCTATCTCATAGCGTCGCCCACTGTCGGTGTCTGGAGCCCCATGTACACTGTCGGAGTTCAGAAGCAGTACCTGAGACTTTCTGTGGAGGATCCACGCGCGGAGGGTGGAGCGCGCGTGGTGGACTGCAGCAGGCCCATGTACCTGATGCAGTTTAACAATGCTTTCCGTTTCAAGCACAGCTGGGTGCTGAATGCAGATTATTATTACTACAGCAGGATGCATACATCGATCTCAGAGGTCTACAGGCCCATTCAGTGTGCTACCCTGAGCATCCAGAAATCCTTCCTCAAGGATGACGCCCTGACTTTCAACCTCACATGGGCTGATATCTTTAATACTTCAATGATTTACGCCAGGACCGACTATGGCCGTTATCTCATTGACCAGCCGAACGACAACTTCAATACGTATCTGACATTGCGCATCTCATACCGCTTCAACAGTGCAGGCAGCAAATACAAGGGTACAGGTGCCGGTCAGGATGCAAGGAACCGAATGTAACTGAAGTCGGGGCATTCTTTTTGAATGATTGGATGATTAGTTTTATATTTGCAGTAAATCAACGAATTTGAATATGAAAAAGTTTTTTGTTGTTCTTGTGGCAATACTTGCTGCAACTCTGTCATCCTTTGCGGATTCTCCTCTGACATCCACTGATTTCTATAAGGCTTATGCCGGCGAGAGCATCGTGCAGGCTGCAACCAAGTGCAATGGCGTTGTATCCAAGGAGGTCATGGCATATCTCAACAGCGACAAGAACCCCATTGCAGTGAAGCTTGCTGCCATCAATGCTGTTTATATGTGTGCTGATGAGTTCGATGCCAGAAAGAACTCCGATGCATTCGTGAAATATCTTCTTAAGAACGGATTCCAGGATGAGAACGGCATCATCGGCCTCGGCAGCGCATCCCTGCTTACCAGCCTTGCATACATGATGGCAATGGACGACTATTCCAACGTGCAGCCTGCGGCAGACATAATCTACTGCGCGCTCGACAAGGACCCGCAGAGCCTTTCAGTCAATATGGTGACCGTCCTCATCGTTGTCCAGTCGTTCATGGACGACTACAACAAGTGGGGCAAGATCTATCCTCTTGTTAACAGCGTCAAGGAGGACAAGAACCTCAAGCAGGACCTCAATAAGGAGGCAGTCGACATCATAATGGACTACATCAGCCTCTATAACGAGTAAGCCTTTCTCCTTTATATAATATAAAGACGCCGACCAGATGGCCGGCGTCTTTTGTGTTATGCTTTGGGATCCTACTGCTCGGTCTCGAAGCCTTCGATGATCTTGCGGACGTTCTTGGGGTCCACGTTGCCGTATACCTTTCCGTTGATGGTCATTACGGGAGCAAGACCGCAGGCGCCGACGCAGCGCAGGCAGTCGAGTGAGAACACGCCGTCAGGTGTGGTCTCGCCGACCTCTATGCCGAGTACCTTCTTCACTTCTTCAAGCACCTTCTCGGAACCGCGGACGTAGCATGCCGTACCGAGGCAGATGGAGATGGGGTACTTGCCCTTGGGCTTCTCGGTGAAGAATGCGTAGAAGCTTACTACGCCGTTCACGCGGTTCACGGGGATGTTCAAGTTCTTTGCAACAAGTTCCTGCACTTCCCTGGGGAGGTAGCCGAGAGTGTTCTGTGTCTCGTGGAGCACGTTGATGAGCTCTCCGGCGTCATTGTTATGATTCTCGCAGATTTCCTTGATTCTGGCAATGGCTGCGCAAGATAATTTCGTATTTTCCATAACCTTACTTTGACTTGTTGAAATAGTTGGTGTGCAGCAGGGCGTGCGCCTTTTCGGAGAGAGGCTTGCCGAGATACTCTTCGTACAGCTTCTGGATATAAGGGTTCTCGTGGGACTTGCGCAGAGGCTTGTTCTTGTCGTCGTCGTACAGGGCCCTTGCACGTGCGTTGAGGATCTCGATGTTACCATGGTGCAGAGGCTGGCCACCGCCGCCTATGCAGCCGCCGGGACATGCCATGATCTCGATTGCGTGGTATTCGCTCTTGCCGGACCTGATGTCCTCGAGCATCCTGCGTGCGTTTCCGAGTCCGTGGGCGATTCCGACCTTGAGCTCGAAGCCGTCGATGTCGATGCTGGCTGAACGTATGCCCTCGAGTCCTCTGACCTGTTTAAAGTCAACCTTCTCGAGAGTCTTACCGGTATGCAGCTCGTATGCTGTACGGAGTGCTGCCTCCATTACGCCGCCTGTTGCGCCGAAGATGACGCTGGCGCCAGTGGATTCGCCGAAAGGTGAATCGAATTCGCTGTCGGCCAGTACTTCATGCTCCGTGTTGGTCTCCTTGATGAGAGCAGCGAGCTCGCGGGTGGTAAGTGAGTAGTCAACATCGGGGTTGCCGTCGACCTTGAACTCGTCGCGTCCGCACTCGTACTTCTTTGCGAGGCAGGGCATGATTGAAACAACTACGATCTTCTCCCTGGGGATGCCCATCTTCTCTGCCCAGTAGCTCTTGACGATAGAACCGAACATCTGCTGGGGTGAGCGTGCCGTCGAGGGGATGTCGAGCATGTCGGGGAACTGATGCTCGAAGAAGTTGACCCATGCGGGGCAGCATGAGGTGAGGATGGGGAGCTTGACTGACTTGTCGCCGGCGAGGAACTTCTCAAGGCGCTCGAGGAGCTCGGAGCCTTCCTCCATGATGGTGAGGTCAGCTGCGAAGTCGGTGTCGAATACATAGTCGAATCCGAGCTTCTTGAGGGCTGTGACGAGCTTGCCGGTAACGATGGTACCTGCAGGATAGCCGAACTCTTCGCCGATGGCTACGCGGACTGCGGGGGCGGTCTGCACTACCACGATCTTGTCGGGGTTGGCGAGGTCGTTGATGAGCCTGCTGGTGTTGTCCACCTCGGTAAGGGCGCCTACGGGGCAGACTGCGACGCACTGGCCGCAATAGGTGCATTCGCTCTCTGAGAGCTTGAGGCCGAAGGCGGGACCAATTGTGGTATCAAATCCACGGCCTATTGCTCCGATGGCACCAACGGTCTGAACTTCGTTGCACATGGTCTCGCAACGGCGGCAGAGTATGCACTTGTTCATGTCGCGGACGATTGAGACGGACTTGTCGATGGGGTGGCATGAGCGCTCGCCGCCGTCGAAGGGGGTCTCGTTTATCTTGAGCCTTCTTGCAAGGTTCTGGAGTTCGCAGTTGCCTGACTTGGGGCAGATGAGGCAGTCGTGGGGATGGTTCGAGAGGATGAGCTCGAGGATGACCCTTCTTGCCTTGAGCACGCGGAGGCTGCTGGTGTGCACTTCCATTCCTTCCATGCAAGCGGTTGCACAGGCGGGAGCGAGGTTCCTGCGGCCTGCCACCTCGACTACACACATACGGCATGAAGCGGGATGGCTGTTCACGCAGGTGCCTTCAAGATGGATGTGGCACAGGGTGGGGATGTCGATGCCGCACGCCTTTGCAGCGTCGAGTATTGTGGTGCCCGGATTGACGGAAACCTGGCGGCCGTCAATGGTGAGGTTTATCTTGTTCTGTTCCATAACGTTTACTATTTGAGGGAGATTGCGTGGAGTCGGCAGTTGCTCATGCAGGTGCCGCACTTGATACACTTCTGCTGGTCGATCACATGAGGCTGCTTGAGCTCACCGACGATTGCATCTGCAGGGCAGCGCTTTGCACAGAGGTGGCAGCCTACACAGGCCTCGGGGTTGATGGTGTAGCTGAGCATCGACATGCACTGCTTTGCACGGCACTTCTTCTCTACGACGTGCTCCATGTACTCGTCGCGGAAGTTGGCGAGGGTTGAGAGTACGGGGTTGGGGGATGTCTGGCCAAGTCCGCAGAGAGATGCGTCCTTGATTACCTGAGCGAGCTCCTCGAGTTTGTCGAGGTCCTCGACTGTGCCCTTGCCTGCGACTATCTTGTCGAGGATCTCGAGCATGCGCTTGTTGCCTATGCGGCAGGGTGCGCATTTTCCGCATGACTCCTCGACGATGAAGCCGAGGTAGAAGCGTGCAACCTGAACCATGCAGTTGTCCTCGTCCATGACGATCATACCGCCGGAACCCATCATCGAACCTGCTGCGCCGAGGCTCTCGTAATCGATATGGATGTCGAGGTGCTTCTCAGTAAGGCAGCCGCCCGAAGGACCGCCGGTCTGCACGGCCTTGAACTTCTTTCCGTCCTTGATGCCGCCGCCGATCTCGTAGATGACCTCGCGGAGGGTTGTTCCCATGGGAACCTCGATAAGGCCCACGTTGTTGATCTTGCCTGCGAGTGCGAACACCTTGGTGCCCTTTGACTTCTCGGTTCCTATTGAAGCGAACCACTCGGGACCGTTCTGGAAGATGACGGGTATGTTGGCCCAGGTCTCGACGTTGTTCACGTTGGTGGGATATTTCTTGTAACCTTCCACTGCGGGGAAGGGCGGTTTGAGCGTAGGCTCACCGCGCTTGCCTTCCATAGAGTGGATGAGGGCCGTCTCCTCGCCGCATACGAATGCACCTGCACCGTAACGGATTGTGATGTCGAAGTTGAATCCTGTACCGAGGATGTCCTCGCCGAGGAGTCCGAGTTCGTGAGCCTGGCCGATTGCGGTCTGCAGACGGTGGATTGCAAGAGGATATTCAGCACGTACGTAGATAAGTCCGTACTGTGCGCCTATTGCGTAACCGCAGATTGCCATTGCCTCGATGATGGAGTTGGGGTCTCCCTCCATGATGGATCGGTCCATGAATGCACCGGGGTCACCCTCGTCGGCGTTGCAGACAACGTACTTGATATCTGATTTGCTCTTGCTTGCAAACTCCCACTTGTTGCCGGTAGGGAAGCCGGCGCCGCCGCGTCCGCGAAGGCCGCTGCGCTTCACAACGTCGATCACCTCTGCGGGTGTCTTGTGCTGGAGGCAGTCGGCGAGTGCGCTGTATCCGCCGCGTGCGATGTATTCGTTGATGTTCTCAGGGTCGATGAGTCCGCAGTTCCTGAGGGCGATGCGCACCTGCTTGCGGTAGAAGTTCATGTGCCTTGAGTCGCTGACTGAAGAGCCGGTTTCGGGATCAACGTAGAGGAGCCTCTGTACCCTGCGTCCGCCGATGACGTGTTCCTTGATGATTTCGACAGCGTCGTCGGGAGTTACCTTTGTGTAGAAGGTGTTGTCGGGCATCACCTTTACGATGGGGCCCTTCTCGCAGAATCCGAAGCATCCGGTAGTGATGATTTCAACCTTGTCGGCTACTCCGAACTGTTCCAGGCACTCCTGCATCTTTGCGGCGATGGCTGCACTTTCTGATGCCTTGCAGCCGGTACCTCCACAGGTCAGGACCTGAATGTGTTCCGTACCCTTCTCGAGACCGCAGGTTTCCCCTCCGGTATAGAGGGTGTCCCCGTTCCTCAGCTCAAGGCGGGATGCATTTTCTGTCTTGATCTTTTCAAGATCTTGCAATGATTTGATTTTCATGTTTTATAATAGATTGTTGATATATGCTATTGTAACACCGTAATTCGTCATTGGAACATTCTGCTCCATCGCCTGCTGCACCCTCGCCAGTACATAACGGCGGTTGAACATGCACGCGCCGCAGTGGATGACCAGGTCATAGCCGCCCAGGTCGGCGGGGAAGTCGCGGCCGGACACCACGTCGACCGTGAGGCCTTCGCCTGAACGGGCGCGCAGCATGCGGGGTATCTGCACCCTGCCGATGTCCTCCGTTGCCGGGACGTGTGTGCATGCCTCGGCAATGAGCACCCTGGAGTCTGCAGTGAGGGAGTCTATCTTCCTTGCGCTCTCCTTGAAATAGCCGATGTCGCCCTTGCTGGCTGCAAGGAGCATCGAGAAGGATGTGAGCCTGGTGCCTTCCGGCTTCAGGGGCTTGACTTTTCCAAGTGCCTGTGCGTCGGAGATGATTGCAGCAGGGGTCTCCTTGAGGGAACTGATTGTGCTTTCAAGGGTATCTGGCGTGCAGCACATGATGCGGCAGCCTCTGTCGAGCAACTCGCGTATGGTCTGCTGCTGGGGGAGGATGAGCCTGCCCTTGGGGGCCTGCCTGTCCTGGGGCATCACCAGCACGGCAAGTTCGCCTGGCCCGAGGAGGTCTGCGGTAAGCAGAGGTGCATCCCAGTCTTCCGGAATGCTTTCCCGTATCGAATCAAGGATGCCCGTAATTCCCTCGTGTTTCAAGGCGCTTGTGCAGACGGGCTCCTTCCCGTACCTGGCCTTGACGGCCGCCTTGAGGGCGGGAAGCCCGCTGGCGGCATCGCACTTGTTGATGACGGGTATGACCGCCCCGCCTTTCAAATCAGGCATTCGTCCCGTTTGGGCGTCCACCACAACCAGCAGTATGTCTGCGGTGCGGATGGCGTCCATCGACTTCTCCACGCGCTTGTCACCAAGTTCGCCGGTGTCGTCCAAACCGGCGGTGTCCACCAGCACGCAAGGCCCGAGGCCCATGATCTCCATGGGCTTGGAGATGTGATCGGTGGTGGTGCCGGGTGTGTCGGACACTATGGCGACGGCCTGCCCTGCAATGGCGTTGAGCAGCGACGACTTGCCGCTGTTGCGTTCGCCTGCAAGGACGATGTGGAGCCTGCTTGAATCGGGAGTGCCGGTCATATCAGAATCTCAGGTCGCGCTGGCCCTTCTCAAGTTTTGCGAGGTCTTCGCTGAGGGCGGCGCGGAGTCTCTCGTTATCTATCTTCTCAACTTCCTTTGCTATGAGGGCCTCGCCGATTTCTTTGGTTGAGGCGGATGCATAGTCGAGGAGGTATTCCTTCAATGTGAGTATTGCGTTCGGTGTGCAGCAGTCCTGTATCTTGCCGGACTTGCATATCTTCATGAACCTCTCGCCGGTGCGGCCTGCACGGTAGCAGGCGGTGCAGAAGCTGGGAATGTAACCGAGCTTCATCAGCCAGTTCACGACTTCGTCGAGCGTGCGCTTGTCGGCGAGGTCGAACTGGGCGGTTTCCTCGTCGCGCTCCTCTTCGGTGTAGCCACCCACACTTGTGCGGGATGCTCCGCTTATCTGGGAGATGCCGAGGTCGAGCACCCTCTCCCTTACCCTCTGGCTCTCGCGTGTTGAGATGATCATGCCGGTGTAGGGGACGGCGCAGCGGATGACAGCGACGATGTGCAGGAACTTTTCGTCAGGGACGGCGTCGGCGAATTCTTCGGGGTTGATGTCGTCCGCAGGACGGATCCTGGGGACGCTGATGGTATGGGGACCTACGCCAAGCGCGGCTTCCATATGTTCCGCGTGCATCATCAGGCCCACGAAGTCGTAACGGTAGCCGGTAAGGCCGAAGAGCACGCCTATGCCCATGTCGTCGATACCGCCGGCGCGGGCGCGGTCCATGGCCTCGGTATGGTATGCGTAGTCGCTCTTGGGACCGGTGGGGTGCAGATGCTCGTAATTGGCCTTGTTGTAGGTTTCCTGGAAGAGGATGTACGTGCCTATGCCGGCATCCTTGAGCTTGCGGTAGTTCTCGACTGAGGTTGCGGCAATGTTGACGTTCACGCGGCGGATGTCTCCGTTCTTGTGATGGATGCTGTAGATTGTCTTTATGGATTCGAGCACATACTCGATGGGGTTCTGCACCGGGTGCTCGCCGAGCTCGATGGCAAGGCGCTTGTGGCCCATGTCCTGAAGTGCGATGACCTCGTTGCGTATCTCCTCCTGCGTAAGCTTTTTACGGGGGATGTGCTTGTTCTTTGCGTGGTAAGGGCAGTAGATGCAGCCGTTCACACAGTAGTTTGAAAGGTACAGGGGCGCGAACATCACGATCCTGTTGCCGTAGAAGCGCTGCTTTATTTCTTCGGCGAGGCGGAAGATGCGGTCCACCAGGTCGGGGATGTCACAGTCGAGCAGAACGGCGGCCTCGCGGTGCGACAGACCCTTGCAGAGGGCTGCCTTCTCTATTATGCTCTCGATGAGAGGCCTGTTGCTTTTGTTCTTCTCAGCATAAGCAAGTGTCTCACGTATTTCGGCGTCGTCGATGAATTCTTCGGCCTTCGGAGATTTTACATTATACATTGTCTGTAATCGCTATGTTTTTCTGCATAGTCGCCACGGTGCACGATCACATCGTAGCCTATTGCATTGAGTTCTTTCTTCAATTCTGCAAGGCCTTCGGCGGATTCTGCGCCTGTGGCGGCCTTGCCTTCATAGAGTGAATAGTCGCTTCGCCTCGATGCGGGAGTAAGATTCGGCATCACAACATTGGCGCCCGCAAGTATGCCCCTGGTCCTTCCGTCAGGGGAGAGCGTGGCAAGGGCGGTGGTTGCCGGGATGAGGGAATACGGCCTCATCAGGCGGAAGATGGATATGAGCTTGAGGGTGAGGTCAAGGCTGCCGTCCGGCATTCCGGCGAACGGAGTGCCGTGATGGTGTATGAAAGGACCTATGCCTATCATCTCGGGCCTCAGCTCCTGGATGTACATCAGGTCTTCTACAATGTTGTCAACGGTCTGGTACGGACTGCCCACCATTATGCCGGAGCCGGTCTGGTATCCGGCTTCCTTGAGGCTTGCGAGGCAGCTGAGCCGGCCGTCCCTTGACATCGTGGCGGGATGGAGCTTCGAGTAATGCTCCCGGTTGTATGTCTCGTGGCGCAGAAGGTAGCGGTCGGCGCCTGCGGCCCTGAAGCGGCCGTAGGTCTCCGCGTCCTTCTCGCCGAGCGACAGGGTTATTGCACAATCGGGAAATTCGGAGCGTATGTCCCTTATGACCTCTTCAACCCATGGGCCGGTCTGAACGGGGTCTTCGCCGCCCTGGAGCACGAATGTGCGGAAGCCGAGCTCATAGCCTTGTCTGCAGCAGTCCAGAATCTCGGATTTGCTGAGACGGTAACGTTCTATTTCCCTGTTTGCCGCGCGGATTCCGCAGTATAGGCAGTTGTTCCTGCAGAAATTGCTGATCTCGATGAGACCCCTGATGAAGACGGTTTTGCCGAAGACTGAAGCGGCGACCTCGCGCGCCTGCGCGCCAAGAACTGCAAGAAAGTCGCTGTTCTCGTTGAGTAACAGTGACTTGTATTCCTGTGCGGTCAGGATGTGTGTGTCGCGCAATTTGTCGATGGCCTCCACTTCCGTGGCTTATAGTTTTTTCAAACTATAAAGATACGGCTTATTTGGCATATTACCAAAAAGGCCGGCCCTCAGGCCAGCCTTTTCAGATATTTGGATTTGTCCGTTACTGGACGTTGTCCATCACGCAGCGAAGTGCGGCGGCGTTGGTTGCAGCGCAGTATGCGAGGCTGACCTTTCCCTTGTTGGCAGAAGTGAAGGTTGTCATGAGCGCGAAGAACTGAGGCTTGGGTGATGTGCCGCTGCTGACATATCCGGTGGAGGTCCAGTAGTAGTTCAAGGCGTTGCCGCCAATGAAACTCTCGTCGGCTGCCTTGTCGGCGGTGATCATTGTCTTGTTGTATGCACCGTTGATAACAGAACCTGAGAATACGAAGTTCCAGCCGCCATTGTTGAAGTTGGCCACTGAACCTGCACCCATTGCGGTGTCATAGAAGAGGGCGTCGGTCTTTGTTACGTTGCCGGTCTCGTTTCCGGAGTCGTCCTTGTTAGAGTTGCCGCAGAGTGCGAGGAACTCAGCTCTTGTAGGGATATGCCAGCCCTTGGGGCAGATTCCCTGCGTTCCTTCAAAGCCATGGACATTGTCGAGTGATACATCTGCGCCGGTCATGGCAGCGCTGCTGTAAAGGTAACCGAACTCGTTGATTGATGCCTCATCTGTGAGGGCGGTGGTGGCGGTGCCGTCGGTTGAATAAGGATAGAAGATTGTGGCTCCTTCTGTTCCGGGTGTGCCTACGGTGCTGCCGGTGGGGATGTACCTGAGGTTCTCGGTCATCCAGACGGTGTTGCCGAATCTCTTGCACTTGTATGTCTCTTCACCATAGGTGAGGGGCATTGCTCCGAGCCAGTTGTATTCGTTTTCGCCAACTGTGAAGGGCACAGCCGATGTAACTGTAACGGCGGGTTCGGTTGCCTTGGGACCGGTCTTGATCGTGACTCCCTGGGTGAATTCGATTTCGGGATATACCCAGAAGCGGATCTCAGACTCGTAACCTACTGTGAGGTTGGTGAATGCATAGTCCATTGTTCCGACTGTGTAAGGAGAGGCCTCGCCGGTGCTGGGGTCGATGAAAATCTGGGAAGCGAACTTCTCACCGTTGTTGCCGTAGAGGTATGCGAACTTGTTGGTCGCAGACACGCCGCTGGGGCATGCGAATGCGAGACATGAAGTGAGATTCTTGAAGACGAGCTTGCCATCTCCGCCTTTGCAGACAGCGGATGCGACACCGTCTCTCTTGTTGTTCATACATGCGAAGTGAGGAGCGGCGTCATTGGCTCCCCATGCAGATGCCTTGTATCCTCCGGGGTATACTGCGAGTACGGGTGCTTCGGGGTCAAAGTCCTTGATCTTGAATTCCACGCTCTTTCCATCCTGGCTGATGTTTTCAGCTGTAAGCACAACGCTTGTAATTGCGCGGGTGCTGGCATTCCATACGTCGATGGTCTCTCCGGCCTTGAATGTCTGGGCTCCTGTGTTGCTTATGGCTTTTGTCTGCACGAAGCTGGCTGAGAATGAACGGCCTTCAGCGGCCTCTTCCTGGGTGGGGTTGAATTCCTTCTGGCAAGATGCGAGTGCGAATACGGCGATTACCAGAGCTGCTGATTTGAATATCTTGTTCATCGTTCTGTTCGTTTAATGGTTTACCAGATGTCTCTGTCTGAATAGGTGTAATCGCTGAGGCCGTCGTTGCTGACGGTGTCGTCGTCGAATATCCTGGATGCGCACAGTACGGCTCCGTTCAGGACATCCACGATTTCAAGGGAAGGTGACTCGTAGGCCATGCTTCTTGATTCTGTAGTGTTTGTCTTCATTATTTGTTGATTTGATGATAATTATCAAAATTAGGCGGATTAGGCAAATTTATGCAAAATTTTTTACATTGTGCAATGCCGTTTTGAAATATCGGAGGCAATGTCTAATTTTGTTTTATCAAAAAACAGCTTCAATGACAAAATCTCTCCTCGCTTCTATTGCGTTATTCTGTTCGGTGATACTTTCCGCACAGCCTCAGCAGGTTTACAAGGGATGGCCCGGACACGACGATATCTCCGACCTGAAATCCTGTTTCGCCAATCCTCCAAAGGGTTACGGGAACGTGCCGTTCTACTGGTGGACGGGCGATCCGCTTGACCTTGCCCGCATGGAGGAACAGCTCGACATCCTTTCTGAAGCATCCACCGATGGCCTGTGCGTAAGTTACAACCATACCGATGCGAGGGTTGACATCGAACTTAACGCTGCCGGCCACGGCAACTGCGGCGTTGTCTGTGGCGGCGATCCCAGGGTGATGTCCGAGGAATGGTTCGACATATGGAACAGGTTCTCTGCAAAATGCGCAGAAAAGGGCGTGGGCGTGGGAATGGACGACTATGTTCTCGCATGGCCGAAGAACGGTGATTTCATGGACGAGATCATCCTGTCGCCCGGCATCAGGGAGTACCAGGGACAGCTGAAGACTGTCAAGGTCCCTTCCAGGGCAGGGAAGCCTCAGAACGCTCTCACCGTTCTTGAAAAAGGCAAGGACAGCACGACATATATCTGCACGGAACCCGCCCCCTGGCTGCACCCGGAAATTGGCAGCGAGTGGGTGGCGAAGTATTTCCAGAAGTTCGCCGACCATATGGACGAGGCCGGTCTGAAGGGCATGAACTACTTCTTCCAAGATGAACTGCAGTACAAGCTTAACATCCGTTCGTGGTCTGAAGACATGCCGGCGGAGTTCAAGGCGCGCAAGGGCTACGACATCGTGCCTCTGCTCCCCGCACTTTTTGTCGAGGATGCCGCTCAGGTGGATGCCGCTGTCGCGAAGGTCCGTCTCGATTACGCCGAAGTGCTCACGCAGTTGTCGGAGGAACGCTTCTTCAAGCCCATATATGACTGGAACGCATCGAAAGGCCTGATCTATGGTTGTGACAATGAGGGCAGGGGACTGCGCCCTCTGGAATATCTCGACTACTTCCGTGCGGTAAGCTGGTTCACCGCTCCGGGCAACGATGCGCCCTCGCGCGGCAGCAGCTTCCGCCAGACCAAGGTGTCGAGCAGCATCGCGCATCTGTACGGACGCCCCCGCACCTGGCTCGAGGCCTTCCACAGCATAGGCTGGGATGCAAACGGCGCCCTTCTCAAGAGCCAGCTTGACCATCATATCATAGCGGGCGGCAATCTGCTCTGCATGCACGGACTGTACTACAGCACGCACGGCGGCTGGTGGGAGTGGGCTCCGCCCTGCTTCCACTTCAGGATGCCTTACTGGGACCATATGAAACTCTGGCTCAAATATGCCGAGAGGATGTGCTTCCTGCTGAGCCAGGGCACGCATGTGTGCGACATCGCCATACTTTATCCCACCGAGACCATGCAGGCCATACCAGGTACCGACCAGTGGAGCACATTCGGCGTTTCTGAAGAGCTGAGCGCAAGGGGACTGGACTACGATTTCATCGATTACCAGTCAATCTGGAACGCCACGGTGGCCGACGGCTGCCTCAAGGCCGCCGGCGAGGCCTACAAGGTCCTCGTCCTTGCCGACACCCGTGCTATGCATGCTGAAACACTTGCGAAGATACTTTCATTCAAGAACGCCGGCGGCATCGTGATCGCTGTCGGCAGCGTGCTGCCCGAACTGCACGATGCCGGCGTGATCGAGCTCGGGTCGCCCGCCGAGGTTCCTTCCAAGGTGCGCAGCCTGATTAATAACGACTTCTTCTGCGAGAAGGGTGACGGAAAGGTCCTTCACCGCAGAATAGGTGACCGTGATATATACATGGTAATGGATGTCGAAAAGGGCTCCAGGATGTACTTCCGCGCCCTTGGCCGCGCCGAGTGCTGGGATGCGATGGACGGCAGCTGCAAGCCGGTACCTGTGCTCGGGACCGACGCCGAAGGCTCATGGCTGCGCTATGACGGCGCAACAGGAGGATCGATGCTCGTCGTCTTCTCTCCCGGTGAAGCCGTCATGGGAGATGTGGCACGCAGGATGAAACCCGTCTCCGAGCAGCGTGTTACCGGTGAATGGGACATTACTCTGGTACCTACCATGAACAACAAGTGGGGCGACTTCCGCCTGCCCGCATCCGATGAGATGATAGGTGCTGAGGCCCGCGAAATCCGTTATTTCACCGATATCGACCTTGTAAACTGGAAGGACATGCCCTGCGACATATACGGCTACGGCTCCCATATGGAGACCTGCACCGTCGATGCCTCTGAAGACATCGACAGTGTCATCGCCCGCGGAGCCGGAGACTGGAAACCCTACAGCTGGTCATGGCAGTACGGCGTGTTCGACAGCCCCGGCAGCCAGGGCTACCATGGCCTCAAGGGCAAGGTGGACCCGAGGTTCCTCATACTCGACCGGGGCGGCCATCAGCTGTTCAGAACGAATGTCTTCGTTCCCGGCAATGGCAGATATCAGATATTTGTGGAGGGCGTGCAGCCCGACAGGATGCTTGTCGACGGCAAGCCCGCAGCGGCTGGCGAGCTCAGGCTCAAGGCCGGCTGGCATGCTCTGCTTGTTGCGTACTGCAATACTGAAAAGCAGGAATACGACCTTTCACGTTTGCGTGGCGACACCCTGGACAAGCGCGCCAGGAGCATGGTGATGTTTTATCCTGCAGGCGTGGCCGAACCCGCCGACCGCGGCCTGTACGACGAAATAGTGGCATCCCGCTGGTACGGTACCGGCTTCCTTGCCTATGATACTGACGCAAAGCCCACGGAGTCGTTCATGCAGTTCGAGACCGCCCCGGGTACCAGGAGTATGGAATTCAAGGCCAATGGTACAGTATCTTCCGTCAAGGTTGACGGCAGAATCGTGCCGTTCACCCAAGATTCCGGAACGGTCTGCATAGATGTTGCGGACGTGAACCCTGGCGTGAGCACTGTGACCGTGGCTTGTACGACGGATGCCGGCTGCCCCGGCGGCGCATTCTTCGGGACTCCCGTCAGGATGACCTGCGCCGGCGGCAGGATACCTGAGGGCGACTGGACTCAGTTCGGCGCCATGGGGTACTATTCCGGCGGTGTGAAGTATGAGAAGGACATATGCATAGGTGAGGCGGAGACGGTGGTCATCGACCTTGGTGAGGTGGACGCCACCTGCGAACTCTCAGTGAACGGACATTTTGTCAAGGCGCTTATATCCGCGCCTTACAGTGCCGACATAACCGAGTATGCAAAGCCCGGCATCAACCATGTGGAAGTGCTTGTATACAGTACTTTGGCCAACCATTACCGGACGATTCCCACGCCCTACAGAGGCAAGGCCCACGCCGGCCTGATAGGCCCCGTGAATGTCGTCTGCTATTAGTTGGTATGCTATTTGTTGAAATTATACCGTTCATTTGGACAGAATAAGTATGAAAAAGTTATTTTTTGCAGTATTAGCTTTTGCGGCACTCTGTGTGTCGTCGTGCAACAAACCCGGACCTGATGATCCGATGTATTTTGCAGTGGCTACGGTTACAATGCGCCCTCAGACCGATGGGTCGTTCTACATGAAATCAACTGAAAAGACCGCTCTCGTGGCCGTCAATGAGGACCTCCAGAAATATCCTTTCAAGGATGGAAAGGAGCACAGGGCATACGTCAGTTTCGGATATTATCCTGAAAAGCCCGCCACTCACTCCATCCCCGGTTACGAGGAAACGGTGGACATCACCGTGATTCAGCTCGATACCATCAGGACTATGAATCCTCTTGTATATGAGGAAAGCAAGGAGGCCGAATATGGAAAGTCACCTCTCGGACTGTATGTCACCGACGAAGTCTTCCCCACGACATGCATCGAGGACGGATATCTCTGTGTGCGTGCAGCCATCCCTTACGGAATCTCAGGCGTGGCTCACTCCATCTGCCTTCTCAAGGACGTCAATCCCTCTGATCCCTATACTGTCGAGCTCAGGCACAACATGAATGGTGACTCGTATATCGACACCCAGGACGAGCTGTTCTGCTTCCCGCTCAAGGACCTTCCCGACACAGAGGGCCGTACAGTCACTCTCACAGTCCAGTGGCTCAGCCTCGTAACAGGCAATATGGAAACAGCAACATTCGACTACTGCACCAGAACAGACTGGTAGTTTTTATTGGAAAAATCGATGAGCCGGCTTTGTCAGCCGGCTTTTTTTGTATCTTTGTGCCGCTATCGGTGACCTCTGCGCGGTGTCGGCCGCGCCGGTCTTAAAAGGGAACCGGGTGAGAATCCCGGACTGTGCCCGCAGCGGTATGTCCCAGTAAGATGCTTGAGATTTCTCTGCCACTGTCTTCATGACGGGAAGGCTCTCAAACAGGGACGAGTCCGAAGACCTGCCATAGCATTGTATCACAAAAGAGCCCGGGGGCAGGCTTTTAAAGTGAACTGTTATGCATCTTTCAGCAATATTGGTTGCGCTGTCTCTGGCCATGCCACAGACTCCTGATACCCTTTCTGCGGCTGTTGCCGTGGAAAGCCCTGGCGCTTCCCGGGAGGCGGGCGTCCCCGTGCAGGCTGTGACATCCTTGCAGCTGAAGCGTACCGGTGCGGTGTCCCTGCAGGATGCACTGCGCTCGTTCAGTGGAGTCAATATACGCGACTACGGTGGCGAAGGTGGCCTTAAAACCGTGGATGTGAGGAGCTTCGGTGCCCAGCATACAGGCGTTTGCTATGACGGTATGGTCATATCCAACGCCCAGAACGGTACCGTCGACATAGGCCGGTTCAGCCTCGAGGACATTGAGTCCGTCAAATTGGAAACGGGAGGCTCCGACGATATCTTCCGCTCTGCGCGTCTTTCTGCTTCAATGGGGGTGCTCAGCGTAGTTACAGCAAGACCACAGTTCGATTCCACAGGTACTTCGGCATCTGCCAGAATAAGGGTCAGCTCCCTTGGAACCTTCAACCCCTGCGTAGGTGTGAAGCAGAGGCTGGGCGACGACTGGGCGATGACGGCAAGGGCTGAATATCTCTCGACTCCGGGCAATTACCGTTTCGTGCTCCATAACGGCGAGCTCGTCACCAGCGAGCGCCGCCTGAATTCCGATGTGCGCACCTTCAGCGGTGAGGCCAACCTTTATGGTAATCCAGGGAGGAGGGGCGACCTTTCGGTCAAGATGTCCTGGCTTACAGGAGAACGTGGCCTGCCCGGATCGGTGGTCCTGTACACCCAGAACCCTACCGAGCGGCTCTGGAACCGCGATATGCGGGTGTCCGCCCTGTACACGGACCGTCCGGGGAAAGCGTTGCGTTTCAGGGCGCAGGCAAGCTATGATATAAGTTACGACCGTTATCTCGACAGCGACCCCGCCTTCCCGGCTCCGGAGGATGACAGGTACCGGCAGCAGGAGTTTTCGTCATCGTTCTCCGCACTCTGGACTGCATCTGAAGAGTTCAGCTTCTCCATTGCCGAGGACCTGCTTGTGAATACTCTCTGGACCAGTCTGGCTGACTGTCCGTTCCCCGTGAGGGAGAGCTCCTATACGGCAGTTTCCGGCAGGTATGGCGGCGGCAGGCTGACTGCGGTGGCCACGGTGCTCGCAACTGCCATGGCCGAGCAGCTCCGTGAGGGCGACAATCCGTCGCCGAGGTTCAGGGTGTCACCATCGCTGTCGTTGTCTTACAGGCTGCTCGAAGACCATTCACTGAACCTCCGGGCATCGTATCGTGAGGGCTTCCGCATGCCCACTTTCAACGACCTGTATTATTCCAAGGTGGGCAACAGGGAACTTGAACCGGAGAAGTCCAGGCAGTTCAACATCGGCATTGGCTGGGACGAACATTGGCGCAAAGGAAACAGCATGTCGCTGTCTGTTGACGGATACCTTGGCAATGTGCGCGACAAGATAGTGGCCATACCCACCATGTTCATATGGAGGATGAGGAATGTGGGGAAGGTCTCGCTCGGCGGCCTTGACGTTTCAGCATCCTGCTCGGTGGCTGCTGCCGGGTGGCTGAGGATACGGGCGACGGCGTCCTATTCCCTTCAGAGCGCCCTGAATGTCACTTCTGCCGATGCAAAGAACTACAGGCACCAGATATCGTATGTGCCGCGCAATTCCGGCAACGGCAGCGTCACGCTTGTGACGCCCTGGTTGAATGTCGGTTACGTGCTCACTGCCGTTGGCAGGAGATGGTCGCTCGACCAGAACCTGCCGGCCTATGTGATCGATCCGTATACGGATCAGAGCATAAGCCTGAACCGGGACTTCGAACTGGGAACGAAGGGACGCATTCTGCACGTTAGCGCCGATGTGCTGAACATTGGAGGAAAGAATTACGAAATCATTAAATATTATCCCATGCCTGGACGCCAGTTCAGGTTTACAGTCAAGTTTACAATATGAGTAAAAAGTTCATGTTAATCGCCGGAGTGGCCCTGCTTGTGGTCTCCGGATGCAAGGATGTCAATCTCAATACTGAAGAGGAGGACACCGATCTGTCGATCGTCATTCTGAACAATGGAAACTGGGGCAGCAACGATGCAAACATAAGTTGCTATGACCTTGCCGGTGAAGTGCTCTCCGCCGATGTCTTCGGCAAGGCCAATGCCAGGCAGATGGGCGATCTTGCCCAGGATATGGTCCGCTTTGGTACCGGCTTTATCGTGGCAATGAACGGCTCACAGCTCGTGTATGTGCTTGACGGCGACTTCAAGGTTAAGGAGCAGATCGTGGCCGAGCATGACGGTGTGCGTCTGACGCCAAGGTGCATCGCCATGGCGCAGGATAAGATATATGTCACATATTATGAGGGCTTCCTGGGGGAGATAGACCCCGGGCAGGGCTATGCCATACGTCTGACACCCACTGGTCCGAATCCCGACGGTCTGGTATATGCTGCAGAAAAGATATATGTGGCGAATTCCGGTGGATATCTGAGCCCTGATTATGGCAATACCGTATCGGTGGTCGATGTGGCTTCCTTCGCGGAGGTGGCACGCGTGACCGTCAACAATAACCCTGTAGCCGTGGCTGCAAGCCGTGACGGCAGCAGCATATATGTATGCAGCTGGGGCAATTATGCCGACAAGCCGTCCGCCCTCGAGCGCATCGACGCCGCCACTCTCGAAGTGTCGGCTGTCGACTATCAGGATGTCCGTGGCATGGCCGTCGGCGCTGACGACATTCTTTACGTTGTCACGGGAGGATATGACGATAACTGGCAGATAACAGGAACCATCAATGAATATGATATGGCGTCCGGCCGCAAGGCGGGATTGCTGACTGATGTGAATATACCCTCTTTCTATTCGATATCCGCCGACCCTTCCGGGCTGGTGTTTGCCGGCAGCTCGGACTACACCACGGAGGGGGATGTCCATATCTTCGATGCGGACGGCAATTTCCTGGCAAAGACCTCCAGCGGGGGATTGAACCCGCTCAAATGTATCTGCAGATAAACAACAGAGCCCGCTGCGATTGCAGCGGGTTCTGTATCTTTTTAGGAATGGGCAATTACTGCTCGTCCTGAAGGCGAAGATGCTGTACATAGATAGCCTTAGCCCTGGCAACTCGACGGATCTCGCAAGGCTTCTGGAAGTTCTTGCGTGCGCGGAGCTCGCGTACGGCACCGGTCTTTTCGAACTTGC
>JAZUFA010000032.1:0-13189 GCA_045640445.1 Candidatus Cryptobacteroides sp. | reverse complement strand
ATCATACCTCGACGTTGCATACAACGGCAACATCTTCATGTGGGACACCTGCTTCATGATGATGTTCGCCCGCTACGGCTACCACTTCTTCCCGTTCCAGGGCTCGCTCGACAACTTCTACGCAAAGCAGCACCCCGACGGATTCATCTGCCGTGAGATCCGCGCCGACGGTTCAGATTGCTTCGAGCGCTACGATCCCACCTCCACAGGTCCGAACCTCCTCCCCTGGGTGGAGCTCGCATACTACCGCCAGTTCGGCGACATCGACCGTCTGCACGCCATCTTCCCCGCTCTCTGCGGATACGCACAGTGGTGGAAGCTTAACCGCACATGGCCCAACGGCACATACTGGAGCAGCGGCTGGGGCACCGGAATGGACAACATGCCCCGCGTGAAGCCCGAGTACAATCCCATCTACTCCAACGGCCACATGGAATGGCTCGACACCAACCTCCAGCAGATCCTCGTAGACGAGAGCCTCCTCCAGATCGGCTTCTTCACCGAGCGCTGGCAGGAGATCGAGGACATGGAGGACGAGATGAAGTTCCTCAAGAAGCACATCAGCGAAGTCATGTGGAGCGACGAGGACAACTTCCTCCACGACGTATACGCCGACGGCAGCCTCTGCGACACCAAGGGAATAAGCGCCTTCTGGGCACTCCAGGCCGACGTCCTTGAGCAGGAGAAGCTCGACAAGCTCGTGGAGCACCTGGAGAACGACACCGAGTTCAACCGCGCACACCGTGTGCCTTCGCTCAGCGCCGACCACCCCAAGTACAACCCCGCCGGCCGCTACTGGCAGGGCGGCGTATGGCCCGGCACAAACTACATGGTAATCGACGGTCTCTGGCGTCACGGCTACCGTGACCTCTGCCGCGAGATCGCGCAGAACCACTACCAGTGCGTATTCGACGTATGGAAGGACACCGGAACATTCTGGGAGTACTACGCACCCGAGAAGGTCGAGCCCGGCTTCATGGCCCGCAAGGACTTCGTGGGCTGGACGGGACTCCCGCCCATCGCAGTCTTCATCGAGTACATACTCGGCATCAAGTCCGACTACTCCGAGGAGACCATCGAGTGGGACATCACCAAGCTCGAGGAGCACGGAATCGACCGCTATCCCTTCGGACCCGAGGCCCTCGTGAACCTCAAGGTCGCTGCCCGCAAGAGCGCAAATGACACACCGGTGATCAACATCACCACCGACGTTCCCTTCAACCTCACCGTCATCTGGGGCGAAGGCCAGACCAAGACCGTCCGTGTGGAAAAATCAGGAAAAGTACAGTTATGATAATAGCAATCGACCTGGGCGGCACCAAGATCAGGGCCGGCCTCATCAACGAAGGAAACGTTGACAAGATACTTTACGAACTCTGCAATGCCAAAGGCACCGAGCAGGAAGTGATCGACCAGATATGCGGAATGATTGACTCCCTGATGAACCCCGAGGTGAAGGCCATAGGTATAGGCGTCCCTTCAGTGGTTGACGCTGAAAAGGGTATAATCTACGACGTAGTGGCCATCCCTTCATGGAAGGAAGTTCACCTCAAGGAGATACTCGAGGCAAAGTACGGTCTCCCCGTGTGCGTCGACAACGACTGCAACTGCTTCGCAATAGGCGTGGCGAAGTACGGTGAGGCAAAGCCTTTCAAGAATTCAGTATGCGTCACACTCGGAACAGGCGTAGGTGCCGGCATCATCATTGACCGCAAACTCTACCGCGGCACCAACACCGGTGCAGGCGAAATCGGAAGCATCCCCTACCTCGACAAGGACTACGAGTACTACTGCAGCAGCCGCTTCTTCGTGGGCAAGGGCTCAACCGGAAAGGACGTGACCATCAAGTCAAGGGAAGGAGATCCCGAGGCTCTCGCAATCATGGATGAGTTCGGAACCCATGTGGGCAAACTCCTTCAGCTCATCCTGTTTGCATACGACACTGATGCAGTGGTGATAGGCGGCGGAATTGCAGCAGCTTTCGAGTTCTTCAAGGACGCCATGATGCGCGAGCTGCAGAACTTCCCCTACCAGAAGGCTCTCGAGAAGTTCCAGGTCATGCCTACATCAATGGAATATGTGGGGCTCTTCGGAGCCGCAGCAATATGTGAAGACTAATATTATTTCACCATATTATTATTTATTAACAACTCTATCACATGAAAAAACTGTTTGCAATTCTTGCAGCACTGAGCCTGATCGCTGGTAGCATCAATGCTCAGACAGTAAAAGTGACAGGTACAGTCAGCGACAGCTTCGGCCCCGTGCCCGGAGCAGCCGTTCTCGTTCAGGGTACTACCAATGGTACCGTGACCGACCTTGACGGTGCCTACACTATCCAGGCTCCGGCAAACGCAACCCTCGAGGTCTCATGCGTAGGTTACAAGACCATCGCAGAGGCTGTTAACGGTCGCGGTGTCGTGAATTTCACTCTTGTAGAGGATTCAGAACTCCTCGCTGACGCAGTCGTCCTCGGTTACGGTGTCGCAACCAAGAAGAAGGACCTCTCCGCTTCAGTCGGTGTCGTTGCAGACCCCCAGGCTCTTGCAGCTCACCCTGTAACTTCAACAGAGTCAATGCTTCAGGGCCAGATCCCTGGCGTTACCATCACAGCTCAGGGCGGTGACCCTACCAGCACTCCTTCAATGGTTATCCGCGGACAGGGTTCCAAGAACGGAGATGCAGTCCTCTGGGTAGTTGACGGCGTGCCCGGTGCACCTATCAACTCACTTTCAGACATCGAGAGCATCGTAGTCCTCAAGGACGCCGCTTCAGCAGCTATCTACGGTGCACAGTCAGGTGCCGGTGGTGTAATCCTCGTTACCACCAAGAAGGGATCAAAGGGCGTGAGCGTGAACTACGACGGACTCGTTGGTGTACGCTCAGTATCCAATGTACTCCAGCCCCTCAACGCCGAGCAGCAGCTCGAGATCACCAAGCTCGCTTACCAGAACGCAGGTCTTCCTCTGCCCGAGGGCTGGGATACCACAAAGAACCCCTACATCGCCACCACCCGTACCAACTGGATGGACGAGATCTTCCGCAATGCCATCTATCATCGCCACAACGTAACTTTCAACGCCGGTACTGACAAGGCCACCAACCGTATCAGCCTCGCATTCGAGGACAACCAGGGTGTACTCGTCGGCACATTCAAGAAGAAGGTCGGCATCAACTACCGTGGCGACATCCAGGTCAACAAGTGGATCAAGTTCACCGAGGACCTCAACTGGAGCACAACCACCAGCCGTGGAGCAAACACTGACGCAGGTACCGACGGTGTCATCGTCAACGCTCTCCAGATGCCTTCAAGTGCAGACAAGTACTTCTATGATGGAACAGGCTTCGGCGGTACCACCACTGAAGATCCCGAGTACATCGCCAAGTATGGCAGCTACTCAGGTATCCACGGTATCGTTGTGAACCCTCTCCGCCAGCTCCTCGCAGATAACATCTATGATGGCAACAGCAAGCTGTTCACCACCACAGGTCTCGAGATCGGCAACATCGTGAAGGGCCTCAAGTTCAACAGCCGCTTCACATACTACACCAACCAGCAGTACTACAAGAAGTTCACTCCCAAGCGTACTGAGTGCGGTAGCCCCAACCCTATCAACGAACTCAATGAGTCTTCATACAAGGACAATGGCTGGAAGACCGAGAACACCCTCACCTATGACCGTACATTCGGCAAGCACAATGTAGGCGCTCTCCTCGCTACCACCGCTGACCACTACAACTCAAGAGGCAACAGCATCAAGAGACAGTACTTCGAGGATGAGTCAGAGAACCTCCAGTATCTCAAGTACTCTAACTCAACACCTACCGTTGACGACTGGTATACCGGTGACGATGCCAACGTTGCATTCATCGCACGTGGATCATACAGCTACGATGACCGCTACTTCTTCACCGCTTCATGGCGCCGTGATATCGCCGGCCGTCTCCCCGAGGGACACAACCATGGCGACTTCCCCGCTGTAACAGGTGCATGGAAGATCTCCAGCGAGCCTTTCTTCCCCAAGAACGACGCCGTATCATTCCTCAAGCTCCGCGCATCATGGGGACGTATCGGTAACCTTGGTTCAGTTCCTATGAACTACAAGTCTTCCACCCTCAACACCGGCAACGACGGCAAGATCTCCATCAACGGTACAGAGACTACATCTCCTATCGGTGCTCACATCTGGAACGGCAAGGCTCTCAACCCCAACCTTACATGGGAGACTTCAGAGCAGTTCGACCTCGGTCTTGATGCAGGCTTCCTTAACGACCGCCTCAACCTCGGTGTAGACTTCTACAACAAGCGCACTTACAACCTTATCCAGGATCAGAAGATGAACTGGCCCCACACCATCGGTGTAAGCGCCATGACCATCAACCTCGGTGAAATCCAGAACCGTGGTATCGAGCTCTCTCTCGGATGGGCAGACAAGGTAGGTGACTTCTCATACTACATCAACGGAAACGCCGCTTACAACAAGAACACCGTCCTCAACATCGGTGTGGCTGACGCAGACGGCAATGCAGCTGTATGGGAGAACTCATTCCAGTATCGCGACGTCCGCTTCTACAACCGTACAGAAGAGGGTGGCGAGCTCAACCAGATCTACATCATCAAGTGCCTCGGTCTCTTCCAGAGCGACGAGGAGGCTGCAAACTACAAGGACAAGAACGGCAACCGCATCCAGCCCGACGCTGTAGCAGGTGACCTCAAGTTCGAGGACTTCAACGGTGACGGAAAGATCGACGCAGGCGACCGCCAGATGTTCGGCAGCTCAACTCCTGACTGGACATACGCACTCAACCTCGGATTCACCTGGAAGAAGCTCTCATTCAGCACAATGCTCCAGGGTGTATTCGGCGCACAGGCACTCCAGCTCGGCAAGATGGCTTACGCCAGCATGTCAAGCAAGGTTCACAACCGTTCAGTCGACATCTACGACTCATGGTCATTCAACAAGGATTCAAACATCCCCCGTATCAGCGCACTTGACAACAACAACAACTTCATGACAGGTTCAAGCTGGTACCTCGAGAACTCTTCTTACCTCCGCGTAAAGAACGTTTCCATCTCTTACGACCTGACTGACGCCATCCGCAAGATCAACCACTTCGCAGAGCGTAACAGTTCAGCCCTCATCTACTTCTCAGGCGAGAACCTTCTCACTTTCACAAAGTACACAGGCATGGATCCTGAGTGCGGTCAGAACGACTTCCTGAGATATCCTATTTCAAGAGTATTCTCATTCGGTGTCAAACTTACCTACTAATAAAGGAGAATCGATATGAAAAAGATAATCATCATTGCTATTGCTTCACTTACAGCAATATTCGCTACCGGATGCCAGGATTTCCTCGATGTCAAGCCTCAGGGATCCAACACCACCGATACCTACTTCCAGAATGACCAGCAGGCCATCGACGCCATCGACCACCTTTATCAGTATCTTGGCGACGAGTACCTCTGCTCACAGGATATCCACTGGGACGAGTGCTGTACAAACCAGATGTGCGGCGTCCGCGCAGGTGACTGCTCAGGCTGGTTCAACCACTTCAACCTCGAGTTCTCAGGTGACCGCGGAACCCTTCCCGATTACTTCAACCTTACTTACGAGTACATCGCTGCATCCAACTGGGTTGTATCAGCTCTCCTCAAGAAGCAGGCAACAACCGAGCTTACCGCAGTCGAGAAGAGAAGCCTCGGTGAGGCATACTTCATGAGAGGATTCTGGCACTACCTCGCAGCTCTGCGTTACGGTGCTCCCGAGACCGGTGTTCCTTTCATCAAGTACGAGGAATTCGACGGTGACTACGACTACTCTATTCCTCCTCAGCAGGCTACCGTAATGGACAACTACAAGCTCATGATCGAGGACTTCGATGCAGCTGAGGCACTTCTTCCTTCAGTAAAGGATTACGACGCCAACAACCGTGGCCGCGCCTGCAAGGAGTCAGCCATCGCCATGAAGAGCCGTATCTACACCTACTGGGCAACATTCGACAACGGCCAGTGGCAGAACGTCATCGACAATGTCAACAAGCTTCAGAACATGGGAAGGAAGCTCACCGATACATACGAGGAGCTCTTCACCGAGGAGCCTTCAGAATTCTTCTCTGACGAGTACTGCTGGGGCTATGCCTGCACAGGTTTTGGCAACGGTGGTGGTATCTGGTTCGAGGAAGTCTGCATAGCTTCCGACATGCTCGGATACTTCGACGGCTGGGGCGAGTTCAACGCATCAGCAGACCTCTACGAGGCAATGCTTGCTGACGGCGAGGGCAACGACCGACTCAAGAGGTCTATCCTTACCGTAGGTGAGACCGCAGACTTCGGCGACCAGAGCTGCGTAGTAATGCCTCAGTACGGCGACCAGAGCACAACCGGTTTCTTCATCAACAAGTGGACGAACTCATTCAAGCACTCAGGCGCAATGGGTCAGTACTACACCGACTGCCGCATCAACATGATGTACCACTTCGTACGTTACGCTGACTGTCTGCTCTACAGGGCTGAGGCTTACCTCAACAAGGGCGACCAGGCAAACGCACTCAAGGACATCAACGCAGTCCGCAAGCGTTCAGGTCTTGCCGACTGGAGCGGTGACGCATGGGAAGGTCTCTACCACGAGCGCTTCTGCGAACTCGCATTCGAGGGCGGAAGCTGGTTCCATGAGATCAAGCGCTGGGCACGTTCAGAGTACGCAAAGGTATCTCCGACAATCAACCAGCTTGCTGTCAACGAGCTCAACGGCCACCCCAAGGCTTGGATCTATACACTGAACGAGGACGGCGTTTACGAGCACACCTCTACAGAGCCGTTCATCCTCTATCAGTCAGATTCAAAGAAGTGGGCTGACTACAAGTTCGCAATGCCTTATCCTACCACTGAGGTCACCAACTCAAACGGCGCCCTCAAGCAGCCTGCAGGATATTAATAGTCTATAATAATATTAGAAGCGGGATGGGTTTCCATTCCGCTTCTTTTATTTATCTTTGTATTCTATATCAATGATTGTCACCGCAATGGGCAAAAAGACCGGCATCAAAGTCTCCGAAATAATCCTGGCAGCTCTGTTCCTGATATGTACGGTGGGCTGTTTCTGGTTTTTCCAGAGCAATTTCAAATACCATCTGTTCTTCGTGGAGCAGAACCAGTTGTTCCTGAGCACGCCCGACTGCCTGGCCGCCTATTTCGGCAAGCCTGCATGGCTTGCCTGCATGGCGGGAGACTGGGCACAGCAGTTCTACCATTTCAAGCTGGCCGGTCCTGCAGTGCTGGCCGTATCGCTGCTGGTTTTCGGCATATTCGCTTTCCTGTCGCTCAGGGAGTGCATCCCGTCAAAGGCAGGCAAGTTCCTTCGCAACTGGTGTCCGGCAGTCCTCGCCCTTGCGCTGATGACCTTGGAGGCACGTCTCTATTTCTACGAGAATGCAAGGCTGGCAAGTCTCTATGCGCTGGGTGGCGGAATCATGCTCTGGTATGTATACCATTGTGTCACTGAAGACCTCAGCAGGCGCAGATGGGCAGGCATGATCATCAACTCGGTGATATTCATCGCCCTGGCCGCTGTCTGCTGCGTCATGTTCGGCTACGGCGCCCTGGCATTCCTTGCACTTGAACTGCTCTCAAGCCCCGCTGGCAAGCGCATCCCCGCAGGCGCAGTCATCTCCATCGTGCTGGCCTTCAGCCTCTCCGGCAAAGTCTGCACACACTACCGCATGGAGCCCAAGGATGCAATTCTCTACCCCGGTCCCGGACGCTGGGTCGACGCCACCAAGGCAAAGGGTGTCGAGGACCTGCTTACATACAGCATAGAATACAGCCGCGGGAACTACAAGGACATCATCAGCCTGTACGAGCGCAGCCGCAACGCCAAGACCCCCGAGATGTCGTTCTTCTATTCGGCGAGCGCAGCGCAGCTCGGGATCCTGCCCGACAAGCTGCTGAAGATGAAGAAGCCCAACCTCGGAACCTTCATCCATCTGGACTCCAAGTCCAACCTGTTCACCATCGAGATGGCAGCCGAGCTCTATTATCTGATCGGTGACATGACCTATACGGAGCGTGCCTGCATGCACGCGAACAACTTCTCCCCCACCAAGCGTTGCGCCTGCCTTATCAAGCGTCTGGCAGAGGCCAACCTGGTCATCGGCGACTACGAAGGAGCCGAGAAGTATCTCCGCCAGCTGCGGAGGTCCTTCATATACAGGAAATGGGCGGAGGACCATACTCCGGGCAGTTTCTCGGAGAAGGTACAGCGGGAGCTTGACTACAAGCGCCAGTTCATCAACAACGCAAACGAGATAAGGATAGGCGACAACTGTCACACCATACTCACCGGTCTGCTCGATGCCAACAGGAATAATGTCGTGGCGCTGGATTATCTGCTTTGCACAGACATCATCGCCAACCAGAAAGGTATGTTCATGCGCGACTACCAGAAATACGGCCCGCGCGACTGCGAACTATATAACAGGATAGTAAAATGAGAAAGCCACTTGTAATGTTTGCAGCCGCCGCATTGCTGGTCGCCTGCGCGCCCACCGGAGTGACAGAGACCGGAGAGCTGGCTCCCATATACCCCGACTACACCGACATCACCATTCCCGCGAACATAGCTCCGCTGAATTTCCTCCTGACCGACGGTGCATCCCGCGTCTGCGTCTCCATTGACGGAAAGACATACAGCAACAGGCGCAGCGGCGACGCCAGGTTCAGCGAAAAGGCCTGGCGCAGTCTTCTTGCCGCAAACGAAGGCCGGGCCCTCGAGGTCAAGGTCTGCTCCAAAGGCAAGGACGGCTGGAAGCAGTACGCCCCCTTCACATGGACAGTCAGCCCCGACAAGGTGGACCCGTATCTGACCTACAGGCTCATCGAGCCCGACTATGAGGCCTACAACAACATAGTGCTGCAGCAGAGGTGCGTCGAGAACTTCGACATCGACGATTTCAGCGACAACCGCGTCATAGGCAACAAGTGCATGAACTGCCATACCTATGCCGGCCAGGACCCGGCTGCCAGCATGTTCTACGTGCGCGGCCCGGGCGGCGGCGCAATACTCAACATGGACGGGCAGCTGCAGAAACTCAGCATCAAGGGCGAGGACATGATAAGCGGAAGCGTCTACTTCGGCTTCTCGCCGTCAAGGCGCTACATCGTGTTCTCCGCGAACAAGATCATCCCGGGCTACCACGCGCAGTCGATACGCAGGATGGAGGTGTTCGACACCAAGAGCGACCTGTATGTGGCAGACCTGCAGGAGCACAAGTTCATCCGCAGCAGCACGGTGGCAGACCCTGACATGCTTGAGACCTTCCCCGCCTTCTCACCTGACGGCAAGTACATATATTACTGCAAGGCCCCGCAGATCGACACCGTGACCCTCGACAACATCGAAACGCAGAAGTACAGTCTGTGCAGAGTTGCATTCGACGAGGAGACGGGCGTCATAGGCGACGAAGTAGAAACGATATACGACGCAGCGAAGGAGAACAAGTCGGTCTGCCACCCCAGGGTGTCGCCCGACGGCAGGTTCATATGCTTCTCCATAGCCGATTACGGAACATTCCCCCTCTGGCACAGGGAGGCAGACCTGATGATGATGGACCTTGGGACAGGCAGGCAGATTCCTATGACGGAAGCCAATTCTGATGGTTCTGAGAGCTATCACTCCTGGTCAAGCAACTCACGCTGGCTGGTGTTCGCATCCAAGAGGGACGACGGCGTCTACGGCAAGCCTTACTTCTGCCATGTGGATGAAGACGGGAACTGCTCCAAATCATTCGTCCTGCCTCAAAGATATACGGATTATTACAACAATCTGCTCAAGTCATTCAATGCTCCGGAGCTCGGGAAGGGCCCTCTCCCGTTCACAACCTACGACGTGAAGGAAGCCCTGGAAAAGGAAGCAATGACTTTCGACTAATGTCTTCTGCGCGATTTGAGGACAAAAACCCGCAAATCGCGGACAAGCAAACTACAAAAAGATACATTTTTGCAACGTTTTTGAACGAACCCACATCTTTAATAAGTATATTAAGTTAAATTTAACCGCAAGAAACTAATAGCCACGCGTATTCACTTACAATATAGAATACTCATTATTTTCCTAATTATTAATATTTTATGAAGAAAAAACTGTTTGCTTTGTTTGCAGTTCTGACATTGATTGCTGGCAGCATCAACGCTCAGACCGTAAAAGTATCAGGTACAGTCAGCGACAGCTTCGGCCCTGTAGCCGGTGCTGCCGTTCTCGTTCAGGGTACCACCAATGGTACCGTGACCGACCTTGACGGTGCTTATTCATTCAACGTTCCGGCAAACGCAGTCCTCGAGGTATCCTGCATCGGTTACAAGACCGTTTCAGAGCCCGTTAACGGACGCGCAGTCGTGAACTTCACTCTCGCAGAAGATTCAGAACTTCTTGCTGACGCAGTCGTTCTGGGTTACGGTGCAGCTACAAAGAAGAAAGACCTTTCTGCAGCTGTCGGCGTTGTAGCAGCTCCCGAGCAGCTCGCTGCCCGCCCTGTTACCTCTACCGAGGCAATGCTTCAGGGTCAGCTTCCTGGTGTTACCATCACAGCTAACGGTGGTGACCCTACCAGCACCCCCAGCATCGTCATCCGTGGCCAGGGTTCTAAGAACGGAGACTCAGTTCTCTGGGTTGTCGACGGTATCCCCGGAGCACCTATCAACTCACTTTCAGACATCGAGAGCATCGTAGTCCTCAAGGATGCCGCTTCAGCAGCTATCTACGGTGCACAGTCAGGTGCAGGTGGTGTTATCCTCGTTACCACAAAGAAGGCTCAGAAGGGCGTTTCAGTTTCTTACGACGGTCTCGTAGGTATCCGCAAGGCTACCAACGTAATCGAGTCCCTCAACGCTGAGGAGGAAATCGAGATGCAGAACCGTTCATTCAGTGCAGCAGGTCAGACCGTTCCCGACGGTTGGAACCCTTCAGTCAACCCTTACATCGGTACAACCCGTACCAACTGGCTTGACGAAATCTTCCGCACTGCTGTTTATCATCGTCACAACATCGTTCTCAACGCAGGTACCGACAAGGCTAAGAACCGCCTTTCATTCAACCTCGACAACAACGACGGTGTCCTCTACAACACTTACAACAAGAAGATCGGTATCAACTATCGTGGTGAGTTCAACATCAACAAGTGGATCACCCTCACAGAGGACCTCAACTGGCGCCAGGGCGACAGCAAGGGTACTGACACCGATTCAGGTTATTCAGGAACCATCTGGCGCGCACTTGCAATGCCTCAGAGCGCATCACGCTACTTCTGGGATGGCACTGGCTACGGCGGAACCGCCAATGAGGATCCCGAGTACCTCGCACAGTACGGTAACTTCGGTGGTATCCATGGTGACGTTGTCAATCCTTTCCGCGGACTTGACGCAAACACCCGCTACAACCGTTGGAACAGCCTCTACACAACCACAGGTCTTGAGATTGCCAACATCGTAAAGGGTCTCAAGTTCAACAGCCGCTTCACTTACTATGTCGACAGTGGTCTGACCAAGGAGTTCAAGCCCATGATCACTGAGGTTGGTAAGCCTGAGGCAGGTAACACCCTTAACGACAACACATACCGCAACAACGGCTGGAAGACCGAGAACACTCTCAGCTTCGACCGCACATTCGGCAAGCACAACGTAGGCGCACTCGTTTCAACAACCGCCAACTACTATGAGGGAAGAGGATTCAGCGTTCAGGGCAAGACCTTCGCTGACGAATCAGTTGCATTCCAGTACATGTCATTCGCTGGTGAATATGGTGTTCCCAACGATTACCTCAGCGGTCCTGATGCAAACCTTGCATACATCGGCCGTGTTTCTTACAGCTATGATGACCGCTACTTCCTTACCGCTTCATTCCGTCGTGACCTCGCAGGTCGTCTCGACTCAAATGTAGCCGGTGGCAACTTCCCTGCAGCAACAGGTGCATGGAAGATCTCCAGCGAGCCTTTCTTCCCCAAGAATGATGTTGTCACCCTCCTCAAGATCCGTGCATCATGGGGACGTATCGGTAACATCAACTCTATCGGCATGAACTACAGCTCACCTCTCCTTAGCAACACAAGCTGGGGCAACCAGTCAGTAATGTACGGTCTGTCAGATTCAGGAAAGGGTATCACCTGTGGTAAGTTCTACTATCTTGGAAGGGCCGTGAACCCCAACCTTACTTGGGAGACTTCAGAGCAGACTGACCTCGGTCTCGATGTCGACATGTTCAGCGACCGCCTCTCAATGAGCTTCGACTTCTACAACAAGCGCACCTTCAACCTCATTCAGGACCAGACTTCAGGTTGGCCTGAGTATATGGGTCTCGACGCACCCAAGCTCAACCTCGGTGAGGTTATGAACCGCGGTTTCGAAATGTCATTCGGCTGGAAGGACAAGGTAGGTGATTTCAACTACTATGTAAACGCCAACGCTGCATACAACAAGAACTGGGTCAGCAACATCGGTATCACCAATGAAGATGGTTCAAAGGGTGTTTGGTCAGGCGGCGGCGGATTCCGTAACGTTGACTACATCTACAGGACCAAGGAAGGCGAGCCTCTTAACTCATACTATCTCATCAACTGCCTTGGTATTTTCCAGAGCGACGCAGAAGCAGCAGCTTACGTTGACAAGAACGGCAACCGCATCCAGCCCGATGCAGTCGCAGGTGACCTCAAGTTCGAGGACTTCGACGGCGATGGCAAGATCGACTTCACAAAGGACCGTCAGTACTTCGGCAACGCTACTCCTGACTGGACATACGCACTCAGCGGTGGCTTCGACTGGAAGGGTCTCTCATTCAGCATGATGCTCCAGGGCGTCGTTGGCGCACAGGCAGCTTACATGGCTAAGTACACCCTCTACAGCAATGGTGACGGTAACTTCAACCGTGGCAGGGAAATCCTCAACGCATGGACTCCTGAGAACGCAGGCAGCAACATCCCTCGTCTCACCCGTGACGACAGGAACAAGAACTTCACCACTCCTTCAACCTGGTACCTCGAGGATGCTTCATACCTCCGTCTCAAGAACGTGACTGTCTCTTATGACATCACCAACGCCCTCCGCAAACTCAATCATTTCGCTGAGCGCAACAGTTCTTGCATGGTCTACTTCTCAGGTGAGAACCTCTTCACCATCACCAAGTAAAGTCGGAGGCCAAGC
>JAZUFA010000031.1:0-54347 GCA_045640445.1 Candidatus Cryptobacteroides sp. | reverse complement strand
GTAGCTGGGGTATGATGAGAAATCAAGGCCCTGGCATGCATCGCCGTTACCATATGAGCTGGTCTCGGGATCAAATCCGGAGTACTTGGTGAAAGTGAAGAGCCTCTGGCCACCGACATATACGCGAGCCGCCCTGATAACCTTGTCGATGCCAAGTTTCTTGCAAGGGAGGTTATATCCAAGCTCGATGTTTGACAGACGGACGAAACCGGCCTTCTCCACAAAGTTGGAGTTTACATACGAACCATACTGGTATGTGGATGCGGTCGTGTAATTGTCACGGCCAATGGTGGTGGAAGGATTCTTGAGAGACCAACGGTGTGCATATGCATCAACAGTCCTGTTCTGGTCCTCAAGGTAGAAGCGTGTCATGTTGAGAAGGCTGTTGCCGAAGCTTCCGTCAAAGAAGAATGAGAAGTCGAAGTCGCCTATCTGGAAGTTGTTGCCCCAGCCGAGCTGATAAGGTGCAATACCCTCACCGATGGTGGTACGATCCTCGGGAGAGATGACTCCGTCACCGTTCACATCCTCATACATAGGATCACCAGGCTGAGAGTTGGGCTGCTTGTCATAAGTCTCGCCCTGCTGGAGGATGCCGATGTACTTGTAGCCGTAGATAGCACTCATGGGCTCACCTTCGGTAAGTCTTACGTAATTCTCAGCAGCATATGCACCCTGAGGTCTTGCTGCATAGAATGATGTGTATGAAAGCTGCTCGACGCGGTTCTTGTTGTAGCCGAAGTTGAAAGTGGTGTTCCAGCTGAAGTTCTTCTTCTCGACAACGTGAGCCTTGACAAAGAGCTCGACACCTCTGTTGCTGATGATACCGTCATTACCGGTTGTGCTCTCGAGACCCATTGTAGAGTATGAGATGGCGATAGGGTTGAGAAGGTCAGTGGTGATCTTCTTGTACCAGTCGAAATTGACCTCTACACGGCCGTTGAAGAGATTGGCGTCGAAACCGAAGTCAGTCTGAGTTGTGGTCTCCCACTTGAGGGACGGGTTGCCGGCGTTGTTTACGAACATCATGTTTGCTGTAGGATTTGCGCCCATGTAGTTCTTTGCATTTGCGTACGTCTTGAGAGACTTGTACTGGCCGATGCCGTCATTACCTGTCTTACCCCAGCTTGCGCGGAGCTTGAGAGCAGTGAGAGCGGGCTTTGCCCATTTCATCCATGCCTCGTCTCCGAGGTTCCACGCAACAGATGCTGAAGGGAAATAGCCCCACTTGTTGTTGGCACCGAAGTTTGAAGAACCGTCGGCACGGAATGATGCGTTGAAGATGTAACGGTCAAGAAGGACGTACTCGATTCTGCCGAAGTAAGAAATGTTGGTCTTGTCAGCACGGGATGTATCCATGGAATCCATGAAGGATGCTGCGCCGAACTTGTAGAATCTATATGCGTCGGTACCATATCCGTGAGCCTGCATGTATGCCCACTCGCTTGTATTGTTGGTAAAAGTAGTACCTGCAATAAGCTTGAGGTCATGCTTGCCAGCAAAATTGTGATGGTAGGTCAGCAAACCGTCAACCTGCTGATAGTTGCCATATGAGCTGTCGAATGTCGACTGTCCCTTGAGCGAGCTGCCGTAGAATGTCTGCTGGTTGAGGTAGGTCTGGTTGACACCTTCCCAGCGATTGAACGTGTACTGTGCACGTGCGGTAAGATCCTTGCAGAGCTGAGCCTCAAGGAACGCGGACATTGTGGTGTCAAATGCATTGGAATTGTTGTCAGATGCATCAATCCATTCCATGAAAGCAAGACGCCTTGACCTGTCGCCAGTGATCCAGTTGTATGTCGCACCATCTTCTCCGATATACATAAGAGGAGATGCGAGGAAGAGCTGGGTGAGGATGTTCTCCGCCGAAGATGCTGTGTTCATCGTAAGCCAGGTCTTCTCGGCCTTGGTGATGAATGCGGACACGCCGCCGGTGAGCCATTTGGTCGGCTTGAAATTAACGCTGAGACGAGTGTTGAAACGAGTGTACTCAGTATTGGGCATGATACCCTGGTTGTCCATGTAGTTGATGTTGGCGGATGCATTGAGTCTCTCGCTGCCGCCACCCATCATGACATTGTGGGTCTGAGTCCAACCTGTACGGGCGACATCATTAAGCCAGTCAGTTCCTTTGCCGACGAAACTGAGCTGCTCGTCAGTGTAAGGAGGGTTGCCCTGGGAGCCGTTGTCGCGCCAAATCTGCATTGAATAGCCCATGATGTCGCTTGCATCACAGAGATGGAAAGGATTGTAGAGAATCTTTGCAGACGCATTGTACGCATAGTCAATGGTGAAACGATCTGCGCTACCTTTCTTGGTAGTGATGATGATGACACCATTGGCGCCGCGGTTTCCGTAGATGGCAGTTGATGCAGCATCCTTGAGGATCTCGATGCTCTCGATATCGTCAGGGGTGACACCTGTATCGTCATCCTGCATGATACCGTCGATAACATAGAGAGGGGTGTTGTTTGAACTGATTGAAGATGCACCGCGGATGCGGATGCTGGTTGAACCGCCAGGGGTGTTGTCGTTTGTGTGGACAAAGACACCGGCTGCACGGCCACGGAGCATATCGGTGGTGCTTGCAATGACACCGGCCTTGATGTCGTCAGCCTTTACGGATGATACAGCACCGGCAAGGTCACGCTTACGCGTAACACCGTAACCGACGACTACGGTCTCCTCGATGAATTCCGCAGACTCCTTGAGTGTGACATTGATGTGGCCGGAAGCGGGAACAGTTACATTCGCGGTCTCCATGCCGAGGAGGGAGACTTCGAGAGTCTGGCCAGGCTTGGCGTTGATGGAGAAGGAACCGTCAGTGCCGGTAATGGCATTGATGTTCGTACCAATGACCTGCACGACCGCACCCGGGGCGGGATCGCCAAAGGCGTCCACTACCGTACCCGTGTACTTCTGCTGTGCGAATGCCGAGAGGCATACGAACGCAGCAAGGCAAATACTGATAAATTTTTTCATAAAGTGGAACAATATAAAGTTATTAGCGTTATTACTTTTCACAAAACTACCAAATTTAATGTTTTCAAGTATCATAATTGAGTACATATTAAGTCAAAAAAAGTACGGAATTGATATTTATACGCAATTTGCCTATTTGATTGTTTTAATTCATATATTTGCCCAATAAACGTCATCGAAGAAATGAACCCTTTCAGGACCATATCAGCGCTTGCTTTTCTATTATATTCTGTATCAGCATTTTGCATCAACGAAACAGGATACTCATTTACAAATGCTTCGGTACAGAAGGAGCAGCTCTCAGGCATAAAGGTGGCCTCGATGTACAATGACGGGACTCATATATGGTTCGGAACAAGAACTGAGGTGGTCAGACATGACGCATCCGAACAGAAGAGCTGGAATCACAGCATATCTCTCGAGAGTTCCATGGCCGCCGACGCCTTGGGAACCCTATGGATCGGCACGCCTGACGGTACATTCTACTTCGATGCAGCCGCCGATGACTTCAAGAAGGTCAGTTCCTCCACACTCAACCACTGCACCGCAGTCGGCAACGAAATGTGGGTCTACGGATACAACTCCCTGAACATATTCGACATCGTCACCAGGCAGATGAAGAAGACGGTGGAATTCCCCGCCGACTACTATCTTATTGACATATGTCCGCTGTCGGACGACAAAGCTATTCTGAGTTCCCGTGACAAAGGTCTGCAACTCTACGACATCAATTACGGCGGCCTTCAGAACTTCTCGGACATGAACGTCACCAAATGCAGGGTCGTAAGACTGCTTGACGGAAAGATTTATGCATGCAGCTACGGGCAGGGCGTGTGGACCTATACGCCAGAAGGCCGGTGCCTTGGAAAGCTCGAGGGCATTCCTTCGGACTATATTACCGACATCGAACTGCATGACGGCAGACTGTGGGTCGGCACGGACGGCGCGGGCATCACAACCATCGACCTTGCCAGCGGGGAGACCTCAAGGATGCAGCATGTTCCGGGAGATGCGAACTCATTCCCTGCCAATGCCATAGCCGCACTATACAGCGATCCCAAGGGAGACCTCTGGGCCAGCACGGTAAGAAACGGCCTTTTCTACATACACAGGAAATACATCTCGACCTTCTCGGATTCTACTCCCGGTTCCAGGACAGGTCTGTCCGAAAAATGCGTCGTGTCATTCTGCAAAGATGACGACGGCATGCTCTGGATAGGCACCGACGGCCAGGGCATCAACCGCTTCGACACGGCCACCGGCGAGTTCAGGCACTACCCTGCCACGTACGGGATGCCAGTCCCTTCCATCTGCAAGTATGACGATGGCGGGACGCTACTCGCATCCGTCTTCAACAAAGGGCTTTATCTCTTCAACACCCGGAACGGCAGCATGGCGCCGTTCAGATCGGCGGGACTGCCGGGCAATGACCAGCTCTTCGACGACGGCGTCTTCCCTTTCGTGTACAAGGTCAGGGCAGACAGGATATTCCTTATCTGCCCCGTCGCCTTTTCAATCAATCCCCTGACCGGCGAATCCAGTCAGCTGTTTTTCGAGGATGGCAGCGCAGTGAACGGCCAGGCGAGCGTATGGTACTGCGATGACTTCATCCTTACCGGTTTCAAGGGAGGCATATTCATCAACCGGTACGACGACAACATACTGCACAGGCTTGTCAGTATCAGCGATTCCGAGATGGTGACCGCCATACACTGCGACCTCAAATCGCATGTCGTATGGGTGGCTGTCGGCGGTCATAAACTTGGTTATTACAGCATCGACGACACAGGCAGGGCAACCTCCGAATTCCAGCCAATCGACGACATCGAGCTGAGCAACATCACATCGCTGACCACAGACGCCAAAGGCCGCCTGTGGATCAGCGCGCAGGGAATGCTTGCCGCAATCGAGCTCGGCACAGGCAACACAAGACTCTTCTCGGTATTCGACGGTTTTGAATGGAACGACATCATAGCCGGTTGGAACACAGAACTCACGGATGACACATTCTATCTGGGAGGCTCCTCCGGCATAGTAAGCATAAACACCAATATCCTCGACGAAACCGGGCGCATGGACGCTCCCTCCATATCCCTCAATGGAATCACGCTGTCGGACAAGCACATGAAGTTTGACGGCGGCCGCAAAGCCAGGATAAAGGTACCCTCGAAGCATAGCAGTCTGATACTCAACTACAGCGTAAAGGGCATTCAGTTCTTCGAGACCCCGATTGTCAAATACACCATCACCGGCAGCACTGAAAACGTATTCACTTCGTCCAACCTGTCGCTGGACCTTTCATCTCTGGGCGCAGGCAAGTACACTATAAGGGCGGAATGCCGCAGCCACGGACTCGACAGTGCGGATGACGATGTCGTTACCATCAGGATCAGAAAGCCATGGTACAGTTCAACACTGTTCATACTGCTTCTGCTGTTGCTGATGGCGGCTGGAAGCATCTATTACACCTACATCTACGCACAGAAGAATCTGGGCAGCCAGAAGGAAATCTCCGCCAAGGACAATGACTTCCTGAGGCGTTTCTGCGAATACGTCACCCTCAACATGGACCATGACCTGTCGGCGGAGGTACTGACCAAGGAGCTGGGAATCAGCCGCACGCTCCTGTTCGAGAAGGTGAAGGAACTCACGGGCAGCACGGTCAACGATTACATAAAGCACCTGCGCATCGAACGTGCGCAGGCGCTGCTGAAAGACACCGAAATGAGTGTCATCGAAATTTCAGAAACGGTGGGATTCGCCTACCCGCGATATTTCAGCAGTGTCTTCAAGGAAGTGACCGGATACACTCCGACCGCTTACAAGAAGATGATCAATACTCAATAGAGCTGAAATAGTGCGTTCTGTATGAAACACCGCTGCGGCGGATTACCTTCCTGATGTTGCCGTCCATATCGGTGAAGAGGCAGCAGCGTCCGGCTGTGGAGCCGAAGAATATCAGGCCCTCATCCTCCAGCAGTTCGCAGTTCGACCTGTCGGTGGAACTTAACGAAGACGGAATCGGAACGGAGAGAGACACCGACGCGGTCTTCGCCGAAGCATTGATGTCATATACCAATGCCCTCGAGGTCCCGCTCTTCGAGCCGTTGTCGAACACCAGCACCTTGTCGGGAGCAAGAGGAACGGAGGAATGTATGCCGCTTGTGTGCGCGTCGGCAGGAATGTCGATGTTACCGTTGTCGCCCACCCTGTAGAGCACCTTGCCTGCTTTGCCGTCAATCTTCCAGAGTTCGTTGAGATTGTTCAGAGTGAAGTAATAATCCCCTGCCTCATCCCATGAAACGGAGTTGGCGTGGACAAGGTCATAATATGTGTCAAGGGTATTGAGGTACTTGTCGTTCACAGGATCCACAGTATCCGAAGTATCCCATGTGAAGCGTTTGGTACCATCGGGGGCGATCACAGTAAATCCGTCGTGGAATACGTCGACGGAACTGCCTCCGCCAATGGGCGTTAGGTCATAGGTCTTGCTTACGCCATGCAGAATGACGAGGTTTCCGTCTCCATCCACCTTGATGTCATGATGAGGGTATTCGATGTTAGACGGGGAGGTCTTCCACGCCTCGAGTATGTTGCCCTCCAGGTCGACCCTGACGTAATTGTTGCAGAAACGCTGGAACTTCACGTCGCTCAGCGAGTTCTTGAATCCGGTAAGAACGACGATCGTACGGCTCTTATGATCGAAGTAGAAGTGACGCACGGCCTCATCGAAGTCCTGATACCAGACCACATTGCCGTCGGTGTCGGTGAACACAAGATATCCTGTGGGCGATGATGCCTGACCGTGAAGGATGTAGCCGGGCAGATTCAGATCGTGAGGGAAACTTTCATCCACCGTGTATTCGGGAACGCCGAGAGGCAACGACTTGGTAGTAAACTCGAAACTGTCCTTTGTCGTATAATCCTTGCCTTCATATGAGACGGTAACCTTGAATGTATATGACGTATTAGCCTTTACGAACATTATCGGCAACCTGCCCGTAGTGCCGTCGCTTTCAAACGTCCTGGTATTCCTGACGGAAGAAGGGTCGGACGTCTCCCAGTACTCGGCCTTGTATGAACAGGGAGCCGTGAATTTCATGTCAGCATAGTATCTGAGGGCATTGTTCTTGGCCGCTGAGACCTGGATGGATGACAACAGGGCCTCGGCGGAATCGATCACTTTGGTCTTCTCGCAGGCAACGCTTGCCATAAGAACGGCAAGTATCATGAAACCATTAAGGAATCTTCTAGTCATAGTCATAGAAAGTCGAATTGTTAACCGGTCTTACGGAACCGCTGTAAGTCTGAGGGAAAGTATACCAGTAAACGAAATCCATTCCGTAGAAAAGGATCCACGAACATCCTGGTGCCGAGTCGGCCGTGTCGGCCGTCCAGTATGCACCGTACTCATTGTCCTGCATCAGATGTCCCTGGGTCACGTAACCGTCGGCAGGGAGGAATATGCTGTTGCCGTTAGGACCCTTGACCAGCATGCCCTGGCGGCCTTTCTGGATGTCCCAGCTCCAGAAGCAGTCATCCATGAGTTCCTGCCAGTCGGCCTTCGTGGGCATACGCCACTTGTCGCCCCACTGCTGGCTGACATATTTGCCGAGGTCGGTCCACGCGAAGCGTCCGACCTCGGAATCGATGTCCATATTGAAGGCTGCCCACTTAGTTCCCGACTTCAGGCCGAGGTTGACGAATTCGTGCCCGTCGAGCATCTTTGCCTCACGGGTTTTGAACGGAACCGCATCACCATATTCGGTTTCATCGTCCCATGTAAGTACAAAAGGCTGGAACCAGTACTGGGTATCGGGCTCGAGATCGGCGACATCAAAGGTATATACCGGTTCGACACTCTTCTTTGCAAGTTTGGAAGCCGCCTCCGGATCAGCCGAAGGATTATCGGTCAGCGACACGAGCAGACCGACGTTCTGGACGTCGATTGCTTCCGGGATATCCACCATGAACGAGACCCGGGCAGAACGGGATGAAGCCTCGACGTAACTGTCCGTAAATTCGCAATGAGGTACCGGAGGTTCCGGCTTTGCGCAACATACAAGCGCCAGCGCAGAAAGCGACAGAATCAAAACTTTGTTTATTCTCATATCTCTGTTGTGTGCCCTTTGAACTTAACCCACTCGTAGGCACCGGTATTGTCCTGGCTTGCGATATGGGTGCCGATGAACATAAGATTCTCAACGCTCACGAAGATCCTGAACACAGCCTCATCGGGGCCGAAGCCTGTCTGCTGCTGATTCTTCTCCACACCGTCGATTATCCAATGGATGTTATACTTGCCATCCACGAGGTCGAGCTTGATACCGAACTCATGCCAGCCGGGCTTGATGACAGCATAGGTGGATGTGAACGGAAAGTCCTGGTTGGTCATGCACGCCACGAGGTCGCCTTCGCCGGCCCCCGCGGCTGCTCTTGCCTCGTCATTGCCCCAGCCGCACTCGAAGTCTATCTCATGATGGTCGTCGCAATATATCCACGATCCGACGCTCGTTCTGTCGCCGGGAGCGACCTCAGGCACGTAGGTCTTCCATGAATACTCGCCGTCGGTGTATATTTGCGGAGCGAACAGCTTCGGACGGTCCATGGTATTTGCCCTGGTGGTTATGTAAAGGATGCCGTCTTCAGCCCGGAAGGCCTTGACGGTGGAAGTATCCTGATGAACGTAGGTCCATGTGTCAGCGATCTGCTGCCCGGTCCACTCCTGGCTGACGACACCGCCGCCCTTGCTGCATGAAACCATGACAAAGAGCGAGCAGATGCATACTGTCAAAAACAAATTCTTCATTGCTAGAATAATTTCCTGTCGGTTGTTCTCTGGTCTGACAGCAAAGGTAGAAGTTTTCCTGAAACTTTGCCATCGCGGCGCAATTCTATCTGCTCGCGCACCCAGTTCTCCTGAGTCGTGTCCACATACTCGTCATATGGCTTGCCGGCGCCGAGGCGCGTGGGCCATAGCAGGGCCTCGTCGACGAGCGACAGGGCCTCCTTGTAACGTCCCTTGTCGCATGCGGCGGCAGCCAGGTGCAGCTTGATGTGACGGTACTTGTTGTGACTGCCGCGCATTCCCTCGAAAGGAAGATAGGTAATGCTGTCGATAATCTTCTCGGCTTCCTTGAACTTGCCAAGACCGATGTATGCATCCATCAGAGCATCGCCGACCTGGAAGTAATCGGGATGCGCCGCATAGTAGCCCTTGAGCAGGCTCACCGCCTCGGCATACTCCCCTCTTGCATTCAGGTCAACAGCCAGCAGACGGCGATAGCGCACCGACGGTTCAAGGGCGAATGCCTTCCTCAGGTCGGCGTTATCCTTGGAAAGCGAGTACCTGTATGCGTAGAAAGGTGCATACGCGGCATCATCTCCTGCCATAAGTGCCTTCGCCTCTTCCTTATAGCCGTAATGGTCCTTGAGCAGTGCGAGCAGGTAGCGTCCCTGCCAGCCGGCGCCGTTCTCATTCGCCCACTCGAGCATCCTTGCAGATTCGGGACGGAACGGGAAAGCAAAGTCCATCGGCTGTGCAAGAGCAGATGCAACAGCGGAAGCGTCGCCGTCCAGGTATGCCTGCCAGAGCGCGGTAAGTACGTTCTGTTCAGCTGCAGCGAGAATCTTCGAAGCCTGTGCATCAAGCCCTATGCTATGGAAGAATAGTGCAATCTCCATATAGTCCTCCCAAGGGAGTTCCTCATGGAATGTGGCCGCAAGCGCGGCGGCGTCGATCTTGCCATCCAGGAACTTGACTGCTGCGGGGAAATGGCTGAGCGGGTCGATTGCGGCTATCTCATCTTCCGATACGGCATCCATGCAGCACAGAAGCATCAGCGCGGTGATATTGCGGCCATTCGAATAGAGAGCCTTGCGGGCATAGTCCTCCGCAATCTCGCGGTCTCCCCTGGTCAGGCGGATACGTGCGAGTTCGGTATAGCATGCGGAGCGCAGAGGTCCGTCGACAATGGCAGCCACCTCCAGGCGGTCCATCGCGTCGAAGTCCTTGCCAAGGGCAGCGGCGGCCAGGCCACCGAAGTATCCTGCCTCGGCATTGTACTGGTCGATGGAGAGAGCCTTATTGGAATACTCATATGCCTTCGCATAAGCCATCCTGCGGTTGAGAAGAGCAGCCTTGAGGCAGAGAGCGTCCATGAACAGTGCATCCTTTGCAAGAGCTGCATCCACGGACTTCTCGGCATCGGCGAACATTCTGAGGCCCATCAGGTCATGCGCAAGCATCGTGAGACCTTCGGCGCTCTGGGAGTCGAAGCCCTCCACCCTGCTCTGCGGGCGGTCAACCTTCTCATCATCGGCCTGCCAGATTATGCGGCGGCCGACCTTGATGACGGCGGGAACGCCGTCGACTTTCAAAGAGAAAGGAGACGACGGTTTCAAGGCCACATTGCTGCTGCTCAGGACCTTACCTGCAGCATCCGTAACGGTAAGAGTCTCGTTCAGAGGCTTGAGAGGATATATCGCAACATTGCCGTCCTTGACGGAAACGGCAGCGTCCAGAGTCACGTTGTCGGCAATGCCTATGCCCTGGGCGGGCATCCAGTAATCCGACCACTCGTCGGTGCCGTAAGGGCTGAAGAGTATCTGCCTGTAAGGTGTATCGTTGCAGCAGCCGACCTCGTTCTGGTTATAGAGCCTGCCGCTCTGCATCTCAACATACTGCGGACGGTTGTCGGTAAGGAGGTCGACCCAGATGTTTCCCTGGTCGCTCTGCGCCCAGGTGAAGTACTTGCGGCCCAGCTTCTCGTCCCTCAGGGACCAGTGCATCGATGCCCAGTCGTCCGAAGGGTAGTATGCGCCGAAGAAGGACTTGTGCGAGCCTATCATATGATATGACTTGTCCTGGCCGTATGCCTGGTTGCTCAGGATGGAGATGTCGGCGCCCTGCTCGTTTACAGGATAGGTCTCTATCTCACCCATATGTCCTATTGCATTGTCGGCCGGATATACGAGGACAAAGTCGTCGGATGTCTCAACCGCTGAGTTAGCCCATGAATAATATGGCTGCCATTCACCGCTGAGGTTGTACCAGATGGAGCGTGTGCGGCAATACGCAGCGTCCTTCGGCAGATTCACCTCTATTGTCCAGCGGCTGCGGCTAGTCATCTCCAGCACGCCTAAGTAGCAGCCCACGCTGCCGTCGGCCTTGTACTCGGTGCTCCAGTCAACCGGTGTCGCACATGAAGGCGCGTGGCCTATGACGCCATAGTTGAACTCGATTCCGCCGCTTGTCCACGGCCCGCGGAGAGCAATCTCCCTGAACTTCACGACATCGTTGTCGTACACAAGCTCGCGTCCGGCCGTCTTGTCATATATCGACCAGACCTTGCCGCCGATCTGGGGGAATATCTTCACCCGGAGGTACGGATTTTCCAGCACGACCATCTGCCATGACTGCTGCACGGGCTCCACAGAGAACTGCTGGAATCTCCAGTACGGGTAGATCTTCCCCGTCCTTGCAACCGGGTCGGGGTCACCGAACGGATATGTGGTCATGAGCGTATCCTTGACGGTGATGGTCTGCGCCATGAGGGACAGACACATACCAAGGGATGCAAGCACAAGGAAAAGCTTCTTCATATCTAGTTGTTGCGGATTTCGAGATTGGTTACGGTACTCTTGAACTCCCCTGCCGTCTCAAGCGGGAACACGAGGGTCTGCATGAGGAACTTGGTGCCCTGACGGCCGCGGAAGTCGGTGAAGGGGCCGCTCTTGCGGGAGAGGGTCTCTATCAGTTTTCCGTTGATATAGAGTGACGTGCTGTCCTGGTCGCCCTTGATGGTGACTGAAGCCTTCTCACCCGGGTAGAACGCGAAGTTGAAGCGGTACAGATATCCGTCCCTGCTGAAGCCCACCATTCCAGACAGAGGGTCGCGCAGATAGAACGCTGACGTGCCGTCATTGAAGAGTTCGGTGCCAAGGGGCTCATCCTCTGCAAGTTCCACGTCGAAGCTGACGGTATACTGGTAGCCTATCCGCTTCATGCCGGTCTTCATGCCGGGTTTCACACTGGCTATCTTCTTGCAAACCACGTCCTGCGCCCTTGTGCGGCCTGCCATCATCATGCCGGGAGCGTCGCTGAGCTCGAGCCTGTGGGCCTCATACTCGCTGTAGGGACGCTCAGTATGGGCTGCAGACCAGCTCTTAGCTGCAATCACCTGCATTGCGGGCTGGGTGCGGTACTCGATGTCGCCCACGCTCACGCCGTTGCATGCATGGTCGTTCCAGACTGCGAACATGCCGCCCTTGATCTGAGGATGGTTCTCCTCGAAGACCTCGGTTCCGATATGTGCGGGAGTCCACTCGTTGTAGAGGAAGTCGCAGTCGAGGTAATCATGGTAGTAGTCGACTGCAGGTACGATGTAGACCTGCTCGTCGTTTATGGAGATGAGATCGTAACCGTCCTCCATCATCTTCACAGGGTCAGCGTAGCCGTTGTACCAGGCATTCATCAGCACGCCCTCGGAGCGGACGGGAGTCTCGCCGGCGGCATGAGTGAGGGAGCCCCAGAGGCAGGGCTGCTTGCCAAGCCCGGCCACGAAGTTCAGGTAGTGGTCGGTGAAGCTGCGGAACTGCTCCGTCACCTCCTGGCTGATGTTGGCGTACTCGTCGGTACCGATGTGCACCTTGGGACCGGTGAACACGGGGTTGGGGCCGACGATGTATTCGGTGAAGAGCGAATCCAGGAAGTTGTATATGTCGGGATTGTAAAGGTCGAGATGATAGTCGTCGCCGGGCAGGCCGAGGCCGGGACGGTACTGGGAGAAGGCGGAAGAATGCGCCGGAACGTCGATTTCGGGAACAATCTCGACACCCAGGCGGTCGGCCAGTTCCTCCATCTGGCGGAACTCTTCCTTGGTGTAGTAGCCGTCGCGTGATGCGAGGCCGGGGAACACTTCGCTCTCGATGCGGAAGGAACCGGTCTTGCGCTCCCAGCCGTCGAAGGTATAGACCATGGCGGACTCGTTGAGATGCATCTGCAATGTGTTCATCTTGTAGTATGACATGTTGCGGATGTAGTCCATCATATCCTCGAAGGGGATGAACTTGCGGCCGGTGTCCATCATGAAGCCGCGGATGCCGTACTCGGGCCAGTCCTCGATGCTGCCGCAGGGAAGGGTGAAGCCCTCGCGGCGCTCGGCTATCTGCAGGATGGTCGAGCCGGCCCAGACGGCGCCCCTGCGGGTGGAGACGGTTATGACGATTCTGTCGGAGATGTCGATGCCGTAGCCTTCTTCAGGTTTGTCGCCAGGGACTATCTGCACGTCGCCCTTGCGGACCTTAGCGCCGGCTTTTGCCCTGGCCTTGATTCCGGTTGAAAGGTTGATGTTCTCAGCCAGAACCTCGGCAGCGACCTTCAGTTCGCTGTCGGAGGCAGGATACACGACCCTGACCTTCCTTGCAAAGGTGAATTCGCCTTCTGAGGGAGTCCATTCCCGGATTTCAGGGATGGTGAAAGGCTTTTCTTCGGCATTTACGCTTACGATACCGGCAAGGCCCATGGCCAGTGCCACAAACAGTTTCAGTGCATAATTCTTCATAATACTGCAAATTAGCAATTATCCACGAAATAAACGTCAACTTGCGTCCGAAACATGCATTTCGGACGCAAGATGAGTAAGTTTTGCTTTGCTTTTTACTTAGTTGAAGCTTATATCCTCGGCTTTGTCTATCTTGAAGTCTGCATCATCCGTTGATTTGAGGGGCTTTCCTGCAAGGGTGCAGTTCTCGAAGCGTATGCCACGGACGATGTGGTCTTCGTATCCCTGGATGATGAACGGCTTTGCCACGTTCTCCCAGTTGACGTTCCTGATGGTGATGTCATGGATCTGCCCGGGCTCGTCAGGGTCGTAGAGGGTTCCGTCGGTAATGATGATCTCGAGGTTCTTGGGGTCGATGTCGGCCGTCGTGCGGATGTTGTCGTAGGTTATGTCATGTACCTCGGCGGCACCGTCGCAGACAATGCTGAATGCCGAGTGCCCGCCGGTCATGCCGCCGCCGTCGGTCTTGAGGATGTCGCAGTCGGTGACGAGGATGTCCTTCACCTCGCCACCGTTAAGCTCGAATCCGATGGTCACGCCATCGGCGCAGCGCTTGCCGACCATCACGCAATGCTTTACGGTGATGTCCCTGGTGCCCATGTCGCCGTCCTTGTCAGCCACGAACGACTTGATGGCTATGCAGTCGTCGACGCTGTGTATGAGGCAGTTCTCGATCGTGAACCCCTTGCAGGCAACGGGATTGATACCGTCCTGGCTGTAGATGGCTCCGCATGAGAAGACCTTCACATTGCTGTAGGAAGAGTTTGTGCAGCAGGTCAGGGTGTTGGTCCACGACTTGACGTCGTTGCAGACGGTTATGTCCTTGATGCGCAGGTTGTCGCAGTTGTTAAGCCGTACCGTGCCGTGGAGTATTCCCCTGCCGCTGATGGAGATGTTGTCTCCCCCGCCGACGATGTTGGCATGGACTATGGCCCCTTCCTCTATGCGGACGGAGTCCCCGTCCTTCAACTCCAGAGTTCCCACGGTGTGTTCTCCCGGAGCATAATGGTAACTGGCAGTGGCGGCCTTGACCTCAGCCTTCTTCTCAGGCTTGTCAGTGGTCAGTTCCAGGCAGGGAAGATCGTTTACCTTTATGTGCAGTTTCTTCCCGTTCCCGGCCTTGAACGAGAGCTTGTTGCCTTTCGCCTTTCCCGTTATCCCGGCGGACTCGGGAAGGATGCTGAATGACTGGATGGCCTCGGAAGCCGTGACCGTGACCCTGTGCCTGCCTCTCCTGTAGATGTTGGCAAAGCATATCTCATCGCCTTCCGGTCCGATCTCATATACTGTGACGGTCCTGCGGTTCGACACGCAGGAATACGTCTCCGAAGTCGTCTGCGCAGCTGCGGCAACAGACGACAGAGCCGCAATAAGGGCTGCAAGCGCAGCCGGTCTTAGATATTTCTTCATAATGGAATTCTTTCTCCTACAAAGATAGGGAACAATACGGAATCCCGCAAAAGCGGGGCCCGGGCAGACGGCCGAAACTTGCAATCAGGTTCCCGCACACTGTCCGCACGTCGGTGACTCCCCTGTGCTCGAGTGCTGATGCCTTCATCAGCCGGCCTTCGGCCTTGGCTGAGAGCATGTTGCTCACATAGTCCTGATGAGGATGCACGGCATCGACCGGCTGGCACATCCACGTGAGTCTCAGGGCTTTAGCCTCCGGCAGAATCTCCAGCACACGCTGCTCCATAAGCAGCTTGTGCTGCCCGTAGACATTATTGGGTACAAGAGCGATGTCCTCCTTCAGCGGGCCTTCGATGGTACATCCGCCATAGACCTGGTCGCTACTCATGAGGAACAGCTCCGCACAGCATTCCCTGCATGCCAGGGCAAGGTTCACAGGTGCCTCCACGTTGACGGAAAGAGACTCGTCGGGATGATCCTTGGCATATCCGGTGGAAGATATTGCGGCACAGTTCACCAGCAAATCCGGCCGGCGGGCGCCAACGGCGTCCGCCACGGCCTTGCGGTCGGTGATATCGAGGTCGGAATGATAGAATCGGACGACTTCATACCCGGCTGCGGCCAGCATACCGCAAAGGTGCCTGCCGAGGAATCCGCCGGCACCGGTAACCATAACTTTCTTCATGATTCCGTAAAATTAGCCATTCCCCCCAACTTATTCAAGATTTTATTAAATTTGTAGAAGTTCATTTCCAAAAGTCTCTGATAATACACAATACCATGAAGAAAGCAATCATCGTTTCGGCTCTCCTGGGCGCATTCGCCCTGAGCGCTTACGCCACGGAAACGACGGACGAGGCCCGTCTGCTGCGTTTTCCGGCTACCAACGGCACAGAAGTGGTCTTCTCCTATGCAGGCGACCTCTACAGCGTCCCCGTCACCGGTGGCGAGGCCAGGAAACTGACATCCCACAAAGGCTACGAGATGTTTGCCAAATACTCCCCCGACGGCAGGCAGATCGCATTCACGGGTGAATATGACGGCAACCGCGAAGTGTACCTCATGCCCTCTGAAGGCGGCGCTCCCGTGCGTCTGACCTACACCTCCACCAACGGCAGGGATGAGCTGGGCGACCGCATGGGTCCCAACAACATAGTCACAGCCTGGACACCGGACGGCAGGAATGTAGTATACCGCAACCGCATAGGCGACGGCTTCCCCGGCAACATCTGGACCGTCCCCACCGACGGTGCAATGCCCACGAAGCTGCCTCTCCCCGAGGGCGGATTCTGCTGCTACTCCCCCGACGGCCGCAAGCTTGCCTACAACCGCGTGATGCGCGAGTTCCGCACATGGAAGTACTACCGCGGCGGCATGGCCGACGACATCTGGGTATATGACGACAAGAAGGTGGAGAACATCACCTCCAACATAGCCCAGGACATCTTCCCGATGTGGTGCGGCGACGAGATCTTCTTCGCATCCGACCGCGACATGACGATGAACATCTTCGTCTATAACACAAAGACCCGCACCACCGCCAAGGTGACCGACTTCCACGACTACGACGTCAAGTTCCCCAGCACCAACGGCAAGCTCATCGTGTTCGAGCAGGCCGGCTGGATCTGGAAGCTCGACCCCGCCACCAAGAAATACGAGAAGATCAACATACGTCTTGCCTCCGACGACATCTACTCACGCAGCTTCAACAAGAATGTAAGCTCTTATGTCACAAGCGGCAGCATCTCACCTGACGGCAAGCGTCTCGCCGTAACCGCACGTGGAGAGGTGTTCAACGTTCCGGCTGACAACGGTGTTACAAGGAACATCACCCACACTCCCGGCGCTCACGAGCGCGGAGCCACCTGGAGCCCCGACGGCAAGAGCATAGCCTACATCTCCGACCGTACAGGCGAAACGGAGATCTGGCTGCAGGACGCCGGAGACGAGCTCAAGGAGCCTGTGCAGCTCACCAGCGGCAACGACACCTATATCCGCAGCATCCAGTGGAGCCCCGACTCCAAGAAGATACTCTATTCAGACCGCAGGAACCGCCTTGTGGAGGTCGACCCCGAAACCAAGGCTAAGAAGGTGCTTGTGGAGGACTCTGTGGGCGAACTGCGCGCCAGCTATTCCGCCGACAGCAAATGGCTCACATACACCCGCACAGGCCAGAACGAGATGAGCGTGGTTTACGTCTTCGAGATATCTTCCGGCAAGGAATACGCAGTCACCGAAAAGTGGTACAACTCATCCGCCCCCATGTTCAGCGAGGACGGCAAGTACCTTATCTTCACCTGCGACCGCGACTTCAACCCCATCTACAGCCGCGTGGAGTGGGACTACGCATACACCAACATGAGCGCCATCTACATGGCAATGCTGGGAAGCAGCACCGCATCACCGCTTCTCCCCCAGGACGGCAAGGCAGAAGCCAAGCCCGACAAGGCCAAGGAGGACAAGGGCCCGGCAGCAGTCACTGTTGATCCTGAAGGACTCTGCGAGCGCATCATCAAGCTGCCCATCCAGGGAGGACGCCCCATCTACTGCGACGGCAGGAAGCTCTGGCACAGCGACGGACGTGGCACCAAGGTCTTCAGCTTCGACACCCAGAAGGATGAGGACTGCTCTGACGGCATGATAAGCTACCGCTTCGGCGACAGCAAGGCCATTGTGATGGCAGGCAGAAGGGAGTTCAGCGTTGCAAAGTTCCCCGCCGACAAGGTAAAGGGCGACAAGGTCGAGCTCGGCAATATGATGGCGCCCGTAGACTACACTCAGGAGTGGGAGCAGATCTTCGACGAGGCCTGGCGCGCTTACCGCGACGGCTTCTACCTCGAGAACATGCACGGACGCGACTGGAAGGCCATCAAGGAGAAGTATCAGGTCCTCGTACCCCATGCAAAAACAAGGCTTGACCTCAACTACATTATCGGTGAGATGATAAGCGAGCTCGCCTGCGGTCACGCATACGTGACAGTCGGCGAGTACGACAAGCCAGAGCGCATATCCATGGGCCTGCTCGGAGCCGAACTGTCGAAGGACAGGAGCGGATTCTTCAAGATCGACAGGATACTCGAGGGAGCAAACTACTCCGAAAATCTGCGCTCACCCTTCCGCGAGCCCGGAATGGATGTGGAGGCCGGCAACTATATCACGGCAATCGACGGTGTATCCACAAAGGACGTTGCAAACATCTACCAGCTTCTCGTCGGCAAGGCCGGTGTACTTACCGAACTCACAATCAACACTAAGGCGGCACCCGGAGGAAAGAAGGTGGTGGTCAAGCCCATAGATGACGAATACCCTCTCTACCACTACGAGTGGGTTCAGAAGTGCATAAAGACAGTCGACGAACTCTCCGGCGGCAAGGTAGGCTACATCTACATACCCGACATGGGTCCCGAAGGCCTCAACGAGTTTGCACGCTACTACTATCCCCAGCTTGACAAGGAGGCCCTCATCATCGACGACCGCGAGAACGGCGGCGGCAACATCTCGCCCATGATCATAGAGAGACTGCTCAGGAACACCTACCGCATGACCATGTACCGTGGCTCGAGCAGGAACGGCACCACTCCGGAAGGAACTCACAACGGCCCCAAGGTTCTCCTTGTGAACAAGTATTCCGCATCTGACGGCGACCTCTTCCCCTGGAGCTTCAAGGCTAACAAGATAGGTACCGTGATAGGAACACGCTCATGGGGCGGCATCATAGGAATCAGCGGGTCGCTGCCGTACATGGACGGCACCGACATCCGCGTTCCCTTCTTCACAAACTATGATGCAGCCACTGGCGAATGGATAGTTGAGAACCACGGCGTGGATCCTGACATCCTTCTCGACAACGACCCTGTAAAGGAAGCCGCCGGAATCGACGAGCAGCTGATCAAGGCAGTGGAGGTCGCGCTCGAGCAGATCAAGGACCGCAAGCCATATCCCGCCACACCGGCCCCGAGGACCTTCAAGGACCTCGGCCTGCCGGAGACATGGTAATACAAAAAGAGCCACGGTTTAACGCCGTGGCTCTTTTTTTACTCTATCGTGCAGACTATCGAACTTGACCCGTCTGAATGCTTTATCGAGATTTCCTTGCAGATTCCCCGGAGGATATCGGCGGAGAGCTTGTTTGCAGGATCATCGAGCAGATTGTCATCAATTGCCTTGGGAACGGTGATGAGAACCTCCTTCGAGGCTGTCTTTTCGGAATAGATGACCTTGACGCTGGAGCCGGCTTCAGGGCCGGCGAGCAGCAGGCCTTCCTCCACGACGTGCGATATGCGGTCGACAGTGGCATCTCCCATGTTGTACTTCCAGCAGAAGTTGCCGATCCTGGCCATCATCTCGTAGTAGTCATACTGCCTGCTGGCAATGTCGTAGCTGCATTCCCTGATCTGGTTTATGAACTTGCGGGTAAGCTCCTTCTGAGGATCGTCGAATATCTGCTCCGGAGTTCCCTCTTCGTAGATGACTCCCTCGTTCATATAGAATACGCGGGTAGATACGTCTTTTGCAAAGCGCATCTCATGGGTTACGACAACCATGGTCATTCCCTTTCGTGCAAGGGTGCGCATAACACCGAGAACCTCGCTGACCATCGTGGGGTCGAGCGCGGATGTGGGCTCGTCGAAGAGTATGATTTCCGGCTCCATGGCAAGTGCCCTGGCAATGGCGACACGCTGCTTCTGACCGCCTGAAAGATTCTCGGGCATATAGCCGGCCTTTTCAGCAAGGCCCACGAGCTCGAGGAGCTCCATCGCCTTGGCTTCAGCCTCGGCCTTGCTCTTCCCCAGAAGCTTGATGGGAGCGTAAGTTACATTCTCAAGTATGGTCTTACCGTTGAAGAGATTGAAGGACTGGAACACCATGCCCATCCTCTGGCGCAGTGCAGGGACATCTGCATCGGGCGCAAGGATATCCTGTCCGCCTATCACTATGCTTCCGCCGTCCGGCTTCTCGAGCAGGTTCAGGCAGCGCAGGAAGGTGCTCTTGCCGGTGCCTGAAGGGCCGATTATGCTTATGACCTCGCCCTTGCGTATCTCCGCATTGACGTCCTTCAGCACCTTTATGCCGTGATAGATCTTCTGCAGATGCGAGATCTTCATGATAACCTCGCCCTCTTCCACGCGGCTTCCGCTATTCCTGCCGGATTTCCTGCGAAGGCGTACGAAAACGGCGATGCCGGCCGCGCAGGCGGCAAGTGCGAGCAGTATCCATGGAAGGACGCTCCCCTTCTCCCCGGCGGTTTCGAAGGCTTCAAGTTTCTTGAAGATATAGACGATAGTGCTCTCCGAATAAGGAATCATCCTGACCGTCTGCTTACGCTCTTCCGTTATAGAGATGGCCGCAATCGCCATGTCAGCCTTGCCTGTGGCTATGCTCGGCATGATGCCGCCGAAATCCATGTTGATGAATTCCACCGGACGCCCTATGCGCTTTGCGAACAGGCGGACAAGTTCGATCTCGTAGCCGTCATAATCGCCGTTCATCATCACATTGTACGGCGGAATCGTTGCCATCACGGCCACTTTTATAGGCTCGCCAAGGGTGGGAAGGTTGACGTCGCGATGACACTTGTCCATATCGGTGGTCATCCACTTCTCCCTGATCGCCTGATTCTCGCCAGTGGCGTTCATGTCGACCATAAACTTCTCGAATTCCGGTGCAAGATAATCGTCGTCGAGCCTGAAGCATACACCCAGAGGCATGGCAGGATATGAGGAACTGATGGTATCGAGTTGAGGATTCTTCCTGAGGGGAATCAGGGCGACGATGTCGTCGACCATAAAGACCCTCGCCTTGTCTCTCAGGACGGCCTCGAGTGCGTCCACGTCATTATTGTACGAAAGCAGGCCCTTGGGGCCGCGCTTGTCGAGAATGAACTGCTCGGTAAGCGCTCCCTGGATCACGGAAATGGTCTGGTCGGCAACATCAGCCTCACAGGTAATGTCCTTGATCTCGACCTTCTCGCAGGAGACGGCTGTGAACAGCATTAGGGGAAGGAGCAGCATGGCTGCGGCGCGGCTGCGGCTGCGGCGCGGCTTTGCGAGCGCCTTCAGCAGCAGGCCTATCAGCCAGGCGATGATGAAGTATACCACCGCAATGGTAATCAGGGGGAAAAAGGCATCGAAGGTACGTGCACGGATGATGTCCGATGCCTTGGTCATGTCGATCACAGCGACATAACCGACTATCGAGGTGCTCTTGAGAAGGCTTATGACCTCTCCCTGATAAACGGGCATCATGCTCTTCACCGCCTGGGGAAGCACGATTCCGAAGAAAGTCTGGTATTTCGAGAAGCCGAGCGAGAGGCCGGCTTCAGTCTGGCCGCGGTCCACACCCATGATGCTGGTTCTGAGCATCTCGCACACATAGGCGGCCGTATTCATCGCAAATGTGATGATGGCCACGAGAACTCCGGATGCATTCGCAGGAGCAAGTACTATGTAGTACATGATCATCAGCATCACAAGCACGGGGGTGCCGCGCATTATGTCGATGTATACTTTGGCGATTCCCTGCAGGATCTTGTTCCTGCTCATCCTCATCCAGCAGATGAGTCCGCCGAGCAGGGTTCCTATCAGGACGGCGAACACCGTGATGGTCAAAGTCGTCTTGAGACCGTCAAGTATAAGGGTGTAACGGTTATCCTGAATGAAATTGGTATAGAAAGACTGCGCTATCTTCTGCCAGAATGTTAATTCGTCCATAATTCAATTTAATGACTGTCTCACCTTTCAGGGTTGAATTGATTCTCACCGTACCAGTTCGCAAAAGCAGTGAACTTGGTATCGTTGTCATCTAACCACGCATCGAAGGCGTCGGAATCGCCTTTGCGGAGGAGCCACATGCAGAACGCCTCCCAGTGCCCGGCATCGAGCACAGCCTTCTCGTAAGCCATAACAGGCGTGCGATATCTCCCGAACATGTCATTGGCATAGATCTCCTCAACAAAGCGCTGCTTCTTGGCCGTAATGGTAGGAATGTCAAGCTGCCCCTTCTCCTTCCAGCATATAATGTCCTGGGGCGTCTTGGAGAAGACCTCGAACAGCAAGCCGAAGGGGAAATCCAGGTTGCCGTCATTGTCCGCGGTGATTTCGGTATTTGAAGTGTAGTGATAAACAAGCGAGGTGTCGTTCTTTACCTCGACATTGACGCTGAAGGCCTCGAACATCGCCTTGCTCATCTCAGAACTCCTGTCGGATGAAGGATCGAGCAACTGATGAACCTCGGCATCGAACATGCCCAGCGCGGGCTCATTGCTGTAACAAAGGATCTGGGCATTCCTGAAATAATTCGATGTCAGCCAGGGATCCTTCTCTATACCGTAGGAGTACATGTTAACTGCGTCAGTAAAATTGCCCTGCATCCTGTAAACCGTGCCAAGTTCAAGATACAGACGGCCCTGGTTGGGATACATCTCAATGCCTTTCTTATAGATGTCAATGGCCTCCTTGGTCTTGCCCATATTGTCAAGCGCATTGCCATGGAGAACATAAGTCCCCGATGAAACGAGGCCCTTCTTCTCAAGTTTGGAGAAGTGCTTGTCAACGGCAGCATAATCCTGCTTCTGATAGAGGCAGTAACCGATCTCATAGAGCACTGTCGTATCGGTGGGATGAGTCTTGAGCAACCGGTTGTAAATCTCGATAGCCTTGTCCGCCTTTCCGGTATCCGAATACTCGAAAGCCTGATTGAACTGCTCGATCTCAGCCTCAGTAAACTCCTGCCCGAATGCAACCGCCGCAACCATCACTGCAGCAACGCAAGTTAGAATGAACCTCTTCATAACATCTTAATTTCCCCAAATTTAACAAAATCTCCCGACTCCCATCACATCCCCTGCACAAAAAAAATCCCCCGCACCCCAACAACCTCCCTCCCAACCTCCCTCCCAACCCGCAGCCGCTGCAACCTCCGCCATGATTTCGTCGATATATTTCTCGAGAACACCCACCCCACCACGAATTCGTCGATCCATTCTCGCGGTCACAGCCTCAGCCATGATTTTGCCGATTTTATTCCCGCAAACAGCAATCTCGCCATGATTTCCCCGATATCGTGCCCGCGAGCCGTCTAAACCCACGTTCCGGGCATGATAACAGCTAAAACGTGGCAGAAATATGATTTGCGGACATAAATCCGTCTTTTTTATGGCGGGAACCATGCTCCGTATCTCTGGATCTTATTGACTCAAGCCTGCAGATGTGCCACTTTGATATGAACCCGAAAGTTTGGACGTGTATCTACACCGGAATCTGCAACCTCGCTGTCGCAAACGGCCAATTTGAAGCCTTCTTTTAGGCCGCTCACCATACACCTTCCTTGAAAACTCTCGGAAACAAGGAAGGTCCCGGGGAAAAGGGCAACACCTTCCAGGGAAAGGCCTCAGATCAAGGAAGGTCCCATCAACAATCGGAGCGAAAGCGACTTGAGGGGGTTTGGGGGATGCCTCCACCAATTAATGGTAGTGCGCAGCACCTCAAAACAGAAAAGAGAGCTCCCCGTGTGGGAAGCTCTCATTAGTTTTGAGGTGCGTAGCGGAATCGAACCACTGTGACAGGTTTTGCAGACCTGCGCCTAGCCACTCGGCCAACGCACCGATCGGACTGCAAATATACGCTTAATTTTTATATATCCAAAAATTACTTGGCCACGCAGGCGTCAATCTCTGCATATACATCCACGCTTGAGGGACGGGGTGCGTAGGCGTTGAAAATTTTGCCCTCCTTGTCGATGATGATGAAGCGGGGTATGTAGGCCACGTTGAATCCTGCATCGAGGTCCTTCATGTTCTCCCTGGAGATGTAGTACTGGGGCCATGCGGGCTTGTCGGCTGTGATCATCTCGAGCCAGGGCTCGGGTGTCTGGTCGCAGGAGACGCTCATCACGTATACATCCTCGCTGCCGGCATAGTGCTTTGCAACCTCTGCAAGATAAGGGATCTCGCCACGGCAGGGGCCGCACCAGGTAGCCCAGATATCGATATAGAGAACCTTGCCGTAAAGTGAAGAGACAGGGAGTTCCCTGCCGTCGGGAGTCTGGATGGTGAAGTCCTTCACCGGAGTACCCTTGGCCATGGCGAGACGGGTGTTGTATGCCTCCTCATTGGCCTCGATGAGCTCGGGATATCCGGCAGCAGCCTCGGTAAAGGCAGTCCAGAAACCCTTGATGCTCTCAGCGTCAGTATCCTCGCCTTCCATGAACATGCTCTCTGCTATTCCGGCGAGTGAATTCTTCTTGATCACAGGGTTGGAAATCTTGTCGGAAACCACCTTCAGCATGGATATCAGCTTCCCGGTTTCGGTCAAGTTTTCATCCTTGGGGCAGCCTGCCTGGAGCCACTTGCGAACAAGGCTGCCGGACACATTCGCGGGATCGTTGGGGTCAACCTTGCTGATTATCTCGTTATACTCCTCACACTCAGTGATATCACCACCTTCTTCCTCTGCTTTGTAGAGGAGCAGCTGGGTTTTCATGTCATCGTATCTCAAGGCTGCGAGATGCTTGAAATACTTGTCCATGGAAGCGTCATTCGCCTCATGGAACAGGGTTGAGTTTTCCTCAAGTTTCACGAGTGCGTCATCGAAGGTCTCGCACTCGTAGTAATATGTATAAAAATCGTTGTACGCGGAAGAAATCCCGTTGAAGACCTTGCTTGCCTCAGCCGTCTTGCCGGCGAACTCTGCGACGAACCTTTCCGTGCCCTCCACGGGAGAGATCGTCATATGGAGGGTGTCACCCGGAACGAGGCTGGCGCCCATGTAAGTTGCGCCTGCCGGGAACTCGACCTCGGCTGCACCGACAATGTCGGGAACTTCCAGAAGGAACTTTCCGTCAACGACGGGAAGGCTCTTGACCTTGTAAGATTCTGCACCACGGGGAAGCACCGTGAAGCTGACTTTTGCGGGTGCATTTGAAGAGAACTCGCCACTGAGCCAGGCGGTGCCGGTCTTCTGGCCGCAGCTGCAGAGAACGGCAGCGAAGGCGCAGGCAAAGAGGAATTTTACTGTACGCATTTCATTAAAAACTTAATCAGCGCAAATATATGCAAATAAACCGACAAATATTGTTATATTTGTTGTTTATATGGACAAATCTGAAGCAAAGCAAAGAATCGGTCAGCTCAGGGACATTCTCTGGGAGAACAGCCGGCGTTACTACGTCGACAACAACCCTGCCATCTCGGACTATGAGTTCGACACCCTGATGCATGAGCTGGAAGCCCTCGAGGAAGCCTGGCCCGAATTCCAGTCGCCCGACTCCCCCACCCGCAAGGTGGGCTCCGACATCGACGCTTCAGTAACCGAAAACGCCGAGACCCTCAAGTCCGGCGAATTCGTCAAGAGGCCCCACCGCTACCCCATGCTGTCGCTGGGCAACACCTACTCCATCCAGGAGATCGAGGAATTTGCAGCACGCGCCGACAAGCTCCTGAGCGAGGATTTCACCTACTGCTGCGAGCTGAAGTTCGACGGCACCGCCATCTGCCTCACCTACCAGCAGGGCAAACTCGTACGCGCACTTACGCGCGGTGACGGCGTGCAGGGAGACGACGTCACGGAGAACGTCCGCAACATCACCAACATCCCCCGGGTCCTTCACGGCGACTTCCCCGACGACCTTGAGATCAGAGGCGAGATCCTCATGCCCTACGCCGCATTCGACGCCCTCAACCAGGAGCGTTCCGACAACGACGAGGCGCCCTTCGCCAACCCTCGCAACGCGGCCAGCGGCTCGCTCAAGCTTTCCGACCCCGCAGAGGTCGCAAAGCGCGGCCTCATGTGCACGCTCTACCACATCCCCGCACAGAGCGTAACCTTCAACACGCACAGCGAGGCCCTCGACAAGGCGGCATCCTGGGGTCTTCCCGTTTCCGACACCCGCCGCATCTGCCACGGCATAGCCGAGATCGAGGAATTCATCAGCCACTGGGGCACCGAGCGCGCCTTCCTCCCCTATGCCACCGACGGCTGCGTCATCAAGATCAACGAACTTTCGGCGCAGCGCGCCCTCGGATACACCGCCAAGAGCCCCCGCTGGGCCGTGGCCTACAAGTTCAAAGCCGAGCAGGCCTGCACCGAGCTGCAGAGCATCTCCTACCAGGTAGGACGTACCGGCGCCGTAACCCCCGTGGCCAATCTTGCACCCGTACAGCTCAGCGGCACCGTGGTCAAGCGCGCCACCCTCAACAATGCAGACCAGATGGCTCTGCTCGACATCCGCGTCGGCGACTACGTCTACGTGGAGAAGGGCGGAGAGATCATCCCCAAGATAACGGGCATCAACCCCGACATGCGCCCCGCCGGTGCCCAGCCTCCGGTATTCCCCGAACTCTGTCCCGACTGCGGCACTCCGCTCGTACGCGTCGACGCCAAGTGGTACTGTCCCAACCAGACGGGCTGTCCCCAGCAGATAAAGGGCCGCCTGATCCACTTCTGCGGCCGCAAGGCGATGAACATCCTCGCAGGCGAGGCCACCATGGCACAGTTCTACGAGGCCGGCCTCGTCAAGAGCCCCGCCGACCTCTACGACCTCAGCACCTATCAGCTGATGGCTCTTGAAGGCTGGCAGGAGAAGTCGGCGCAGAAGTTCCTCGAGTCCCTTGCCGAATCAGCCAAAGTACCCTTCGAGAACGTGCTCTTCGCACTCGGAATCCGGTTTGTCGGAGAGACGACCGCACGCGAGATAGCCCGCCACTTCGGCAGCATCGATGCAATAGCCGGGTCAAGCAAGGAACAGCTCCTCGAAGTGGAGGACGTCGGCGACGTCATCGCCGGCAGCGTATACGACTACATGCACAACCCTGCGAACATCGCGGAGATCGACAGGCTGAAAGCCCACGGGCTCAGGTTCGAGGTCGCCGCAGGCCAGGGCAGGCTTTCAGCCGCACTCGACGGCAAGACGGTAGTGGTCTCCGGCAACTTCAGCGTCAGCAGGGATGCGATGAAGGAGCTGATCGTCCGTCACGGCGGCAAGTGCGCATCCGGCGTAAGCAGCAAGACCAGTTTCCTGCTCGCAGGCACGAAGCCGGGGCCCGAAAAGATAAAGAAATGCGAGCAGCTGGGAATCTCCGTCCTCTCCGAAGAGGCGTTCCGCGAACTGCTGCCTGAAGAAGATGCCGTCCTCCCCGAACAGGAAGAGACAGAAACCGCCGCACAGGCACAACAACTCAGTTTATTCTAGATGAAGATAGCAAGCAGCATAACCGACCTCGTCACCGACAGGATCTGGGAGATGGACACGACCGGCAAGAGCCGCGCCTACAAGAGGCTCGTGCGCTTCGTAAAACTCGTCCGCATCACTTTCGGCACCTTTGCCGAGAACAGGATGGGCTTCCAGTGCGTCGCCCTGAGCTACTTCGTAACCCTCGCCCTCGTGCCTTTCTGCGCGTTCATCTTCGCGGTCAGCGGCGGACTCGGGCTTTCAGAAAAGCTTGCGGAACTGCTGCATGAAACTATAACCCTCGACCCTTCGATGGTCGACATGATACTTGAAAAGGCTAACAACATCCTCGACATCGCACAGGGCGGAGGCGTGGGCCTCGTATCGGCCCTCTTCTTCCTCTGGGCGGTCCTTTGGATGATGTTCCAGGTAGAAAGGGTGTTCAACAACGTGTGGGGCATACGCAAGATCCCCCGCAAGCTCTACAAGCGTTTCGGATTCTATTTCCTGGTGCTGATCCTGTCGCCGTTCCTGGTGCTCATCTTCGGTACCGGCATCGTGATATACACCAACGCCACCAACCTCATCGGCCTCGACCTCTCCAACCTGAGGTTCCTTCCGAAGCTGTTCGGATACGTGGGCCTGTTCATCGTAGCCACCCTGACCATGTCGGTCATGTACAAGTACATACCTGCAACCAAGGTCAAATACCTGAGCGCCTTCAAGAGCGCGCTGGTGGCAGGTCTGGTATTCACCATCTTCCAGTACCTCTACCTTGAGACGCAGGTATTCATGGCACGACTGAACAGCGTCTACGGAGTACTGGCGGCAGTTCCCCTGTTCCTTATCTGGCTGAACTTCAGCTGGCAGATAATCATTTACGGTGCGGAACTCACATACGGATATGAAAACGTCGACTCCTATCACATCACCGAATGGGATACGGAGAGCAATTAGCAGAATATGGCAGTAAAGAAATTTGACAAACAGGATTACGCGCTCATCGAGCAGTACTGGCAGTCGCTCAAGGCTGTGGCCGAGCCCCGTTGCCAGGACTCGGATGAGTTCGAGGTCGTCCAGAAGGCATTCGACTTCGCCAACCAGGCGCACAAGGACGTGCGCCGGCGTTCCGGCGAGCCCTACATACTCCACCCCATCGAGGTTGCAAAGATAGTCGTAGGCGAGATAGGACTCGGCTACAAGTCGATCACGGCCGCCCTCCTTCACGACGTGGTCGAGGACACCGAATACACAGTCGAGGACATAGCCAACCTCTTCGGCGACACCGTGGCCAAACTGGTCGACGGCCTCACCAAGATCAAAACGGTGCTCGACAACGAGGACAAGAAAAGCAACTCCGTACTCCAGACCGAAAGCATGCAGGCCGAGAACTTCAAGCGCATCCTCCTCACCCTTGGTGACGATGTGCGCGTGGTGCTCATCAAGATGGCCGACCGCCTCCACAACTGCCGCACCATAGAGTTCATGCCCGAGCACAAGCGCGACAAGATACTCTCCGAGACCATGTTCGTGTTCATTCCCCTCGCCCACAGGCTCGGTCTATACAGCATCAAGTCCGAGATGGAGAACATCTGGCTCAAGTACAAGGAGCCAGAGGACTTCGAGGAAATCTCGAACAGCATCAACCAGAACGTGGAGAAGCGCAAGGAGGAGGTCGAGCAGTTCATCGAGCCCATAGAGATGGCGCTCAAGGCCAAGGGATACTCGTTCACCATAAAGAGGAGGGTCAAGACTCCCTATTCCATCTGGTTCAAGATGCGCAACAAGGGTGTACCGTTCGAGGAGATATTCGACCTCTACGCCGTGCGTATCGTCTACGACCCCCAGTCGAACAACATCGAGGAGGAAAGGTACACGGCATATCAGATATACAACAGCCTCAAGAGCCTCTTCAGCGAGCAGCCCGCACGCTTCCGAAACTGGGTCAACAACCCCAAGAGCAACGGATACGAGGCGCTTCACTGCACCCTCATGAGCAAGGCGGGCTTCTGGATCGAGGTCCAGATACGCTCCCGCCGCATGGACGACATCGCAGAAAAGGGTATCGCCGCCCACTGGGCATACAAGAACGACGGCTACATCTCCGAGGCCGACACCGAAATGGACCGCTGGCTCGCAAACGTCCAGAAGATCATCGTGAGCGACGACATGAACGCGCTCGAGTTCCTCGACGTAATCCACAAGGACCTCATCACCACCGAGATCGTGGTCTTCACGCCCAAGGGAGAGCAGCGCAGCATACCGGCAGGCAGCACGGCACTCGACTTCGCATACGCAATACACAGCCAGATAGGAAGCAAAGCCATAGCCGCCAAGGTCAACATGAAGCTCGTGCAGCTTTCCTATGTGCTCAAGGCCGGTGACCAGGTGGAGATAATCACCGCCGCAAACGGCAAGCCCAAGATGGAATGGCTGCAGTTCCTGCAGACCCGTTCCGCCAAGCAGAAGGTCATCGAGTTCTTCAAGGACAGCCGCCCGGCCATCATAAGCAATGGCGAAAGGATATATGAGGAGCGCCTCGAGGCAATGGGCGAAAAGCTGTCCAACAAGATTTTGCGCAAGTTCCTCGATGCAGCCCAGCTGAACGACAAGGAGGAGTTCTTCTTCCGCGTCGGACTCGGGCTCATAGGTGCCGAGGACTTCCGCAGGATAATGAGCGACGCTCCTCATCCCGGCGGAAGCGAGGCATTCTTTATCAGCGAGGGCGACACCGGCCAGACCAGATATGTGATGGCCGACTGCTGCAACCCCATCCCGGGAGACCCCATAGTCGGATTCAGGCTTGGCGAGAAGACCGTCGTAGTGCACAAGAAATCCTGCCACGAGGCCCAGAGCCTTGCCAGCAAGTTCGGCAACAGGGTTGTCATCCCTCAGTGGATACTCGATACTCAGGACTACCCCATCCGCCTGAGCATCAAGGGTCTCGACAGATACGGAATGCTCAACGACATCATCCAGTGCATAACCTTCGGCATGGGCATCAACATGCGCAAGATCACCCTTGGTGCCGAGGGCGGAGTCTTCGAGGGCTTCATCGAAGTGCTGGTACATGACAAGAAGAACCTTGAAAAGCTCATCGCCGACATCAAGAAGGTCGACGGTGTACAGGAAGTAGTGAGGACAGACATAGTATGAGAAAATTCAGGCAGTTCATCCCGCTGATAATAGCCGTCATGGCTGTCTTCGGCCCCATGATGTTCATCCACTCCTGCGCCAACACGACCCAGGCGCCCACGGGTGGAAAGAAGGACACCATACCACCGGTGATAATCGACATCAAACCCTATCCCGGCACATGCGGTGTCCCCACTCACAACACAAAGATATACTTCGAGTTCAACGAATATGTAACGCTCAAGAACGCGAAGAACATCCTCCTCTCCCCTCCTCAGCAGAAGCCCGTGAAGGCAAAGCTGCACGGCAGGGGCATCCAGATCACCTTCGAGGAAGACCTTGAGCCCAACACGACATATTCGATCAGTTTCGTGGACGCGGTTGCCGACAACAACGAGGGCAACATGTTCCCGGGATACACATACGTCTTCTCCACCGGCGACCAGATAGACTCCATGATGATCACCGGCACCGTGCGTGACTGCGGAACCCTCAACCCCTCGAAGGGCGCCACCGTCCTGCTTTACAAGAACCACGCAGACTCGGCCGTCCTCCTCGAGAGGCCGTATGCGGTCACCAAGACGGATGACTGGGGCTACTTCGTCCTCCCCTTCATCAAGGACACCCTCTACAGGCTCTACGCCATAAAGGATGATTCGGGCAACAACATCTACGACCCTGAAACCGACCTCATAGCCTTCTGCGACTCGGTCATCAAGCCCACCATGGTTGCGATCGACACCCTGCCGGAAATGCTCAAGTACGACATGAAGGACACGCTGAACATCATGGAAAGGCGCAGCGAGCACACCCTTAAGATGTTCCGCGAGAAACCCAGCAAGCAGTTTGTCAAAGGCGGCGTGCGCACCGGCGACTACAGCGCCTACATAACCTTCCAGGCTCCCAACGCATGGGTGGATTCAATCTGGGTGCGCGGATACAAACCGGACCAGGTGATCACTGAGTTCAACATCCTTCAGGACAGCCTTCTGCTCTGGCTCAACAACTGCCACAGGCTGGCGCCCGACACCATGCACGTGTTCGTCAGCTACAGAAAGACCGACAGCCTCGGCTTGCTGAAACCCGACGTGGAGCACCTGAAGCTCGTGCAGGAGAACAAGTCGAAGAAACCCAAGACCAGGAAGGACATCAAGAAGGAGGACACCCTTTGCGTCTACAAGCTGAACGTCGCTCCCGAAACGGTTGAACAGAACGGCTTCGAACTCAACTTCGACCTCCCCATCATAAACGAAGGATTCTCGAACCTTGGCTTCCGTTACCTCAACCCGAGGCAGAAGGAGTTCAAGGGCAGCGTCACCGTGGAGCGCGACAGCCTTGACCTGAGGCGCTACATCATAAAGCCCACGGAGAAGCTGCAGCCGGGCTACGAGTACTTCCTCAAGTTGCCCCACCACCAGTTCCAGGATGTAAGGGGCTTCTGGAACGACAGCACTGAGGTAAAGGTCATGCTCCCCAAGGACGAGACCCTCAGCACCCTCAACACCGTGCTCACCGGTGTCGACCGCAAGATCATAGTCGACCTCCTCGGCGAAAAGAGGGACAAGGTGCTGCGCTCATATATCATCGATTCAGACGCAACGCTGGCGTTCCCCTACCTCAAGGAAGGCAAATACAGCATAAGGATAACCGACGACGGCAACCGCAACTCAATAGTCGACACAGGATCGCTGCTGGAGCACAGGCAGCCCGAGACGGTGGTGTTCGTCAAGTTCAACACAAAGGATGCCGAGTATCTCGACATACCGCCAAGCTCTGAAGTGGACCAGACCATAGACGTGCAGGCACTGTTTGCAGAAACGTTATGAAGAAATTGCTACTGATACTTCTGCTGCTTGTTCCCGGGATGGCCGATGCCGCCATATCCAGGCCGGACACGCTCGACATAGACTCGCTCCCCAACGAATATCTCGACACCGTCAAGGTCTACAGCAAGCGTCTCATCAACGACTACTCGATGATAGGCGTGAACTACGGCGTGGGTCTCTGCTCCATGAGCTTCAACCCCTCGAAGCACAACAGGCAGAACCAGATATGCCCTAATCACATATCTGTCATGTACACTCACTACGAGAAGCTGTTCGACAGATATGCCAACTTCGCCCTCCACATCGGAGTCGAATACTCCCACGAAGGCGCGGGATTCAAGATAAACCCCGACACCCAGAAGCCCTACAACAACATCGACGGTGCCGACAAGCTCACGATGGAGACCTTCGCAATGCCTGTACTGGCCGGCTTCCACGTTGATGCGGCACCCGTCAAGTTCGAGGGTGCGGTCGGTGTTTATGGCGGATACAGAAAGAGCATCGAGCGCAGCGGCGCGGGCGTGGAGCCCGAATACGAGCATGCATTCAAGGATTACGAGTACCGCCTCGACTACGGCCTGCAGGGCGGCGCCGGATTCGCTCTGATGTTCGACCCCATCGAGATTCATTTCAACGCTCTGATACGCTGGGGCTGGCAGAGCCTGTACCAGCCAAACTATTATTCCGCGTACTACTACCGCTATGCCTATCCCCTCGACATAATAATCACTGCGGGAATTCACTTCCAGCTGGGCAAGAGAACGGGAAAGACATCAGCGGACCTGAAGAGACAGGCAAAGGAGATTGTTTATGGAAAGAATGAAGACTCTGGCCGTTAAAGTCGGCGATTCACTTATTATAGGAGGTGGCGCACCCGTCGTGGTGCAGACCATGTGCAACACCCACACATCCGACGTGGAAGCAACTGTGGCCCAGTGCCTCGAATGCGCCGCTGCAGGCGCTCAGATGGTCAGGATAACCGTTCCCGGCCTGCAGGACGTTCCTGCCGTGCAGGAGATCCATTCGCGCCTGCGCGCAGCGGGATGCAATGTGCCGATAGTGGCCGACATCCACTTCAGTTCAGACACTGCGATCGCTGTGGCACCCATAGTTGAAAAGGTGCGCATCAATCCCGGCAACTTCCACCCCGACCACCAGAAGGCGCGTGAGAAATTCGCACAGTTCCTCGAGGTCTGCCGCGAGCACGGAACGGCCGTGCGCGTCGGCCTCAATCACGGATCACTTGGCAAGTACATCACCGACCAGTACGGCAACACGCCCCACGCCATGGCGATAGCCGCAATGGAATGGCTGCAGATGTGCATTGATGCAAAGTTCTTCAACGTAGTCGTCTCCCTGAAGGCATCCAACACGGTTGTAATGGTGGAGGCTTACCGCGAGCTTGCTGCAATGATGCAGCAGTCCGGAACCGTATTCCCGATGCACCTTGGTGTCACTGAAGCCGGCAACGGCGACAGCGGCCGCATAAAGAGCTGCGTAGGCATAGGTTCCCTCATGCGCGAGGGCATCGGCGACACCATACGCGTCTCCCTCACCGAGCCTCCCGTAAACGAGATACCCGTAGCACAGTATATTGCAGACTGGTATGCAGGCAGGACGGCCGTGCACGACCGCATGCTCGACGAAGCGTTGGAATTCGGCCCCAAGCTTCTGAGCCATGAAGCCGACGACATGCCGGACAGCATTTACAAGGATGAGATCATGCAGGCGGCACGCCGCAAGTTCAGCCACCCGGAATATATCGCCTGCCCCGGCTGCGGACGCACTATGTACGACCTGCAGACCACATTCGAAACAGTAAAGGCACGCACCTCCCACCTCAAGGGAATGGTGATAGCTGTCATGGGCTGCATAGTCAACGGCCCGGGAGAGATGGCGGACGCCGACTGGGGATACGTGGGCGAAGGCGGCGGCAAGGTTTCAATCTACCGCAAAGGAGAGCCCGTGCTCAAGCACGTTCCCGACTCTGAAGCCATCGACAGGCTTCTGGAACTCATCGAAAAGGAGTAGAGGCTACTCGACGTAAAGCAGCAGGCCCTTGAGGTATTCACCCTCGGGGTGATAGATGCTGACCGGATGGTCGGCACCCTGGCACAGCCTGTCCACGATCCTGACGCTGCGTCCTGTTTGCGCCGCAGCGCTGAAGACAACCTCCGCAAAGGTAATCTTGTCGACTACCTGCGAGCAGCTGAATGTGAATACGAGGCCGCCGGGAGCCACCTTTGAGATGGCTGCTGCATTGAGCCTCTGGTATGCGCGCAGGGCATTCTTCAAAGCCCCGCGGTGCTTTGCGAATGCAGGGGGATCCACGATCATGAGGTCATACTTACCGGGCTCGCTCTTGCCGAGGAACTCGATGGCATCCTCACAGTAATTGGTGAACTTGTCGGCAGAAGCACCGTTCAGTTCCATATTCTTCTGTACGAGGGCCATGGCCTTTGCCGATGAATCCACGGAATCCACATGCACGGCGCCGTTGTTCATGGCATAGATGCTGAAGCCTCCGGTATAGCAGAAAAGGTTGAGCACATTACGGCCACGGGCATATTTGCCAACGAGTGCGCGGTTGTCGCGCTGGTCGAGGAAGAATCCTGTCTTCTGGCCTTCCTCCCAGTTTACGAGGAACTTGTTACCGTTCTCGAGAACAGCAAGTTCTGAGGAAGCAAAACCGTCGGCCTTCCAGATATATCCGTCGACCAGTTCAAGACCGGCCTTGAAGGGAGCGGTGCCGGAACTCTTGTCATATACGGCCTTGAGGCGGGGGCCGAAAACGGCCTTGAGAGCCTCACATATCTGATGCTTTGCCCTGAACATGCCCACACTGTGCGCCTGCATGACGCATACTCCGTCATACCAGTCGATGATGAGGCCGGGAAGGCCGTCACCCTCGCCGTGCACGAGCCTGAAGCAGCTTGTAGTCAGTTCCTCCGTATCGGAATAGAGGCCGACGCTTACGCGCGCCTGGAGGGCGCGGGCTATTGCATTGGTCCAGAAATCGGGGCTGGTGGGATCGCCGTTGAATGAGAGCACACGCACTGCAATGGACCCTATCTGATAATGGCCTATTGCAAGCTGGTCACCTTCCGCACTGTATACGGCAACAAGGTCGCCTTCGGCGGGATTGCCCTGTATCTGGGCTATCGCGCCCGAAAAGACCCACGGATGAAAACGGCGAAGCGATTCGTCACGCCTCGGTTTTAGGACTATTCTGATCATTATTTGCAGGTGGATTCGGAGCGAGCTGCTCCGGAGTTAACGGATTCTTGGGAGAATCCAGAAGTTTCTTGTACATTTCGAGGCAGACCCAGGCGTCGGTCGCAGCGTACATCTTCTGCGACTCGCTCAGCTGGTCGGCCTCCCAGTTGGAGAGCTGCTGGGCCTTGCTGATCCGCACGCCCAAAATATTGGCAGCCATCTTCTTGACGCTCTTGTCCTTGATGCCCCATTCCCAGCCTATCTTCTGAAGGTCGACAAAGCCCTGCTCCTTGAATTCGGCATAGTACTTAAGCCCCCTGACGTCATCGTGGCAGGCGGCACCTATCTTGAGGATGTTCTTGTCGGAGAGGAGTGCGCAGAGACGCTTGCGCATACCGAGGCTCTGAATCCTGAAAAGGAACGCATGATCGGGGCCGGAGAGCTGCAGGAGCGCAACATGGTTGTGCGGCTTGTGCGGCTCGAACACCGGACGGGTCTCGGTGTCGAAGCCTATCATGGTCTGCTGGCGAAGATATGTGATGGCACGGTTATATTCCCGGCCAGCCTTGGCGATGATATGTATTTCCCCTGGGAAGCATCCCTGAGGCAGTGATTCTATTTCTTCTGGCGTTATGCTAATTTTGAACATAGAAACTGATGGGGGTCAGCAAGACGCCGGCACCCTCCGGATGCTTGACGGTCTTATATGAAAATGACTGAGGCAGAGCAATCTTGTGGGTAAAGAGATTCTGTTCTCTGAGTATCTGGTAGCAGCTTATGCAGACTGCTTCCGCAGGGCATGCGAACCTGACATCGTCGGAAAGGTACTTCCCGTATACGAGGGATTCGCTGCTCATGAGCGAACTTGCACGGTTGATACCCCCGGCTATCTCTGATGGAGCAATGTCATAATCATCCACAAGGATGACATCCAGAGGCTCAGTATGGCCGGTGGCGATGTATGAGTCAAGCAGCGAGAGCACCACGTTGGTGGTATCCGCGCCAGTGTGGGCTGCAAAGCAGTCTGCTTCCCTGCCGGAAAGGATCTCGGACAAGGCGGCGCTGTAGACGGCGGAATCCTGAACCTCAGGTGATGAGATGACGGCGATGTTCAGTTTGCCTGTTCCGTCTGCCGGAACGGCGGAATTCACCATGGATTCAAAGGCGGACACTACATTTATGCCGCACCCTGTGGATGAGAAGAGGGTGTCGACGTCGAAATGGCCATATACGTACTGCTGCACGTCGGCAAGGATGATGACCTTGGCGGGAGCCTTGCGGCCTATGCCCTCAAGGTCGTACGCGGTGAGGTTGTATGTGCTGTCGATCGCGGAGATGACGGAACGGACAGTGTTCTCACGCAGCTGCTCCTCTTTTCCTGAAGAAAGATATGAGGCGTATGGGCCCTCGGCGTCGTCGACTATGGAAACTATGTATTCGCCTGCGAAATCCACGAGGCCGTCGGAATCGGGAGTGCCGTCAAGATTGTCGAACACGTCGCTCATCGACATCTGGGTGGACACCGCAGCGCACTGGGCTGAAGAGCCTATGACGACCAGATCGCCCGTTCTGGCAGGTGCTGGATTTGACGAAAGGATGATGTGCTCCGGGGCGTCCTTGGAGGAAATGATGTCGCGTACATATTGTACGGTTGGCCTTGTCTCGACCGTATGTCCTTGACAGGCAGTGAGCAATGCCAAAAACAATATGTAAAAAAGCGGCTTTCTGGTTATCATTTTATAGACAATCTTTCTGCAAAAATACAAAAAATCCCTATCTTTGTAAAGAGTGTATGCCAATTAACAAACAAACAATACAATGAAAAAATCAATTGCAATTTCAGCGCTCCTTTTAGTTTGCAGCGCAGCGTTTGCACAGCAGCAGAAAGCCTCTTTCCCGGAATTCACTTTCGAGACCGTGAAGGCCAACCCCATCACCTCGGTGAAGAACCAGGCAAGCAGCGGAACATGCTGGGCTTTCTCGACAATAGGTTTCCTCGAGTCCGAAATCATCCGAATCAACAATATAAAGGATGAGGCCAACTATCCCGACCTCTCCGAGTTCTTCGTAGTCAGCCACTCATATATGGACAGGGCTGTCAAATACGTTCAGCTCGACGGCAACCTCACCTTTGGTGCAGGCTCCGAGGCCGACGACGTCCTCGATGTCATCAGGGCCTATGGCATCGTTCCCAACAGCGAGATGACGGGCATGAACTACGGCACCGACCTTCCCAGGCAGGCCGAGATGGACGCTGTCCTCAAAAGCTACGTGCAGACCATCGCAAGGAATCCCAACCGCACCCTCACAACCGCGTGGAGAAACGGTTTCAAGGGCATCCTCGACGCATACCTCGGTGCCTGGCCCGAGAACTTCACCGTTGACGGAAAGTCATACACTCCCGAAAGCTACCGCGACGCCCTCAAGCTCAATCCCGACGACTACATCTCCCTCACATCCTTCGCACACCATCCCTTCTATACATGGTTCCCCGTTGAAATCTGCGATAACTGGCGCTGGGACCAGTCATACAACCTCCCCATCGACGAACTCATGAAGATAGTCGACGACGCAATCAACGCAGGTTACACCGTAGCATGGGGCGCTGACGTCAGCCATCCCGGCTTCACAAGGGACGGCCTCGCCATCTACATCGACGAAACAAAGAAGGCTTCAGGCTCAGACCAGGAGCACTGGGTCGGTAAGGAGGAGGGTAAGCCCGCTCCCATCACCATCATCGAGAAGGAGCCCACCCAGGAGTCACGCCAGATCGAGTTCGACAACAAGACCATGACCGACGACCACGGCATGCAGATCTTCGGTATCGCAAAGGACCAGGACGGCAAGAAGTACTACATGGTCAAGAACTCATGGGGCGTAACCGGCAAGTATGACGGAATATGGTATGCCACAGAGGCTTACGTCAAGGCTCAGACCCTCGACATCACCATCCACAAATCAGCTCTTCCCAAAGATCTCCAGAAGAAACTTGGAATTAAGTAATGAAGAAATACATTCCTGATTTCATTACCTCGATGAACATCGCCTGCGGTGCCGTCGGGGTAATATTTGCGTTCAAGGGCCGTCTGGACCTTGCGTTCTGCTTCATGCTCGCCGCCGCCGTATTCGACTTCTGCGACGGTTTTGCCGCAAGGGCTCTCGACGCCTACTCCGACCTCGGCAAGGAGCTGGACTCCCTCTGCGACTGCGTGAGCTTCGGTCTCCTGCCAGCCGTTATGCTGTTCAACTGCAGCAATTCATGTATGATCGGCAGCAACTGGACAAGTTGGACCGCACTTCTGATCAGCGTATTCAGCGCCATCAGGCTTGCAAAGTTCAACGTGGACACCCGTCAGACCTCCAGTTTCATAGGTCTCCCCACCCCCGCATGTGCAATGCTGGTGGGCGCCTTCTGCTACTATGTGGCAAAGAACCCTGCGAGCAACTGCGCTTTGTGGATGACCAGCCCCGTTTTCGTTCCCATAGCAAGCGTAGCACTCAGCTGGCTGCTCATATGTGAGATACCCATGTTCTCACTCAAGATTCACAAGGGAGACCCCCGGCCGCTCGTGACAAAGCGTCTGGCCATGCTGGCCGTGGTTGTCATTGCCATCGTCATCTGCCTGGCATTCAAACTCAACTGGAGCATGGCAGCCATAATAGTCATGGCAAGCTACATAATCAAGAACATCATATACGCAATTCTTAAAGTTTAAATGATGACTGAAATTCCGGTACTGCTGCTCACAGGTTATCTGGGAAGCGGCAAAACAACTCTTGTAAACAGAATACTGTCAAATACCAAAGGAATCAAATTCGCCGTAATAGTCAACGACATAGGTGAAGTGAACATCGACGCCGCCCTCATAGAGAAAGACGGTGTCGTCGGCAAAAAGGACGACAGTCTGGTAGCGCTGCAGAACGGCTGCATATGCTGCACCCTCAAGATGGACCTTGTGGAGCAGCTGCGCGACATCTGCGCGATGAAGAAGTTCGACTACATCGTCATCGAGGCCAGCGGAATATGCGAGCCCGAGCCCATTGCCAGGACCATATGCTCAATCCCCTACATGGGTGCTGAATATGTTGCCAACGGCATGCCCAGGCTCGACTGCATAGTCACGGTGGTCGATGCACTCAGGATGAAGGACGAGTTCTCCTGCGCAAAGTCCCTGCTCAGGAGCAACATCGACGAGGAGGATATCGAGAACCTGGTTATCCAGCAGATAGAATTCTGCAACATCATACTTCTCAACAAGGCTTCCGAACTTGCACCGGCCGAGCTGGGCATGGTCAAGGAGATAGTCCGCGCACTTCAGCCCAAGGCCGAGATAATCGAGTGCGACTACGGCGATGTGGATTTCTCGAAGATTCTCGGAACCGACAGCTTCAGATACGACTCCGTATCTGCCTCAGCCGCATGGATAAGTGCGGTCGAGGAGGGTGCGGACCATCATGACGATGAAGGCGAAGCCGAAGAATACGGCATCGGAACCTTTGTATACTACAACCGCGACCCCTTCGACCTCGACAAGTTCGACAACTTCGTCGCAAGGCACTGGCCTCTGGGCATCATACGCGCCAAGGGCATATGCTATTTCACCGATGACACAGACCTCTGCTACCTCTTCGAGCAGGCCGGCAAACAGGTATCCCTCAAGAACATAGGCCAGTGGTACGCCACCATGCCCAAGGAAGAGCTCGAGGAGCAGCTGCTTGTGGATCCGCAGCTCCGCAGAGACTGGGATCCCGACTACGGCGACAGGATGCAGAAGCTTGTCTTCATAGGCCAGAACCTTGACAAGAAGGAGCTCAAGGCCGCACTTGACTTCTGCCTCGTCCGCAAGTAGGGACGCCCGTCAATACCAGTTCTTCCATGTGTACCCGGTACTTGTGGAATTGCACTCAAGCACATCGTGAAGGAAGAACAGTTTGAGATGTGTTCCGTCTGAAGACACATAGTCCGCATCCCTTCCTTTGAAGGTCATTCCACTTATATACGCCCCGGTGCTGAACGCAAGCTCCGGGGCGAATTGTCCTATGAGCTCGTCAACTGAAGAATCGCCATCCGGCGAATAGGGCACATGCTTGTCGGTGTCGCCGGCCCAGTTTGCCAGACTGGATGGAGAACAGTAGTTGAAATCCACACGCCAGGGCTGATTGTTGCAGCGGCCGTCCTCCACATCGCCATAGAACACATGCTGGATCTGGGTGCGCAGGGCATAGGGCCTCGTCTGCGAAAGCAGCAGCAGGTGGTCGTCCACCCCTTCGAAATGCGATGATGTGAAGACCTCATTCCGCTTGCGCATGTCGGATGCAGGTCTGGAATCGTCGGCATGGTAGGCCAGGAGGCTGAAATACAGCGACGGATGGAACCACAGTATCACCAGCTGCGTGGCGGCACTGGAATCGAACTCGACGTAACTGTATCTCCGTTCCACAGTGCCGGTGATGAACCGGCTGGAACGGCTGGCCAGTGTTCCATAGGCTTGCCTTACCTTGTCGGAATAGCATCCGAGCGAATCGGCATAGGTATCGAAGCACAGGCCGGCGGAAAGATTGTACTTGGTCTTGCCCAGGTAAGCATTTGCAGGCGTGCCAATGAAGTCATCAGCATACAGCAGGTACCGCCGTATCTTACCGTCCCATGCGGAGAATGACTTCCACTCATCCCTCTGCATGAGTACCATGCCGTCTCGCAGGTCGCTTGCTCCTGTAACGGAGTTATAGAAGGTACTCGGGCGCTCGGACTTGGGAACCTCATAGAACGAGGACCTGCCATATATGCCGGTTTCGTTGCAGTAGGCACCTGCTATGCATACCAGAACGGCACAGTCCACCTTGAAGAGGTCCTCCTCGAAGACTTCTCCGCTGTTCCTGTTGCGGACCTTGAGCCTTGCCGTCAGCACCCCGCCGGTCTGCCCTTCAGGCGGGCCTCCGGTCCAGACGTCATCTGCCGTATAGTTCTTTATGGCCACGGACGTGCACTCCTCCCCCGTTCCGGTGTAGAGGCCGACCGACCAGAGGTCGTTCCTGCCTATTGCCGATGCATTCACCATCGGGGCCCCGCTGAACTTGCGGAAGCTGGCATGCCCGCTGAATTCAGCATGCGTCCTGTACTCCCGCGGCAGGCCGCCGGGCACTTTGTCGAGCACCTTCCGTTCATATCCGGAAGCATCAGACACGGTTCCGGCCTTGCCCATCACATCGTACGAGCGGTACGACTTCAGACGGATTCCAGCCTTGGAGACATACGTCGGGCAATAAGCTGGAGACAAGGAAAGGGTGGCCATGTCCATATCACCTCGGAAGCCTTCAAGCCTCGTCGGCCCTGAAGAATAGGAAGAGATGAATGTTGTGATCTGGCGTCCGCTCAGATTGCAGGTGAGCAGAGGCGCGTACCGGCCATCAAGAGCCAGGCATGGAGCCAGGAGCGACGACTTCAGTTCAGGCAGGAAGCTGCCCTCCGACAGCTCGTCGGTGCATTCCCTGTTGGAATAGTAAGCATATGAGCAGGTGAACTGCGTGCCATCAAGGCTGCAAGCAATTCCACCACCCTCAAGCCTCATGAATCCAAGGTACACGGGCAGGACCGTCACGGTGAACAGGGCGCTTACTCCCCCTGCCTGGACCTTCAGCCCGACATTGCCGACGCCGAGAGCCTTGATGCGCCACTTCTTGGTAGCAGAACCGGCGCCTGCATCATATTCCTCGATTGCGACCAGATCCTTGCCATAGGTGGCTTCACATGTAGCCACGGATGCGGCCGGCAGCCCCGTCACCTCCAGGGTTCTCTGCTGAGCCACCCTGAAGTTGTTGAAATCGGAGGAATTCATCTTCACCTCCCCGCTGAAATGCACATAGCAGGTATCGCGCATGCTGTGCCAGCGGTCGGAGACGACCAGCATGGCAGTCCTGCCCATCATGGAATCCACAAACTTGAAATAATAACGGCCCACCACATCCTGCTTGCCAGCCTTGTCCGCGTTGCTTGCAACGTAACGGATTGCATCCGAGTTGAGACGCGACACCGGGTCAGATGCCCACAGGTCGGAGAAGCCCGGCATCGGGCTGTCGGTGTCCTCCTCGAAGTACCATTCATCCCTTACAGCAGCCTTGACACGGTCGGGTGTGAGGAGGCCCATATATCTTGGAATTGCCTCGGCCAGGCTTACACCCGTTCCGCTGTACCACACAAACAGTTTGGGCGAAGACGTAGGAGTTACTGTAAGGTCATGGGATGAGAACTCGAGACGCTCGTTCCCGTTATTCCAGCTTTCGCCATGGTCAGCCTTCCAGGTAGGCGGCTGCAGCAGGACGCCGGCGTCAAATGCAACGCCGATGGTATTCTCAGTACCGCCTTCGATGGTGAAATCCTTGCAGTTGTCCCTTCCCGGATACATCCTGAAGATGATTTCGCCCGTAAACGGATTGGAATCGGCAGCCTCGGTCTTTGTGAAGGAGAACTCCAGATATGTCAGGCGGTCAGACGTTCCCTGGCCGCACACCCTGTCGACTTCCGATGGTATCTTTCTGTCAGGATCATCGTTGTCAGGGAGCAGGATGCCCTGCATGTTCTCAGGGACATAGAGGATATAGGAGAATACGGAATCCGTACTATGCGGCGTTGTATCCGGCAAAGGGACGATGGCGCAGAAGGAAGCATCCGTATCGCCCCGGCAGACATCCTCTGCCGACCTTGCGCGGCTCCCGGCATCCGAGAAAGGCATCAGGTACCTGTTACTGTTCCTCACATGAATATACTCCCCCTGCATCACTCTTTTGAATTCACCGGGCGACAGTTCCAGATCGAGGCCCCTCATGTTCACATCAATACGGAACGAGGCCACGAGGCTCCTCATGGGTATTTCAATCCGTTCTCCGCCAGTGCAGGCGCCACAGACGCTGCCTGCCATGGGCAGGCCTGTGGCCGCGAGGTCGGAGAACTCGTCCGAAAGGATGAGGTCAAGTTCAGGAACCATATCCTCACCAAGCGGGATACGGTCCCGCAGATCACCGGCATTGGCGATGGCATAGATGTCATAGGTCCTTCCTTCCGGCAGGTCCATTGTCACCGTGCAGCTTCCTGATACCGCAGGCTGCAGGAAGCCTGTGCACATCAGCACACCTGACCCTTGGGCATATGCCGCCCACGTTACGGAAACTATCCTGTTCACCATATCATCCGGCAGGCTGCTTCTGGTGCCGAAGCCCGCCGGGGCCGTCAGTTCAGCCACGACCGTCGCACTTGGCTGCGGAGCATATTCCTGAACATTCCTGCACGAAGCGGCCAGCATCAATACTGCAACTGCAGCTATCTCATATTTCAACATTCCTGTAATTCTCATCACTGTCCCACTCTGATATTTCAATGAAGACCTCCGCCCTTGCATAATCCACCCTCAGGGTCACATCGTCAAGATCCGTTTTGTTCCAATCATACGAAGCCTCCTCCAGGGCGGCGGAAAGGTCGATCGTATACAGGGACTCACCAGCCCCGTCAAGCATGTCGAGCACAAGTGAGGCATCACCGTCCTGCCGGAGCAGCACAGCCTCGAAGGTTCCGTCCTCCTTGTGTGAGGCGAATGTCCGCAACTCTCCCCTCTGAGGTTTCAGCGTGAGCAGGTCGAGGCCGGAGCAGCCCCCGGTAATCATTACGTCATATCCGGAATACTCCTCCGGAGGTTCGGCTATCATATGCACGAGGCAGTACTGTTTATGCGGCACCGTCCTGACAACGAGTTCATCTCCTTCAGGAATCAACGTGCAGGCAAAAGCCATCAGGCTGTCCGCATGCTTGCCCGGAGGAACCCTGACAATGCTTCCCTCGAGGGTGCACGAACGCATGCCGGCGGCACAGGCTGCCGACACCATCGTCCTCGGCACCTCCTTCACGTAGCCGCTGCCATACAGCGGCGGCAGTTCCACCTCTCCCGAAAAGTCGATTCCCCGGGAACGGACGGCAACCGCACCGCCGTTACAGAAGCCGCCATCCACAAAAGCATCAATATCCAGGACCAGGCAGCAGGGACAACCCGACCTGTCTTCCTTGATGGAGCACGAAACCAGCATGACTGCGGCCAGCATATATGTCAGATTCATGAATGACGGCTTCATATCCTGCGAATTCCAGTTCTTCCGGCATCAGATGACCTCGGTGTATGTTGCACCGCCGGTCCAGTCGCTTACGGTAATCAGGGCCTTTGCCTCTCCCTTGTCGATGAGGGATCCGAAATCCTCGTCGCCGGGGCGCTGGCCGGGCATTGTAACCGTCAGCTCGATGTTATAATTGTTATTGGAGGAAAGTCCCTTGACGGCTACAGGATACCAATAGTCGGTCCCGCCTACTGTAGCAATCACATAAAGTACGCTGCAGCAACCGTTTGCAGGAAAGCCCGACGCCCTGGCCACAGGGTTGGCCTCAGACGCATTGCGGAAGCCGTATACCTGCTTGCCGGCAATCGTCTGCGACTTGCCGGCCGCAACTGAAGCGCTCACGCTGCTGTATGTCATCACAGCATTCTCTGCAGCCGTGCTGCCGTTGCCAACAACGTTCGCTTCAGTTAGTTTCGTTCCCTTATGTCCCAGCCTGTTGCACCATGTTGACGGCGACGCGGTCTGGGCGATGTTGTCGTTGCAGACGACATTGGCCAGATAGATGCTCTTGACCTGCATTGCGCCGTATGATTCCGGCAGGGAATTGGTCACTTTCGTGAGCGACACACGGCAGGCGAACCTGGTGAGTGTTATGCTGGCGTCAACAGGTGTGGAGGAGTTCACGTCAAGGTCCTTCAGCGAGCCTTTCATGGCAAAGTCGTCAAGCCCGGATGCGTCGGAAAGCGACACGGCAACCGATTCGAAGGACGTGAGGGTCTTTGCGGAACCGAACTTGGATGCATCGACATTCGCGACTGCCCAGACCGTCTTCTTTCCCCTTTTGACTTTCATGCTGAATCCGGTGGAGCCGATATTTTCAATCTCCGCCGAAGTGCACGCGTGCGAGTTCTCAAGCTTGCCGGATGCATCGAATACGGCAAGAAACAGCTTTTTGATATTCTTCTCGCCATCGTTGGCGGCCACCGTCGCCCTGGTTTCCATAAGTTGCGGGAAAGTGAGATTGAGACAAGCGTCGGATCCGGTGTTTTCCGGTTCGGTCTTGGCTGTACAGCCCACGGCAAGCAATGCCAGGGCGATAATCATTCTTTGTGTTTTCATAATCAATCAAATTGTTCATCAAGCCCGAAGGCTTTAATCAAAGAGGATATCTCCGGGTCGAGATTCCCCCTGTGCACATATTGCGGCAGGGCCGCACATGCCCTGAGGTAGCGTTCCACAGCCTCGCGTTCATGTCCTGTACGGGAATACACAAGTGCAAGAAGATAATCGACCTGAGGGCTTTCCTCAAGTGTTTCGAGTATCTCAAGGGCAGAGCTGTTCCTGTCAAGTGCGACATAGGCCACAGCCGTGTTATAGTCCCTGTAGGGAGCCAGAATCTTTATGGCAGATTCATAATCCCTGTCTCTGATGGCCTGCACTCCGGCCATGTAAAGGGAATCGGGTTCGGTAGTGAGGACGTGGTCCTCGACCATGCCCTTCCTGTGGAGGAAGAAGTCGAACCTGACTGTCCTGAGGCGTGGATAGAGTTCCGAACGCACATACGGATACCAGGGCTGGGCCTGCATGGCCCTTTCCCTTGCATCGGCCCCGGCACATGATGCGGCCAGGCCGTCATACACGGCCTTGGCTTCCGGGGTGAGAGTGGAATCAGACGCTATCAGCACATCGAGATATGCCCAGTTCTCCCCCACGCTTCTGACAATGAATGGTATATTGACCTCCTCTGCATGGCGTATGGCGCCGGTTTCATCCACGGAGAAACCGGCGTCGGCCCTCAGGCTGTCGCGGTATGACTTCATATACTTGTCAAGATATGCCGCCATCGACTTCGACCTGGATGTGCTGAGGTGCAGGTTCATCGCCTCACCGCCTTCCGGCGACGACGACGCCGACACCAGTATGGAATCGAGGTCATAGGTCCTGTTCGCGAGCAGTTCACGGAGATTCTGCCTTATGCGGCCCAGTTCGGCCGCATTTCCGCCCATGTTCTCGTCGACGACGCTGCTGCCCACGCCGAAGTCGACATAGCATGCCGTATTCTCTTCCAGCCTGCGGTAGACCACCTTCGACAGATAGCGTTCGGTGTTATCCGTCAGGGTGCTGAGCGAACTTATGTAGAAGGTCAGAGGCCCGTCCTCAGGAATGTCATAGAGCAGTTTGTCCTGCCCGTAGATTCCGCCGCTGAGGAAGACGTCGACCTTCCTCAGCGCGGGTCTGGTGGAGATTGTCTGGACGTAATCGTAAATGAAGTCGCCGTCAATGCCGCGCATCACCGTGTCCAGCCTTATGCCGTCCTCGATTATGGGAGACTTGACATACTTGTCCAGCATCTTTCCCTTGCGGCCGATACGCCTCTCGTTCATTAGCGTCAGAAGATGCCGGCGGTAATGCTCCATGGCATCCCTGCCGGTTACTCCGTAGGCCGACGCGAACTGTTCGTCCGAGACAAACGAGGAATCAGTCTTGAAGACATACAGCTCCGGTATGTTCCTCTCTATGAACACCTCGAGGTCATGCATGAAATAGAGCCTCAGAGTGTCGCTTATTATCCTGGAGAGGAAGCGTTCGTACTGCTCGTATCCGCGCAGCTGCATCCTTCTGTATCCGGAACCGGTTATGACGATGTCGTCGAGCCTGATGGTGTCGCCCAATATCAGCATATCGGGGTGCAGCCTCGTCTGCCAGTCTGAATCCTGCAGGCGCCGGGGCACGATTACCCGGAAGACTATGTCAACCTTACCATGCCTCTCCGCCACGTTCCTGAACTTTGCAGTAACCGTGGCCGCCCTGAGCTGCTCCGTCGCCACCATCTCTCCACTCTCATCATCCTTCACCGCACGCATTATCAGCACCTGGCTGCCGTCAAGGCCTGTGACCGTCATGGTATCCCTCCTGACCTCTTCGGAAATGACAACTTCCGGGATATCGGCTTCGTAAGCGGACGGCAGTGCGAGCCTCGCCATGGATGACTCGGACCGTATCTGTGCCAGTTTTGATGAATGCGAGCATGAAGGGCAGAGCATGCATATCAGGACAGCAATCCCCAGCGCGTATGCAGAACCGTCAGACGTCATTTCAATTACATCTCATACTGGAAGGTTTCATCCTCCGGAAGCACCTCAAGCTTCAAAGCCTGTATTTCAGTATAATAATGCTCGGCCATGTCCTCTCCTGTAAACTTACCGTAATGGATGCGTCCGTCAATCTGCACCCTGGCGCCTTTCTGCAGCATCTGGAGGTCCTTGATGTTCTTGCCCTCCCAGCAGATCACGCGGTGCCACTCGGTGTCGATCACCGGAGAGCCGTCGCCCGATTTGTACGCATGTGTTGTGCCTACTGACAATCTTGCCATCGTCCTTCCTGCTCCGTTGTAGATGGACACACTGCCCACGAAGCCTCTCAACGTTACTTTGTTCAACTGTTCCATAATGTTTTCTATAGTTTAATTGTTCGGAGAGCCTGCCGCGCGGTCAGAACTCCGATGCAAAGGAACAGCATAATTCCCGGCTGCCCAACGGCATGGCTGCAGCCGGCTTCACAATTATACAAATGGCCATGTCTTTTAATGAAAACGACGTCGGAGCATAAGAAAGACAATGCACAATCCTTTATTTTCAGCACGGATCAAAATAAATCCGACCAACGCAAAAAAAAGCATGAGCCGCCGCGAAGGCAAGGATCATAAACTTGTGACGAAAGCATGCATGCCTTGCTTGCAAAAGACATCCATGAATATGATATTTGGCAAAAACTTGTACTATGGACAACTCATCATTACCGTATGTCGCCAGATGCATCGAGTGCGGAAAGGAATTCACCGGAAGGCCTGACAAGAAGTTCTGCAGCCGTCACTGCAAGAACACATACAACAACAGGCGCATAAGCAGGATTTCCAGATACAGGAGATCCACCATCAACGCACTGGACCGCAATTACGAAATACTGTCGCATGTCCTCGCGATCGGCGCCACCAGCGCCCGGACAGAGGACCTCTGCAACCTGGGCTTCAGGCCGGAAACGGTGTCGTCACACAAAAAGGGAGAGAACGGCCATAACGAATACTCCTGTTATGACATCGTATATCATCAGACGGGAATGAAGGTCTTCAACCTCCACAGAATGGAAGCTAGTCGTGAGATATCTCCTTCAGTTCCTCACGATAGGCGGTAAGGATCCTTGACCTTGAGATGAAGCCAAGATATACACCCTCGGAATCAAGCACGGGCAGACGCCATGCATCAGTCTTGTCGAACTTGGCCATCACCGACATCATCGTTTCAGTGTCGTGAACTATGGAAGGTGCGTCGACCATCAGGTTGCGGACAAACATCTTCTTGTACAGGTCGGTACGCAGAAGGTATTTGCGGATAGTTGCAAGGTCGAGCATTCCCTGATAGTGGTTCTCCTCGTCAACGACGGCAAAGACCTGCGCGTCGCTGCTGGATACAGTATGTACAACGGTGCCGAGATTGTCGTCAAGATGAAGCTTGGGATACTTGTCGCGAATAAGGTCAGTGGTCTTCAGCAGCGTGAGCACAGACTGGTCGTTATCGTGTGTGAGCAACTCTCCCGTCTGCGCAATTCGCTTGGTGTAAATGGAATAGTGGTCGAACATGCGCACGGTGCCGTATGATACCGTAGCCGTAAGGATCAGAGGGATGAGCAGGTCGTATCCACCGGAAATCTCGGCAATGAGGAAGATTGCGGTGAGGGGCGCCTGCATGACTCCGGCCATCAGCGCAGCCATTCCCACAAGCACGAAGTTCTGCTCGGGGACGGAGAAGCCCGTGGACGCAAGGCAGAGGTTCATGAACCTTGCCACAACGAAGCCGAGTATGGCACCGGCAAACAGCGTGGGACCGAAGGTACCTCCGACTCCGCCACCAGCATTGGTCAGGGTCATTGCAAGCACCTTGGCAAAGAATATCAGGGCAAAGAACACCGGCACTCCCCAGGGCGACCTCATCAGCCACGACAGGATGGAGTGGCCCTCGGCATCAAGTTCCTGGCCGTTGAGCAATGCACCGAGAGAATCGTATCCTTCTCCGTAAAGCGGAGGGAAGAGGAAGATGAGAAGGCCCAGGCAGATCGCACAAAGTATGCACTTGAGGTACCGGTTGTCAAACTTCGAGAGTTTGTCCTCAAGTTTCAGGGTACCGTTGGTAAAGTACAGGGAGCCAAGGCCGCCAACCACACCAAGGACGATGTAGAAAGGCAGGTTCACCATCGCAAAGGGTGTGAGGCTGCATGCGAAGACAGCCGTCTGCCCGAGCAGCAGGTACGACACCACCGTGGCCGATATGGTGGATATCAGCAGAGGCAGCAGCGAACTCATCGACACATTGAAAAGAAGTATCTCTATGGTGAAGAGCACGCCGGCCAGAGGTGCCTTGAATATTCCGGCCACGGCACCGGCAGCGCCGCAGCCCAGCAGGATGGTCACATTATGGTAGGACAGATTGCACCTCTGGCCGATATGGGAGCCTATTGCAGCGCCCGTATAGACGATGGGCGCTTCGGCACCGACAGAACCACCGAAACCGATGGTGAGGGCGGAGGTGGCGACGGACGACCACATGTTATGGGGCTTGATCCTCGACTCGTTGCGCGACACGGCAAGCAGGACCTTGGTCACGCCATGGCCTATGTCGTCCTTTATTACGAAATGCAGGAGAAGGAGGGAGAGGAACATTCCCACGCCGGGGAACAGCAGGTACTGCCAGTTATAGTCGCCGAGACTGTAACCGCCATTGATGATCGACTTTATCAGACGTATCGCCCATGTGAGGGCAACTGCAGCAAGACCGGAACTGAGTCCGACAAGAAGGCTCAGCACAAGGAGCTTCTTCCGCTCCGTCATATGCTTCCAGCCGAATTTCAAGATTATGCCTCAGAGGAGTCGTCGTCAGACCCGTATTGTGAAATATTGTCGTCGGGAAGAGTGGACTCGGATGACTCTGAGCCTCCGACCTGCTCCTCGGAATTGTCCATGCCGCTCTCGAGCCAGCGCTCGATGTCCTCGACATTGTCCACCTCTATCTGTACCTTGACAAGATAGATGTCTTCAGGAAGTTCGAGGGTGATTGCGTAAAAGCTGGTTCCGTCAGGTCTGGGATATTTCTGGATGTCATCGAGGCAGTCGTTCACACCGCCGGGATACTTGGCATTGAATGCCGCCAGTACTTCGGCCGACATCTTCTCATAGCTTACAACGTGACGTTTTTTATTGTCTTTTACCATAGCTTCTCGTTAACCGGGTGCAATAATAAGGCAATTTTCGTAATTTTGCAAAATATGGTCAACTATATGATTCCCACCTCTGTCAAAGAGGTCCAGAAATTAGGTTGGGACTACATTGACGTGATTCTCTTCACAGGAGACGCATTTGTGGACCACCCCAGTTTCGGCACAGCCTGCATAAGCAGGTGGCCCCAGAAGAACGGCTACCGCGTGGCAGTCGTCCCCCAGCCCGGCTGGCGGGACGATCTCCGCGACTTCCGCAAACTCGGAGCCCCGAGGCTATACTTCGGAGTCAACTCCGGAGCCATGGACTCGATGGTGAACCATTACACTGCGGCCAAGCGCCTGCGCCACGACGATGCCTACACTCCGGAGGGCAAGTCAGGCGCCCGCCCCGACTATGCCGTCACAGTATACACAAAGATACTCAAGCAGTTATGGCCCGACGTGCCGGTTGTCATAGGAGGAGTCGAAGCCTCGCTCCGCCGTCTCACGCACTACGATTACTGGCAGGACTCGCTCAAGCCGTCCGTCCTCGTCGAGAGCGGCGCCGACTGGCTCTGCTACGGCATGGGCGAAAAGCCCATGCTCGAGCTGACCAGAGGCATAGAGAAAGGATGGAACCGCCACCAGTTGGAATCCCTTCCCCAGATCGCCTTCCTGCGCAGCGGAGAGCCCAAACCGGCGGAAGGCCGGCTGGTCCTGCATTCCTTCGAGGAATGCCAGGCCTCGAAGAAGGCCTTCGCCGAGAACTTCCACGAAATAGAGACACACGCCAACCTGCTGAATCCGTCCACCATAATCGAACCGGTAGGCAGCGGCTATGTCCAGGTCAATCCCCCGTGCGCCCCTTCCACCCAGGAAGAGATGGACAGTTACTGGGACCTCCCCTTCACAAAGCTGCCGCATCCGCGCTACAAAGGCAAGCGCATCCCGGCATACGACATGATCAAGGACAGCATCATCACACACCGCGGATGCTTCGGCGGCTGCAATTTCTGCACGATAGCCGCACACCAGGGCAAATTCATCCAGTCGCGCTCCGAGGAATCCATAGTGGCCGAGGTCAGGAAGCTGGCCGCGATGCCGGAATTCCACGGCAACATATCCGACCTGGGCGCACCTACCGCCAACATGTACGGCATGCACGGCAAGGACACCGGCCTCTGTGCGAAATGCCGCCGCAAATCGTGCCTGCACCCTTCTCCCTGCAAGAATCTTGACAGAGACCACAGCCGCGTGCTCGGCCTCTACCGCCAGGTGGATGCAGTGAAGGGCATAAAGCATTCATACATAGGAAGCGGCGTCAGATACGACCTGTTCCTCAGCGAAGACGGCTTCGTGGACCAGACCGGCAAGCCGTATCTCCGCACTCTCATGCTCGACCACACGTCAGGCCGTCTGAAGGTTGCGCCCGAGCATACTGAAGACAAGGTACTCGACTATATGGCAAAGCCCAGCTTCCGCCTGTTCGAGCGCCTTCGCAAGGAATTCGACAGGATCAACCGCGAGGAGGACCGCCATACCGAGCTGGTTCCCTACTTCATATCGTCGCACCCCGGCTGCACCATGGCCGACATGCAGAAGCTGGCAGCCAACCCCAGCCTCAAAGGCATATGGATGGAGCAGGTACAGGACTTCACTCCCACGCCCATGACAACCTCTTCGGTAATGTTCTACACCGGGCTGGACCCGCGTACAATGAAGCCCGTCTTCGTTGAGCGTGACCCCAACCGGAAACGGGCTCAAAAGTCTCAGTTCTTCAAAAAATAAGAAAAGCCCCGGAGCCGGGGCTTTTGCTTTACATTCTTTCAGGAAGTTCTATTCCAAGTATTCCCATGGCCTTGCGGAGAACTCCGGCGATTGTCCCGATGAGCGAGAGACGCATCTTGAGGACGTTCTGGTCAGGTTCCTTGAGGATAGGTGTATCGTGGTAGTACTGGTTGAACTCCTTGGCAAGTTCGTATGAGTAGTTGGCAAGGACAGCCGGGCTGTATGATGATGCTGCCTCAGCCACCTTCTGGGGATAAGATGCAAGCATCTTCACGAGCATGATCTCCTTTGCGCTAAGCTCCGCATTTGCCCACTCAGCACTCGTAGTTCGCTCGCTAGAGGTGCATTCGGGGGGCGTTACGGGGGTAGAACCCCCGTCAAATGTCATATTTGCAGCTTTACGCAGTATGCTGCAAATGCGCGCATGCGTGTACTGGATGAACGGGCCGGTGTTGCCGTTGAAGTCGATGGACTCCTTGGGGTTGAAGAGCATCTTCTTCTTGGGATCAACCTTGAGTATGAAGTACTTGAGGGCGCCGAGACCTATCATGTGATAGAGGCGTTCCTTCTCCTCCTCGGGAATGCCGTCAAGCTTGCCGGACTCCTCGCTGGTGGCCTTTGCCTCCTGGTACATCTTCTCGATGAGGTCGTCGGCATCCACAACGGTTCCCTCACGGCTCTTCATCTTTCCTTCAGGAAGTTCCACCATGCCGTAGCTGAGGTGGAAGATCTGCTCAGCCCAGTCGAAACCGAGTTTGCCGAGGACGAGCTTGAGCACCTGGAAATGGTAGTTCTGCTCGTCACCTACGACGTACACGTGGGAATCAAGCTTGTATTCCGCAAAACGGCGCTCGGCGGTGCCGAGGTCCTGGGTCATATACACAGAAGTTCCGTCCGAGCGGAGAAGAAGCTTGCGGTCAAGGCCGTCTGCTGTGAGGTCACACCATACGGAGCCGTCGGGGTCCTTCACGAACACGCCCATGTCGAGGCCCTTCTGCACCAACTCCTTGCCGAGCAGATAGGTCTCATGCTCATAATAGGTCTTGTCGAAGGTGATGCCAAGAGCCTTGTAGGTCTGCTCGAATCCGTCGAACACCCACTGGTTCATCATCTGCCAGAGTTCACGGACTGCGGGATCACCCTCCTCCCACTTGACGAGCATCTCATGCACGTCGTCAAGCACTGCGGGATTCTCCTTCTCCATCTTTGCAAACTCCACGTAGCAGTCGCCTACAAGATGGTCGCCCTTCTTGCCGGTGCTCTCAGGGGTTGCACCGTCGAAGCGCTTCTGCCATGCGTACATGCTCTTGCAGATATGCACGCCGCGGTCGTTCACCAGAGTGGTCTTGATCACATCCTCACCGGCAGCCTTCAGCAGGTTGCTGACGCTTGCGCCGAGGAGGTTGTTGCGTATATGTCCGAGGTGAAGGGGCTTGTTTGTATTGGGCGAACTGAACTCCACCATGACACGCCTGCCGGTTGAAGGCAGCTGGCCGAAGTTTTCGTCGGCAGCAATTGCTGCGAAAGTCTCCTGCCAATACACATTGGAGAGGCTCAGGTTAAGGAAGCCCTGCACTGCATTGAAAGAGGAGAACTCGGGGCAGTTTGCCACGAGCCACTCACCTATTGCCTGGCCGGTAGCGGCCGGAGCTGCATGGGAGATCCTGAGAAGCGGGAAGACAACGAGCGTATAGTCGCCCTCGAAATCCTTCCTTGTTACGCCGACCTGCATGCCGGCTGCTGAGAAATCGACGTTGTAGAGTGCCTTTACGGCCTCTGAGGCCTTGGAGGCGATGAACTGTTCTGCGGTCATTATCCCAGATAGGTCTTGAGGAGTTTTGATGCTGAAGGTTTCTTGAGCTTGCGGATGGCCTTCTCCTTGATCTGGCGGACACGCTCGCGTGTAAGGTCGAGGCGC
>JAZUFA010000030.1:0-16712 GCA_045640445.1 Candidatus Cryptobacteroides sp. | reverse complement strand
AGCAGGAAAAACACACGTCAAACCCAATCCAGGGCTTCGTATATTTTTTCTGCTTGCTGGTAGCAAAATTACAAAAACTCATTCACATAACCAATAAAAGGAATTGGCAATTCCTCCCAGAAACTGAAGATTTCTGGGTTTCCTTGCCGTAGTTGATATGAAGCCGCATATCATGAACTGATACACGGCTTTTTGATTTAATAGGAGTTGGTTATTTCACTTCTGTGACGAGACGGACAGAGAAGGCCATATTCCGCACGTCGACGTCGAGCGGGCGGACATCGCCGCCGTAGAAGTTCAAGTCAGAAGCGAGGTTGCGGTAGCTCAGAGACGCAGACCAGTAGTAGCCGTAGCTGCCCGCATTGTCGATGCCAGTATTGCCATCGTAGCCATCGCGACAGCCGGCAGCAGGGAGAAAGACGAGACCATCATTGATCTCTGCCGTGGCCCATTCGGAAGCATCATATGAATCTCTTATAGTTCCGCTGAATTTGTCCGGCGCTATGACAAGGCCTATCACGCCGTTTACCGTTACTTCTGTTCTGTATTTGCCGCTTCTTTCCGCACTGTCACCCAAAAGGTATGCCCATTCCGGTTGAGAGAGCGTATGCCATGCGCTGACACCGTTCACGGCAAAGTTCGGGGAATTTGTGAAGAACACGTCGTCAGCAGAAGCCTGCGGGTCGCTATATGTCTTTTGATAGGTAACAGAAGCGTCCTTACTCCACATGAAATGGGAAATGTGTTCCTGAACCCAATTGCCCTCTGATGTAACTTTGAAATCCCACTGGCTTTCCTCAAAATTGAATGTGGCGGATGTCGCTTCTTCGCTCGTCTTTCCATACCACAAATTGCCCTTCGAGAATCGCACCTTCTTCGGTTTGCCGTAGCCGTTGTCAGCGGCTACTGTGAAGACGCCATCAAGAGCATCCGTGCCACAATCAACGGAATACTCGGCAACGACAATCGTATCGTATTCTATAGTGAAAGTATATGTATTATCGTCTGAAAGAATATTCCCATCCTTGTCTTTCCAACCGATGAATTCAGAGTTTCCGCACGGTGTAGTTGTGAGTGTGATTTTCGCACCCTTCCTAAATGCTGAGATACTACCAGCGCAGGATGGACTAACAAACACTTTATAATTATTAGAGAAGACAGCCGTGACATCAACTTTTGAAGAAGGTCGGAAGGTGTATTCTTCACTCTCACAAAGTATGTTCCCGTACTGATCCTGCCAATAGCCAAAGATATATCCTTCATTTGGAATCGCCTTATGCTTGAATATCTCGCCTTCGAAGTAATAATTTACAAATTGTAATCCTTCGATTTCAACATGCCCAGCATTTTCTGGCGATACCAATATCATACGTGCAAGGTTTGCATATCCAATGGTTGCCGTAGTATTTTCCGTAATATCAGAAATGATGAAAGTATAGGCCAGATTGCCGGTCTTGCTCTGGCTGGTGCAGAACTCTCCGTCGGGCATTAGGCACTTGAGATGCTTGCCGGATTTAGACCACGCATTGACAATGACTGAACTGCCTTCAACATAAACTTCAGTAAGCACATCATGAGCCGTAATATCATCCGCAAGTTTTACCCTTACAGTATGTCCGTTGACATTCACCTCGAATACGGCAGGGTCCTTGGCATCCAAAGCGAACGTCACCTTGCCTACCATCGCGCGATTCAAGGTAAGGCTGGCTGCTGAAAGGCTGTATTCCTTGTCGTTGGTGTCTGTTATGGTTATCTTGAAGTTGGTGAAAGAACCAGACGGAACGGCAAAGTTCAGGTAGGAGGCGGTAGCTGACAACTTGATGTTCTTGTCGGAGATGTCGCCGGTGGAGATGGTTGTTCCGGTATTGCTTATCACGGCCGCACCGTCCTCAACGGTGAACGCTCCGCTCAATCCCTGGTCGGCTGTAATGTCAATCTGCTTGACGTCGATGGTCCCGTTCTTGGCAGTGAGGACGAGCTGCAGCACGCTTCCAAGGTGCTTGAAGGCAAAGTTCACATCACCCGTGGCGGTAGATGATTCCGCCGTCATCGGGACGTTGGAGATACTCTTCACGTCGGCCTGTGTTGCAGGCCATTCAAGGGACTTGTCCTCGGCGACCACTGATGCAGGATAGTAGGCCGTAAGGGGTGCGGTCAGAGCATCAGTGCCCTCCTGCTGGAAGGTTCCAGTGGTGGTGCCGTCTCCTGCGGTCAGCTTGAATGAAGCTTTGTTATTGGCTTTGTCAAGTACGGCAATCTTGTCACCGTTATCCCAAACGATGTTGTAGCTATACTGGCCTGATGCCTTTGTTGCTTCCACTGCCTGCAGGCTTGCATGGGCGATGATCCCTTCTTTCTGAATATCTTCTTCAATCTCCTTTGCGCAGGAAACTGCAAGAATTGTTGCTGCGGCAATGGCCACCATGGTGAATATCTTTTTCATGCTGATTGTCTTCTTTTAGTTCTGTGTGAATGAACCGGAAATGTCCTCCTCTCCCATTGGCTCTATTATTCCATCACATCTGTGACGAGACGGATACTGTAGCCGTTTTTGCAAATACCGCCGTCGTCGTCAGGGTCGACATTACTGCTATCGAAGTACACGCGGTGAGCGTATTTAATGAAGCTTATACGGGATGACCAATAGTCGCCAATGCCAACATCGTAGACATTGGAACTACGGCGGTTGCCCGCTGCGGGCAGGAAGAGGAGATTATCGGCGGCCAGTGCGGCGTCATCGGCATATGAGGCTGCAAGAGTTCCGACATAGTTGTCAGGTGCTATGACATAACCGTTCACCTCATTGACTGTAGTCCATTTGTAAGAATGGTTGTTGAACAGATACCACCACTCCTCATCGGAAAGTGCATAGTAAATTGCATCGCTCCCGTCAACTGAAACCTTGTTGTCCTCATCGCAGAAAAGATGGTCTCCGTTGTTGCTATTGCCTACAGCATCTGCTACACTGCTTGACCATGTGAAATGTGACACATGGCTGCTTTCATAACGGCTGTTGAAAGCATACTGGTTTGCCTCGAAATGCAATACGGGGTTTGAATCATTGCCACCAGATGCATCTGCCCACAGGTTGCCCTTGGAGAAATAAACCTTCTTGCCGATGGCACTGACGGTGAATTTTCCAAGAAGAGCACCTTTAGGAGCTGGTGCTTTGAACTCCTTACCTGTGAGGGTGAGTCTGCCAACGATGTTATGCTCAATATTGACTTTGCCGTTATTCATCACGCATTTCGCTCCGTCCTTGGCGGTGAAGGTGAGGGTGAGGTTCTGATAATTTCCGGCAGGAACGGCGATGCTGAAATAAGCAATCTTGTTGCTGACGCTTACACCATCACCAAGATTCAGGGTGATACCAGCCTTGTCGGTCGCTGTGATGATGGCCTTTCCGTCCTCATCAACGGTGAATGCACCGCTCATTGTTTCCGTGCCGTCCTTGATTTCGATAGACTGGAGAGTAATATTAGAATTAGGCGTAGTGAACACTATCTGAAGCACGGAACCGAGGCTTGAAAACTTGAAGTCCTCGACGCTGCCGGAGACGGTCTTTGTGCTGTACATAGGCACGGTCTGATTGTTGGTCTGAGCTGCTGGCCAAACGAGGCTTCCATCTTCTTGTACCATAGTTGCGGGATAATATGCCTGAACCTCGCTGGTGAAAGATGCTGTACCGTCCTGTTTGAATGTTCCTTTCGTGGTGCCTTCTCCGCCGCTGAGGGTGAAGGTATCATTGGCGGTTCCGTCGGTAACGTAAATCTGGTCGTCCTTGCTCCACAGAATGTCATACTTGTAAGCCATCTCGGTCTTGGTCGTTGTGCCAATACCCTCGGACACGGCGTTGATGGTCATGGGCTTGAAGGGTTTGACTTCCGGCTCGGTCTCTTTATGACAGGACGCCGTCAGGATTCCCGCAGCGAACATCAACACTGCTATTGCTTTCTTATTCATTGTTTTTTATTTGTTGTTACTCTCGATAGTATGGCGATTTACTGCTCCTCAAATCCTCCGTTGCCGAAGTCCCTCTCGTACATGCTCCCGTTGCCGCTCTGGCACAGCACACCTTGTACATTTATCTCGATTACCTCAGCTTCGGGGGCTTTGTAAGTTTTCTTCAAGTCTATAATCTCCATATTTGCAATACCGTTTATATCATATTGAATGTTGCGCCTATTTCATTTCTGTGACGAGACGGACGGAGTAGGCCAGGTTCCGATAGCCGATGCGGTCCGGAAGGACATCGCCGCTGCTGAAGTCCAAGCCAAAAGCGCTGTCGCCGTCGTTTGGAGACGCTGACCAGTAGTAGCCGTGGGAGCCTACGGTGAAGACACGGATATTACCGGAACCACTGCGAAAGCCCGCAGCAGGAAGGAAGACTATACCCGCGTCGTTAATATTTTTCCAAGTCCAAGTTTCCGATTCATCTCCCACAAATGTACCAGCATAATCGTCCGGATAGATGAAAATACCACAATAATCTGCGCCTTCTATTGTGACCCCATCTGTTAGATTGGTGTATCGGGAACAATCATTTTTCATTGTTCTATCATTGAGAAGATAAACCCATTCATCCATGGTGAGTGTTGACCAAGTCTTGACTCCACCAACCGAGAAATCCTTCTCAGCAAAGAATGGTGATAGGCCATCCCAATTGTTGTCATATTTAAACGCCATAGCCTTTTCAGCACTATTGCACCACATGAAATGAGAGATATGTTTATCATCTAAGGCGGCATCTACAGACGGAGTCGTATCGTACTGATGGGCCTCGAAATCCCATACAGCGTTTTCCATACTATTCACTGCACCGTCTACGCTGAATGTGACTCCACTGCAGTAGAGATTTCCCTTTGAGAAATAAACTACCATATTGTCACTGACACTGAAATGCCCCGGGAGAGCTCCATCAGGACGGCTCTGAGGCTCAACGACAGTTACGGTGCATGTAGCGCTGCATCCTCCGGCTTTAGTTTCGGCAGTAATCGTTGCTGAGCCTTTAGCAAATGCCTTGACGTACCCGTTCTCGTCAACCGTAGCAACAGATTCATCAGAACTGCTCCATATGGGCGTCTTATCCTCCGCCTCTTCCGGCAGAACCGTTGCAACAAGCCGGTAATGGCCATAATCCATTATTAGATTCAAAGCATCCTTGTTTAATGAAACACTATGTGCAATCGTATAGCCGATTGTCGCGGTCAAATCGGATGAGATATCGGAGATGGTGAAGGTGTAGATATTGTTGTTTTTGGTAAAATCGCACAACTTGTCTTCCGGGAGGATACATTCAATAGGTCTGCCGGATTCGGCCAGAGCCTTGATTATTACAGATGCTCCTTCAACATAGGCCTTAACCAATATGTCCTTTTCAATCCCGGTGACTTCTGCAAGTTTCACTCTTACAGTATGTCCGTTGACATTCACCTCGTATACGGCAGGGTCCTTGGCATCCAAGGCGAACGTCACCTTGCCTACCATCGCGCGATTCAAGGTAAGGCTTGCTGCTGAAAGGCTGTATTCCTTGTCGTTGGTGTCTGTGATGGTTATCTTGAAGTTGGTGAAAGAACCGGACGGAACGGCAAAGTTCAGGTACGAGGCGGTAGCTGACAACTTGATGTTCTTGTCGGATATGTCGCCGGTGGAGATTGTTGTTCCGGTATTGCTTATCACGGCCGCACCATTCTCTACAGTAAACGCTCCGCTCAATCCCTGGTCGGCTGTAATGTCAATCTGCTTGACGTCGATGCTTCCGTTCTTGGCGGTGAGGACGAGTTGCAGCACACTTCCAAGGTGCTTGAAGGCAAAGTTCACGTCACCCGTGGCGATCTGTGATTCCGCCGTCATCGGGACGTTTGAGATATTCTTCACGTCGGACTGTGTTGCAGGCCAGACAAGGGACTTGTCTTCTGCAACCACTGATGCAGGATAGTAGGCCGTAAGAGGTGCGGTCAAGGCATCAGTGCCCTCCTGCTGGAAAGTTCCGGTGGCAGTACCTTCTCCTTCGGTCAGAACAAACGTGGCTTTGGTCTTTGCATTATCGAGGACAGAGATCTTGTCTCCTTTATCCCAAACAATGTTGTAGCTATACTGTCCTGATGCCTTTGTTGCTTCCACTGGCTGCAGGCTTGCGTGGGCGATGATCCCTTCTTTCTGAATATCTTCTTCAATCTCCTTTGCGCAGGAGACTGCGAGAATCGCTGTTGCGGCGATGGCCGCCATGGTGAATATCTTTTTCATGCTGATTGCGATAATATCGTGTAAAATTAATCCTTTCCAACGGGTTTTCAATGGAGGTCGGTATCACATTGTGCAAAAAGTCAGGGCCGGGTTCACACATTCGCGATAGAAAGGACAGCAAAGGAATCTATGATGGATGATAGCCACTTCTTTGATTTCAGGGCAGGAATTGTTAAATTTGGGTCGATTAAAATTTGCACGTTTATGAAAAAGTTTATCATTACCCTTATGGCTGCAGCAGTAATGCTGTTTGCAGGCTCACAGAAGAGCAGTGCACAGGACTTCAATTTCGATCCTGAACAGATGGCGCAGATGCGCGTTGACCAGATGAAGCAGTCCCTCAAGCTCACCGACGAGCAGTCAGCAAAGCTCCTCGAGATTTTCAAGAAGCAGAATGAGGAGATGGGAAAGCTTTTCGCAGGCGGCGGTATGCCTGACATGGGCGAATTCCAGAAGATGATGGAAAAGCAGGACATAGAAATCAAGAAGGTCCTCACAGAGGAGCAGGCAAAGGCTTACGACGAGCAGCAGAAGAAAATGCGCGAGCAGTTTGGCGGCGGATTCTAGTACAGTATTCCGCTTCACGAGAACGACAGCCCCGGTGGCTGTCGTTCGTTGTTGAAATTCATTCCATTGGTTAATATGAGCAGAATACATATTGCTTTGCTTGGCGCGGCCATGCTTATCGGTCAAGGGCTCATGGCTCAGACCGTCATCAGGCTCAGTCCGGAAACCGAAGGTCGGTATACCATGGATGCCAGCGTCAACGGAGTAGGGGTGAAGACCTATTTCTCCGAGTCCAGCTGGTTTGCCAGCATGTCCACCACGACATATCTCTTCCTGTACGAGAACGGATACATCGACCCCGTTGACGTCAAGGGTATGACCGTGGTGAAGATGCCGGACGGGTCCACTGTCAAGGCGGCGTCCCTTGTCATTAAGAACCTGAAGATAGGGGACAACGTGATAGTCAGGGACCTCCCCACGTTCGTGATCAACAAGCAGAATGTTCCTCTTCTTGTGGGGAATTCCGCCTTCGACTGCTTCGGCGACGTCGAGGTCAAGGATGACAATCTTTACATTTACGACGGCATCGAGAGGGAGGAGACGATAGTCCGCACCCCGTCATCCATGTCAGAGCGCGACAGCCTGCTGCTTGCTGCGCAGGCGCATATCGACGCTCAGGAGTACGATGACGCCACAGCCTGCTTCGAGGCTCTCCAGCAGATCGAGCCCCTCAACATGTATTCGGAGTATCAGTACATCATGCTCCTGAACATGCAGCACAGGAACTCGGAGGTCATCTCCCATTGTGAGAAGTGGCTGGAAGCTTATGAGTTCAAGACCTCGTATCTGGACTACTGGATATATGATGCCATGGGCGATGCTTACGCCAGATCGGGCAATCATCCGAATGCCATCAGCAAATACGAGAGCGCCGTGGCTGCATATTACAAGATGTTCAGCATCACTGAAAAGGAACTCCTGAAGAGCAGCCGCAAGGACGACACTCTGGGCTACACCCTGTACGACCTTGGAAAGCAGTATGCCGGCAACGGAAACCTCCTGAAGGCGCAGCACTGTTTCTTCGTGGCCGCAAAGTGCGGAAACGCCGCAGCCATCGAGGCCTGCGAAAAGTTCAATATCAAGCGATAGTCTTCTTTATCGTCTTGCCTGGATGGCAGCGATTGTGGCGTCGATCTCGTCAAGGCCGACGCGGAGGAAGGCGTCGCCGGACATGTCGACGACGGATTTCAGGAAGTATGTGCCCTCGGGGCTTGAGTAGTAGCTTTTGAGGAAGGGCACGCCGGAAGTTGTTGCGGCCAGCTTCTTTGCCTTGTCGGTATTGGCCTCCATGAAGAGGGAGATCTTGTACTGCTCGTGCGTGTTGAAGGCCTTGGAGTTCGCCTCCAGATAGTCATATGCCTTTATTATGCTCAGCGCGAGGCTCCTGTCGTTTATCTTCTGGAAGAGGGATGAGGACTTGAGCAGTTCGAGTGCGTCGTCGGTCACGGTGAAGAAGTACTCGCTGCCGAGCACCGTGTTCCATGTGGCGACGGAGTCGTAGTCACACTTCTGCAGCTTGCCGAGGTTGTCGAGCATGGCTGTGGCCGCGTTCTTTTCAGCGCCGATCAGGGCGATTACGTCCCGGAGGTTGTTGTTATTGTTCATCAGTTCCTCCTTGACCAGCTCCAGCGCGGCCGCCACATCCTTCTTTTCCTGACTGCGGTCGATCCACCCCTGTATGGTGAAGGTGATGAAGATACCGAGAACAACGGAGAGGATGTTGCTGAGGAACGAACTCCAGTCGAAGTGTTTCATTACGGATTTATTTTTTGACGGTGGTGCCGGAGCCGGAGCCTTTTCCTTTTCCTGCTCCTGTGCCGGGAACGGGGACCTGTCCGATTGCCTGTGTGCTGTCGACGGGTTGTTCCTTGATGGTCTCCTCTGCGGCTTTCTTCACAGATTCGAAATCGTTGATGGTCATCCGGGGTTCTTCAACGGCAGCGCCTTCGGCCTTTTTGACCTGGCCGGCTGACTCTTCGGGGTTGATTTTATTGATCATAAGACAGATAAGTTTGGTCAGTCACAAATATATCATTTAATCTGTTCTTATACAAATGGCGGCAGCATCGGAAAAACAGCAGCTGGAGATGGCAAAATGCCAATTATTTTGCAGCCGGCTCGATATTTTTTGTTAACTTTATGCGTTAATTTGCCGTATTACGGGCATTAAACTTTTTATTCTGAAATGAGCAACATGGGTCTTGGCCTCGAACTGATGGTCGTCGGAATGGCGAGCGTCTTCCTTATTCTGATAATAGTCATACTCTTAGGAAAGTTGATGATCAAAATCACCAACCGCATTCCTGCCGGCGAGGAGCCTGCAGCGAAGCCTGCGGCTGCCGCTGCGGCGGCGGTTTCTGCCGAGACCAGAAGCATCATCGAGGCAACGGTAAGGGAACTTACCGGAGGAAAGGGAACAGTAAAGGAAATAGTAAAATTGTAAATATATGAGAGAGATAAAATTCAGCCTGGTATTCCGCGACATGTGGCAGTCTGCCGGAAAGTACGTACCCAGGGTTGACCAGCTTACAGCAATTGCCCCCGCAATCATCGACATGGGCTGCTTCGCCCGCGTGGAGACCAACGGCGGCGGCTTCGAGCAGGTCAACCTCCTTTTTGGCGAAAACCCCAACAAGGCCGTGCGTGAATGGACCAAGCCCTTCCACGAGGCCGGCATCCAGACCCATATGCTCGACAGAGGTCTCAACGGAATCCGCATGAGCCCCGTCCCTTCCGACGTAAGAAAACTCTTCTACAAGGTCAAGAAGGTCCAGGGAACCGATATCACCCGCACGTTCTGCGGACTCAATGATGTCAGGAACATCGCGCCCTCTATCGGCTACGCCCATGAGGCCGGCATGATCTCCCAGTGCTCGCTCTGCATCACAAGTTCGCCTATCCATACCGTAGAATACTACGTCAACATGGCAAAGGAGCTCATCGAGCTCGGCGCCGATGAGATCTGTCTCAAGGACATGGCCGGAATCGGCCGTCCCGTATCTCTCGGAAAGATAGTCGAGGGTATCAAGACGATCAAGGACATTCCCATCCAGTACCACAGCCACTCCGGCCCCGGATTCGCCATGGCATCCATCCTGGAGGTCTGCCAGGCGGGCTGCGACTACATCGACGTGGGCATGGAGCCTCTCTCCTGGGGTACCGGACACCCCGACGTCATCAGCGTGCAGGCCATGCTCAAGGATGCCGGATTCAAGGTTCCCGAGATCAACATGGCAGCCTACATGCGTGTACGCACAATGATACAGTCATTCATGAACGACTTCCTCGGATACTATATTCCCGGACGCAACCGTCTCATGAACTCCCTGCTCATCGCCCCCGGTCTTCCCGGCGGCATGATGGGCTCTCTCATGAACGACCTTCAGACCAACCTCGAAGGTCTCAACCGCTACAAGGCAAAGCACGGCGAGCCTCTGATGACCCAGGACGAGCTTCTCATCAAGCTCTTCGACGAGGTTACCTATGTATGGCCCAAGGTCGGTTATCCCTGCCTCGTGACCCCGTTCAGCCAGTATGTCAAGAACCTGGCCCTCATGAACGTGATCCAGATGGAGAAGGGCGGCCAGCGCTGGAGTATGATAGCAGACGATATCTGGGACATGATACTCGGCAAGGCCGGCAGGCTTCCCGGTCCCGTTGATCAGGAGATCAAGGACCTCGCAGCCGCCCAGGGCCGTCAGTTCGTGACCGAAGACCCTCAGCTCAACTATCCCGACGCTCTCGACGTCTTCCGCGCAAAGATGGCGGAGAAGGGCTGGGAGACAGGCGAGGACGACGAGGAGCTCTTCGAGTACGCCATGCATCCCGCACAGTATGAGGCATACAAGAGCGGCAAGGCAAAGGCCGACTTCCTTGCCGACCTCGAGAAGAAGAAGGCCGACGCTGAGCCCAAGGCCGCCCAGCCTTCCGAGATTACCGTCACCGTGAACGGCCAGTCATACAAGGTTGCCATCTCTTACGACGGCAAGCCTGCTCCTGCAGCCGCAGAGGCCGCACCCGCAGCAGCCGCACCCGCAGGCGGCAACGAGGTTGTCTCTCCTCTCGAGGGCAAGTTCATGCTCAGCAAGTCAGCAGGCGAGAAGGAGATAAAGGTGGGCGACATGGTCAACAAGGGTGACGTGATCTGCTACATCGAGGCGATGAAGACCTACAACGCCATCACCTCAGAGTTCTCCGGCAAGGTGCTCGAGATTTGCGCAAAGCCTGGCGACAATGTATTTGAAGACGATGTACTAATCAAAATCGGCTGATAATGGGCAACAGTTTCTCAGACATACTCCGTAACATATACGACATGACTGCCATTGGCAGCATTGCGGCGGATCCGGGCTTCATCCTGATGTATCTGCTGGCATTCGTGCTGCTCTACCTCGGCATCAAGAAGCATTATGAACCCCTGCTTCTCGTCCCCATAGCATTCGGTGTGCTCATCGCTAACTTCCCAGGAGGTGAGATGGGTGTCATCCAGGCCGACGAGAACGGCATGGTGCTGGTGAACGGCGTGCTCAAGAACATCTACGACATGCCTCTCCACCAGATTGCACACGACCTGGGTCTCATGAACTTCCTTTACTACGGCCTCATCAAGACGGGCTTCCTTCCTCCCATCATCTTCATGGGTGTGGGTGCCCTGACCGACTTCGGCCCCATGCTGCGCAACCTCAAGCTCTCCATCTTCGGAGCAGCCGCACAGTTCGGTATCTTCGCAGTTCTTCTCGCTGCCCTTGCTATCGGCTTCACTCCTCAGGAGGCCGGTTCCCTCGGCATCATCGGTGGCGCCGACGGCCCCACCTCCATCTTCACCACCATCAAGCTGGCTCCCCATCTGCTCGGCCCCATCGCCATCGCGGCATACTCCTACATGGCTCTCGTGCCGGTAATCATCCCTCTCGTGGTCAAGCTCTGCTGCACCAAGAAGGAACTCTGCATCAATATGAAGGAGCAGGAGAAGTTTGCCGGCAAGAAGGTGGAAATCAAGAACATGCGTGCTGCAAAGATCATCTTCCCCATTGCAGTTACCACAGTGGTTGCCATCCTCGTGCCCACCGCAGTTCCCCTTGTGGGAATGCTCATGTTCGGTAACCTCATCAAGGAGATAGGCGCCGACACCGCAAGAATCTTCGACGCCGCCGCAAACGGCATCATGAACGCTGCAACAGTATTCCTCGGCCTCTGCGTCGGTGCAACCATGACCTCCCAGGCGTTCCTCAACTGGACCACCCTCGGAATCCTCGCAGGCGGCTTCCTCGCATTCTGCCTCTCGATTGCAGGCGGTATCTTCCTCGTGAAGCTCTTCAACCTCTTCGGCAAGCAGAAGATCAACCCGCTTGTGGGAGCAACTGGCCTCAGCGCAGTGCCCATGGCATCGCGCGTCGCCAACGAGATTGCACTCAAGCACGATCCCAAGAACTTCATCCTCAACTACTGCATGGCCAGCAACATCTCAGGTGTGATCGGCTCGGCAGTGGCAGCAGGTATCCTGATATCATTCCTCGGATAGAATCCGTTGACGGTATACAATCAAGGGGCTCCCGCTCAGGAGCCCCTTGATTTTTATGCTTCGCGCAAATTAAATCAGGTTGAGGAAGACTGAGACCAGGGCGATGTTGATGAGGTCGACGAACATGGCACCCACTATGGGGATTATGATGAATGGCGTGGTGCTGTAGCGGTATTTGCCGCATACGGCGGACATGTTCGCCATTGCGTTGGGGGTGGCGCCGAGGCCGAAGCCGCAGAGGCCGCTGACCATGACGGCGGCGTCGTAGTCCCTGCCCAGCAGAGGGAAGGCAACCACGCGTGCGAACACCAGCATGAACACGGTCTGAGCCGCCAGGACTATCAGCAGCGGCAGGGCGAGTCCCGAGAGCTCCCAGAGCCTGAGGGACGCCATGGCCATGCCGAGGAACAGGGCCAGCGAGATGCTGCCCACGTTCGTGATCTCCGCCATCGCAAGTTTGGGGCAGCGGGGGATGGCCTCGCTGATGTTACGCATGACAACTGCCACAACGAGGGCGCCGAAGTAGGTCGGGAAGCTGAGGCCTGTAAGTGCCAGCGCCTTGCTTACAAGGGTGCCGAGACCCGCTGCAAGCAGAAGTTCGTAAACAGCCTTCGCGTAGCCTGATGCACTCAGGGAGGATGCCTCCTCGTGCTTGATTTCCTGCTCGCCGGGGCCGTCGGTGCGGAGGTGCTTCTTCCTGATTATGTGCTCCGCCAGAGGGCCGCCCATGAGCGAGCCGCTGAGCAGGCCGAAGGTGGCCGCGGCCATGAGTACGGTGGTGGACGACGGCATGCCGAGCTGCTCGAACAGCGGGCTGAAGCCTGCCGCGGTGCCATGGCCGCCGCACTGGGTCACAGACCCTGCGGCCAGGCCGAGCAGCGGGTCAAACCCGCACCCGCGGGCCAGCCCCAGCCCGATGGCGTTCTGGCAGGCAATGAGCACCGCCACCAGAATGACCATCACGATCAGGGGCCTGCCTCCTCTGCGCAGCACCGACAAGTCCGACTGGAAGCCCACCGAAGTGAAGAACAGTATCATGCAGATGTCCTTGAGGGTGCCCTGGAAGCCTACCTCCATTCCGAAGAAGCGGTAGAGTGCGAGTGTGACGAGTGAGAACACGATGCCTCCGGTTACGGGTGCGGGTATGCAGATCCTCTGCAGGACCTTGACGGACTTGTTGATCCACGCGCCCATCAGCATGGCGATTATGCCCACCGCCGCAGTCTGTAGCATGTCGAGTTCCACTGTCATAAGCTATCTGATAATTGCAGCCCAGCCTCCGCCAACGGCAAGATGAACGGTCATCCTGCTGTTCGGAGTCAGTTCCGCTGTTAATCTTGTATAGTCGGTGCCCTTCAGGTCGGCATCCGGGCCGTCGGCGAATATCTCCGCCGTGCCGGCCCTGCCAAGGAAGGAGAAGTCTATCTCCAGGTCCCTGGGGGTCCTGTCCGTCATGGCGCCCACATACCATACTCCGTCCTTCTCCTTGGCGGTCACGATGTATTCGCCCACCTTTCCGTCAAGCACTATGGTTCTGTCGAACACGCAGGGTACGGATGCCATGAACTCTGTGCAGTCAGGCGAAAGCCTATATTTCATAGGCGTGTCGGCGAGCATCTGGAAGGGTGCGTCATACACTATGTACATAGCCATCTGATGTGCGCGTGTGCCTTCCGACATGGGGTTCTCGTCAATGGCCTTGAAGCAGTATCTCTGAGCGTTGTCCATGGCGCCGGGAGTATAGTCGTAAGGTCCCATGAGGCTCCTGATGAACGGTATGGTCACATCGTATCTCACGAGGTTCTTGACCAGCAGGCCGTCTGCGCCTGCATCCGCCCACTTGCAGTTCTCCAGGCCCTTGACGCCTTCGTAGCTTACCACGTTGGGGTATGTCCTGTTGATGCCGAACGCCTTCATTCCGTGCAGGTCGAGCATCAGCCGGTTCTGCGCCGCGCACTCCGCCATTGCGTAGATGTCGCGGATTGCAGCCTGGTCGTCACGGTCGAAGAAGTCGAGCTTCATCCCCTTTATGCCAAGCTTGGCGTAGTAGGGGAACACTTCCTTGTACTGGGAGATGATGCTGGAATATGCCGCCCATACAACCACGCCCACGCCCTTATCGGTGGCGTGCTGTACGATTGCGGGCAGGTCGAGCCCCTCGTGTCCTTCCATCAGGCTCGCGCCGCTCCATCCTCCGTCAAGAAGGACGTAGTCCAGGCCGTATTCAGCCGCAAAGTCGGTATAGTAGAGATAAGTTGCCGTATTGCTGCCAGCCATGAAGCCGGTGGTCTTCACGTTCATTGCGTTCCACCATTCCCATGCGCAGTTGCCGGGCTTTATCCATGAGGTGTCGTCAAGCCTGCACCCGGGAGCAAGGCAGTAGTAGAGGTCGTTGTCGGCAAGTTCGATGTCGTCATCGGCAATCACCGCCACCCTCCAGGGGAAGACTCTGTCTCCCTCCGGGCAATCGGCAATGTAGTCCGCATGCTCCGAGGGCTGCATGTTGGCGCCGTTCTCATATGAGTCCAGCACGAGGGGTGCGAACTCTCCCGTCACTCCGCCTTCCGCCGACTTGAGGAACAGTCCGGGGTAGTCTTCCTGCCCGGCATCCATAAGCGCCACCTTGCAGCTTCCTTCGTCCACCAGCATAGGGCAGATTACAAGGGAGTCGGGTATCATCTCAGAGAGCCTGCACTCGTCGTAATAGCTCTCGAAGCTGTAGCTCCAGCGGTAGCCTTCGCGGGGGTCGTTGGCGTAGGGGATGAAGGCGTCGCAGTCGGCGGTGAACTTGTAGTTCACGCTCTCCTGCGCAACTTTGAACCCTTTTCTGAACCTGGTCACGAACCTGTACGCAACTCCGCTGTCGTATGCGCGCAGTTCTATGCTGAACCTCTTCCTGAACTTGATTGTCAGGCAGTTGTATTCGTCCTTGATGACGCTCTTGCGGTAGAGTACGGGGTGGATCTCGCTGCGCACCTCCTTGATCCTGCCGGAGCGGGCCCTGGAGCCCGGTCCGAGGACGCGCCCGTCGGTGAGCGTCATGCTGAGCTCTGACGGCGCGATGACCTGCTGCCCGTCATGCTCCACGCTCCAGACAAGTTCCTTGCCCGTTTCCAGAGTTATGACATTGTTCCCTGAAGGGGACTTTACTGAAAAGGACTTGGCGCCCGCGCAGATCGAAAGAGCTGCGCAGACGCCAAGAAGTAGGATTCTCTTCATTGTTCTACTGTGCGTCCATTGCCTGGCAGGCGGTTATTGCTACCATCTTGTATACGTCATCGACCGAGCAGCCGCGGCTGAGGTCGTTGACGGGACGTGCGATACCCTGGAGGATGGGGCCGATGGCGTCGGCCTCACCGATACGCTGCATGAGCTTGTATGCGATGTTGCCCACCTCGAGGTTGGGGAATACGAGTACGTTGGCCTTGCCTGCTATATCGGAGCCGGGAGCCTTCTTTGCGCCTACTGAAGGAACGAGGGCTGCGTCTGCCTGCAGTTCGCCGTCGATCTTGAGCTCGGGTGCAAGTTCCTTTGCGAGTTTGGTTGCTTCAACCACCTTGTCGACAACCTCATGCTTTGCTGAACCCTTTGTGGAGAATGAGAGCATTGCAACGCGGGGGTCTGCGAAGCCGGCCACGCTCTTTGCGGTCTGGGCTGTGCAGACTGCGATCTGGGCGAGCTGGCTGGCGTCAGGCATTGGGGTCACTGCGACGTCTCCGATTACGAGCACGCCGTTCTCGCCGTACTCGGGAGCCTGGGTGATCATAAGCATTGCACCGCTGACGCAGCTGATGCCGGGTGCGCATTTGATGATCTGGAGGGCCGGGCGGAGAGTCTCTCCTGTGGTGGAGAGGGCGCCGCTGATCTGACCGGCGGCATCGCCGCTCTTGATGATGAGGCAGCCGAAATAGAGAGGGTCGAGGACTGTCTTGTGTGCCTGTTCCTCGGTCATTCCCTTCTTCTGGCGGAGCTGGAAAAGAAGCTGGGCGTACTCTTCTGTCTTTTCGCTGGTGGCAGGGTCGATGATGGTGGCCTTTCCGATATTCTTGAGCCCGAGCTTTTCAGCGTAGGCCATTATTTCTTCCTTGTTTCCGATGAGGATGATGTCTGCGATGCCGTCGGCGAGGGCCTTGTCGGCTGCTGTGATGGTGCGCTCCTCGAGTGATTCAGGGAGCACGATGCGCTGCTTGTTGGATTTGGCGCGCGCGATGATGCTTTCGATGAGTGTCATAGTATTTTAAAGTTTGTTGATAGCTTTTATGAGGGCTTCGGCATTCTCCTGGATCGTTGCCCAGCTGGTGACGAAGCGGACCGCAGTGCGGCCGTCCGGCCTGTGGGCCCAGGTCTCGAAGACGAAGTCCTTGGAGAGGGCCTCTAT
>JAZUFA010000029.1:0-15896 GCA_045640445.1 Candidatus Cryptobacteroides sp. | reverse complement strand
CGCCATCAGCGTCGACAACGATTTCTATATGCGCCCTGGCCCTACCGTAGTCGTGACCGGAGCTGCGAAGAACTGGCTGCATTGCAACGATGAAATTCATTTCACCGGCGGGTATTTCTATGCCAGCAACATTGCCTCAGGCGGAAAGGGCATAAAGACAGACAGCACGCTGGTGGTCGATGCCGGAAGGCTGATCATCAATACTTCCGGTGCCTACGGCAAGGATGACAATGGCGAGCAGGAGTCCCCGAAGGGAATCAAGATTGACCAAGACATCACCATCAACGGCGGAGACATAACTGTGCGCTGCACAGGCAAATGCGAAGGTTCGGAAGGCATCGAGAGCAAGGCGGTGCTTACCGTGAACGGTGGCAAGATAGATGTGATGGCTTATGATGATGCCATCAACGCGGCCACAACCGTCACTTTCAATGGCGGAGAGGTCTACGCCCTCTCTACGCATAATGACGGCATAGACTCCAACGGTTCCATCTATGTGAATAGTGGCAAGGTTACCGCTGTCGCGGCAAATATGGAGGCGGCTATGGATAACGACAACCCTGGGCAGAACTCGATTTTCAAGATTACCGGAGGCGAGGTCATTGGCATAGGCGGCACGGTCTATTCACCGTCAAGCAGCAGCACCCAGTACACCATTGTCTATAACGGATGTCCTGTATCCACAACCGCTGAACTCGCAGTAAATGATTCCGAGGGCAATAAGATCCTTGCAATCACATCTCCTCAGGGGTCACAGAGTTCAGGCGTCCTTCTGAGCAGCTCGAAGTTTGTAAAAGGCGGGACATACACCATTTCGATAGGGGACACGACCTACCAGACAGTCACGCTTTCAAGCATCATTACGACCATAGGCCAGCAGACTGGCCCTGGCGGCGGTGGCGGATTCGGCCCTGGCGGTCCAGGCGGTCCGATGTGGTAATATCTTCATATATTAAGCCCGTGTCGAACGGGCTTTTTTTTGTTCGTAATACTTATTGACTTTGTCGCGTCTAACCATACATCCAGCACGAGACTTATTGAAAAGCAACCGAGAACCCAATCACTTTTTGCGCACCCGCGAGCGAATTATTTTTGGCGGAATAGACATTAAATACTATATTTATCGCCAAAAATAAATGATTATGAATCTTATTGGGCGTGTATCGGAATGCCGTGAGCTCAAACGGCTGAAGGAAAGTGATTCTCCCGAATTCGTTGCTGTATATGGACGAAGAAGGGTGGGGAAGACCTATCTCGTGAAGGAGTTCTTCAATTATTCTTTCACATTCTATACCTCTGGTCTGGCAAGAGGTACCATGAAGGACCAGTTGCGGATTTTCTGGCAGAGCATGGTGGAATATGGATTACCTAAATCCACACCCTGTCCTAAAGATTGGTTTGAAGCATTTGATGATCTCAAGACAGTAATAACATCATCGAAGGACAAGAGAAAGGTTGTCTTCATAGACGAACTTCCGTGGCTCGATACACAGAAATCGAAATTTGTCACAGCATTGGACAGATTCTGGAACACATGGGCATCCGAACATCCTGAGATTCTGCTGATAGGATGCGGATCCGCCGCTTCCTGGATGGTCAAAAACATAATCAATAACAAAGGAGGTCTGCATAACCGCATCACGTCCAAAATCAAGCTTCAGCCTTTTACCCTTGCCGAAACCAATGAATTCCTTAATTCAAAGAAGATCCGCTGGAACAAGAAGCTTGTAGCCGAGACATATATGATTCTTGGAGGCGTCCCATATTATCTCTCACTTCTGGATAAGAACCGGAGCCTGTACCAGAATATCGATGATTTCTTCTTCAGAAGTGGATCCAAACTCGAGGATGAGTTTGACAACCTGTACTCTTCTCTTTTCAAGAAATCCGCAGAATATGTAAAGATCGTGGAACTTCTTTCCAAAAAGAAGTCTGGTTACATAAGGAATGAGATTGTCGCGGGGCTCAGGTGCAAGGATGGCGGAAGCCTTACACGTAAGCTTGAGGAACTGGAGCACTGTGGTTTCATCCGTAAGTATCGCTCGCTGGGTGAGAATGCCAACACGTACCAACTGGTGGATTTCTTCACTCTGTTTTACCTGCAGTTCGTGAAAAAGCAGTCTTTGCAGGACAACTTTACATGGACCAGCATGATAGGCACTCATCCGTATTCCACATGGAAAGGGCTGGCATTCGAGAAACTGTGTTTCTCCCAGGCCGACAAGATCCGTTCTGCTCTTGGGATAAGCGGTGTGATCACACAGACTTTTCCGTTCTATGATGAAAAAATGCAACTTGACATGGTGATTGCGCGAAAGGATAATGCAATCTCTCTTTGTGAAATGAAATGGTCTGAGAGCGCGTATGCTCTGACCACTTCGGACAAGTCAGAACTTGAAACCAGAAAGGAGGCATTAAAGCAACTATTCAAGAATAAGGCGATATTTGTTGTTTTTGTAACGTCTTCAGGCTTGGTTGAAAATGATTACACAAGAGATAATGTCAATGGCGTGATAGTACTCGATGAACTATTTTAAACTTGGCGAATCGCGCATATTTATCGATATGTTCCGCCAAAAATAAGCATAGATTTCTTTATCTCGCTCATTATTCTGTCAGGATTATCCAGCCAGCTGTAAAAAATGACTAAAGCCTCGAACCCTTCAAGTTTGTGGAATAATTGCTACCTTCACTCTATCAAAATAATAGAAACATAAGTATGAAAAAGGTTGCTCATTTATTATTAAGCCTGTTGGCCATCTCTTGTGTGACGAATAATCCTAAAGAGTCCGAGTCAACAAAAGAAATTTCTGTTCTTTCTGAGTCAATATCTGAAGAGCAGCCTTTGGATATATATGTTCTTGAAGCATATGGCGGCGTCCCAGACTGCTGCAGCCCGATAGATGTTGAGGGCTTAGGATGGCACGTCGTAGCTAGGCTGATTGAAGATGAAAGAACAGTATTTGGCCATGGGGGGCGATGGCAGAATAACACGATGTATCTTTATGTGGAACATGATGGCGAAGTAGTCGTTCCTCTTAAACAGATACGTTGTGAATCTTTCTCGGAATACTACGAGAAAGACCCTAACTGGCAAAGCCATATCCAGTATTATCAATTCCCATCATTTATGATAGGAAAGATGTGTTACGATTATGTTGAAATCTGCCTCATGTGCGCCGAGATGGACACAGACATAGGCTTCGAAGTTACCATACATATCGAACCCGATGGCAAATTGTCATATTTCATCGACCCTCGTCAGTTCGATTGGGAGGATATGGACTGCGAACATTACGAGTTGTAGTTCCAAATACGCTATTGTTTAGTACAAACTCATTGCTTCCGTCCTCGATCCATACATCCAGCGCGAGACTTATATAACAACAACCGAGAACTCAATAAGTCTTGAATGACTGCCAAACTCTTCGAATGCCAGATGTGCCATAGCCGGTACTGTGCTCCAAAACAGCTCTGGAAGTTTGTGTTTATCAATCAAACGCATTATTTTTGTTTTGTACCATTTTTTCGGATTATGTGGACTAGTAAACTTTCTATAGCTGCTGCGATTGCTTTTCTGCTGCCATCTGCAGTTGCTTCTGCCAATGGGCCGGTTTTTCTGTTCGACCACCTTGTGCCCGGTACGTTCTTGACTAACGAAAGCACGGTGGCCAGGACCGAAGTTAATATTGACATCAACGACGGAGTTGTTTATTACGTTGACGGAGAGTACCTGATGGAACTGGCCAATGTTGCTGAACTTGACACTCTGTATGCCGAAGGCCGCAAATTCGTGTTCAGGAATGACCGGGTATGTGAAGTCCTGCCGAAGGAATACGGCGAAATCCTCGTGAACTGGAAAAGAACTGATCCGGAGTCTTCGGCAAATGAGAACACTTACTGCCTCCGTTTTGAAGGACAGGAATATGAGCTTGGAAAGGTTGCCGATCTGTATGCGCAGTTCCCCCACAAGGCTTCAGATATCAAACGCTTTGTCCGCAGCTACGGCCTCACCATGAAAACTGTGAGGGAGTCCGAAAAGATATTCGATTACATCTGCACCGGAGCCCTTCCCGTATTTACGGACAATGACCTTTTAGGCCACTGGTGCCTTGATATGGATTACAACAAAACCCCGCATAGAGTCATCCATTTCATTGATGGCGAAAGGGCAGTTGTGTATATGGAGACAAGCTCAGCCAATCGTTTCCACGGCATACCGGGATTGGAGATCCCGGGGTTCACGGGGCTCTTCTATTGCCCTCAGGACAATACTGAATTCAGCTATACGGTAAAGGATGGCATAGTCAGGATAGCCAACGGAATGACCTTTGAAATCACAAAGAAAGGCCTTCTGAAGCAGGATGATGGTGGTATTCTCTTCAAGAAATTCGAGCAGCGCCACTTTGCTGAAGTGATACCACCGGTAAATGCCAATTACGCAAATCCTGAAGCAAGTTCTCCGGTCCCTATCGGAGGCCTCACCGTTGCCCCTGAAGGTTATAGATAGAATGATTGCCTGCTGGCCTTGCGGCATATAACTCGCAAACTTTGCGAATTATTATTGGTTTTATTCGCAATTTGCTACTTATCGAAGAAGAATTGATTGTCCACCGGCCATCAAACGTATGTGCCTAACGCCCTTCTCCATATCTGGAGTTTCCTGATATCAACTAAAGTATAATCGTCCAAACTTTGGGGTTCACATCAAATGTTGACTATTTGCTACGTTTGAGGCCTATATCGTAGCATTTTTCGGTCTGCTGCTGAGCTTACCAAACATATTGACTTTGTCGCGGCTTACCCTCCATGTTTGTCTCCATGCTGCTGGTAGTCTTGCGGTGGCTGTTTGCGGGGCAAACCCTCGTGAGTGATGTATCAGAGATCGTGGTCGTCACGCACTGACAGACCTTTCCAGGTCCTCTGGGAGGACCAGAGTGATGCCGGATCTGTCCAGAATGGGTTGTCTGCCGGGAGTCCGAGGGCGAGATAGATGAAAGTGCAGAGATACGCACTTCCGGTTGTCACATAGTCGTCGGCCACTCCGGGCTGATGTCCTGCAAAGCCGAGCGTGATCCATCCATTCTCGTCAAAGCTTCCCGGTGCCAGCTGATTCCTGATGACAGCGGTAAGTGCGCATCTCACCTGAGCGGGTTCGATATGGAGAGGAAGTTTCTCGAGGAGTGCGACCTGCGAGAGCACCTGGAAGCATCCGAATCTGTAGCCGGATGAGCGTCCGAGGACAGGGTAGGTTCCCTCCGGTGAAATGAGCCTTTCCTGCTGCTCAGCGTAGCGTATGATGCGCGGCAGCTCGATGTCGTGGAACTCGCCCCATTTCTTTCCGTGTGCCTTCATTACTGCGCTTACATCCAGAAGCATCGGCTGTATTACGTAGCTGTTGTAGTAGTCGAGATGGAATTCAGGACCGTCGCCGTACCATCCGTCACCTTTGTACCATTCGGCATGCTTTGAGAATGCCTTGTCGACAGGGGCTTCGTCATATTCTCCCGTGAATTCGAGCAGTGCCGCTTCCACTGTGGCGGAGAACATGAGCCAGTTGCTTTCCCATGCCTTGATTTTCCGTGAAGCCTTGAGCGATTCGATCACTCTTGCCTTTGTGATGTCGTCGAGTGCCGGCCATATCACATCTTTTGACCTCAGGAGTCCCTGGGCGAAAAATGCCGCGTCTACGAGAGGCTGGGTACCAGGTCCTCCAAAATCCATCCAGTCCGGGCTTGAAGGGTCCACGGCGTTGGCGATGGCTTTGACCGCAAGGTCTATGTAACGTGCGCGCAGCTTTCCCTCCGGGGTGTCGTCCGGGCCGAGGTTGAGCCATGGGGCGATGCCGTCGAATGAACGCCCGAGTCCTTCAAGATAGGTGCAGACCCTGTCTTTCCCATCTATCATGCCGTCGCGGGACTCGACCGGCATGTTCTTCCGGAGCGTGCCCTGGCTGAGGTTGACATAGAACGGTTCAACTATTCTGGTCATGGTCTCCACCCAATATGCCCTGTCTGACATATCAGGGATGTATTCCGCCACTTCAGCCATAGCTTTCGGCCGCCTTTTCAGCTGCACCATCTGCGTGCCGGCAAGCAGGAATGCTCCCACACCGTACACTTCAGTCTTGTCCGGGCCTGTGTCTCCCGGAGCCGCACCGATGGGCTGGACATATCCCAGGAATCCGTTTCCGTCCACATATCTCTTCAGTGCCTCCCATCCTTTCTCGGCTGCGGACTTGTATGCGGGGTCGGTGAGCACTCCGTGGTTCCATCCCCATGCGAGGCCGAAGGTGAAGAATCCGGACGCACTGTTCTCCGGGAGGGGGTATGATTCGGGATCGAGCATGCTGGCATGCCATGAGCCGTCTGCGTCCTGGCAACTGATGACTGCTCCTGCCATTTCCCTGAATATGTCGAGATAATATCTGTAGGTGTAGTGGTCTTTCGGGAGGGACTCGAGCATCAGCGCCAGACCGCCGAATACCCAGCCGTTGCCTCTGCCCCAGAAAACGTCACAGCCATTGGCTTCCTTCTCGGGGATGTATGTTCTGTCCCTGTAGTAAAGATGTGCGGTGTGGTTGTAAAGCGAATCGGTAGTCAGCTTGAACTCCCTGTCCATGTACTGCAGGTACTTTTCGTCCTTGAAGATATTGTACATCTCCACGAATGCCGGCGGGGCCATGAACAGCGCGTCGCACCATGACCACCTGTCTGATGCGTCGCCTATGCCATGCTGAAGAACGGCGTCCGAAGGGTGGTGGACAATCTGGTCCATTCTGATTTTCAGATTCGTGACCATCTTCTTCTCGCCGAACTTTTCATACATCCTGGCATACATCTGCCCGACGCACATGTCGTCCGCATGATAGAGACGGTCGCCGAATCCCCATCCGTTGCGATCTCCGGTCTGCATGAGGAAATCGAGATATTCCTGGTTGGAACTGTAATCGGCCCATTCGAAAAGCCCGCGGCAGAGGGCTCCGTATGTCCAGTCTGTCTCTGGATGTCCGGCATCCTTGAAATGGTCAATCTGCCAGGTGGCAACACGGTCGATGATTTCGCGGTCCTGCCTTGCCTGTCTTCTGGTACGCCCTTCGGTCGGAAGGACGACAAGCAGCATGAGGACTGCTGTGATGATATGTATTCTCTGTTTCATGCTTATTTGGAGATGATATAGACTTTGGTCTGGTATGGATCGATCGGGCCTGTGATCAGTGAGCCGCTGACCTCGGTAGTGCTTCCAGTCCATACATCGAGAAGCTGGTATCCGGCCGTTCCATCAAGATAGAGTTCCTTGAGGGGGAGTGTGACGGACTCCTGAGCCGCCGATGCGCGGTTGGTCACCGAAACCGCGATGCGGCCTCCGGCGAGATCCTTGACATACACGTCATATCCCTTGCCGGAATAGTCTGTCGAACCGGTGCTGAGGTGCTCGAAATACTCGGCCTGCTGTCCAAGAGGGTCCTGATCTATGCTGATGAGATATTTGTTGGAAACAGTGGCGATATCTTCTTCGGTAAGCAGGGGAGAAGGGAGCACTCCTGCTGTCGTGTTACCTTCGGCCCGAGGTTTCATGCGGAAGTCGCATGAGTGGAATATGGGACTTGCCAGCATGCACCAAAGGGCCATGTTAGTTCTGCTCTGCTCATCGGTGAGGCCTGGAATCACTCCGCCGTTTTCCAGATGTTCCGCCGAATTGTTGCTTGGACAGCCGAGACCATGAAGGCCGATCAGAGTCATGTCAAGGTCGTTGAAACGGTTCACGCCAGCCCACATCCATGAATGTCTGGCCTCATCGACAATGGCAAGAACTCCAAGGCGGTTGTGGTGGCCTACCCAACTCTCGCGGGAATCCCCGGACGCACGCCACATGCTTCCTCCGACCTCCGGAGCCCAGAGGTATGGATAGAAATGTCCCCACTCACAAAGATAGTAGACGAACGGATTCCTTCCTTCGCTCTTTCTCCTCTCATTCAGGGCGGTTATGACCTTGCCCATGGCAGCATAGCTGTCGTATGCTGATGCCTGGGAGTTACAGAAATCATACTTCAACAGATCAATGCCCCAACTGTCGAAGAGATCGATATGCTGATTCTCATAGCCATATGATCCTGGCTGATAGTCCGCGCATGTCATCAGTCCGGCATCGGAATAAATTCCCAGACGCATTGCCGGATTGATAGACTTGCAGTCTTTGACCAATCCGCTGATTCCTTTGGGGAACTTGGCAGGGTCGTATGTGAGTTTGGCCTGATCTCTCTGTTTGGTAGCCCACGTGTCATCAAGTATGATGGTGTTATATCCGGCGTCGACGAGACCACGCTCTTCCATGCCTTTTACAATCTTGCAAATCTTCTTGTGAGAGATACTGCGTTCAAACCAATTCCAGGACAACCATCCCATTGCCGGAGTGGGGGATTGGAGATAGTTGCTGACAGTCAGCTTGACCGGGACGTTCTCGATGCTGCCGTCAGCGTCTTTGACCTTGACTGTATACGTGTAGATGCCTTCTTCTGCGGGAGCGGATCCTTTGACATATCTGTATCGGTTTCCGACTGTCAGACGGTCTTCATAAAGATTAAGTGTGGTAAGTGAGCCTAAGTCCACGTCCACGACCTCCATGCCCTCTTCGGGGACAATCTTATGGATAAATTCATTCCCAGGGAGCGAGAAAAGGGTGGTTGCACATGCGAGACTTCCGGTCGTATAAGGTTTGATGGCCCATGCCGGCGAGTTCTCGGAAGCGGAATCCCAGGAACTCGGAACCATAGCAACACTCTTCCCGTCCTCAAGCAGGAAGAACCTCCATGTGTTTACCGGAGATGCAAGTTCCCGGAGATACTTTCCCCTTTCTGTTGCCACTAAAGAGCTTCCATCGAAAGGTTCAGAATACGTGATGTAGCATCTGGCATCCAGGTCGAAAATATAATACCTGTCGGAGTTCTCAAAGTCCTCGATGAAGATTATCCTGTCCGCATCTTTCTTCTTTTGCGAAAGTTCAATCCCGTCCGGGCTTACCATGAGATACTCTTGTGATGTCTTCATCAGATATTCATACTGCACCCCGACTTCTGCCGATGGGGTTGGAAGAAAACAGGGCTTGAATTCGATGCTTACCTCACAATTGTCATTGTCGATATTGACGAAATAGACATAACCGTCACCTGCTGTGACCAGGACATCTTCAGCAGTGACTGTGACTGCCTCGAAGTGCGTATCATACTGTGGACAGCCGCCCACGGAATCACCTCCGGGATATTCGTTGCCGAAAATCCTGACGAATGCCTGGTCGGGCATTCCCGCTGTGGTGAAATGATAATTCTTTGCAACGGCAGGGCTCGTGTTGAAACTATCCAGCGGCTTCTGCCAGTCGGAACAGATGGGCTCGCCCTTGCCGCCGTAGCACTCGCAGGGACGGACGACGAAGCGGTACTCGTGCATGCGGGGGAGCTCCTCTTTTGCAAAGACGCACTTGACGTCGTCCTGGTCGTGGCTCTCTCCATAATAGCAGTGGGCTGAATACACATGCTTGGTGCCGACGACGGTGGTCAGGTCAACGTAGCGCTGCTCGATCTGCACTTCATAGTCGAAGGCCCTGACGCCTGTGTCCTTGCTGAGGACAGCGGGGAAGGAGACCTCTATCTGCTCGGTTGCCTTTCCATAGCGGTCCTCGCCCATGAAGAAGGGGCTGAGGGTGACCTTGGCGTTGCTTGCAAACTGCGGAAGGGGCGCTGTCTTTGCCATGTTTTCGAAGGACAGCGGTGCGTCGGCGCCCTTGGGGAGAGGCATCACCCAGTCATCTCCCAGCGACTCGTCGTAGTAGAACTCGCGGCGCTCGAAAGTGATGCGGTCATCATATACGGTCATGACCATGCCGTGGTGGCAGTAGTGCCCAGCTATCTCGGGCATTTGGGAAGGTATGTCGCGGGATTCTCCGTCCATGGAGGAGTTCTCGCGTCCGCCGATGGGAAGGACGTACCTCAGTGAGGCGGTGCCTATGCTGGTGAACTCGCCCTGCCAGAGGTCGCGTCCGTCAGTGAGGGGATCATGTGAGTGGCCGGAGAAGGCGATTGCATTCGGGAAGGCCTTGAGGGTCTCGGTCATGGCGCCGTCGTCCTCGCCCCATGTCCAGTCGCCGTTGCAGGTATGTGCCAGGTGGGCATGCTGGATGTAGAAGAAAGGCTTTTCCCCTTCCAACTCGACGGCATGGGCCTTCACGAATTCGGGCGCGCCGCATTCCTGGCGGTGATTCTCGAATGACCAGTGGCAGCAGACGAACTTGTATCCCTTAACTTCCTTCATATATATCTGGGAGAAGTCTTCCTTGAAGTATTTCTTCCAGTTCCCGCCATAATTTTCAAAGACGGGCCCAAGCTTGAGCTGTTCCTTGGGAAGAGCCTTGTACCAATCCCTGTGGGTGTTGTCGAACGCATCGTGGTTTCCGTAGACGAACACTTTCTCCACATGTGCACCGTCGGGACGCCTGTCCTTGGGGAAGACGGAGTACCATGCGCGAGACACACGGAGGAGCTCGTATGCGAGGCCGTGGTCGGCCATGTCGCCGGCTATGATGACACCATCGACCTCACTGTCGCGGAAATACTCCAGGGCATGGCGGAACGATTCTTCCGATTCGTCGTCACATACATGGATGTCGCTGAGCACGCCCATCCTGAGATTGGGCCTGGCCTGCTGTGCGGATGCCTGAAGGCTGAAGCAGATGGTAAAGAACAGCATTGCCGTCAGCTGGAAGATGCCTTTTCTATTCATAAGATCGATGTTTTAGATGCGCAAAGTTAATCAAAATATTCCGCACAAACCGGCCCGCTCCGGCCCTCGATCAATTTATCAGGCATGATAGATCACGGAATACAAATAAAGAAAAATCCTCACTTCGGATTAGGAAGTGAGGATTTTGTGGTGCTGACGGGAGTTGAACCAGTGACACATAGATTTTCAGTCTATTGCTCTACCAGCTGAGCTACAGCACCGTTTGGGATTGCAAATGTAGGCATTATTTTCATTAATCCAAAATTATTTTGCCCGTTCAAAACAAAATGTTTTTGGTATATTTGCTATTCCAATCGGACTCGGATGCGTATGGAGTTGGTATACATAGGTATAGCTGCCGTTGCAGTTGTGACGTGGGCGCTTACACATTTTATTGTGAAAGCCCGCCTGATGTCGCGTATCAAGGTCAAGGAGGCGGAGCTTGCCGCCGAGAAGACCCTGGGCGCCGAGCGTGAAAAGTTCTTCGGCGCAAGCCTGGCGGAGGCTCGCGAGCAGGCGGATGCCCGCATCGCCGAGCTGCGCCGCCAGTCCGACGAGTCGCTCCGCCAGCAGGTCGAGGCCCTCAGGCTTGCGTTCGCCGCAGAATCCCAGAAGGCTCTCAAAGACAGGGAGGACGACCTTAACCAGCGTGCCGAGAAGACCTTCTCCGACATAAGTGAGAACCTCGGCCGCGATCTCAAGGAGATGAAGGAGGCCTTCGAGGCCAGCAAGAAGGCCCAGACGGAGTCTTCGGCCGAACTGAAGACCCATCTCGCCGATGCCGTGAGGAACCTTGAGGTCCAGACAAAGGACATAGGCGACAAGGCTGACCATCTCGCAAGCGCGATGCGCGGCCAGACCAAGATGCAGGGCTGCTGGGGCGAGACCATACTTGCCAACATCTTCGCCGGAGAAGGCCTCGTGGAAGGCCGCGACTATACTCAGGAGCAGACGCTGCGCGACGAGTTGGGCATCGTCCTCCAGAGCGACGAAGGCCGCCGCATGCGTCCTGACTTCGTCCTGCATTATCCCGACAACACCGACATAATCGTCGACTCCAAGGTGTCGCTCAACGCTTTGTCCGATTACCTCGAGGCCACCGACGACGCTGAGCGCAACGCCGCCGCCCGCCGCAACCTCGCCGCTGTGCGCAAGCAGGTTGAGAATCTCAGCGGCAAGGATTACAGCTCTTATCTCGCGCCCGGGCGCAGGTCGCTCGATTATGTGGTTATGTTCATCCCGAACTATGCCTGCCTGCAGCTTGCAAAGCAGCTGGATCCCGACATATGGCGCGACTCTTTCAAGAAGAACGTCCTCATCACTACGGAGGAGACGATCATGCCCTTCCTCAGGATGATACGCTCGGCCTGGGTGAATGTTGAGCAGGCGCGTAACCAGCAGCAGATAGTCGACTCTGCGCAGCGCATGGTCGACAGGGTGCATGACTTTGCCAAGGCGCATGCCGAGATGGGCAGGAAGCTCCAGGATGCCCTGGGCTGCTATGAAGAATGTGACAAGAAATTGCGCGACAGCGGCCAGAGCATTGTGGTCGCCGCGCGTCAGGTGCAGAAGTTCGGCATTCCTGAGAACCCGAAGAAACCTCTGCCGGAACTAATAGATACAACAACTGAATCATAATATGAAAATTGCAATTGTCGGCGCCAGCGGCGCAGTGGGGCAGGAACTGCTCAAAGTCCTTGATCAGCGAAACTTTCCTGTCGATGAACTTCTTCTCTTTGGCTCTGAAAGGAGCGCAGGCCGCAAATATACATTCCGCGGCAGGGAAGTGGAGGTGCAGCTTCTCCAGCATAACGATGCCTTCAAGGGCGTGGACATAGCATTCGCGTCGGCGGGTGCCGGTACCTCCAAGGAATATGCTGAGACCATAACCAGGTTCGGCGCCGTGATGATCGACAATTCCAAGGCCTTCCGCATGGAGCCGGATGTTCCGCTGGTGGTGCCCGAGTGCAACGCCGAGGACGCCCTTGATCATCCCCGCGGCATTATCGCCAATCCTAACTGCACTACCATCATGATGGTTCTGCCTCTGCATGCGATCGAGCAGCTCTCGCACATAATTTCCATTCATGTAGCAAGTTATCAGTCGGCCTCAGGCGCCGGTGCCAGTGCGATGGCCGAACTTGAGCAGCAGTACAGGGAGATAGTGGAGGGTAAGCCCGTCACTATCGACAAGTTCGCATATCAGCTTGCATATAACGTGATTCCGCAGATCGATGTCTTCGTCGACGAAGGCTATACCCTCGAGGAGATGAAGATGTTCGGCGAAACCAGGAAGATCCTGCATTCCGACGTCAGGTGTTCAGCGACCTGCGTCAGAATCTCGTCTCTCCGTTCACATTCGGAGGCTGTCTGGATCCAGACCGAGAAGCCTCTTGAGGTGGAGGAGGTGAAGGCCGCACTTGCCGCAGCTCCCGGCGTTACCCTGCAGGACGACCCTGAAACAAAGTCCTATCCCATGCCGCTCTTCACTGCCGGCAAGGACGACGTTTATGTGGGCAGAGTCCGCAAGGACCTCGCCAACGACAACGGCATCTGCTTCTGGCTCTCAGCCGACCAGATACGAAAAGGCGCCGCACTCAATGCAGTGCAGATCGCGGAGTATCTCATAAAGAAGGGAGACGTCAGATAACCATCAGCGTGTAGATGGCGAATCGCCCGAATTTGCCCACCAGCATGAGGAACAGCGTCCAGACGGCCGGAGTCTTGTAGAAGCCGAGCGCCAGGACGATCACGTCACCCACGAAGGGAACCCAGCTCAGAAGAGCCACCCATACGCCGTATTTGTCGATGCGGCTCTTCTGCTTGTCGAGTGTCTCGGGCTTGACCTTGAAGTGCTTCTCAATCCATTCCCATTTGCACAAACGGCCTATGAAATAGGTCGTGACACCGCCGAGCCAGTTGCCGGCTGTGCCGACTATGAGCACCGCAATCGGATTCATGCCGGTCGCCAGCGCGCCGATATACAGCGCGTCCGAACTGAACGGCATGACAGTCGCCGACAGGAATGTCGCAATGAAGAGTCCCAGCAGACCGATTTTTTCCAAACCCAGCATACCCGCCCTCCCTGCAAAAATCACGCCCGTGCCACCCTGTCATCACCTCCCGCCACCCAATCCCTCCTCGAACAGCCCTCTGCCCTGATCGCTCCCATGTAGAATCCCAACCCCATTCCCCACAGGGCCCTCGAATCCCTGCCCCCACCATGAGTTAAACGCCGTCACCTTCCTCGAAAAGCCCCTCCAGCCCTGACCGTCCCCATGCAAAATCCCAACCCCAATGATATTTGCACATAAACTGCAAAAGTGAGCCATTATATGTGCGCTCAAATTCCCCGAAATGCCTTCCTAAGCTACCAGAAAGCCGATCCCGCCAAATTCACCGCACATATACTGTCAAACATTTTCACTATATGTGCACCGCCTTACAATAAACCACCTCTTCTCAATAACTCCCAAGCCCCAGGCTGGCGGCGGATGCCGACTGGCTGAGGGCGTCCCTAAGCCGGACAGAAGGACTCTCTCCAAACTCCATTTTTCACCCAAGCCCCAGGCTGGCGGCGGATGCCGACTGGCTGAGGGCGTCCCTGACTGGGCAAAAGGCAAGTGCCGGCCGGACTCAGCATACGCTTCGCAAGTAGCTATTACGTTACCCTTCCCCCAACCCCTTCCTCGGGACGGGGAGCGTCGCTTGCGCTCCGAATGTCAACCGAGCGGGGCTAATTCCTTTAGCAGCCGGACGCAAGTCCGGCTGCGGTGCCGCACTCCACCCTCGCACTCTAGCACCCTCACCAACCTGACTGTTGGCACCGCTCAGTGCCAACCTTCCTCCTTTGCCACCCTCGCGTAAGCTGACAAAATCTTGAAAAGATCTCCACCCGGCAGCCGCTGCTATCTCCGCCATGATTTCATCAATTCCATTTTCGCGATTCACAAGCTCCGCCATAATTTCGCCGATTATATTCCCGCAAACGGCATTCTCGCCATGATTCCCTCGATATCTTGCCCGCAGGCCGTATATACCCGTGTTCCGGGCATGATATCAGCCAGAACGTGGCGGAAACACGATTTGCGGACATAAATCCGTCATTTTTATGGCGGGACCCATGCTCCGTGTCTCTGGATCTTATTGACTCAAGCCTGCGGTTGTGCCACTTTGATATGAACCCGAAAGTATGGACGTGTGTTTAACCAAAATATGCAACCACGCTACCAACAACGGCCTAAAACAAGGCTCGATCCTGGCCGTAAGAAGTGATTCGGCCAACTAATCGCTTTCTTTTAGGCGCCGGGCTTGTTATTTTGCTGTTTCGCCAACAATTCGTGATTATTTTGGCCAATCACATCATTCCCGCCAATTTGAAGCCTCATTTTAGGCCGGCAGAGTCGCATTCTTTCCAGTAATTTAAAGGTTTCGTACAACACCAGGGGACTTGACACGATTTGATGGATTAACGTGTCAGGTCCCCGGTTCAGAAGTGGGACCGGGAACGATATTCCGCATTTTCGTGCCCAGTCCTGAGTAAAAATGACGATACCTTCCAAGAAAATGCCTCAAATCAAGGAAGGTCCCAACGAAAAGGACGACACCTTCCAGGAAAACGCCCGCGAATCAAGGAATGTCCCAGTGGAAAATGACAACACCTTCCAGGGAAAGGCCTCAAATCAAGGAAGGTCCCAACGAAAAGGCGGACACCTTCCTTGAAAACTCTCGGAAATAAGGAAGGTCTCAACGAAAAGGCGGACACCTTCCTTGAAAACTCTCGGAAATAAGGAAGGTCCCGGGGGAAAGAGCAACACCTTCCAGGAATAACCACGAAATCAAGGAAGGTCCCAACGAAAAGGCGGACACCTTCCAGGAAAACCCCTCTAATCAAGGAAGGTCCCAGCGAAAGGGGGTGAAATGATCGGAACATTAGCGGCAATCGTCTCATGCGTGACATACCTCCTCCACAGTATCTTCTTGCGCAGCGAGTCCTTGATTACCATCAGCCCGAAGTTGCGTCCCCAATAGGTCGTGTCCATCTGTATTACCACATGCTTGTCTTTGGATATCTTCTGGACATACCGCATACCAGTAAGGTCCCGCGCAATCGTCTTGCTCGAG
>JAZUFA010000028.1:0-32156 GCA_045640445.1 Candidatus Cryptobacteroides sp. | reverse complement strand
CCAAGGCATCCTCCGTTCGCTCTTGTTCTCTTTCTCGTACTTTGTGAATCAATGCCTCACTGATCTCTCAGTGCGACTTTGTCTCGTTTTTGCCTTATGAAATTGCAGTCCCTTATTTCGCAACTCGAAAAAACTCGAATTTCATTAAAATAATCAGACTTTAATCTCTAACTTCTTTTTTTACCTCGTTATCTCTCTCAGTATTGTCAATGATCTTGGTTTTTTCCCGTTTTCAGAACATTCAGTTCCGAAAGGGACGGCAAAGGTACAAACTTTTTTTTATGATGCAAATTATTTTGGCGTTTTTTTCAATTTCTTTTGAGAAATATGGCGTTTCCGCCGCAAAAAGCCAAGATTTACTCTGCAAAAAGCTTAACTATGTTAAGGATTACCTTTGACGCCTTCTCCATGCTCTCCACGGGCACCCATTCCATCTTGCCGTGGAAGTTCAGGCCACCCGCAAATATGTTCGGGCAAGGTAACCCCTTGAAACTCAGGTTAGCACCGTCGGTACCACCACGTATGGGCTGGATATGGGGCTTGATACCCGCCATCTCCATGGCCTTCACGGCCTTCTCCACTATATGGTAATGGGGCTCAACCTGCTTCCTCATATTATAATACTGGTGACGTATCTCGGCCACCGCCGTGCCCTCACCGTATTTTGCATTGATGAAATCGGCGCAGCGGCGGACAACCTCCTTGCGCTCTTCGTAAAGTGCAAGGTCGTGATCCCTTATAATATAATTAATAGTAGCCTCCTCCACGGTGCCGGAGAAACCGATAAGGTGGAAGAAACCCTCATAGTCCTGTGTGTACTCGGGCTTCTGCTCTACGGGCAGAAGGGAATCGAACTCCTCCGCAATACGGATGGCGTTCTTCATCTTGCCCTTTGCATAGCCGGGATGCACGTTGCGGCCCTGGATACGGATGGTTGCAGCTGCAGCATTGAAGTTCTCGAACTCCAACTCGCCTACCTCACCGCCGTCCATGGTATATGCGTAGGTTGCACCGAACTTCTCCACGTCGAACTTGACCACTCCGCGGCCGATCTCCTCGTCGGGTGTGAATCCTATGCAGAGAGGACCGTGCTTGAACTCGGGATGAGCGCAGATATACTGCACTGCATCCATGATCTCGGCAACTCCTGCTTTGTCATCAGCACCAAGAAGGGTCGTGCCGTCGGTGGTGACTATGGTCTCGCCTTTATGAGCAAGTATCTCGGGGAAGTCGGTGGGGTCGAGGAAAAGGCCGGGCACACCCTTGAGGGCAATGGCCGAACCGTCATAATCAGGGATGATCTGAGGCTTGACGCCAGCGCCTGAAGCATCGGGAGCTGTATCCACATGGGCGATGAAGCCGATGGCGGGGACATTCTCACATCCTGCGGATGCGGGAATCTTTGCCATCACATAACCATACTCGTCAAGTTCGGCCTGTACTCCGAGAGCCACAAGCTCGTCCTTGAGAAGACGCAGCAGGTCAAGTTCCTTTGCAGCGGAAGGCTGGCTTTCACTGTCTTCATTTGACTGCGTATCTATTGCCACATAACGCAGGAATCTGTCAAGTATCTTTTCCATATTATTTCTTTTTTCTCATTGAAGCCCAGATGATGTATGCGCATATCAGCACAAGGGGTATTATTGCTATTGCCTGTGCACCGGAAGCCACATGGCCGTCAGCAACGGTGTTCCAGCCGTTCATCCACCAGTCAACCTTGGCGAACTTGAGGATTGCGGAAACAACGCCCATAAGTGCACCGCCTGCGATGAATCCGCTGGCGATGAGGGTACCCTTCTCCTGACGCTCCGCGTTCACTGCAGCGTCCTTGCTGCGGCTGCCGACGAACCATGAGATTGCGCCGCCGAGGAGCAGAGGAAGGTTAAGGTCGATAGGAATGAACATGCCAAGGCAGAATGCGAGAGCAGGCACCTTGCAGAAGTTGAGAACTATGGCGATCACCGCACCTATGCCGTAGAGCAGCCAGGGTGCGCTTCCACCGTTCATCATAGGCTGGATGACGGCTGCCATCGCATTTGCCTGAGGAGCAACAAGCGCGCCCTCACCCACAAATCCGTAAGTCTTGTTGAGAATGAGCATCACACCGCCGACGGTTGCGGCAGCAACTGCAACGCCCACGAACTTCCAAGCTTCCTGCTTCCTGGGAGTGGTGCCGATCCAGTAACCGATCTTGAAGTCGGTTATGAGACCGCCTGCCGTGCTGAGCGCAGTGCAGACCACGCCGCCGATAACCATTGCAGCAACCATTCCGGCATTGCCCTTCAGGCCCACTGCAACCAGCACGAGAGCCGTGATGATAAGGGTCATGATGGTCATGCCGCTGACGGGGTTGGAACCCACGATGGCGATTGCATTGGCAGCCACGGTAGTGAAGAGGAATGCGATGGCGGCAACGATGACGAGGCCGATGAGGGCCTGCCAGATGCTGTTAACTACTCCGCCAAAAGCAAAGAATGCAAAGATGGCAAGCAGGGCGATCGCGATTCCGAAGACGACGGTCTTCATGGGAAGATCCTCCTGTGTGCGGTCTTCAGGAGCGGCGGACGCATCCTTGTGCTTGAACTCACCCACAGCGAGGCCCACGGCACTCTTGATGACACCGGCGCTCTTTATGATGCCGATGATGCCGGCGGTCGCAATGCCGCCGATACCGATATGGCGTGCATACTCCTTGAATATCATGTCGGGAGACATCTGACCGATGGTCTGCGTAATGCCGGTGTGCATCAGGTCGATGACGTTGCCGCCCCAGATGAGGTTCATCAGAGGGATGATGACAAGCCATACGAGGAATGATCCGCAGCAGATGACGAACGCATACTTGAGGCCGATGATATAGCCGAGACCGAGCACTGCCGCACCGGTATTGAGCTTGAGGACGACCTTTGCCTTGTCGGCCACAACCTGCCCCCAGTGGGTGAAGGTGGTGCTGATGGTCTCCGCCCAGGCGCCGAATGTGCTGACCACGAAATCATAGAGTCCGCCTATGAGACCTGCGGCGAGCAGGGTCTTGGCGCCTTCGCCGCCGCCCTCGCCGCTGACGAGAACCTGCGTGGTTGCCGTAGCTTCAGGGAAAGGATACTGACCATGCATCTCCTTTACGAAATACTTGCGGAAAGGTATCAGGAAGAGGATTCCGAGGAAACCGCCGAGCATCGAGCTCATGAACATCTGCCAGAAGTTGACGTCGAGGCCGAGGATGTAGATTGCGGGGAGCGTGAAGATCGCACCTGCAACAACAACACCCGAGCAGGCGCCTATGCTCTGGATGATGACGTTCTGTCCGAGTCCGCCCTTCTTTCCGAGGGCGCCCGTCATTCCCACTGCTATGATGGCGATAGGGATCGCTGCCTCGAAGACCTGGCCGACCTTGAGTCCAAGGTAAGCGGCTGCGGCAGAGAAAATGATTGTCATCAGGAGTCCCATGGTCACGGAATACGGCGTGACCTCGAGGGGCTTACTCTCTGGTCCTAACAACGGGCGGTAGCTCTCGCCCGGTTTCAACTTCCGATGCGCGTTCTCCGGAAGGCTCAGGTTCTTGTTTTCTTTCATCTTTACGGGCTTTTTGTTTCTCGTATCGTTCAATATACTTTTGGAGCTTCTCGGCATCGGAAGCTTCCTCCTTTTGCTTGAACTTCAGCGCCCTGCGTGTACGCTTGCGCTTTTTCTCCAACTTCTTCTCCTTCTTGGCCGCGGCTTTTTCAGCATCTTTGGCATCAAGCTCAGCCCAGCGCGCATCGCGCTGTGCTATGCGCAGCTGACGCGCCAGCTCCGCCTCCTCCTGCTTTTTCTTCTTCTCGGCAAGTTTCTTCTCGCGCTCGGAGAGTTCCCGGGGAGCTGCAGAAAGGCTGTCGGCGGCCGTCTGCAGCGAATCTGCGGCAACGGCAAGCGAATCAGACATTACAGAAAGGGAATCTGAAACGGCGACTGCAAGTGAATCGCCCTGCCCGGAAACCGACAGGCGGCCGGGGTCGTCAAGTATCGTCAGTCCCACTGTGTCGGCCACCTCGTCCACCGGAGTCTCCTGAAGGGTCTCGCGCGGCTGCGACTTGCGGAGCTTGGCCGAATCAATGGCGGCATATACGCTCTTCATGTATCCGGGGAAGTATATGTCGGTCTGCTTGAACTTTGCATGAGGCCTTGCCTCGTACCTTTCGCGCTCGGTGGCCTTCAGCTCGAGGGTTGTGATGTCGTCCTTGCTCCTGGGCTGGTTCTCAGGCTGCCAGTTGAAGCCCTTCATGCGCTGTTCCTGAACAGGCATCTGGGCAACGGGGTATGCGTCGTTCTTGGGGCTGTCGAAATAGAAGACCTTGTCGAGGGTGCCGTCCTTCATCATCGCGGACAGCATCTTCGATTCAACCTTGTTGACTGTTGCGAATGTATCGTTCTCCTGGAGGAAGAACATGGCCGTTGCACCGCCAAGCGCATCGAAGCGCTTCAGCTGGGACTCCTCGTCGAAGAAAGCCATGACTTCAGTGGATTTGATCTGATCGAAGAGCAGGGAATCCTCCTGGGTAAGGATGAAGGCATTCGACATCAGGCTGGCCCTGTCCATGCCTCCGTCGCGCACGAGCACGGCGAGCGAATCGGCGGAATACTGGCGGTTGCCGTCGTTCCATACCACGGGTTCCTTGTAGAATCTTGCTATGGAGTCGAGGTCGCAATAACGCAAGGAGTCACATTTTGCCTGAAGGTCCTGCCTGTAAATCTTCACATGGCCCACTGCCTTCATAAAGCCAACCTTTGTAGTGTCCTTAGGAGGCTCCACTGCAATGGTATCAGCCAACGCCAAAGAATCGAGGCCCGCACCGAGGGAATCCAGACCTGCACCGAGGGAGTCAAGGCTGGTCGCAAGTGAATCCCTGCTTGAGGCAGCGGGCCGTCTGCCTGCAAGCGAATCCACACCTGAGGCCAAAGTGTCCGAAGCATTCTTAAGCGCAGGCGCCGGTGTGTCGGCAGCCTTGGGCGCGCCCTTCTGCTGAGCCGCCTCCTGTGCCTTCCTGGCAGCTTCGGCGCCGGCCAGGTTGGGGTCGTTCTTCATGGCCTCCTCCTTGGCCTTGGCAGCAGCCTCGGCCGCCGCTTTCGCAGCCTGGCGCCTGTACTCCATGACAGGGTCGGTAGTCATGTCGCCCAGGCGTGCCTCGGAAGCCTTTATCTCGTCTTCAGGAATGTCACACATCTTGAGCGTCCAGTAGATGAGGGAGTCGGCACCAGCATAAAGGGTGTCGATCTTTCCTTCCTGGTTGGTACGCAGTGCCACTGCGGCCTCGCCGGTAAGTGTAACCTTCGCAAGGCTGTCCTGATAGAAGATGCGGTGCGCCATTCCCGCCACATGGCGGGAGGTATCCTGCACCTGGGCACGTCCGCACAGCATCACATCCTGCGGAACCCTGTAGAAGTAAAGGGAGTCGCTCCAGGTCTCCTGCTGTTCGGAGAGTCCGTGTACGTTCTGGCGGAAGAAGAAGGTCTCGACGTTGCGGTCGTACCAGCCACCGCCGGCAGAGAGCATGTTACCCTCTTTCCAGAAATCTATATATGCAAGGAAACGTGCCCTGTTATGAGCCGAATCGTATTCCAGGAGCGAAGTCTTGACAAAGATGGAATCGGTGTACATGTCCACATCGTTCCTGAATGTGAAAATCTCCCTCTTGGAGTCATAGCTGCCCTCGCGGCTCTCTATGACCTGCCCGTCCTTGTCCCTCATGGCGGCACCGTCGCGGAAAAGCGCGATACTGTCCCTTGTGTTGTAATCGAGATTGCGGGTCCTCAGGATGTTGTCCTTACGGTTGCGGAGCTGAACCAGCGTACCCCTGAACTGTGCGAGGTCTTCGTCGATGAGATAGTCGAGCTTGTCTGAAGTAAGCTCGGTCTCCTCCTGCATTAGCTTGACATGGCCCCAGCAGTTGATGATCTTCTGGTCTACGCTCCAGAGAGCGGTGTCGCTTATGAGATAAGTGCCGTTATGGAGGAAGGTGGCGTCTATCGCCTTGCGGTAGGTCCGCCCGTTCTTTTCTATGAGCTCGATCGACTTTGCGTTCTCGAGGCGTACAAGCGAATCAGCCTGCCCGGAATTATTGTTCTGGGCAGACATTCCTATCGCGCAAAGCAGAAGCAGGAGCGATGCGGTCGTCAGTCTTTTCTGATTTTTTCTGACCATCCGCTTTCTGAGAACTCACAGTCAGCGAACAGCGGATCGATGACTATGTAAGTGGTCTTTATCTTTTCCTTGATGAACTTGCCAATTGCCTCGGCCTGCTTGATGTTCGTCACCTGACCGAGCAGTTCCGAATAGTCATGCTCGAACGTTGCTGTGTGGGACGGCACTATCTTGTCGAGACGGACAATCTTGTAGACGAGGTTTCCGTTGCGGCCCTCGTTGTCGAGAGACTCGATGGGGTCGGAAATCTGACCTTCCTCGAGGTCCTTGACGGCCTCATAGTCCTGGGGCTTGATCTGGTCGATCTCGAAATATGCGGAACCGGTATGAGGATCGGCCATCTGTCCGCCGTTGGTGCGGGATGCAGGGTCCTCGGAATAGAAGCGGGCTGCAAGTTCGAAGGAGATCTTTCCGGTATCGATGGCGGTCTTGATGGAATCGAGGCGATGGAATGCCTTGTCGCGGTCTTCTGAAGTATACTTGGGCTTCATGAGGATGTGGCGGGCGTTGAACATGTCGCCCTTCTTCTCGATGACGTCGATGATATGGAAGCCGTCGGGGGTCTCCACTATCTGGGAGATGACACCGGGCTTGAGCGCCATTGCAGCATCTGAGAACACAGGCCAGAAGATGTTCTTCGATGCCATTCCAAGCTCGCCGCCCTTGCGTGCACTGCCGGGATCCTCCGAATAGAGGCGGGCCAGTGTCGAGAACTTTTCGCCGTTGATGATGCGCTCGCGGATGTCGAGAAGCTTCTCCTTGATTGCAAGTGCAGCCGCCTCCCTGTCGGGATAGACGCAGATCTGGCTCATCTTGTACTTCACCGGAATCTGGGGCAGCGTCTCAACTGCTGCGGTGTCGAGGAAATTCCTTACATCGAAAGGAGTTACATCAGGAATCTTCTGGGCGATCTCCGCCTGCTCCTGCTGGGTGAGGGTCTGATCTTCGATCTGCTCACGCCACTCCTGGCGCAGCTTGTATATGGGCTTGTGGAAATACTCCGCAACCTCCTCCTCTCCGCCGAGTGCGGTGAGGACCTGGTCCATTCTCTGGTTCAGGTTGGCCTCCACCATGTCTTTGTTTACCTCGAGCGAGTCCACCCTCGACTGCATGAGGAAGAGCTTGGCCGTCATCATCGTCTCGAGGAGCTCGCAGCGGGCGCTGTAGTCGGATGCGACGCCCTGGGCGCGCATCATCTGGATTTCGCTCTCCACCTCGGACAAGGTTATCATCTCATTTCCCACAACGGCCACTGTCTTGTCGACAACGCCTCTGTACTTCTGTGCCGACACTGTTGCACTGAGCAGCACAAGCGCAAGGCAGGCCGATATTCTAAAAAGATTCTTCATCTCACTAATAAATTACAAATGTTTTGCGGTCGAGCGCATCTTCAAGCAAGTCCTGTTCCAAACTTGTCAGGAGCTCCTGCTTTCTTGCACTGAGTATATAATCGCAGATCCTATCCTTCACGTATTCGATGGGAGCCACGCCATTCTTCCTGATATCGGCAACGTATGCTATCATCACATCGTCCCTGTCGGCAGGTTCTATCTTGATGACCTTGCCCCTCATTGCGGCGAGCATGTCGGCATAGTCGGTGCCGAACTCGCGGGCCAGGACGATGGCGTCGGTCCAGTTTGCCGTGTTGTCGAAATATTTCAGGGCGGCGCTGGATGCCAGTGCGGCAGCCTCCTCGTTGTCCTCGAACTTGTCTGAAGACATGAGCTTCACTATCTTGTCCTTTGACTGGGACTTTCTGTCGATGTCGAGGAAGCGGACCTTCAGCACGGGCCTTTCAAGCTGGAAATGCTCGGGATGAGCAGCGTAATACGCCTCGACCTGGCTGTCGGTGACAAGAGTGTCGAGACGGTCGTTGATATAGCGCTGTTCATAGCGGAACTTGAGGAGGCTGCGGCGGTAGTCCTCGAGCTCCGACGTAACGTCCATCTCATCCTCCGAGAGCTGTTCCTGCGCAACCTGCTGGTAGAGGATCTCGGTAGCCCACGAGTTTATGTACTGGCGGACGAGATTGAGACTGTCTTCCGCAGAGACGAACTCGGGTATGTACTTCTCCACATCGGAGAGGTACAGCTTCTCCTGGCCGACGCGGGCTACCACCTCGTCGTCGTGTATGATCGACTGGATGGTGTTGCAGGCGACAAGGCAGACAGAAAGCAATATGAGAGCCGTCAATTTGCGCATAATCTGCGAATTTAAGAAATTTTATCAGTTTTCCGCAGCTATAGCTGCGATAATGTCGTCTATCAGAGGATAAACCGTGTAGGAACTTTTGGTGATGTTGTTGGTCAGGACGCTGAACACGACCATATGGGAAGGGTCACCGTCAGGGCTGTCGATGTAACCGCTGAAGCAGCGGACGCCGTTCATGGAGCCGCTCTTCATGTGAATGCGGTTCTTCAGGCTTTCAGGCGCCTCGCGGAAACGGTTCTCCAGACTGCTTCTTTGCTGTCCCGGCTGAGGAAGCGATGCATAGTACGGACGGAAGACGCTGCTCTTTGCCATGGCACGGAGGAAGGCAACGAAGAACGACGCGGAAGCATAGTTCTTGCGGGAAAGGCCGCTGCCGTCGTAAATGTCGACGCACTGGTCCGTGCGGATTCCCATATCGGCGAGCATCTTGTTCGCCGCAACACGGCAGGAGTCCTGCAGACTGCTGCCGAATTCGTCCTTGCCAAGCATTCTGAAGAGGGTCTCGGCAAAGAAATTGTCGGAATGGGCGTTGGTGTCGGAAGCTATGTCGGAAAGGCACGGAGACTTTGACGTGCCTATGACCTTGAGCGAGCCAAGTGACGGAGCACGGCTGCCGCTGCGGGCGAAGTCGAGGTCGGTGCGGATGAAGCCGCGGGGGGCGACATCGCCATAGCCCTCAACGGGTATTCCGTTGGTATTCAAATGCTTCCAGAAATAGTAGGCGCAGGTGTAAGCGCCAAACTTATTGGCACATTCGAGCGTATAGCCCTTCCGGTCGATGGGGAATGCACCGCGGATTTCGCCAATGGGCGCGAACTCCGTGCACACATAGTACAGCGTGTTGGATGTGCGTGCAGCAGCCGTCTTTGCAGCACAGGAATACTGCATCCACGGGGTTGACGGATAGCGCGGGCTAATGATGACGTTCAAGCCTACCGCGGACCCGGGAGACACGAAGAACATCTGCTGGTTCTCGAAGAAGCTCAGTCCTGTGGGACCGGCTCCATATGCAGTGCCGATGTCCTCATACGAGGCTCCCATATTGTCCGAGCTGGGGTCACCGAAGAATCTCGGGTCGCCGAGGACACGCCCTTTGACCGACTTGATGCCGGCACGCCGTATGATGGCCGTCCATCCGTTGAAGGTGTCGGCAATCTGCCTGGCGCATTCCGACTTGGAACCGATCGTAGGATCGCCGCCACCGCAGATGTAAAGGTCGCCCACGAGAGTGCTGTCGACTATCTCGCCGCTGTAGGCAAGTGTGGTGGTGAAACGGTAATCAGGGCCGAACCTCTTGAGAGCGAGGCCGGTGCTGACAAGCTTCATGTTGGAAGCGGGCACGAGACGCTGCTTTGGGTTGACACATACGAGGGTGTCGCCGTTCATCCGCACCGCAAGCACTCCGCAGGCGCCGGAGCGGAACGGCTCCTTAGCCAATGCGGACTGGACGCTGCGCTGCGCGGCCGTCTGCGGTACTGCGGCAATTGCGCTCCTGCCGGAAAGCAGAAGCGCAATTGCAACAATTATGAGTATGATTCTTTTCAAGCTATGCGTTTGCCTTCTTTACGGTGTCGCTGAGCTTGATATAGAGGTCATTGGTACGCTCGAGAATCTCCTTGCGAAGACCGGTAAAGTGTGCCTTTGCGCTGCCTTCATACTTTGCTGCTGCCTTGTCGCGGAGCTCGTTGTAAAGGTCAACGGCCTCTTCGTAAAGCTTCTCAACCTCCTCTACGGATGCCTTGTCGTTGATGGTTGCAACTACTGCGCAGTCTTCGAGAAATGCACTAAGAACGTAGTCAATGTCTTTCTTGATGTCTCTTAAGTTCATAATATCTGTTTTTAGAATTGCTTGTATATTTTGCAAATATACGAATTTTTTTAATTGATGATACGGCGCACCGCAACGACCGGTTTGCCGGTATATCGGTCGGGGTCGCCCTCCCTGAGAGAATTGATGCGGACCACCTGCGACGAATGTATCATCCTGCCATCGCCCAGATATATGCCGACATGACTGGGACGGCCGGTATCTGGGTTGCCGAAGAAGATGAGGTCGCCGGGTTCCATGCTGTCAAGGTCGAACGGAACAGGGCGGCCGGCCATGATCTGCTTCGAGCAGTCGCGGGGAAGCTGGAGTCCGTTCATCATGAAGCAGAACCTGGTGAGGCCGCTGCAGTCAAAGTGCTTCGGGGAGATTCCGCCCCACATGTAGGGCACGCCGAGGAACTTCTTTGCGAGGGCGATCACGTTCTCTGCTGTGCACTCGCGGCTCGCGGTCCATTCCCGCAAGTCCTGGACATCGTCTGCCTCAACCCATCCGCAACGGCCATCAGGGAGGATTACACTCTTCCAGTCTCCTGAACGGCAGGGACGCCCCTTGCGGACGACATCTCCCATCACAAAATCGCAGAGACGCTCCGCATCCGTGGAAGGCTGCAGGTAGATATGGGAATATTCAGCCACGCACATCCACTTCGGGGCCGCATTGTATGCCGCCAGCTGGTCATCGGTCATGCAGACAACAGCCATATCGGTGGTCCAGCCTTCGTAGGGTTCCGGAGTGGCTATCCTGCACCAGTAACTGTCCTTCTCCAGCACTTCGACCACGTCTCCCATGCGGGCCTGGGTGTCAAGCCCGGCCTCATAGGACGGGGCGTTCCTGACGAAACAGCCGGAAAGGTTCACCACGGCCCACTGGCCGTCGGACGAGGCTGACGCGGAAGCGCAGAGTCCCAGTGCAAGGAGGATGGAGGCCAGCTTATTCATGGCTATGCCCTGATTATCTCGACCTCGCCGCCGAGGCCCAGTTTGATTATCTGGCTGGGGCGGCCCGTCGACCCGTTGTCGACATTCTTCGGAACCACATAGTCCATGGCGCTCTTTATCTCCTCGGAGATCTCGGAGAAGTTCGCCGGGGTGGGCTCGCCTGAAATGTTGGCGCTGGTGCTTACCAGAGGCTTGCGCAGACGGCGGACAAGCTCCCTTGTGAAGTCCGCGCCTTTCAGAGTACCGGCTTCCTCCTCGGGAACAAGCGGGATGCGGATGCCCACGCTCCCGTCCTCCGCCACGGCATTGGGCGCAAGATACTGGGCTCCCGGATAGATGATGGTCATGGGAGCATCGTTGACCTCGACCAGATCTATGGCTATCGAGGGTATTTCCTTGATGTACTTGGCCACCATGTCGAGGTCGCACGCAAGAAGCACGAGCGACTTGGCCTCCGAACGGCGCTTGATCTCGAACACCCTGGCCACCGCCTTTTCATTCGTTGCATCACAGCCTATGCCCCACACAGTGTCGGTGGGATAAAGGATGACGCCGCCTTCACGAAGCACCTTGACTGCTTCGTCGATTATTTCCCTGTTATTCATAAGTTTTCTCTGTCGAAGAGTGTTCCTTTTGATTTCCAATACTTTATAAGCAGCCAGCCAAAGAGCATTCCGCCGAGGTGGGCAAGGTGTGCAATGCCGTCATCAAGCGGACCGATGCTGGTAAGGATCTCTATGCCTGCAAACACTATGACCATCCATTTTGCACTGAGAGTGACAGGAGGGAATATGAGGGTGAGCTTGCTCTGGGGGAAGAGCATGGCATAGGCGATGAGCAGACCGTAAATGGCTCCTGATGCTCCCACTGTACATGCGAACGAGCCCTGTATCGACTGAACGCCAAGTTGGAGGGCCGCCGCACCGAGGCCGCAGATGAAGTAGAAGAGAAGGTACTTCCTCTCCCCTATCATGCGCTCCACAACGCTACCGAAGATATAGAGCGTGTACATGTTGAACAGGATGTGCCATATGCCACCGTGCATGAACATGTAGGTGACAGGCTGCCAGAAGCGGAAGTACGGGCTGGATATCGGATAAAGGGCGAACAGCCTTCCGAATATGTCATTGTGCATAACACGCTCGGCAAGGACGGTTGCTACGAATATTATTATGTTGATAATGATAAGGTTACGGGTGACTCTGGGAGTATTTCCGAGAAATCCCCTTCCTCCGCCGTTGCTGTCGTAGTAATAACTCATCTGCAGTTAAAATCTTTTGTCCATTTCTTCGATGCTCATGATCGAAACTATCCTTCGCCCCGTTGGGGTGAGCTCCGCGTTGCTGCACCCGAAAAGGGTGTCGATGAGCCGCTGGGCCTCCACAGGATCCGTAAGGTTGTCGGCGCCGCTGGCGCCAAGCGTGGCGAAGCGGGACGCCATCTGCTGCCTCATGACCTCTTCCAGCGATCCACCGTCGTCAAGCACGAGCATCAGGTCCTGCACCATCTGCTGAACCTTGCCGGTTTCACAGCTGTACCCTTCAGGGACGCCACCTACCACTACACTATCCGTGCCGACCGGCGAAATGTCAAAACCAAGCTGCGACAGCATGTCGGCATTCTGGATGAAAATTGTCTGCTGGGCGGCTCCCACCTGCACTTCTACAGGGAAAAGCGCTGTTTGAGTGACATGCTGGCGGCCTGACAAAGCGTCAAGTGCACGCTCATAGAGTATCCTCTCACGGGCACGCCGTACGTTCACCATCATAACTCCGGAATTCACCGGGGTGAGTATGTATTTTCCATGGACCACCATGGTCCTCGTCGAAGGTAGTGTGCGTTCTGCGAACAGGGCTCCGTAATTCTGGCTCGGCTCCACATGCTTGGAGAAGTCGTAATTGGGTGCGATATCGCGGGAAGCGGACGGCGCCGTGCCGGACATGCTGCCGAAATTGAAAGGATCGTAATTCGGATCCAGCTGCATCTGAGGAACCTGCATGCCTCCCTTATACTCGTCGAAGCTTGCGCCCAGCTGGGGAAGCTCCACAGCGCCCTCGGTATCGAAGTCGATCGATGCGCCGAAACTGTTGCGGCCCAGAGTCTCCTTAACGCAGGCGTAAAGAACCTGGAATATGACGTTGTCGTCCTCGAACTTGATCTCCGTTTTGGTGGGATGGATGTTGACGTCGATGTTGTGCGGGTCGATGTCGAGGAAGATGAAATACGACGGGGTGACTCCGTCCGGAATCATGTCCTCGTATGCCTTCATCACCGCCTTGTGCAGATATGCGCTGCGGAAGAAGCGGCCGCCCACGAAGAAGTACTGGTTGCCGAGGGTCTTGCGCGCAGCGTCAGGCTTGCCGACGAATCCGCTTATGTCAACGACGGAAGTCTTTGCCTCAAGGTCGACGATATCGCCCACCACATTGCTTCCAAGAATGTCAAGTATGCGGAATTTCAGCGACTTCGCCTTCTTCAGGACAAATATGTCCCGGCCACCGGACGTGAGCGTGAAAGCTATTTCAGGGTGAGGGATTGCGACTCTGGTGAACTCCTCGATGATGTGCTTCAGCTCCACGCTGTCGGTCTTGAGGAACTTTCTGCGAACGGGGGTGTTGTAGAAGAGGTTGCGGACAGCAAAGCTGGACCCCACAGGAGCGGCCACGCTCGATGCGGTGATCTTCCCGAAGTCCTCGACGCTGACCTTGGTTGCGGTCTCGTCCTGGGGACGTCTCGTCTTGAGCGTAACCTCCGAAACGGCCGCAATGGAAGCAAGCGCCTCACCGCGGAAACCGTATGTGAGGATGTCGTTCAGATCCTCGGCCGTCGCGATCTTGGATGTGGCGTGACGCTCGAAGCAGAGCGTGGCATCCACCGGGCTCATGCCGCAGCCGTTGTCGATGACCTGTATGAGGGTGCGTCCGGAATCGGTGACTATGACCGTAATCTGGTCGGCGCCCGCATCCACGGCATTCTCCATGAGCTCCTTGACTACAGAGGCCGGACGCTGGACGACCTCGCCTGCGGCGATCATATTGGCGATCTGTGCCGGAAGTACCTGTAGTTTGCCCATTTACAGAAGGGTGAAGTATTTTGCTATATAGAAGAGTATCAACGCTATGAGTATCAACGAAAGGATTCCGAGATACTTGTTGATCATCGGCATATGCGACTTCATGTCCGGGCCCTCGGCCTGGCTCTTCTTGATGATGGACCCCGGAACGTAACCCTTTCCGGTGTTATCTTCAGTTCCGGCGTCCTTGTCGCCGAACTTGCGCTTCCTCTCCTGCTCCTCAGGATCATAGTATCTGGGCCTGTAGTGGAAAACCCTGTGTTCTCCTTCTCCGAAGAAATTGAAAAATGCCATAATATCCTACACGGGGGACATAATCCCGCAATTATGCAAAATTAGACATTTTTACCTAAATTTGCATATATGAAGAAAGCATTGACCTATTCAGCAGCCGTTTGTCTGTTCTCCTGGGCGATATTCGGAGCCATATACTATGCAAGTGGCGGGAACATCCAGGCCAACAAACTGTTGTATACGGTCATCGAAAGCATGTACATGCTGTTCCCCATGATCGTGGCAGGCGCACTGCAACTTATACGCAAGGAACCTTTCAAGAGCACGGGGCTTCTAAGATTCAAGATCAACCGGACTTGGCTCGTGGCACTTCTGCTGCCCGTCATTGCCGTTGCAATCAGCATATTCATCTCCGCTCTCATGCCCGGTGTCAGGCTGCACTACGGCTCCGGCCAGATTGTCAGCCAGTTCGGCATGGACGAAGCAGCGGCGGCCGCACTTGACGCACAGCTGTCAAGCATGCCGCCCGCTGTTCTGATAGGCGTGGAACTGGTAAGCGGACTGTTTGCAGGATGTACGATCAACGCACTATTTGCATTCGGCGAGGAATATGGCTGGCGAAACTACATGGTCAGCGCGCTTGAAGGCACCGGTTTCTGGAAGAAGGCCCTGTTCATCGGCTTCATCTGGGGCATATGGCATATGCCGCTCATCCTTCTCGGCCACAATTATCCCCAGCATCCCGTGCTCGGAGTCGGTCTGATGTGCATAGAGTGCATACTACTGGGAACCATTGAGTTATATCTCGTGCTCAAGTCCGGGTCCGTCTTCCCGGCAGCTATATTCCATGGCACCATAAACGCTCTGGCCGGGCTGGTCCTGATGCTCGTCGAGGGCGGTAACGACCTTACGATAGGTCTGAACGGAATTGCAGGATTCGTCACCATAATTTTAATCATCGCCGGAATATGGATCTACGACAAGTACATCTCCAAGGACGGCATAATGGCATGTTAACAATAAGTTTCATTTATGGAATACAGAATAGGACAAGGTTATGACGTGCACGCCCTCGCTGAGGGGCTGCCGATGTTCCTGGGCGGAGTGGAAATAGAATCTCCCGTCGGTTTCGTGGCGCACTCTGACGGCGATGTGGCCATCCATGCACTTTGCGACGCCATCCTCGGCGCGCTCGCCCTGGGCGACATAGGCCACCACTTCCCCGACACTTCTGACGAGTTTTCAGGAATCGACAGCAAGATCCTTCTCGAGCGCGTCATGGGAATGATCGAGAAGAACCACTGGCACATAAACAATGTCGACATCACCATCGCCCTGCAGGCTCCCAAGATCGGGAAATACGTACCTCAGATGCGCGAAGTGCTTGCCGACATAATGGGCGTCTCCCCCGCCAGGGTAAGCGTCAAGGCCACCACGACGGAAAGGCTGGGATTCGTCGGCCGATGCGAAGGTTGCGAAGTGTGGGCGATAGCGATGCTTGAACGTTAAAAAATCATTTATTTTTTTGGATTTTTCTAAAAGTGTTGTATTTTTGCAGTCCCGTTTGCGCAAGTAGCGGGAATTGAAATAAACACATTGAGATATGGTGTAATGGTAGCACTACAGATTCTGGCTCTGTCAGTGAGGGTTCGAATCCTTCTATCTCAACAACACGGCGGGGTAGCTCAGCTGGTTAGAGCGTCGGATTCATAATCCGGAGGTCGTGGGATCGTGACCCACTCCCGCTACTCCCAAAACAAATTAAGGACTGCGTATCGCAGTCCTTTTTGTTTTGGTCGAGCGGGACGCTTCCTTGTCCGGGGGCATATCCCCCGACACCCCCTATGTCGCTTCGCTCCGAATTCAGTGTTCGACTGTCCTACAAATTCGCAGTCCTTTTTGTTTTGGTCGAGCGGGACGCTTCCTTGTCCGGGGGCATATCCCCCGCCCCCCTATGTCGCTGCGCTCCGAAACCGTCATTCGTCAAGACATTTTCCTGACAAATACTATGTGAGCGGCCTAATACAAGGTTTGATATTGGCGAGGAAGATGTGATTGGCCAAAATAATCACTATTATTTGGCGAAACAGCAAAATAACAAGCCAGTCGCCTAAAATAACCCGATTAGTTGGACAAATCACTTATTCCGGCCAGGATTTGACCTTTAAGTTGGCCGGAATTGACAGCGGGGTTGCAAATTTTTGTGTAGATGCACGTCCAAGCTTTCGGGTTCATATCAAAGTGGCATGGTTACGGCTTGTGGCAATAAAATCCAGAGATACGAAGATCGGTCTCGCCATAAAAATGACGGATTTATGCCCGGAAATCGTGTTTCTGCCACGTTTTAACTGATATTATGCCCGGAACGTGTGTTTTGACGGCTCGCGGGCACGATATCGCGGGAATCATGGCGAGATTGCCGTTTGCGGGAATAAAATCGGCGAAATCGTGGCGGAGCTAGCAGCGACTGCGGGGTGAAGGTGGTGGGAGGCGGCACAGAGGGACAGGATGTGATAAGTCCCCCGAGGGGAAGGCACGTAGTTGTGCCTGAAGGTGGCGTAGATGCAGTCATGCGAATAAGTCCCCCGAGGGGAGGGCACATAAGTGCCAGGGGGTAACGTGGAAGCAGTCATGCGAATAAGTCCCCCGAGGGGAGGGCACATAAGTGCCAGGGGGTAACGTGGAAGCAGTCATGCGAATGCATGACGAGGCGGTTCCGACAGCGTCACGGCAGTCTGAGCCGACTGCCACCTTCAGCCCGCAATCCGCTGCTGATCGGTGCGTTCAAGGTTCCGTCTGCTTACGCGAGGGTGGGCAGGGAGGATGTTTGGGATTATTTCTTGTGGAGAAGGTCGTGGAGAGATACAGCACGCCGTCGGCTGAAAGCACCGACTTGGTCAGGCAGACGGTATAATCAGCCTGATAGGGGCTGCTGACCAGCTCGATTTCATAGCTGCCGCTGATGGGCCAGTTCACGAAGCACACGTCGACATCGGTGTATCCGGCATAACGTCCGACCCAGACGCTCATGTCGGCAGCCACAGAGTTATCGGTATAAGCCAACTTGATGTCGGCTGAACTTGGCGAATCCGTAAAGCATAACTTGATGCCCCTTGCATCTGCCGCAACCGCCACAAACGCAAGACATAGAACTATTAGCAGGACCCTTTTCATAATCGATGTGCTAATATAATGTGTTTATGTCTCACATCATCTGTTTCCGGCATCTTTGCCATATCCGGTATTTTGGAAGTATCACGCGGAAGTCGTATCTTGGGGTGGATAAACACTCTCTCAATGCAGAAATACATTTCAAGATTATTGCCTCTCCTACTGCTTGCGCTGGCAGCAGTCTCCTGCTCGGAAAAGAGCCAGGCCGACACTCCCGGATACATCGTACAGGTATCGATGGGCGAATGGGACGAGCAGTTCTACCCTACCGAGGACATTATCGCCAGAATCGACGAGGTTGGCAGCATCATCCCCCTGGAGAAGGTTCTCGTAGGCTGGGTCACCGATCCGGAGCCGTACAGGCAGATCGGGGAATATCTTCACAGCAAGGGCATCCAGATGCTCCTGTATCTCCCTGTGTTCGCCGAGACGGAAGGCGCCTTCGAGAACATCCCTGCAGTCGACATCTGGGGCGAAGTCCCTTCGAAATACATCATCCCCGGAGGAGGCGGATTCAAGTTCAACTGCCCCACGGTGCAGAGCAACATCGACAACCTCATCAACTTCTATGAAGAGCATCTCGCTGATGTGGATTTCGACGGAGTCTTCCTCGACAGGATACGCACCCAGTCGTTCGTCTGCGGCATAAACGGCGTCCTCAATTGCGGCTGCGACAACTGCACGGCCCTCTACAAGGCTGAAGGCGTCGACCTCGCAGAAGTCAGAAAGGCTTACGAGGAGAAGGGAGACAAGTTCTTCTCCGTCACTTCCTACGAGCCAAAAACCGGCTTCACATTCGAGGACCCGGCAGCCGAAGCCTTCTTCAAGGCAAAGGGAAAGATTGTCAGCGGCTCGGTCGCCAAAGTCTGCGACTATTTTCACAGCAAGGGCATGATCGTTGGCCTGGACCTGTTCGCGCCCGTACTAGCACAGTTTGTAGGGCAGGACTACAGCATACTTGCGGAGCACTGCGACTTCATCAAGCCCATGCTCTACCGCATGACCTGGGCTCCTGCAGGCATAGGTTTCGACTATGACCTGCTGAGGCAGAGCGCACCGGGTGCGGAAGAATATCCGGAGCTGACACTCGACGTCGACTTCCTCCGCGGACAGTTGTCGGCCATGGAGGACCTCCCCTGTCAGAAATACCCGGGAATAGAAATTATCTATGACGAAAAGATCGCCCCCACCACTCCTGAATACATCATCGAGTCGCTGAACACCGTACTCGAGTTCGGATACGAGGGCGCCGTGGTCTCATGGAACATAATGCAGGTTCCGAACGACCACATCCAGTGCTTGAACGAAGTGGGAAAATAGCCCGCCGTTACAGACCCTTCTCCATATACACCGCCGTGACTGCCGCAAACGCGGCGGTCTCGGTGCGCAGACGGCTGGGGCCGAGGTGCACGGGCTTCCAGCCCGCTGCGAACGCGGCCCCGACCTCCCTGGGAGAGAAGTCACCTTCGGGGCCTATGAGAATGCATATCTCATCCGCGTCTGCGGCCAGGGCATCCTTGATGCTGAGCCGCTGCTCGCGCGGGAGGGTTTCGTCACAATAGCAGATCAGCTTCAGCGCACCTGCGGGGGCTGAAGCGATGTAATCAAGAACGCTCACCGGCTCGGGAACGACAGGGATCAGAGCCTTCAGGGACTGCTTTGCGGCACTGAGCACGATCCTGCGCACCCTGTCTGTCTTTATCACCTTCCGTTCGGAATGCTCTCCGAACACAGGGGCTATCTCATCCAGTCCCACCTCAGTGGCCTTTTCTGCAAACCACTCGAAGCGGTCGATGTTCTTGGTAGGGCAAACAGCCATAGTCAGTTTATACGGATGCGCGCCGAAACCGGACTGGCTGCCGATGACAGCGGCCTCGGCGCACTTTGCATCGGCCACAACCAGACGGCAGGAATAAAGCGTACCGGCACCGTCTATCACCGATATCTCGTCACCGGCGCGATGCCTGAGCACGCGCACGCAGTGGGCGGATTCCTCCGCATCCAGGACGGCAGTGCCGCCACTGATATTCTCCGACCAGAAAAGTTCCATTATTTGAAGAGGGCTTTGACCAGTTCCGGGATGTCAGGTACCTTGACCACCTGTATTCCCTTGGGAGCCTGCTCGAAAGAGTTGTAGGACGATACAAAAATCTTCTTGAAGCCAAGACGGGAGGCCTCGATGATGCGGCGGTCGGTCTGGCCTACAGGGCGTATCTCTCCGCTCAAGCCGACCTCACCTGCAAAGCAGACATCCGCCGGTATGGGGAAGTCGAAGTTTGACGACAGAACGGCACACACGACTGCAAGGTCGACCGCGGGGTCATTGATCTTCAGACCTCCGGCCATGTTGAGGAACACGTCCTTTGCACCCAGACGGAAGCCGGCACGCTTCTCAAGGACAGCAAGCAGCATGTTGAGGCGGCGCACGTCAAAGCCGGTGGCGCTGCGCTGGGCCGTGCCGTAGACTGCAGAAGAGACAAGGGCCTGGACCTCAAAAAGAAGAGGCCTGGTACCGTCGAGCATCGATGCGATTGCGGTTCCGCTGAGGCTCTGGTCATGAATGGGGATAAGCATCTCCGAGGGATTGGCCACCTCGCGGAGACCCGTACCGGTCATCTCGAACACAGCAAGCTCGGAAGTGCTGCCGAAACGGTTCTTTATGCTGCGCAGTATCCTGTAGGAGCCTCGGTTCTCGCCCTCGAACTGGAGGACGACGTCAACTATGTGCTCAAGTATCTTGGGACCTGCAATGAATCCATCCTTTGTGATATGGCCAATGAGAATGACGGGGACGCCGCTTTCCTTAGCAAACCGGAGCAGCGAGGCTGCAACCTCCTTTATCTGGCTCACTGAGCCGGCAGTGGACTCCACACCTTCGGCATACATGGTCTGTACGGAATCGACTATCATCAGGTCGGGCTTCATGGCGGAAGCCTCGGAGATGATTGCGCCGACCTCGGTCTCACAGAATATCATGCAGCCTGAATCATCGCCGCCAAGACGCTGGGCACGCATCTTCACCTGCTTTGCACTCTCCTCGCCTGTTACATACAATGTCCTGAGCCCCTGGCAGTGAAGGGGGATCTGCAGGCTCAAGGTGGACTTGCCGATACCGGGCTCGCCGCCTATGAGTACGAGTGAGCCGGGCACAATGCCGCCGCCGAGAAGGCGGTCCACCTCAGCCATACCCAGGCTTATGCGCTGTTCGTTGCTGTAGTCTATATCCTTGAGCTGGCGCGGTTTACGTTCAGCCGTTACCGCTATGGCACGGGATGCCGTCGTACCCTTTCCTGTAGCGGAAGGGGCCTCGACCATAGTGTTCCATTCGCCGCAAGCGGGGCAGCGGCCCATCCATTTGGGACTTTCATTACCGCACGAACTGCAGTACCATACTGTTTTGGTCTTGGTTGCCATATCTTTGCAAATATAAACAAAAGCCCGTGATTTTTGAGTGGATGGCTGCAGTTAGAGAAAAAAACAGAAGGCGGCCGTTACCGGTCGCCTTCATATTTATCGGTTGAACTGATTATTCAGCCTTCTCGCAGTCCTTGCATGCGCCGTCGCACTCACCTTCGCAACCCTCGCCGCACTTCTCGCAGCATTCCTTTGTGCAGGTGCTGTCGCCACAGCAGCATGAATCCTTCTGTGCGCAGCACTCTGTGCATTCTGTGCACTCTGTGCACTCACCAGCCTCAGCGGCCTTCTTGTTTGCGTTGTTTCCGCAAGATGCAGCAACGATGAGCATTGCAACCATTGCTACAGAAATGAATACCTTCTTCATAAGTAATACAATTATTAAAATAATTTAAAAGTGTGCAAATATATAAATTATTTGCATATGTTAGCACGCTGCAACTCAAATACTTCCATATCTTTTACCTCTCCCCCCTCAATTTTGAATCTCAAGGCCGTTCTGACGACGTGCCAGCCCTGGATTCCAGCCGCTCCCGGGTTGATATACAGCATGTTATACTTATGATCATGCATCACTTTTAAAATATGCGAATGTCCGCATATAAATACATCCGGGCGGAATTCTTCGATAAGCGCCTTCGCTCTGCGGTCATAATGTCCGGGTGACCCTCCGATATGTGTCATGAGGACTGTGATTCCCTGAAGCTTGAGAACCTGCTGGTTCGGGTATTCCAGACGGATATCCTGCCCGTCACAGTTACCTGCAACGCCAACCAGGGGTTTGAACTCCCTTATGCTGTCTGCAAAGGAAAGGCCGCCGCCGAAGTCGCCGGCATGCCACACCACATCACAAGGAGCGAGGAACTCCTTGAATTCCTCGCTGAAAACTCCGTGGGTGTCGCTGATAAGGCCGACGTACATCTAGTCCCTGTAACCGTTGGGATTCTTCTTCTGCCAGTTCCAGGAATCGCGGCACATGTCCTCGATGCCGTACTGAGCCTTCCAGCCAAGTTCGCGCTCAGCCTTTGCAGGGTCGGAATAGCAGGTGCTTATGTCACCGGGACGGCGGGGCTTGATGGCGTAAGGCACAGGCACGCCGTTAGCCTTGACGAAGGCATTCACCACGTCGAGAACTGAATAGCCATGACCCGTTCCGAGGTTGTAGATTGCCAGGCCGCAGCCACGCTTGATGGCCTCCAGGGCCTTCACGTGGCCGTTTGCAAGATCGACCACATGGATGTAGTCGCGTACGCCGGTACCGTCGTGGGTGTCGTAGTCGTTTCCGAAAACGCCAAGCTCGGCACGTTTGCCCACAGCAACCTGGGTGATGTAAGGCATGAGGTTGTTGGGTATGCCGTTGGGGTCCTCGCCTATGAGGCCGCTCTTATGTGCACCGATGGGGTTGAAGTACCTCAAAAGCACCACATTCCACTCGGGGTCAGCCTTCTGGATGTCGATGAAGATCTCCTCGAGCATGCTCTTTGTCTGGCCATAGGGGTTTGTGCACTTGCCTTTGGGACATTCCTCAGTAATAGGGATGATGGCGGGATTGCCGTATACCGTTGCGGATGAAGAGAAGATGATGTTCTTGCATCCGTGCGAACGGAGGGCGTCTATAAGGACCAGTGTGCCGTTGATATTGTTCTCATAATACTCGAAAGGCTTCACGCAGGACTCGCCTACAGCCTTGAGGCCTGCGAAATGGATGCAGGCGTCGAACTTGTGCTCCTCAAGGACTTTGTCGAGGCCCTTCCTGTCCCTGATATCGACCTGGTAGAAGGGAATGGGCTTGCCTATGATGGAACTTACCCTCTCGAGGGATTTGCTGCTTGAATTGCACAGATTGTCGACAACCACCACCTCATGGCCGGCGGCGTCGAGTTCGATGATTGTATGCGAGCCTATGTATCCGGCTCCTCCTGTTACAAGAATTTTCATTGGGCTGTAAAATTTGCGCAAAGATAGACAATTTTTATCTCTTGGTAAACAGAATTCTTTTTGCGAACTTTGTGGATTATGAACAATGATTTATTGGAAATAAAAGGCCTTCACGCCGGCATTGAGGGCAAGGAGATCCTGAAGGGGGTCGACCTCAGCATCGGCCGTGGCCAGGTACACGCCATAATGGGCCCCAACGGCGCCGGCAAGTCCACCTTGAGCGCCGTCCTTACCGGGCGTCCCGACTATAAGGTAACTGAAGGCACAATAGAATACGACGGCAGGAACCTGCTGGAGCTCTCCCCCGAGGAGCGCTCCTGGGCGGGCATCTTCCTGAGCTTCCAATACCCCATCGAAATACCCGGAGTAAGCATAACCAACTTCATGAAGACAGCCCTGAACGCACGCCGCAAGGCGCAGGGCCAGCCCGAGCTGAAGCCCGCCGAGTTCCTCAAGCTTCTCAAGGAGAAGATGGCCTTCGTGCAGATGAAGGGCGAATTCGCCAAGCGCGAAGTCAACGTGGGCTTCTCCGGCGGAGAGAAGAAGCGTAACGAGATATTCCAGATGGCCATGCTCGAACCCACGCTCGGCATTCTCGACGAGACCGACAGCGGCCTCGACGTCGATGCCCTCAAGATAGTGGCGGACGGTGTCAACGCGCTCCGCAACCCCGAGCGTTCGTTCATCATAATCACACACTACCAGAAACTGCTCGAATACATACGCCCCGACGTGGTGCATGTACTCAAGGAGGGGCGCATTGTCCGCACCGGCGGCCCGGAGCTCGCCGACAGGATCTGGCAGGAAGGCTTTGACGGAATAGATGGCTAGCAGGATATACATAATAGGCAAGGACGAGATCCCCGCCGAAGTCAGCCTCAAGGAGAACGAGAAGCTCGACTGGACGCTGGTCTGCCTGCCCGGCACCTCCGCAGATGTACAGATCGGCATCTCGCTCGACGGACCGGGAGCGGAGGTCGAACTGGCCGGACTCTATCTCTGCAAATCCGACGAGAAGGTCACGCTCGACGTTAACGTCCGCCACAATTCTGGCGGGTGCACTTCCCGCCAGCTTTTCAAGGGCATAGTCGGAGGCTCTGCCAACGCATCGTTCGACGGCCTCATCTACGTGGCCCACGGAGCACAGAAAACAAAGGCTTACCAGGAAAACCACAGCATACTTCTCAGCGCCACGGCAAAAGCCGAAAGCCGTCCGCAACTTGAAATATACGCCGACGACGTGGAATGCTCGCATGGCGCCACCACCGGTTTCCTGGGAGAGGACGAACTGTTCTACATGCGTTCCCGCGGCATACCTGAAAAGGATGCACGCAAACTGCAGATAATATCGTTCCTTGCACCGGTACTCGAACGCCTGCCCGAAGAACTCAGAGATGCTGTCATATCCGAATGTTAAGATAAACCTCGGGCTGCACGTCCTGCGCAGACGCCCGGACGGTTTCCACGACCTGGAGACCCTCTTTGTTCCGTGCCATGCTTACCACGACACCCTGGAGATAACGGAATCCCCCGTCTCACTGCCGGCAGGGGCAGTGGATATCGAGATAGAGAACTGCAGCTGGGACCCTCAGAAAGACCTGACCGCGCAGGCATGGCGCCTGCTGAAGGCCGATTTCCCCGACCTTCCGGCAGTCAGGATCAGAATGCAGAAAGGCTCCCCCGTGGGCGCCGGACTCGGCGGAGGCTCCGCCGACTGCGCCTTCGCATTGAGAATGATATCCGGGCTCTTCAATCTCGGACTCACAGACGAGGAACTCGCAGCCTATGCCGCACGCCTGGGCTCCGACTGCGCATTCTTCGTATACAATACTCCCATGTTCGCCACGGGCCGTGGCGAGCAGCTCTCCCCTTTCGGGATCGACCTGAGTCCCTATGAGATAAAGGTCGGGATTCCGGAAGGCATTCATGTGAGCACAAAAGAAGCATATGGAGGCATTGTCCCCTCCGCTGACAGGCAGGGCCTGAAGGTGATACTGGAGGCGGGCGTGGAGAATTGGAAAGATCTGCTTGTGAACGACTTCGAGGAAACCGTCTTTGCGGTTCACCCGCAGATCGCACGGTTGAAGGCGGAAATGTATGAGCGCGGAGCCGTGTACGCAGCCATGTCCGGCAGCGGCTCGGCCGTATTCGGACTTTTCAGGAAGCAGATATGAACAGGCCCGACGTCAGTATCGTGATAGTATGCATGAACCGCATGGATAACCTCTATCCTTGCCTTCAGAGCATACGCCAGTACACGTCCGTCAGTTACGAATGCATGGTCGTGGCCTACATGTTCGACAAGGATGCCCTGAACAGGGCAAAGGCCGACTTCCCCTGGGTCACATTCATCGAGAGCGACGAAATCAGAGGCTTCTCCGAAAACAACAATCTTGCACTGAGACAGGCAAAGGGACGTTTCTGCTTTGTCCTTAATGACGACACCGAGTTCAGCGAACCCGTCATCGACGAGCTTCTTGCCGACTTCGACCATCTGCCGAAGAACACGGCCATCGTCAGCCCCAAACTTGTGAATGCGGACGGCAGCCTGCAACTCTGCGGACGTCCGCCGTATCCCGCGCACAAATACGTGCTCCAGCAGTGGCACCTCTATTCCGAGCCCATCGACAACGTTACAGGTAAAAAGGCCGAGTTTGCCGAAGTATACAGGAGCTGGAACATCACAGGAGCCTGTTTCCTCATCAGGACGGAAGTCTTCGAGCAGCTGGGATGGTTCGACGAAACATATTTCTTCACCCCCGAAGACATTGCGCTCGGCACCCTGGCTGTGAACAACGGCTACACACTCTGGGTGGATGCCGCAGTGAAGGTCACCCACAAGTGGCGCACCACCGCATCCCGCATATCGCCTGCCGTGCGCCCCGCGGCCGTCAAGGGCTCGCTTCTCTATTTCAGCGGGGGCAGCAGGTCAAGGTTCTACCTAATGGCCACAGGAGTCTGGCTCGCAGAAACTTCCAAACGCATAAAGGCGCGCCTGCGCTGGCAGCGCTCGCGCTCGGATGAGGACCTCATAAAACTCCAGACATTCAGGAACATCTGTTCGAACATATTCAACCAGCTTTCACCCAAAGATATCTTCAAGCGTTACCACCATGCCTAGAATCCTTGCCATAGTCGTTACGTTCAACGCCATGCATTGGATAGACAGATGCATAGGCAGCCTGCAGGCCTCCAGCGTCAAGCCCGACATCATGGTGGTCGACAACTGCTCGCTGGACGGCAGCGACGACTATATCGAAGAGCACTTCCCCGGCGTAAGGCTTGTCAGAAACACCGAAAACAAGGGTTTTGGTGCGGCGAACAACACCGGATTGAAAGCGGCCCTCGAGGAAGGATACGATTACGTGTATCTCCTCAACCAGGACGCATGGCTGGAGGAGGACACCCTCGAAAAGATGCTGGACGCCTTCGAAAGGACCAGGCGCTATGCAGTCCTCAGCCCCATCCAGTTGAATGCGAACGGCAAAATGGATGTGCAGTTTGCAAAGAAGTGCAGAAAACATCTGCACAAGAAGGACATAGTGAGCATGGTCCCCTTCGTCATGGCGGCGCACTGGATGATCTCCCGCAAGGCGCTGCTCACAGTCGGCGGCTTCTCACCCGCCTTCGACCTGTACGGTGAAGATGACAACTGGATCGACAGGGCGCATTACTTCGGGTTCGAGGCCGGAGTGGTGAACGCCGCAACGGCAATACACGACCGCGCCGACCGCGACAAGGCTCCCAAAGGTGCCGACAAGGACACCAGAAAAGCATACGAAAATGCCGCCCACCAGCGCAGGATGAAGCTGAAATGCATCTCCACAGTCACCAAGCTTAGCAATCCCAATTTCAAATTTGCCGTCAGGTTGTTCGTGGAGCCTCTCGAACTGCTGGGAATGACGGTGAAGAACTTTTCAAGGGTACCTGTAAAATTTATTCCGCAGCTGCTCAGACGCTCGGGCGAACTGCGCAGGCTGCGGAAACAATCCATGGCCCATGGGGCCTTTCTTGACTAGTACTGGAATACCTTGCCTCCTGCAAGTACTTCCTGGGTGGCCTCATCGAATACGACCTTCTCGCCTGTACGTACGGCTGCATTGCACATGATGGTTGCAATGGAGTGGTTGTATCCTGCCTCAACGGGAGCGTTGGTCTCAGTGCGGCTGCGGACACACTCCATCCAGTTGCGCATATGGAGCGATGTCATGGGGTCGCCGCCCATGTTGGCTGCTGTTGCCACGCTGATTTCGGGGAGTTTGAAGTTCTCGAGGAGATTTGCCTTCATGCCCATCTCGTCGGCTGCCCACTGCTGAAGGCCGCCGTCTGAAGAGACCTCGTTGGTGTCGAGGTTGAGAGTTCCACCATTTGAGAAGTAGAGCTCCTTAGTGCCGCCTGCCTCATTGTGGAAACGTGAAGAGTAGAGAACCTGGAAGTTCTGATCTGCGCTCTCATATTCCATGACTGCGGTAAGGGTGTCGTAGTTGGTACGTCCGTCCTTCCAGCAATATACGCCGCCGCCTGCAACGACTGACTTGGGATGGTTGATGCCGGTGAACCAGTGCACGGTGTCGATCTGGTGTGACATCCACTGGCCGGGAATACCTGATGAATAAGGCCAGAACAGACGGTACTCGAGATACTTGCGGGGATCGAAGTCCTCGTAGGGACGGTTGATGAGGAAGCGCTTCCAGTCGAGGTCCTTCTCGAAGCACTGTGCCACGAGGTCGGGTCTGCGCCAGCGGCCGGGCTGGTTGACGTTCCATGTCATCTCCACCATGGTGATGGGGCCGAACTTGCCTGACTTGATGTAGTCATGGGCTGCATGATAGTTGGGAGCGGACCTGCGCTGTGAACCTATCTGGACTATCTTGCCGGACTCCTTCACGGCCTTGAGGGCCATGCGGCCGTCGGCCATGGTCTCGGAGAAAGGCTTCTCGCAATAGGCATCACAACCTGCCTTCACAGCCTCTGCAAGATGTGTTGCATGCTGGAAGTCGGCAGTAGAGATGATGACTGCGTCGACCATCTTGGAATCATAGAGCTCCTCGTTGTTGCGGAAAGCCCTGACATTGATGTCGTACTTGGTCTTGAAGAACTCCACGGCCTCCTTGCGGCGGCGGCTCCAGATGTCGGAAACTGCAACGATTTCGAAGCCCAGCTCCTTGGCGTGATCCATAAAGGCGGGGATGAGTGAATAGCGGCATCTGTCAGAGAAGCCGACGATACCGACCCTGATGAGGTCGTTTGCTTTCTTGGATTTGGCATAGATTGCTGAATCCAGGCCAAGCATGATTCCTCCTGCGCTAAGAAGCGAGGTCTTGAGAAAATCTCTTCTTGATTGCATAAAAGTATCTGTTATTTAAGTGATTTTATCTGGCGCTTCATCTCGGCGAAAGCGGGAGCGAGCTGCTCGTCGCTCCAGCCGCACTCGATGGATATATTGCCCTTGTAGCCTATCTGCTGCAAGGCCTTGAAGTAAGGAGTGAAGTCATCGCCCTTGACGCCGGGAGCCGTACGGTCCTCGCACTCGGCGATGTGGCAGTGCCTCAGCAGGTCTCCGGCATCGACTATTGCACCTGCATCCTCACCTGCCTGAGCCATATGGTAGAAGTCGGCGAGCACGCATACGCTGGGATGGCCGACCTTCCTGCATATTGCAGTTCCTTCGCGGACTGAATTGATGAAATTGGTCTCCTGCGGACGCAAAGGCTCGATTACAATGACAATGTCATGTTCTGCGGCTATGGGGCCCATCTCCTTGAGGAGCTGCACGAACTGTGCTTCCGCCTCTTCATAGGGGAAGCCCTCGGGAATCTCCCTGGCGCCGCCGCTGCCTAGCACCATGTACTTGAGACCGACCTGCTCGGCCCTCGTAATCGCCGTCCTGGCATAGTTCACTGCACGTTCAAGATCGGCATCGGGTCCGGTAAGCTTGATGCTGCCGGGATAGTAACCGTTACCGCTGATGATGGGAATGGGGCTTGCCTTGGCCTTGGCCAGGTTCCCGGCAAAGGCTTCATCCGATTCCTCGGGAATCAGGAAGCCGCCAATGCTGATTTCAGCATAGGCACCGCCGGCATCGGCGACGGTCTGCACCTCGTCGATCGACGCGCAGCATCCGAGATGTTCCGTAAGGTCATACGACTCCTTGCATGAGCTGAGTGCGATTGCCGCAATGGCGAGAACAATGTAGGGTGTCTTCATTCTATTGAACTGATGTCTATAAGATTATTGAGTATTGCATAAACAGTCAGGCCCGCAACAGTCTTGATGCCTGTCTTGCGGGTGATGTTCTTACGATGTGTTATTACCGTATTGATCGAGATGTTCAGCTTGTCCGCTATCTCCTTGTTGAGAAGGCCCAGGGCGACATTGACCAGGATCTCCTTCTCCCTGTCGGACAGCTCGCCCCTGTCGGGGTCGTCCGTCTTCGCCTTGGAAGCGGAAGGAATGACGGAGTGAGGATCCTCAATAAGGCGCACCATGGGAACCATCAGTTCATCCTCCACTGCCGAATGGCGTTCCAGGTCATGCTGCAGGTGGTAGATGAAATTGAGCAGACTGATGCGCTGCCGGCCGTCGCATTCGGAAGGAAGCGACTTGAGGATCAGGTTCTTCAGGTCGGAGAGCGACTCGTCGATGTGGCTGTGGTCATCTTCGAATCCGTCGATGCCGAGCCCCGGGGTGCGCTGCCCGAGCAGGAGTTTCTGTACATAGGGCACAACCTCACCCTCCTCTTTTCTGAAATGCTTGTCGAGCTCTGTCTTGTAGTCCTGGAAGAACTTCCATATGACCTTCTGCTGAGGGGCGCTGCAGGGTTCTATCAGCTTCTCTATCGAGGAGGCCATGGCAACGAGTGCATTGTTCAGGTAGTAGTTATGGCTCTGATGAAGATACCGCAGGACATCGCTGATGTGGCCCGCACGAAGCTGTTCCTGGGTCGGCCTGTAATCAGGGTCGACGTACACGGAACAGATCATGGTGAATGTGGCTGCGTCAAGGCCGTTGCGCATGCACACGTCCTCAACGCTGCGCTCGCCGAAAGCCTCGTCGATTCCGACTCTGGAGAGCACGCCGAGAAGGTGGAAATCAACTTCCACCAGCTCTGCCATCTTCATTGCCACACTGAACCTTTCCATCCTAGAAAACTGCTACCGTATATTCATAAACTGCCACCGCACCGGGCTCGAGGCATTGTATCCAGTCCCGTTCCGAGATGTCGCCGGTGAATCCTTCAGGATCTGTCAGACCATTCCACGGCTCTATGCATACAAACGGAGCGTTCTTGCCTTTTGCGGACCATATACCCAATGTCTGTGCTGTGGGGAAATTCACAGCAAGGTAGGGCTCCTGCTCCTTGTCGAGAAGGACGACCATGTCGATCTGCGAATTCTCGAACACCAGCGCGTCGTCATCGAAGGTCGACGCCTTGAGCTCCTGCACTCCGGCGGGCACGTTGAATATGGTCTTTACGTGCTTGAGGGCTCCGTGTTCGGTGAGAGGCGAAAGCATCATGTTCCTGAGCAGCTGCGAACCGTTATAATAGCAGGCATAGCCATGGATCTTGTCCTCAGGGTCGAAGTCCCTGTAGAGGAATGCGGGATGGTTACCTATCATATAGTACATGGGAACCGCACCGGTATTCCTGACGATGTCACGCTTGGTAACGGTGTTGCCGTCAAGCTCGAACTCCACGGTGAGCTCGAAGTCATAGGGGAACAGGCTGCGTGTATGTTCGTCCGAAGCCAGTCTGAATGCCATCATCTCCGGATTTTCCTGCGGGACGGGCTCGAAGTCCATATCCCTCGCAAAACCATGCTGCCCGAGTTGGAAGACCTTGCCGTCAACCCTGTACTCGTTGTTCCAAACCTTTCCCACGAGAGGGAAAAGGACAGGGGCATGACGTCCCCAGAATGCGGGATCGCCCTGCCATACGTATTCCTTCCCGTCCTTGCGGATACTGAGCAGTTCGGCGCCATGCACGGCAGCCTCGACTTCAAGAATGTTATTGCTGATTTTCATGTGGTCCTGTCAATTATCTTTCAAAGATAATAAAAAAAGTCGGGCGGCCGAAGCCGTCCGACTCATATGGGCAGTCAATCATTAAAGATTGGGGTTGACCTTTGTCCAGTCCTCGACTGCGGGGATGATGCCGAGGGCGATGATTTCCTCGCGCATCTTGATGAGGTGCTGGTATGATGCCTGGAGTGCCTCCATCTCCTCAGCTGTTCCCTGGGGAGCCTTGAAGCTTACACCCTCAGCGTTGATGACTGTAGGCATGGCCATCATGACGTTCTTGAAACCGCACTTGTCGCAGTTTACATAGCAGCCTGCAGGCCAGTTGAACTCAGCGCCACCCATAGAAGCCTCGATCATCTTCACAGCCTGGTATGCAGGGCTCTGGAATGATGAACGGCCACGGAGCTTGATGATCTTTGAACCACCCTGGATAGTGTCATGCTTGATAGCCTCCCACTTGTCAGCAGCGATGTTGTAGTCTGCGAGTGGCTTGCCGTCAACGGTGATCTTGGAAGCGAATACTGCCATTGCCTCACCGTGTCCGCCATAGGTGCGAGCGTTCTCTACCTTGTACTGAGGAACGCCGAGCTCTGCTGCGATAGCCTCCTGGAGACGGGTTGAGTCAAGAGCTGCGAGTGAAGTAAGCTGGTTTGGCTTGAGACCTGAGTGGATGAGTGCGGTAAGAGCGGTAACATCAGCAGGGTTGAAGATAACTACGACATGCTTTACAGCAGGGCAGTACTTCTTGATGTAGTCACCGAATTCAGCAGCGATCTGGCAGTTTCCCTTGAGAAGGTCCTCACGGGTCATGCCATCCTTACGAGGTGCACCGCCTGATGAGATGATGTAGGCAGCATCGGTGAAAGCAACCTCTGGATCGGTTGTCCAGGTGATGTTGGCTCCCTCGAATGCGCAATGATACATTTCCTCAGCTACTCCGTGAACACCCGGCTCGAAGATATCATAAAGGCATACATTGGGGGTAAGACCGAGCATGAGGGCGGTCTGGGCCATGTTGGAACCGATCATGCCGCCGGCACCTACAATGACCAATTTTTCATCAGTAAGAAAATTCATAATGATATGATTAAATAAGATTTTCCTTTGGAAAGGCAAAGATAAGTCGGATCGTAGCCATGTCGTTCTGTG
>JAZUFA010000027.1:0-4984 GCA_045640445.1 Candidatus Cryptobacteroides sp. | reverse complement strand
TGCAAATGAAGGGTTCCCCGTCGTTGTCGGCAACAGTGATGTGGCTTATGTGGATCTGGCATACAACGATTCGCGTCTTGAGAGGGGCCTTGACTGGAGCGGATATGTTGACGAGCACAAGGCGTTCAAGCTTCTTCCATATAATATCTACAGGAGTACTGGCAAGAACGGTCAGGTCGCTCTAGAGAAGCCGGAGAATATCTATGGCACGGGAGCGTTCCTGTGGGGCGAGAACATACGTAATTTCGACCAGGCCACATACGCGATGTTCCCCAAGGCTTACGGGCTCTTCGACAGAGCCTGGAATGCATGCCCGGAATGGGATGATCCATCCCACAGGAGCGATGAGGAGCTGCAGGCGGCGTTTGACGCCTTCTACTCTACAGTTGTAAAGTACGAGCTGCCCTGGCTTGACAGCAAGAATATAAAATACAGACAGTTATGAGACGCTTCATGATAATGGCTTCAGCCTTGTTCCTGCTCGGCGCTGATATGCTTGCGGCCAGCGGGAAGAGTGCCATCGATTTCAGGAATACTACTATGACGGAGCTCAATGTCACGGTTGACGGCCAGCCTGTCAAGGTTGCCTGGCATAAGGGAACTTATCTCATGCACCCGAACAGGCCTGAAGATCAGCTGGTAAATGTGTACATACCTGAGAATGCAACGGGGAAGTCTCCTATCATCCTTTATGTCGACAATGCCGGATGGCTTAACAACCATTACAGATCCGACACCATCATCGACGGGGAAGACTACTGCAGTACCGATGAATATGAAAAAGTAGCGGTTGCCTTGAAAAAAGGATATGTGGTCGTCTCATATGGCTGCAGAAGCAGGGGCAACGCTCCCGAAGATGACATCTACAAGGGGCATTCCCCGGCTACGATGACTGACACCAAGGCAGTTGTGCGATATCTCAGATACAACAGGAAAGCGCTGCCTGCCGGTGACACCGACCGTATTTTCGTTACCGGCATATCGGGCGGTGGGGCGTTGTCGACCCTCATCGCGGCCAGTGGCAACAGTCCTGACTTCTTTGAATCCCTCCATGAGGTTGGCGCCGCTGGAATAAAGATGCGCCATAACGGTAGGCTGCGTTCGAAACGAGGTTGTGGAGACAATGTATACGGAGTGATTGCATATTGCCCTATTACGGATCTCGGCCATGCCTGTGCGGCATACGAGTGGCTGTTCCACGATACCAGGAAGGCCCTTTATCAGTCCGGAGAGGAAGAGTACCCTTTTGCTGACGAGAGTACAATCTTGTCTGCATCGGCAGAACTCTCGGATATGTATAAGGAGTATCTGGACGGCCTTGGGCTCAAGGATAGGGAAGGAAAAGAGTTGAATTCCGGTAATTTCAGGGCGTTCATTGAATCCTTGATGGTCAGTGAACTGGAGAGGGCAAAGGCTGCCAAGGGTCCTGAGGCCATGCTGGCCGAGATCGAGGCCCCAAAGTACGATGGCGATGGCAGTCCCTGCGAGAACAATGGCTGGCTGCAGTTTGGTCCGGACGGCGAAATACTTTATGACTTTGGCAAGCACCTTTACTATCTTGGCAAATACACTCCGCTCAAACCGGCACCCGCCTTTTCCAACAGGAGCCTGCTGGGTGCCCCGATCAACGAGGATACTCTTTTCGGAAGCGAGACGGAGGAGCTTTGCCCGTTCAACGAGTACTCATGGAACAATGACGCTACGTGCAATGGTGTTGGCAAGGATGATACTGGCCTTGACTGGGATGCATTCTTGGCTACTGATGACGGCAGGGGCCTCGCACTTCAGATAAAGATGACAAGTGCGGTCGACTATCTGCTTGAAGGCAAGAGCGATACGGCTCCCTGCTGGTATGTGCGCCATGGCATGGATGACCGCGACACTTCGTTTGCTGTCGAAGCTCTCCTGTTTGCGTCGATTTGGAACAACAGGCTAGTGAAGGACTCGAATGTCAGATTCGAGTTCCTTGAGGACCATGACGGAGATTATGACATCCCGGAGGCCTATGGCTGGCTGGAATCAACCCTTGCCCGCTAGCTGCTATAAGTACTTCGTGTATCCTGTGCCGATGAGAGGAACATTCTTGAAGTCTTCGGGATTGTGCCTTATGATCCACTCGATGTATGTGCAGAACATATAAGCAGTCTGGAGATACCCTGCTGCGGACAGATGACCGTTGAGTTTGTTTGACTGGACAAATTCTTCGGTGCCGTAGTCGCAGGCATATCGGTAAAGGTCAATGACATAGACATTGCTGAACATGTCGGCAAGAGACCGGATAATATCGTTGAAACACTCATAGCTGAAATCGCCTTCCTCGCCTCTTGGACGGGTCACGACAAATATCTTCGCCTCTTCCTGGATGCTTTTTACTCTTTGTATGATACCCGCCATCTGACCGGCGAATGTATCTGCATTTCTGCTGTAGTCTTCCATGTCGACATCGGTGGCAAGGTCTCCCATCTGTAGCGTTCCATGCTCATAGGCGTAGAAGTCGTTGACGCCCAGCGCTATTATGTATGCCTGTTTCGGATTATGACAAGCTTCTGCCCATGTTCTCTGATTCTCAGTTTCTATCCATCCTTTGGCAGTCTGTCCACCCTGCGAATAGCAATATCCATCAGCCCCGCAGAGTCGTGCCAACTGCATGCCCCAAGAATAATCGTACATGTCGTTGTATGAGACATGGTCCGCTCCGGGAGCATAACATTCCATTTCGCCACTGCAAAGACTGTCGCCTATGAATCCCCAACTGCGGAATATGGCAGTCATGCCAGGAGTCTCCTTTATGACGCCTATAGGGTTCTCGTCTTCAACTTGCTCCTTCCTCAGGGATTTCGGATTCATGACTGCCACAAGGGCCGCTGCAGCAACTGCAAGGCTGGCCATGATTATCAGTGATTTTTTCATTTCCAAGGTTCTTTTTAGTGCAATACTCTATCAGTTCCAGGGAAAAAGGGTCAAGCGTATTGTCGTGCTGCCGTAGGGTACAAGCTCCAAGTGCTCCACATCGCCTTCCAGCTCAAACTCATAGGGAACCCTGCTGGTGTAACGGTCTTCGTCGAGGACCCATCCTGTGACCTTGCGCACGGGAATGCGGATTATGCAGGGAGCGTTGCCCGGATCAAGAGGATACCCGTCGGCGCCAGTCTTCATGTATTCAGGCTCAGCACCGTGCACTATCGCATAGTTCCATGGTGCCGTGGGGGTTATGTTCCAGCATTTGAAGTCGGGGAGGCCAGGCTTCTTGCCGTTCAGATAGAACCAGTCTTCCTTGTCTTCTTCCCATTTCGAGGGGATGGAGTATGAGAAGAGAAGCGGACCGCGTGTCACGTACGAATACCTGCTGAGTGAATCGGCCTTGATCATGGGAAGGCTTGACTCGTTGCCCTCCGGCAGTCTTCCTTCCACATCGGTTGATGCAAAATTCACTATCTTGGCGTCAAAGGCGAATGTGAGCTCGAGTGAATCGCCAGTTTTCCACTTCCGGCATATAGTGGCGAAGCCTTTTCCGTTATCATGTATGTCGATTTCTTTACCATTTATGCTTGCCTTCACGCGACCGTCACACCAGCCGGGGATACGGAAGGTGAAGGCAAATCGCTCCGGCTTCGGCAGCTCGAATTCGAATCCGACTGAATCCTCGAACGGGTAGTCCGTGACTTCTTTGATCGTCGCTTCGTTTCCGGAAGGAAGGGAGAATGATATGTGGCTGGGACCATACAGTGCGGCGACGATTTCATCCGATGCCGTGCCTTCCAACCACATTCTTGCAACGTAGTTCGGCATGAAACGCTGGACGTTGCCGGCGCAGCATTCCGTCTGATGTGTTGCACGATATGCCATTTTGCAGCGGCCGTGGCTGTACCTGTTGTGGTCTGATATGCCGGTGCAGAGGAACTGGTTGGGCGCTGAGAAGTACTGCAGGGCCTTGAAGTCCTTGGTCACCGCTCCTGGGCCGGCATTGAATACGGCGCGCTCGATTTCATCTGCCCACTTGCTGTCTCCCGTCGTCAGCAGGAAATGCCCCATGGTCCAGGAATAGTCTGTGATGTCGCAGGTTTCGTGCGACGCGAGCGAACCGTTGCCCATCAGGCATTCGGCAGAGGATGGGACTCCGTCAGGGAGCATGTGGTATTTCTCCATCTTTTCCTGTGCATGGAGGGCGCAGGTAAGATAGTCCTCGTTTCCTGAATATGCGTACAGGAGCATAGGAAGTTTGAGCATCTCGCAGTATGTGGCGCCATGCTCATCAATGGGTTCGTTTGCCATGCATGCGGCTGAATCCAGAGGGAACCCACCTTGATTCCAGGATTCGCAGGCAAAATCAAGAAGCTTCTTCTCACCTGTCTTCCAATAGGTCCAGAGCATGCCTTCCACGGTCATCATGTCGCGGTCGTCCACAATGTTGACTCTGCCAGGCAGGCTCATGTAGTGCTTTGTAAGGGCTGGGATTATACGTTCGTCGCCTGTGGCCTCATATGCCGCCTGCATAGCTCTGAAGAACACGGCGAAGGGCCAGAGGCAGTGCTCCGGGTTGACTGCGAGCTCACCATAGGAATCCGCTGTGCTCAGAGTATAGTCAAGAGTCCTTTCGGCTATGTCAAGCATTCCTTCGTCGCCGGTCAGATAGCCGAGCCTCATCGCTCCGTCGGTGAAGTATCCGGTCTGTTCGAATCTCCACCAGTCGCAGCCCCAGTCGCCCATGCGGGTGCTCTCACCCATCCACATCATAGTGTTGTAGGGATAGTCAAGGGCTTCTCTATGCCCTGTCATGCCGCTCAGCTGCCTGTTCAGGAATTCCTCAATCCATCCGTCAGCCTTGACGGAGCCGATGAGCCCTTCGGCATATGTGCCGTATGGTGCTACATCAGGATTTCGGGATGCTTCTGTGCACGAGATCAATGATGAAATGAGCACGAACAGAGCCATGGATGTGGAAAGGAATCTTCTCATAATTCTTTGATGTTTTCTCAAAGATATG
>JAZUFA010000026.1:0-36101 GCA_045640445.1 Candidatus Cryptobacteroides sp. | reverse complement strand
AATAGGCAGGGATAATCCCAATATGCTGCAAAACAACTCTCTGAGAATCGAATAATCCGGCACAATCTGAAATATTATCAAGTTGTGCCGGATATTGTATTGTCAAGGACTTCTTAAAAGCCACCCTTTTTCAGTACCCTCATGAAATATAGGGATTGGGCACACGAAAGTGCCATAGAGAGCCCTGAATAGCATCATGGCATACCTAAGCCCATTCAATATCAGGGATTGGGCACGCGAAGTAGGCCTGGCATGACAAGCCACATCGGAAGCGGTCTCTACGACAAACCTATTGCTTTCATTCAGTGAATGCCATGGGTCCCGGGCGGCTCTTGGGAAGAGGTTTGGATGGAGGGGTCAGGGGTGGGAAAGCCTATAACGTCACTTTTGCCATTACGGGGCAGTGGTCGGAGACGAAGCGGCCGTCGGGGCTCTTCTCGGGCATTATTTCATAGTAGGAGCATGATCCTTCACTGATGAAGATATAGTCGAGCAGGGCCGGACGTTGATCCTCCGGGACGACCTTCGCCATACTTTCAAGGCCGCCGAACCCATGGTAGCTTGCAATCCCTGTTTTCTTCTCCTTTGCAATGTCAAATGTATGCAGGATGCCTGAATTCTTGACGTGCATGATAACCTCATCATTCCTCCAGGAATTGAAGTCGCCCGTGATTACCATCGGGCAGTCACCGCCGATCTCCTTCGCCTTCCTGCACAGGAGGTTCACGCCCTCGCGGCGCGCCACTCCCCCGACGTGGTCAAGATGGGTGTTGACAAAGAAGAAGCGCTTGCCCGTCGACTTCTCTTCAAGGAACGCCCAGGTTGCGATTCGGATACACGCGGCGTCCCAGCCGATACTGGGGACATCAGGTGTTTCGCTGAGCCAGAAATTGCCGCATTCTATAGCCCTGAAACGGCTCTTGCGGTAGAAGATGGCCGAGTACTCCCCGTCCTTCTTCCCGTCCTCGCGGGCCACGCCGACGGTCTTGTAACCCTTGAGCGCCCTCTTCATATACTGGCGCTGATAGTGGAGACATTCCTGTGTGCCTATGATATCGGGGTCGGCGGAAAGGATTTCCGCAACAAGCGCGTCCTTTCTATTGTCCCACCTGTTGATTCCGTCCTCCGGCTCATTATAACGGACATTCGATGTCACTACTGTAAGGTCGAGGTCAAGCTTCTCTTTACCGGGCTCGTTGTCTGATGCCAGGACAAATCTTGTGGAATATGTGTCGGAATGGATGACACGTCTGCCGTCCCGGAAGACCGAGAAGCCGCGGCCGAGGCCATAGCGGCGGCCGGACTTGTCCCAGACTATCTCGACGTCCGATCCGGCAATGGAAATGCCTCCCAGATAGAACCAGTCCCAGAGACCTTCGGGAATCAGGGGTTCTACGGAAAAACCTCCGTCCCCGTCCGGTTCAAGACCTATCAGGCCACTGATGATCAGGTCGCAGAAGGTTGAATGGTTGTAATCCTTTCCACGCTCATGGACAGGAGCCCCGTTATCCAGCATCATCTTCCTGGCGAGCCATTCTCCGGTAAAAGGATCCAGGTTCTCGTCTATCCAGCAGACCTCCGTTCCATCGTCCGGATGCATGCGGTGGCTGTTGCTGTATGTTTGCAGAAGCTCGAAATAATCTTCCTTTGTCAAAGCAGTCTCCCCATCCCTGTGCAGGGCGTTTGCGAGACCGGTGAGTGTCTGCGCTGTGGCGAAAGGCCAGCTTGGCCCGTTCCACTGGCATTCATGCCCCTCATATGCGACTGCAAAACCCTCGGCCCGACGTTCAGCGGTAGTCGGCCCGAAAGGCGCCTTGAATCCCATGGTATCGGCAAGCTGCAGCCAGGCATCCGCCTTGTCGGCACAGGGAATCCCGTACACCCAGGGCACGTATCCGTGCAGCTCGCGAGCCGGCGACAGGGTCCCGTCTCCAGCGTTCCTTGGCAGCACCTTGTAGAACCGTGCCTGTCCGTCCCACAGCAGGGAGTCCATCAGCGCGGCAAGCGTGTCGGCCTTGGCGGAATAGAGAGCGGCATCATCGCTGTCAGCCAGAATCAAGGCCATCTCGGCCAGCGCCCTGGCATCAGCAATCATATAGCTGTTGATGGTCGCACGGTATCCTTGCGTCTGAGGGTCCAGCGCACCCGAAATCGACACTTCCATGCCATCGTAGCCGTCTCCCTGCCAGAAGAGGCCGTTGGTGTCGCGGTGAGTCCTTTCCCATTCGGCGTAATTGGCCTTCAGTTCAGGGTAGAGACTCTCTATCAGCTGAGGGCACGGATGCACTGCGTTGTAGTCAAGCAGGGCATTCGCGACCGGGAAGCTGTAGCCTCGCGGATTGGCGCCGTCGGAGAACCAGTAGCGCATATAGGACTGCATGAAGGTGGTGTCGCGCAGCCATCTGCCTTCGCGGAAATGATGCGGGCCGGCGCAGCATATTGCATTGTACTTGCCCGCCCATCCCACTTCCGGCAGGAACTCGGTGATAACGTATCCGCCGGGCACTTCCTTCACATGCTTGCGGAAGGTCCACCAGCGGAACCACCAGCTGCGCTCCAGCTCCTTGTCCGGGCATTCGAAGACGGGGGCGTAAGTCTTCAGGAAAGCCGCAGCTTCGCTGTTCGGGAAGCTGTTCGCGTAGCATTCTTCGTCCGCCGCATTGAATTCGGCCACATAGGAGTCAATGATCGATGCGGCGTCAGGGCGTCTGCCGCATGCCGCTGCCAGAAGAAGGCAGGATATGAACAGGATTCGTCTCATTCTGAAAGGATTCATCATTACTGAAATGCACTTGCCATTCCAGACAAAGATAGCCTATTTTTCTCTATATCTCCTCTTCCCCGGGCCCCTCAGGGCCCCTTTTGCCATTTCCGCCGGAGTTTATCCTCTGACAAAACCTCATAATAGTACGAGTTTGAGTATTAATTGTTAACTTCACCCCGGTGAATTTTGGCAGAGCCCATGAGGAATCATAAACTGCATTTCATTTCATTGCTGGCCGTCATATTGTTTTCGGCAATAAACGCCCAGGGCCAGAACCGCCCTGGCGGATATGGCTATGGGCGCCCCGGGCAGAATAACGGCTATGTAGGAGACCAGTCCAAGGGCTATATCTCGGGCAACGTCGTCCTGACGGAGGCCGACGGCACCGAGGTCCCGGGCGCCGGCGTCGTGGTCATCGTCGCCCCCGAGAAGAAGGACACGATGTACACGACCGTCGGAGCACAGGGAGCCTTCTTCCTGAGGAACGTGCCTGTCGGGAATGCCCGCGTGACCTTCAGCATGATGGGTTACGAGGAGCTCTCCAACGTCGTGATGATCAATCCCGGCCAGAACAGGATGATAGCGAACCTCAAGGCAGAGACCACCCAGCTCGAGGCGGCGGTCCTCAAGGAAACGGTGGATCCCATCACCGTAATCAAGGATACCATCGTGTTCCATGCATCCGCGGTCAAGATCAACAAGGGCGAGAATGCCATCGACATTCTCGAGCAGATGCCCGGAGTCGAAGTCAGCGAAAGCGGCGTGAAGGTCCTCAACGAGGATGTCAGGAACGTCTATGTGGATGGCGCCCTGCTCTTTGGAAACGCCCCCATGAAGGCTCTCAACAACCTTGCGGCAGAGGAGGTCGTAACCATAAGCTCTTACCAGGAATACGCAAACAAGGACCCTCATCATAAGATAAGCAAGACCGAAGAGAAGGAGCGGGTGCTCAATGTTGCGACGAAGAGCCATCCGAAGTTTGTCGCAACGGGAGATTTCATCGCCGGCGGCGGCTTCGACACCGACACCACCTACCATAAGTTCCGCTATACCTTCGGAGGCAATGTCAACCTCAATTCGGAGAAGCTCCAGGCCAACCTGAGTTACAACCTGAACAACATCAACAATGCCGCCAACAGCCGCCGGGGCAATTCGTTCAGAAGTGCGGGCGGCGGTGGCGGCGGAAGCGCCGACCTCAAGGCCCTCAGCATCAGCGCAGGAATCAACAAGAAATGGATGAGCCCCACGGTGAAGAACTACGTTCTCGGCTCGGTCGGTGCTTCCTATTCTTTCACCGACAAATATGATGTCAACGAGTCCATCACGCAGATGGTCTATTTCCCCAGCGACAAGTTCGACTCCCGCCAGGTTGACAGGACATCATACTCGGATGTTACCAGCAAGGAACATAACTTCTCGATAAACGGCATGAAGGCTCTTCCGGACGGCAGCATCAATGCCAACGCCTCATACTCTCTCACCGAGGGCCTCACGAATTCCCGCAGCACGAACTACAACATCCAGAACGGCGGAACGCCACAGGGAACATCCAACGGTTCCGTCAAGAATTCTGACGGACACTCGTACAATATGTCCCTCAACGCCAACAAGGGTTTTGCCGACAAGCTCCGCATCCGTCTGTCCGGCGATTTCTCGGAATCAGTCAACGACAATTTCACGGTGAAGGAGGATACCACCACCTCCACCATCACTTACAAGGTCATAAATATCGACGGCAACGGGACGAACCGCAAATGGTCGCTGGGGTCGATGCTCCGATACGAGATCGACGACAACCGCAATATAAGCATCAACTACAGCTACTCCGACACCTATCGCATCACGGAACAGCTTGCCTACGATGTGACCGACCCGGCGCAGCGCCAGGTCGACACCGTCAACACCCAGCGCTACACGACCGCGAACAACACGCACAGGGCATACCTCGACTTCAACAACTATTTCGACAGGTTGAAGGCCAATCTCCTCGTCCGCCTGGAGTATGCGTCCACCATGCTCGACAGGGCCGAGACTTTCCCGGAATTTGACGGTTATGACCACCGGTTCAACTCCTTCAGGCCAGTGGTCACCCTTGGCCGCCAGACCATGGTCAACAACTGGAACTTCTCCTACACCTCATCGGCAAGCACCCCGTCGCTCGAGCAGGTGCGCCCGAAGATAGACAACACGAACCTGTATTCCGTAACCAGCGGCAATCCCCTGCTCCAGCAGAGCCGCTCCCACAGCTTCAGCGGACGATACAGCACCATACTCGGAAAGGCCGGGAGGGAGATGGTCCGTGAGCTGGAAGCCAATGGCGGCCGTAATCAGGTTCTAAGCCAGGACCAGACAAGGGCCATGAGCAGCCTGAGCACTTTCAGCGTCGACGCCAACTTCTCGCTGACCACCGACCCAATAGTCCGCAGGCAGATCTACTATGCGGAGGAGACCTATCTACCCGACTATTTCTATACGATGCCCGCGCAGTCGACCTTCACTACGTACGAGAATGTCTCGAACAGTTACAACGCCAGCGTCAATATGCGTTTCGGAACTCCCATCGAGAAGATCATGTGCATGTTCAACGCCTCCGCTTCGATGAATTTCGACAGTTCTCCCTCCTATGTGGACTATGTCCTCACGAGGACCTACAATTACAGGCCTTCCGTCCGCCTCGGACTCAGGAGCAATTTCTCCCGCTACATCAGGCTCAATCTCGATGCAAACGGCTCCTACATCTATTCAAGCAACAGCGAGAAGGATGCGACAAAGTACTTCACGGAAACCCTGAGCCTCGGCTGGGAGTTCAACAACATACTCAAGATCTGTTATCTCGGAGGCAATTACTACAAGTGCTTCACCCAGGGGCTCGAGATAAGGAACGTGAACGACAACATCCTGAACGCCAACGCCGGCGTGCGCTTCGGCCCCAGGAACAACTTCGACCTGTCGGTGTCCGTCCACGACCTCTTCAACAAGACCACCGGATTCAGCACGTCGATGAACTCCAACTATGTCACCAACACCTGGAAGCACAACTTCGGCCGTTACGTCATCTTCACCCTGGCATACCGCTTCAATTCGATGAAGGGTCAGGGCGGCGGACGCGGAACAGGTGGATTTGCACGCTAGTGACAGGCTTGCCGCCTCACTGTCTGAGTCCTTTCCATTTTGTAAAAACAATGGAAAGGAGTATTTTTACAATCTGTATTAATGTTTGCAGTCAGATATTCGATATGAAAAACACCATTATTTCAGCAGCATGCATAGCCTTTGCACTCGTCTTTGCGGCATCTTGCAACAAGTTTGAGGAAAACGATCCTTCTGCGGAAAGCCTCGGCGGAACCGTGATCACGGCAGTTGCCGACCCGATCGGCTCAGGCACCAAGGTCGAGATGGCGTATTGCTATGAGGCCCGCTGGCAGAGCGGAGACAGGATCCATGTAAAACAAGGCTCGACAACCGACACTTTCACTCTCGTCGGAGGTCAGGGTACGACAAAAGGCACTTTCGAAGGCACAAAGAGCATTACAGGTGAGATCGAAGCCTTCTACCCTGTCGCTTTGGGAGAGGCCATGACCTGGCCTGAGGTCCAGACCAACAACCAGGCCGCACCTCTGTACGCCCACCAGAGCATTACCGGAGAGGACGAGGAGATCGTCAGCTTCTCAAGCCTGGGAGCAATGCTGCAGATAGTGTTCAACAGCACCGTTGAGAATATAACCCTCAAGTCCATCGAGCTGAAGGACGGGCAGAAGAACCTCAGCGGAAAGTTCACCGTCGATGAAAATGGCCAGGCGGTCATCAGCGCAACCGACGGCAAGGGTGTCATCCTCGACCTTGGCTCAGGCAAGAGCCTCGGGAAGGGCGCCAACTATTTCTATCTGGCAATTCCTGCGGGGACATACAACGACCTCACCATTTCCTTCTACACCAACGACAGACGCGTCTGCACTATGCACTCGGGCACATTCCCCGAAGTGAAGAGGAACACCGTCTGCAGGCTCACATTGACCGGAACGAAGTTCGAGGAAAGACAATTGTCCGGCCCCGGCTTCTTCACCGTCAGAGACGGCCGTGTGGTCAAGTTCGCAAAGGGCAACCTGTACTGGGACGGCGACTCCTTCGAGTTCGAAGACAGCCAGCTCGACCGTCCCTCTGTCTTTGACGCTTCCCATGTCGGACATTTCTTCTGGAGCAACGATGCAGGCATAGCCAGAGCCAACACTTACGATTCCTCCGGCAGCGGCGAACACGACGTGCTCTTCACCAACGGCACTGAAGCAACCCCGAACCCGGACTTCACAGTCAGCGGCGTCACGGGCGAATTCCGCACCCTGTCCCAGCTTGAATGGCAGGATTTGATTGACAATCACGCATATAAATACGTTTCAGTTGGCGATATACCTGGAGTAGTCCTTGCACCTGACGGTTTCAAGGGCAGCCTTGCAGACCAGTACGATGCCGACTCCTGGGCTGCAGCCGAAGCTGACGGCGTCGTTTTCCTCCCGTCTGCAGGTTACCGCAACAAAAGAGGTATTGTTACAGACGATTTTGTCAACGGTAAATACTGGTCGTCCGCACCATGGACAGCCTACCGCGCACAGGGCCTTACCTGGTATGAATCGACCAAGTACTGCTCGTCTGCTGATTTGCTGCGTGATTTTGGCTGCTGCATCCGTCTGGTGGAAGATACGAAATATGCGGAAAGCGTCAGTCTGGACAAGACAGACCTGACGCTGTATGCGAGCCAGAACGTCCAGCTGACGGCAACCGTCCTTCCTGCCGACGCCCCGGACAAGAGTGTTGTATGGACAAGTGACAACACCGATGTCGCCGCCGTCGACAAGGACGGCAAGGTCAGCGCCGTCTCCCCCGGTACGGCTATAATCACAGCCACTACGGTCGACCGCGGAAGGACCGCAAGCTGCACCGTTACGGTCGAGCCTCTGGTGGCCGGTGAATTCATGCTGAAAGGACATCGGGTCAGATTCGCTAAAGGCAACCTGTACTGGAACGGCAGCTCCTTCGAGTTCGAAGACAGCCAGATCGACTACCCTGCTGTCTTTGACGAGTCCCATGTCGGACACTTCTTCTGGAGCATGGATGCCGCTGTAGCCAGGGCCAAGGCATATAATCCTCTCTTCAAGGGCGAACATGACGTGCTCTTCACCAACGACACCGAGACGACCCCGAACCCTGACTTCACGGTCAGCGGCATCACAGGCGAATTCCGTTCACTGTCCGAGCCCGAATGGCAGGACTTGCTTGACAAATATGCACATGGCTATGTCTCAATTGGCGAAATAACAGGAATGGCCTTTGCACCAGCCAGTTTCAAAGGCAGCCTTGCAAACCATTACGATGCCGATACATGGGCCGAAGCTGAAGCTGCCGGCGTTGTTTTCATCCCTTCTGCAGGTTCCAGATTTGACAATGGTATCGAAATCGAAGAGGTCAACGGTAAATACTGGTCGTCCGCACCATGGACTGCCTATTATGCTCAAGGAATTATCTGGTATGCATCAACCGAGACCTGCTCTGCATATGAAATGATGAGGGAATTTGGCTGCTGCATCCGACTGGTGAAAGATATCAAGAGTGAATAATGACATATAAGGCTTATGAACATCAAGAAAATATTACTGCTTATGATCGCCGGTCTTCCACTTTTATCCTGTGCTCCTGAAAAAACCACTTGGAGCGATCAGTTCGAATCAATGCTCCCTATGCTGGGGCACCGCAACTGGATCGTTGTAGCCGATATGGCGTATCCTCTCCAGTCGGGCGACGGTATCACCACCATCTTTGCCGACGAGGACTATCTCGACGTCCTCGCAAAGGTCAAGAGCTCGATCGATGCCGCTCCTCACGTATATCCGCACATCTGGCGCGACCGGGAACTCGGCTTCATCGACGAATCTCTCATGCCCGGCATCGATGCCACCAAGGCCGGAATAGAGAAGATCCTCGGTTCCGAGGCCCAATCCGTGGACCACGAGGATCTGATCAAGCGGCTTGACGAGGCCGGCAGACTGTATCAGGTTGTCATCATCAAGACTCCGATGACAACCCCTTACACAACCGTCTTCTTCGAACTCGACTGCGACTACTGGAATGCGGAGAAGGCCGCAATCCTCAACCAGAAGATGGGCCGTTAAGGCTCAGGAATCAAAAACAGTATAAAATGAACAGGCTGGTTCTATTTGTGGCATTGGCCGTCTTGTGCTCCTGCTCCAGAAGCGGGGATGCGGATTTCATCAACACTTCGATAGGTGTGGAATGGAACAAGGCCACGATAACCCACAAGGAACTTATCGACGCCGGCCTGATCGAGATGGAACTCAGCAGCACCCCTACCGGGTGGGCTGCACTCACCAGCGCACCGGGCGATAATATGGCCTGCCAGCTTTAGCCGCAGCGACAAAATATCTGAAAAGATCGGTAAAAGGACCTGCAGCATCCTTCGAGGCCATGGCCTCAGGATGGAACTGCACTCCTATTATCATGCCCTTGCCGTCCTGATACTCATCTGAGAGAGCCCCTGTTCTCTGGACTGCCTCAACAACGCCGTCCTCCGTTGTAGCTACAACACTGAATCCTTGAGGTACGGCCTTGATTCCCTGATGATGGGCGGAATTCACGTCAAAGCTGTTCTGTCCCCAGATCTCAGAAAGGAAAGAGCCCTCCTCGATAGCAATCGTGTGGCTGAACTCCTTTAAAGGGATTCCCCTGTGCGTAACGTCGGTCTCTATCATCGAAGGAATATCCTGATACAATGTGCCGCCGAAAGCTACGCCGAGAAGCTGCTCTCCCCTGCATATGCCCAAAACCGGCAAGCCTTTGGCCACCGCCGCATGAACAAGGGAGATGTCGCAGGTATCGCGAAGGCCCACGACTGTCTCGAGTTCAGGCACGGCTTCCTCGCCATAGAGAGCAGGGGCGAAATCCTCCCCTCCGGTCATAATGACACCGTCCACGTTGTCGAGCATCGCATCAATGACGGCGGCATCCGAGGTGTACGGCAGAATCAGCGCTATGCCTCCCGCATTACGCACTGCCTGGACATACGAGGTATTCGCCACATTCCTTGAACCTGAAGGATGTGCGGAGATGCCGATGACAGGAGCCTTGCCCCTTGTGCCTGCCGGAGAGGCCGGGCAGACCGCCTGCGGTTCGATCTGCAGTGTCTCATTCTTCTGTGTGGGGAACTCGACAAAGTCCCCCCACAGTGTTTCTGTTCCGCCGTCGGCGTGACGGACAAGAACAGCCTGACCGGGCCACGGGTTCTCCATCCTGCAGGGCCGCCCCTGTTCGCTCAGCAGTTCCACGTCGCCGACCATCCCATCTTTTATGGAAGCGGAAACCAGGAACGCACCGTTAGCACGCAAGTGCCTGAACGATGCGTCCTGTGAACGCACCCAGCACGGGAACAGGCGCAGGGTTCCTTCGAAGCTCTGCATCAGCATCTCATTGATGGTGAACGGAACTGCGGCCAGCGTCTCGATGCCGCCGCCCTCCGCCACTATGTAGCAATTGGGATAACTGCCCATCTCGATGCGTTCTCTCAGATACTGAAGAATTTTCTCAGGGCTGAAGCCCAGCCTTGCTGCACCCGCATAGACCGTTTCAACGCCATTGCTCATCGATCCTCCCCAGTCGCTCCCTTCCCTTGTGGTCCAGTGATTCATGTCATCCAGCATTACTGCGCTGAACCGGGCATCGGTGAGCGGGCCGGACACCATGGGAGGAATGAGCACTCCGTGCATATGGATGCGATTAAGACCAGCAGGCTTGAAATCCTCACTTCTCGAACCGGCGCCCTTGCGGTCAGCGCCCTTCAGGCTCAGCCTGCCATCTTCCGAATAACCTACCGGGAAGTCACTCAGGTTATCCAGAATGTCCTGCCATCCGCTTCTCCTGTCGCCGTCGACATCCAGCAGCGAACTGATGTCCAGCGCACCGCGCATCACCATACGGATGAGACCGAGAGAGCAGGTGGGGTTCACGTCATTGTCGCTGCCACGGCCCGGCCACTCCTCATAGAAGCAGTCGTTCACGGATTCATATTTCCCGTCACGGAGTACCAGGTAATCCTCCCAGAATTCGGCGCAGCCCAGGATGTATGGATAGATCTTCCGGGCATATTCCTCATCCCAGGTGGCGTAAAAACGCATCATCATATTGACGGCGCCGAAAGACGCATTGGATTTCTGCCCCCAGAACATATTGCCGCCATCCAGCATATGGTCCGTGTAACCGTACATATCATCCATCTTCTCGTCAGTATCCGGCCAGGCCGCTGATGAGAGTGCGAACGGGCCTATGCCCACAGGGTAATAGAGCCCCCGGCAGCCCAGGAGTTCCCGGGCATAGTCCCTGCCCTTCTCCATATAATCAAGGAGGGGCTGGTCATAATTCTCCGTGAGGGATATGTGATTGCTTGAAAAGCACCCCCAGTACGGAGACTGATAATTGTAGTTCAGATGATAATCTCCGGCCCACGCGGTCTCTTCGCTGCAGATGAACGAGCCCCAGAGCCCCGGAGCGGTTTTCCCGGCCCGGCTGCAGCAGGCCAGAAGGTACTGGGACTGATAATAGTAGCGCTCCATCCATTCGTCCCCGATGTCCACATGGGAGAGATTCCAGAAGTCGGACCACCACGAACGGTGTTCGTCCTTCAGGGCTTCCATATCCTTGCCCGCGCAGCTCTGCGCCCCACTTATCGCCTTCTGCTCCCAATCCGGAGTGTCGATGTTCGTATATACAGCCAGTACAAGGGTCTGCTTCTTACCAGGCTTCAATGTCAATTGTCCGGTTGCATGATTCAGGGCCAGGGCTATGTGGGAGTCCCATTGCAGACGCGGTTCGTCACAGAAACTTCTGGTCATCCAGCTGCACCCTTCATCCGTTCCCTGCCTGATGACTGATGCCAGAGGGCCGTCTTCGGCAGGAAGAAAAGCCAGATTCAGCGACATTTCCTTTTTGGAGGACAGCTCGACCACAACCTTGTTGTCGGTTGCCGCCACCCATGCCGTCACCGACAGTTCATTCTCCGGCAGAGTGTATGTCGCCCTGATTTCTGCACTTCCGGGGAGCTGTTCGGCGTGATAGGCTCCCGAGGAGATGATGTCGGAACTCAGCACCAATGCACCCGGGAGAGCCAGACCGCCTTCCGGATAAGACTGCAGCGCGCGCCAGAAATCATTCTTCCCTATAAAGAATGTTATGCCCTCCTCAGAGGTCTTCATCGTAAGACCTATATCACCGTTCCCGGCCAGAGGCGCATCAGCCGTCTTGTCCGTGGGAACGTGAGCTGGCCATTCGGTGAATTCGGCCTTATAGGCATCCAATTCATTCAGGATGGAATTCCGGGGTGCGGAACAGCCACACAGGAGCACTGCAGCGGCAGCAATGAGAAAAGCATGCTTCATACGATAACACAATATTAATTGACGACCTCCTTGACGGTCTTCAAATATTTCCTCGAGACCGGGAGCTCGCAACCTCCGACCTGCACTGAATCCTTGTCGAAGGATTCAATATGGGAATTGTTGACCAGATATGCTCTGTGGATGCGGACGAAGCCCTCTCCAAGGATTGACTCCCATTGCGAAATAGGAGTTTTGTTGCGGAAGTGCCTGCCGTCCGTCGCGACCACTGTCGTCACGGCATCATTAGACTCGACGAAAAAAATCTCATCCGCCATCAACGAAACAGGCTTCCTTTCTGAAAGGAAAGTGACCGGCTTCTTTTCGGAAGGATATTTCTTTTCCAGCCATTTCTCAAAGAAATAATTGCCTACTGCAAGAGCTGAAATCATGATCGCGATGAAGACCGGATTCGACAGAAGGTCCGGAAGGTCGGCCCAGGCATAAATGTTCCCGGAGTCTTCTCTTATCACCTGCAATACGTAATGTGCCATCAGGAAAAGCATTATCTCGCCCAGGATGATTCCGATTGTGATGAACGCAGTATCCTTGATTCCGGAAGCCCTGTCCTCAAACGAGACCTTCGGATAAAAATACTTGACCGCGAGCGCTCCGGGAAGGAAAAGCGTGCCGATGAACACAGATTCTGCAAACCTGTATCGCAGGCTCGTCATCACTGCCGCCACCAGAAGGATGGCAGCGAGCCAGAACGATATGGACAGCACTTTCTTCATTTCAATGCTAAATTAGCCATTATTTCAGAAAATACATTCCCCTCCGGGGCAATGTGGGGATATAACGGACGAAGATGGGGTTTCGGCTTGCATTCAAGGCCTCCGACCAATTATCTTTGCATAAAGTTCAACCCCAAAAATCATTTGCTCTATGTTCAGATTGTTTCTCGAAGGTGGCGTATGGTTCATGTCCATTCTCACCATTCTGCTCGTCGCAATTTTCTTCGCTGCTTGGAAGGCCCCGCGTTGGGTAAAGGAAATCGGTTCCATCGCCTGTGCCTTCGGTTTCTTCAGCCTGTTGCTCGGACTCCGTCAGATGTTCGATGCATTCCAGGAAATCGGTTCCCAGATAGAAGGTGCCACCGGCGTGTTCGACATAGTATCACCCGGCGTATTGTTCGGAGGACTGAAAGTCGCTATGATCCCCGTCATCTACGGCATTATCATATACATCGTCTCCCGCATCATCTGCATTGTTCAGAAGCCAAGGCTTTAAACCCATCCTGCTTCCGGGTCTCCCACGCCAGGCAGACTTGCCCGGCCCGCCTGTCTGTCCGGCGGCGACCCTTTCAGAGACCGCGATTGCCAGAAGTTTAGTTGCCCGGGACTTATCAGTTCCGGGCTTCGTTTTATCATATCAACGCCTTTTCATCCCGCAAACCATTGATCAAGCAAATTTCTTAACCGACAAAACCACCCGAAAACACTCTGAGTGTGGATGTTGACATGCCCAGGCCACCTCAACATCCGGGATTGGGTGGCTATATGATTCTCTTAAGCTTTGATTCGAGCTGTTGATGATGCTTTTGCCGAATATTTGTTACTTTTGTTATTGATATGAAAAATCGTCTGGTAGTATTGACTGCAGCTGTTTTGATGTCTGTAGTTGCATGTTCGCCCAAGGTTGTTCTCGTGAAGGTTCAGGACAACGGGGTGGTGAAGCCCGGAGAGCAGGCTCCTCCTGCAAACCCCGGCCAGAATAATTTCGGAGGCGGCATGCCTGCGGACACCACCGGGCTGGCGGCGAGGATGAAGGCCTTCATGCGCGAACCGGAGATCAGGACGGTCCATTTCAACGACCTGGCCATGAGCGATCCGTATATCTATGCCGAGCCTTCAAACAGAACATATTACCTGACCAGCTCTGGCGGCAGAATGTACAGGAGCAAGGATCTGGTGATGTGGGAAGGCCCGTACAACGTTATAGACATCAGGGGCCTCTGGCTCGAGAAAGCCGGCTTCGCCGCCGCTGCCGAGATACACAAAATTGGCAAGTACTACTACTATGCCGGAACCTGGAGCGACCACAGCGACCTTATTCAGCAGGTTCCCAGACGGTATAACGTCCCTCACAATCAGACATATCTTCTCCGTTCGGAGACTCCCGAGGGTCCGTACACGTCCTTTGCAGTGGAACCGGGGTATGATTACCAGCCGCACAGCTGGGATTGCATAGACGGTACTCTGTATGAGGAGGATGGAAAGGTATATATGATCTTTGTGCACGAGTGGACCCAGCTCATCGACGGCACCATGGATTATATCGAGCTTGCACCGGATCTGAGCTATACCGTTTCCGAGCAGCCCGTTACAATGTTCAGGGCCTCAGAGCATCCTGCAGTGGCAGAAATGAATTCCAACGGCGAGGCAACCTTTGGAATGAAGATGCCCGGCTGGGTGACCGACGGGCCGCAGATGTTCCGTACCCGGACAGGACGCCTGGGCATGCTGTGGTCAAGTTGGGGAAAAGAAAGATATATCCAGTGCGTATGCTACTCGGAATCAGGCACGATCGCCGGACCCTGGGTTCAGGAACCGGAACCGTTCCTCGCCAACAATTCAGGTCACGGAATGCTGTTCCGCACTTTCGGCGGAAAGCTGATCTATGTGGTTCACCATTCAGAAGGCAAAGGGCCCAGAAAGCCTCAGTACTGGTCTGTCGATGATTCCGGGGACAGGCTGGTACTCGGTGAGAGAATAATGGTTGACGAAAACTTCAGAATACAGTAGCATTCATGAAAAGAGCCGCATCCGTAGACATATTCCGGGCACTGACAATGCTCGCTATGCTATGGGTCAATGACTTTGCCGGAATGGAAGGCATCCCTCACTGGCTCGGACATGCGGCAGGCCGCGAAGACATGCTCGGATTTTCCGACATAGTCTTCCCTACCTTCCTTTTCTGCATGGGCATGTCCATTCCCCTGGCTTTGGACAAGCGGCTCTCCAACGGAAGCGGGCTGCCCGGCACAGTCTTCCATATCATTCTCAGGAGCGCGGCGCTCATCATAATGGGCGTATATGAGCTCAATGCCCACTCTTCCGGATTCGAGCTGATGACCGCGCTGGCCGTGTTCCTGATCTGGTGCGACTACCCCCGCTGCGGAAGCGAAGACAAGAGGCGGTACCTGTTCTGCCTCCTGAGGCTCACGGGCGTGATGATTCTGGTCGCGCTGGCAGTCAGGAACTGGCCCCTCAGGACGGGATGGTGGGGCATTCTCGGCCTCATAGGATGGGCCTACCTTTTCAGCGCCATCATATATCTGGCCGTCAGGAAGGTCAGGGTGCTTCTGCCGGTTGCATGGGCCGCCGTCATAGTGCTGGTCCTGCTCAGCAAAGGACAGAGCCACCTGCTGGACGGCATTCCCGGAGGCTGGACCCACATAGGTCTTGCTTTCAGCGGAGTGGTCTGCTCCTGTGCGGCTCGGGAACTGTCCGGAAAGAAAAGGCCCTTGGCATTCCCCATTGCGGCCTTGTGCGCAGCTTCCGTGGCACTTGTCGCCGGCATCATATGCCATCCGCACTGGATCATCTCCAAGATCTTCGCAACCCCGACATGGATGTTCTTCTGCCTGGCCATTGACTTCGCCGCCATGGCAGTGCTCAACTACATCGCCGATCATAAGGGCTGTGTGAAATGGGCACGGCCCATCAAGGCAGCGGGAGTCTCCACCCTTACCTGCTATATGCTCCCCTACATCTGGTACCCGCTCAGCGACTTCACGAAGCTCGGACTTCCCGAAGCCTTCTACAGCGGCATTCCCGGGCTATTCAAGGCTCTGGCTTTCGCGTTCCTGATCATCCTGATCGCAGAGCTTCTCGACAAGCTCCGGATCCGGCTGAAAATCTGACCGCCGGAGCTCACATCGTATTCCCCGCTTGTGCACACGAAGTCGGTCACTATGACAAACTTATTGCCTTTGTCGCGCGAATACTATATGTCTTGAGCGGACGGCAGGGGATGAGGCTGATGGTATTCTGCTTTATGCGCATTATGCGGGGAACGCTTCGGAAATTGCGTAGGCCTATACGTTATTTTTGAATAGTATTGCAAAAAAGCGATGAACATGATGATCATGAGCCGCATCATATATATCTTTCTTACGGCCTTGGCCGTATGGTCCTGTTCTCCGGAAACGCAGGGTTACGTGATTCCGGGGCTGAACCAGACCATTACGCCCACTCCCGGACGGCAAAGGCACGGTGTACCTTCAGACCCCGGCGTCGGACAACGACAGAGGCCGCGACATCAAGAGCGGCGAGCCAAAGAACGGCGACAAGATTGCATTCCGCTGGTCTGAGGGCAGCCACAGCATAGGCGCCGTCCGCATGGAGATGAACGGCAGCACCATCACCCTGCAGCTGCTCGACCGCTACGGCAACATTGTCGACAGCACCGGAATCAAAGCACGCTAAAGGACAGATAATAACAAGAGGAGGCCGACCCTGCGGGGCCGGCCTCCTGTCATTCAACGCTGTTCGAACTTACTTGACCTTGATAACAGCCTGGTCCTTTACGAAATTGACTTTCGCACCGAGCTTCTCCACGGTCTTGCCGAGTTCTGCCACGGGCTTCAGGGATGAAGCCTTTGCAGCAGACATGCCGCCATTGTAGGTAATGACTGCGTCTGAGTCGAAGAGGTTAAGATAACCAAGCAGAGAACCGTCTGAAAGGTTCAATACAGGAACATCAAGTTCGAGGGTGATCATCTGGTCGATTATTCCGTCCTCGTCAACGGAGAATACGAGAGGACCTGCGCCAGCCTCATCGTTCTCATCAACGAAGCAGTAAACGCCGTATGCAGATGTCCTTGAGGAATCGTAATAGTACAGCAGGCTTCCGAAATAGTTGCCGTCCTCCTCATAACCGTACTGTGTACCGTCAAGGGTAAGAGTTCCTGCAGCCTCATCATAAACGGCATTCCAGCCGTCGCCATTCTCATAACCGAGGTCCTTGACAACGAAGCAGTTCTCAGTGGTAGTGGGGTTGACTACGAAAGTATTTGAGAATACTGTTGTACCAAAGCTCTCTGTCATCTCATATTCGCCAGTCTGAAGCTTGCCGGAATATGGAATCTCCGTTGTTGTCGCCCTGACATCACCGGAAGTCTCACCGCCCTTGCCGTTGGTTGCATAATAAAGGAGTGCATACTCAGTTCCACCATCGAGATCTTCGAAAGCGGTTGCAACGCCTTCGCCATTCATGTCTTCCAGATATGCTGCAGGCAGTTCGTTGCCATATTCAAGGGCAAGTTCCTTTGCGGTATATCCTATTTCATACATCTCCTCCACTGAACCAGCCTCTGCCAGGATATAGTAGAATGATGTGATATCAGTACCTATTGCGTCGAAGATAAGGGATGTTTCGGCAGGATAATAGGGGAGCAATGCCGGATTATAGTCGGAAACATTGTACAGACCGACCTCGATTTCAACGTCCTCTGCCTTAAGGGTGAAAGGAACAGTATAGAGATTGCTCTTCTTGATCTCTGCAGCCTTTGTTGTCGTGTAGGTAAACTTGGCACCTGAAACAAGAGCGATTTCGAAGGTCAATGCTGAATAGGTCTTTTCAGGCATGGCGATATAGAAGCGGGTTGCTTCGGTCTCGCTGAGCTGAACGGATGTGCTGCAGTTAAGTTTAACTGATTTAGAGCTGGTTCTTGAGAATGAAGAATAGCTGACAGCATCATTGCTGTATGCAAAGTTGCTGATGGTTCCAGCGAGATAATTGCCTGTAGGAGCGGTTACTGTGATGCTCATCACCTTGTCGGTACCCATGAGATCGATAGCGAGGAGACCACAAACATTCTTGAAGTTTACAGTACCCTCAAGGCTTGTTGTCTGTGCATACATAGGGTTGACAGCGCTGATGTCCTCACCTGCATAAGTCTGGGTTGCAGGAAGTTTGTACTGCTGTGTGGCTGTATTGCTGACATATGCGCTTGCAGGATAGTAGAAGCGATATGCGCTGGCCTCTGCAGGAGCGGTCTGTCCGTCCTTCAGATTGAATGTTGCGATGGCGGGATCGGTCTCGTCCACGGTTGCAACGTAGATGCTTCCGTTTACGCATACCTCGTCACCGGTCTTCCAGTAAACCTTTGTTCCGTCGATGGTGGTCTTTGTTGCTGCATCATCGATGGTTGCTACGAATGAAACAAGGCCGGAGTTCTCCTGGGAGTCATTGGAATTGACAAATTCCTTGTTGCAGGCAGAGAAGATTGAAGAAATGGCTGCTGCTGCGATCAGAATAGAAAGAAAATGCTTTTTCATTGTTCAGTCCTCCATAAATTACTAGTCAAACCAATCAACGCGACCATTGTCATTGAACTCCTCATTGCTGGGGCTCATGCAGAGCACACCTGAAGCTGAGAAGCCTACAACCTCGATTGAGGGAGCCTCATAGCGGGCAAGCTGGAGAGATTCCTCTCCACAGAAAAATGTTTTCATGTTAATGTTTTAATATTTGATAAGATTATTTACCCAATAAAAAAAGCCGGTAACACACCTAGTGTCAATGCCTTATTGTAACACCACCAACAAAAATTCCCGCAAAAATAGGGAAATAATCCAAAATAACAACCAAAAACCTTTATAATTATAGGAATAATTGAATATTTCCGCCGGGCTCAGCGGGCCATCATCCTTTCGACGGGGGTGACGGGAATCTGAGGAACTGCCTCGTAGGTCTGATAGAAGGAGTTTTTGGACATCTTGCTCTGGACTTCAGACCAGTCCACCATGACCTGCCTGTAGGTTCCTGTAGCAAAGTCATACTCGTTTTCGATGCACTTTGTGAACTGATCGGACGTGTATGGGTTGTCATACGGCGCCATTCCCGGAGTCCTGGCATATATGAACGGGAACGAGGCGTTCATGAGCGGCACGCATCCTTCAGGAAAAGCATAAGGATTAGAAAGGAACAGCCCGGCCACAGCCATGGCCATGCGCCACGGTTTGGACATCTCCGGTATCCTGTGCCAGTAAAGGTCCCGGTCCATCGAGAGCATAACCGCATTGAAAGTCTGCTGGTTGATACGTGCGGCACGCTGTTCCTTGGTTTCAAAGGCCGGCATCAGCAAGGTGGGACGAACCTGAACCATAGGATAACTCGGGAATGCAAGAAAAGGCACAAAGGCCGGCTTTTCAGAAGGATTGACCGACAGCGAATCCACACGCAGGTCCGGCCCGTCGAGGGCGGTCACAGGATAATCCTGCGCCCTCAGGCCAATGGCTGCGGCACAAAGCATAACGGCCGATATGAGTATCCTCCTCAACACAGGTTTCCGATGAATCAATACGCGAATATCAACAAAACCCGGACATTATGCAAGAAATAATCATTATATTGGTCAATATCATTTTTTGAATCATGTCCGCTTTCTCAAAATTCATAAACAGCTGCAAGACTGCGCTGAAGGGAGTGCTCGCACACCCGGTTCTTCTGGTCATTCTCTGCCACGCCTGGATCGTGACCTGCATCGGAGATGCCGGCAATCCGGTCATGGCTCCCATCTTTGCGTTCCTGTCCGTATTTGTCGACAGGCTCTGCAAGGGCAAAGGATGGTCCTGGATACTTGTCCCCCTGTACGTCGGGAGTTGCTATATCAAGGCTCACTACTTGTTTGACGGCACCGTCGCATTCGCTGTAATCTGTGCTGCAATCCTGCCCCTTTGCTATCTGTGGGTGAAGAGAGATAAAGAGGACATCCCGTTCATACGCCAGGCCGGAGCAACGGCATGGTCTATCCTCATTGCACTCGTATCTGTAACGGTCATTGCCGGAATCTCCGCATTGATACTGCTATCCATAGAATCCCTGTTCGACGCTGATGTGGATGGTCTGTTAGACTGGACACTCTATTTCTGTTACATCGTCCTGCTTGCGCCGGTATTTATCTCCATTGACGAAAACAGGCAGACAGACGGACATTCAAGAACACTGGAAGCCATCATCAACTGGGTGATGACACCGGCACTCATAATCTATACCCTCGTCCTCTACGCCTATTGCATCAAGATCGTCGCTTCGTGGACGCTGCCCGACGGCCAGGTCGCATACATGACCCTCGCCTTCTTCATAATCCTCTTCATATGCAGGACATACAGGAACATACAGGAGAAGAAGCCGTTCGAATGGTTCTACAGATATTCATGGGCCGCATCCATCCCCCTGTTCATCCTGTTCTGGGTCGGAACGTTCCGCAGGCTCTCCGATTATGGATGCACGTCAGCAAGATACTATCTGCTCCTGTCAGGCATCATCCTCATGATCCTCGTCATAAGGAGGGAGAGGAAGAACCCTTCGGCATTCTACCATTATTTCTGCATGGCGTTGTCCGCCATCTTCCTGCTCAGCATCATCTGCCCTGGAATCAGTCACAAAGACATATCCATGCACTCCCAGCGGAATATAGCTGCACGCGAGGCCGCCCGGCTCGGCCTGCTTGGTGCGGACGGCCGGTTCGAGGACCGGCAGTATGAATGCAGTGACTCCCTTGAAGCTATGTCCTACAGAAGAATCTATCAGGCTTTGCTGGCAATGAACGATATGGACAGCGACGCCATAGGCAAGTCTTTCGGTATAGAGAACCTCAATACATACCTCTTCCGTCTCCCGAACGATATCCAACAGTTCGCAGTTAATACAACGGTGCCCTTTTCTTCCGAAATGGAAGATGACGGTATCAGGAAACTGTCCAGGTCAGACCGGTCGGTCATCGAAACCTGCGGATTCAATTACGTCAGGACAGACACGAACGTAAGATTCGACCGTCTTCAGAAGTTGGGCCTTGACCTAACCGAGGAGAATTTCATAGAGAAACAGGCGATTAAATGCGGCTGGGAAGGACCAGGTCACCCGTCCTTCCTCTGGCTTTCAGATCACCGCGATCAAATTCTGACTGCGGAAACGGATGATTTCAGAATACTGATTTCAAGCTTGACCATAAAGTTCATGCAAAAAGACAGCACGTGGAAGGTCGAGAACACCTGGCTCTGGGGCGATATTCTTTTCAACGACAAGGGAGTATTCGACACCCTTAACAAGGACTGACCCTTACCGGATCAAGGCTTTAGGAGGAGAGAAAGATATTTGTTAACTTAGCAGAACAAAACTATAATCTTATGTTCAAGAAACTCATATACGCAGCCATGGCCACATCTGCGGCCGTCTCATGCGCTACAGAAACGGCCTCGAACTATCCTCAGGACAAGTTCACTGCCGAAGACGGCAGCGAGATCGTATTCACATACTACGGACACGCTTCCATTGCCATAGACGCACAGGGCCGCCGCATATACGTCGACCCCGTCGGGCAGAACATCGACTGGGAGAACGAGCCGGAAGCCGACCTCATTCTCGTGACCCACGAGCACGGCGACCACCTCGACACCTGCACTGTGAACATACTTGCAGGTTCACCTGAAAAATACATGAAGATGCAGGTCGGCCAGACCCTTGAGCCCTTCGACGGCATCAAGGTCGAGGCCGTGCCCGCATACAACATCAGCCCCGACCAGCTTGCCTTCCACCCCAGGGAGCGCGGCGATGTGGGCTACATCATCACCGCCGGCGGCAAGCGCATCTATGTATCCGGTGACACCGAGGACAACGAGGATGTTCTCGCCATCAAGGACATCGACTTTGCCTTCATCTGCTGCAACAAGCCATACACCATGACAGTTGAGCAGTGCGTGAACGTAGTCAGGGCCATCCGGCCCAAAGTCTTCATCCCCTACCATTACGGCGGAACCGGCACGCCGACCGACCTCGACGCCCTTCAGGACGCACTCCAGGACGTAACCGAGGTCCTCATCCGTCCTCTTGAATAACACCAACGCACAAAATAACCATGAGAATAGCAGAATCAGAACTCATCATCAACTCCGACGGATCCATCTTCCACCTGCACATCCGTCCGGAGCAGCTTGCAAAGAAGGTCATCCTCGTGGGAGACCCCGGCAGAGTGGCAATGTTCAAGTCCCTCTTTGAAACTGTGGAATGCGAAGGAGCATCCCGCGAATTCGTATGGGTGACAGGAATATATGGCGGAACCAGGATGACCGCCCTCTCCACAGGCATAGGAACCGACAACATCGACATCGTCATGACCGAGCTTGACGCCCTCGCCAACATCGACTTCGCGACAAGGGAGGAGAAGCCCGAACATACCACACTTGAAATCGTGCGCCTCGGCACATGCGGCGCCATCCAGCCCGAGATTCCTCTCGGCTCGTTCATTCTCTCCCACTATTCTGTAGGCTTCGACGGCCTCATGAACTGGTATGCAAACAGGGAGGAGGTCACCGATGCCGGAATGGAAAAGGCATTCATGAAACACATGAACTGGCCCGAGGCCCTGCCTTTCCCCTACTTCATCAAGAACTCCCAGAAGCTCACCGACCTCTTTGCCGACTGCACCGTAAAGGGAATGACGATCTCCGCACCCGGATTCTACGGCCCTCAGGGCAGGGTTGTAAGGCAGCAGCTTGCCATGCCGAACATGCTCGAGGACGTCGAGTCATTCAGGTTCGACGACTGGAAGATTACCAACTTTGAAATGGAAGGCTCCGCCATCGCAGGCATAGCGAAACACCTCGGCCATGAGGCCATCACCGTCTGCTGCGCAATCGCGCACAGATACCTGAAGGATGCCAACACCGACTACAAGCCGCGCGTTGCGCAGCTCGTGAAGGTCGTCATGGACAAACTCTCAGCATAGCCTCACAGGCGGACAATATATCCTGGAAGGTCCTCTCGAAGTCACCTGTATACCACGGATCGGCCACGTCACGGCCGGAGCCGGCGTATGACATCATCAGGTGAATCTTCTTCTGGGGATCTTCCGGTATTATATGGCGTATCCAGCGCAGATTGCTGGAATCCATGCATATGATGCGGTCGAACCGCCCGTAATCCGCAGCTGTCACGGTGCGTGCGGTCTTTGATGGGTCGAACCACACACCGTGCTGGTTCAGGCAACGACGTGCAGGCGGATATATGGGGTTGCCGTATTCCTCGTCGGATACGGCGGCGGACTCTATGTAATAGTCCGCCTCAACCCCCTTTGCCTTGACGAGCGCCTTGAGGATGAACTCGGCCATCGGGCTTCTGCAGATGTTTCCGTGGCACACGAACAGTATCCTTTTCATCTTACTGCTCAGGAACGACTGCGGTGAACTCCACATCGGCACTGCTGTCGTTAACAAGGCAGTGGGTGTGGCCCTTGGGACAATAATGGACGTCGCCGGCCTTCAGGTCGATGCGCTCACCGTCATAGACGGTATGGCAGCAGCCCCTGGTGATGAAAAGTATCTCCGAACTGGTCTCGTGCGTATGCACACCTATCGAAGCGCCCGGCTCGAGCCTGCCGAACATTACGCGGTTCATGCCGTCGAAAAACATCTTCGCGTGCAATTCCTTCATCCCTCCCTTGAATCCGGGGATGGTCTGCTCCTGTATGGAATCAAAATCAATCTTCATATCTGCAAAGATACTCCAAATGTGCGTATCTTTGTATGTTATGAAAAAAATCGCTATCATCTGCATCATCGGCATAGCCGCTATCTCCTGCACATCAGCAAATCAGGAAATCAAGCAAGTTCCTTTCAATGAAGTCACTGTCACCGGAGGATTCTGGCAGCAGCGCATGGAAACCGAGCTTAACACCACTGTTCCCTTCTCCCTTGACCACTGCGACACAGCCATAGAGCGCTTCGAGCAGGCCATCGCATACCTCGACGGCACATCGGAGGAACTGCCCGAGACCCACAGGTTCATCAGTTCCGACATGTACAAGGTCATGGAAGGCGCAGCCTACTCGCTGATGCTCGACAGGAACCCCGAGGTCGAAGCCAAACTCGATTACATGGCTGAAATCATAGCAAAGGTCCAGAGGCCCGACGGCTATCTGTACATCAGCCACATCTGCGGCAATCCCAACCCCGATGAGATGGGCGACAAGCCCTACTCCTGGGTTGTCCACAGCCACGAGCTCTACAACATGGGCCACCTCTACGAGGCCGCCGTGGCATACTACCAGGCAACCGGCAAGACCAACCTCCTCGACATTGCGATAAAGAGTGCAAACCATATAAACAAGGTCTTCTTCGAAGGCGACCCGGACTACAATGACGGAAAGCCCCTCAACCAGGCACCCGGCCACGAGGAGATAGAGCTGGCCCTCTGCAAGCTTTACAAGGTCACCGGCAACGAGCTCTATCTCGATATGGCCAAGAAGTTCCTTGACATCAGAGGTATCACCTACAGGCCGGAAGGCGAGGGCGTGATGGCTCCCGAATACGCACAGCAGCACGCACCCGTAGCACAGCAGCGCGAGGTTGCAGGCCATGCAGTGCGCGCCGGCTACCTCTACACCGGCATGGCACAGGTGGACGCGCTTACCGGCCGCAGCGACTACGGCGAAGCGCTGAACGACATCTGGAGCAACCTTGTATCCACCAGGATGCACATCACCGGCGGCCTCGGAGCCGTCAGGGATGTGGAAGGATTCGGCAAGGAGTACGAACTGCCCAACAGGGATGCATATGACGAGACCTGCGCCGCCGTCGCCAACGTCTTCTTCAACGAGGGGATGTTCCTTGCGAGCGGCGAGGCGAAGTTCCTCGACATAGCCGAAGTCTCCATCTTCAACAACGCCCTCGCCGGAATCAATCTGGCCGGCGACAGGTTCTTCTATGTGAACCCTCTGGAAGCTGACGGAGAGTGGGATTTCAACCACGGCAACGCCGGACGTTCGGAATGGTTCGGCTGCGCATGCTGCCCTCCCAACATCTCCAGGATGATACTGCAGACTCCCGGTTACATGTATGCACACACCGGCGACGACATCTACCTCGCCCTGTACGGCTGCAGCAGCACAAGCATTGCGCTCGACTGTGGCAAGGTGGACCTGAAGCAGACCTCCGACTACCCCTTCAGCGGCAGCGTGACCGCCGAGGTGGCGCCTGAAAAGCCCGGCAGGTTCTCGCTCAGGCTGCGCATCCCCACATGGGCGGACGGCGGCAGCAACTTCATTCCCGGAGGACTCTACACCTTCAAAAACAGCAGTGACGGACGCGTCTGCATAAAGGTCAACGGCAAGGAGGTCAACTGCAGGATGGAAGACGGCTTCGCGGTAATCAGCCGCAAATGGCAGGCAGGCGACCGCGTGGAGCTTGACATTCCCATGCCGGTACGCTATGTCGCCGCAGACGAAAGGGTCGAAGCGGACCGCAACGCAACCGCAGTTACCGTAGGTCCGCTCGTCTATTGTGCCGAGGAATGCGACAATGGTACAAGGATCCAGGAACTCGCCATCGACGGCGAGGGATGGGACGGCGCCAGCACCTCAACCATCACCGACGGAGTGCTCAAGGGCATACGTACGGTCACATGCCCGGGCAGCAAGGATATCACGATGATACCTTACTACGCATGGGACAACCGTGGTGACGGTCAGTCGATGATGGTCTGGATGAAGAACCTCTGAGTCCTTCCCTTCTAGAGTTTGGATACGGTGGCCAGCATCTGGTCGCCGAGTCCGATCGTATAGCCCTGTGAGAAGTAAACTACACGGTTGAACGTGTCTGCCATAAGGACATAAGGCAGCGCTGCGTCATCCTTGAGCTTCATCTCAGCAACAATCTGCTTCCTTATGCTGCCGTCCTCGTCGAGGCCGAAGCAGATGTTTGAAGGAAGCTTGTACTGAGCGGCATTGAAGCGCTCATAGTCAGCCTTTGTAGCAAAGATGACAAGAATCGGGCGGCCCCATGCCTCAAGCTGGGAGGCTGCAGCCTCGATGTCCTTGAATGCATGCACGGTGGGCTCGCTGCCGCCGTCGACAAGGGCAAGTGCATAGTATCCCCTGCCGGTGGTGGCAAGTATGCTGCGGGTCTCCCCTGCGGGCTCGGCAAGATACTTCGACTCGGAGTCGAAGCTGCCGATCACGCGGAGCTGGCTTGCATCGCTGCTGAGGAGGAGTTCGACCTCGGTGGTCTCATCCTTGCGCACGGTGAAGAAGCTGAGGTCGGAGCAGACCTCGCCGGAAGCCATCCTTATGCCGCTGCAGAGCACGTACATGCCGGGCTCGAGCCTGGTGCCGTTCTTGAATGTGCCTGCCCAGGTGTCACCCTCGCCATATTCAAGCTGGGTGAATGAGCTGCCGTCGAATGACGAAATCGAGAACTGGACGTAATACTTGGGATCATCAATGCCCTTTACGGGAGTATAGTTCAACTTGAGGGTGCCGTACTCGGCCTCGACCTGGCTTGCAGCCTCGAAGTCGACGTCAAAGTCGCGGCCGTCCTGGGAATATCTTACCGAACCTGAAACGAAGTCCTTCCATGCAGGCACGCCGAACGAGCGGCACACTGCAATGAAGAAGAGCTCGCGTGAGGTCTTGTCGCATATGCGGCTCTCCCATACACGGACGGGATCGACGGATGAATAAGCGTTGTTGATGTTGTCGTAGATGGTGAGGTTGTCAGCGCACCACTTCACTAATCCGGCAGGGTTGGTCCTTACCATCTCTGCAAGGTCGGCATCAACGGCCTGCTGCAGGGCGCCGCGCCAGGGACGGAGCAGCTCGACGTACATCCTCGGGCTGAGCACGTTCCATTCTGCATCGTCGGCGCAGTTGTCAAGGTGGTCTTCAAGAACCTCCGCGGGAGTGTCGTGAAGGTCCTTTGCAGAAACGTAACGGAGCATGCGCAAAGCAGTTTCGCCACGGCCCTTTTCGGCGGCATATGCGAGGAACTTCTCTATCTCCTCATAGTTTCCGGCACTGCCGAGGATGACATGGGCGGTCTGCCCGGGATCGAGATTCTTCTCAGCGGCAAAAGCCTTTGCCTGCTCCGCTGTGCGGAAGGTGCCGAGGTATGCGGTCCTGATTGCATCCTCCTCACCCAGTCGCCTGTTGTTCTCCTCGCGGGCTTCGTCACCCACCTCGGGCATGGTCGGCTTCTCCGGAGGCGGAACCATGCTGAAGCTTGCGGAAGGAATATCGGTGTCGGTGTTGTAGAGAAGTTGCACGGTCACGGTCTCGCCCTTGCCTGCAGAAACCTTCGCAAAGCCGAAATTGCCCTTGCCGTCGCTTGCCTGCACGAGCATGTCGCCGTTGCCTGTAGTGATCGAAGAGAGGCCCTCTGCATCAGCGGTGAGCGTGGCGATGGAATAGAACTCCGCGTAGTTGTAGATCTTGTATTCCACCTTTGCACCGGCTGCGGGAGTGCCGTCGGCATTCTCGACCTTGACCTGTACCTTGCAGGGGTCGGGTGCATAGTTCTCCACTACATTGATGCGGGTGTAGAGAGGTGTTACCTCCAACTTCTCCTCCGGACCGTCATAGCAGCCGAATGCGTTCGTTGCCATGAGCATTCCGCGGCTTGCGGGAGCGTTGAACCAGCCGAGGTCGAGCACGGCCTCGGGCTCGCATGCACCGAGGAAGTGCCACTCACCGTCGACGAAGGCCTCGACCCATGCGTGGTTGTCGTCGGTGTGTGCCCAGCGCGGGGTGTAGACCTGCCTTGCAGGTATGCCCACTGCGCGGAGTGCCGCTACGAGGAAGGTGGATTCCTCACCGCAACGGCCGAATGCGGTACGTATTGTGGAGAGAGGTGCGGATGTACGGGAGTCGCTGCCCTTGTAGGTAACCTTCTCGTGGCACCAGTGGTTGACTTCGAGGACGGCCTCCTTCATGCTGAGGTCCTTGATACGGGGAGCAAGCTCCTCGTAGAATACCGGACGGCAGCCGTCGAGATTCTCGTTGTTGACCCTCGGAGGAAGCACGAAATGCCTGAGTTCACGCTCCGGAACATCCTTGCCCCAGGGCATTTCCTCCACGGCCTTCTTTGTATAGTTGTAGCACTCGAGATAGAACTCGGGGCTGTTGTTCATGATGTCGCCGAGAGACATGTATGCATAGAGGAACTTCATGGCCTCCTCGGCCTCCGGATCGAGCTGCATGTTGTCGACCGACACGCCGGCGGCGTCAAGGAGCGCCTGGCGTGATGCATAATCGTTCTCTACCTTCTGGCGGAAGTTCCGGTCAGAAATGAAATGCCCGCTGCATGAACAGAGAAGCAGCGTGGCAGCAAGTATGTGGACAAGTTTTTTCATAATTGCAAAAATAGCAATATATTTGAACACATGGTACATTCTTTTCCATCAAGACTTCTCGAAGCATGCTGCGTGAACGAAGCGCAGGCCAGGGCCGCCCTTGAAGGCGGCGCCGGACGCATAGAACTCTGTGAGGACATCGCAGTTGGCGGAGTCACTCCATCGGAGGAGAACATCGCCCGCACCGTGGCCGTCGGGCTACCCGTGAACGTGCTTGTCCGCCCACGCGGCGGGAACTTCGTGTTCTCGGCCGGAGAGGAGGCCGCGATGCTCGCCGGCATAGACGCCTGCAGGCGGCTCGGCGCGGCCGGAGTCGTGATAGGAGCACTGAAGGATGATGGCAGAATCGACCTGCCCATGATGGCGCGCCTCGTGGCCCGCGCACGCGGCAACGGCCGCGAGCGCAGTCTCTCCGTCACCTTCCACCGGGCATTCGACGAGTGTTCGGAACCGTTCCTGGCATTGGAGCAGATCATCAGCCTCGGCTGCGACAGGCTCCTCACTTCGGGCCAGAAGGCCTCGGCGCTTGAAGGAGAGGAACTCATAGCGGAGCTTGTCAGGAGAGCCGCTGGCCGCATCATCGTGATGCCAGGTGCCGGCATCACCCCTTCCAACCTTGATGAGATAGCAAACAAAACGGGCGCCGTGGAATTCCATGGCACCCGGATATGTTCCAAATAAAAAGCTCTTATACAGCCTTTGCCTCGTACTCTGAGGCGAGATCCTCATAGAAGGCGGCCCTTGCGGTCTTGACATAAGGAGACAGCCAGAAGAAGCCGATTCCCAAAGTGAAGAAAAGGCAGATGAGGGCCCAGCCTATGAAGCTGAGGTCAAGGCAGAAGAGATCCCACTTGTGACCGCGCATCATCTCCCGGCTGAGATGGATGGTCTCGTCGGCGGAGAGCTCAGGCTTGTCTATCAGGAGGAAATCGACACAGGCATATGAGTAATGCTTGATGATACCGGGAACCCACAGGAGCAGTCCCCAGCAGAAGATATAGACATCGCGGAGAAGGTCAGTCGCCACCTTGTGTGTGTAGTCGTTGAAGCCGATATTGAACGCCATACTGAACACATCGTTGTCCTCGCGGTGGATCAGCTTCCTCAACGCATTCCTGAAACCGGTAGTCAGGGGGTTAAGCACGAAGATGTTGAGCAACATCCCGGCAGAGAGCAGGCTCTGGACCAGCGCCGTGAGTGCAGCGATCGCCCAATTTCCATTAAGAGCTGCCTTTGCAGCTGTCTTGTATTCGTAATTCGATTTCATAATTTATAAACCTTTGCAGTGTACTACTTAACTAATACACTGCAAAGGTAAGGATTAATCTTTAATTTGCAAGTATTTCCTAGAATAATTTCAGGAAAACTTCAATTGCCTGATATTCCGCCATTCCGAGTTCATCGTACAGGCGGGCGGTGTTCGAGGTCCTCTCCTCCGCCCTCTGCCAGAACTCACGGGGATCGTCGCCGGGGAAAGGAACGATATCCTTCTGTGACAGATGGTGGTAGATGGCGTGGCGCTTCTCCACAACCTCGTCGGGGCTCAGGGGAACGGCCATGTCTACTCGTCCGAGCTCCCACTCCATCCATGCACCGCGGTAGAGCCATACATTGCAACCGGCTATCTACTCCGCACCTTCCTCGCGCAGCTGCTCGAGAGCCTCGAGAGCAGCCTCGGTACATACCCTGTGGGTACCGTGAGGGTCTGCAAGGTCGCCTGCCATGTATATCTGGTGAGGCTTGAGGTCGTTCATCAACTTCTTGATGATGTCGATGTCGGCCTGGGTCCTGGGGAGCTTGGTCACGCCACCTGACTCATAGAAAGGAAGATTGAGGAAGTGGACGTGTGAGGCCTCGAGACCGAAAGACCTGTCGGCGCCACGCGCCTCGGAGCGGCGGATGGCCGCCTTGATTGCAAGGAGCTCCTTGGGCTCGGGTGCGCCGGGAATCTTTGATGCTATGATCTGGCGGACCTCGTCGTAACGGTCCTCGAAACCGAGTTCGCGGGCTGCGTCCATGTGCTGGATGACAACGTCATCGTGAACGGCAAGGTCGCCGGATGTCTCGTATGCCACATGCACGTTGTGTCCCTGATGGGTCAGACGGATGAATGTACCGCCCATCGATATCACATCGTCGTCGGGATGAGGAGAGAAGATGAGGACGGTCTTGGGATAAGGGTCAGAAGCCACGGGACGGGTGGCGTCGTCTGCATTGGGCTTGCCACCAGGCCAGCCAGTGATGGTATGCTGGAGGTCGTTGAACACCTCGATGTTGATTTTGTCGTAAGGACCGTAAAGTTCGAGGAGCTCTTCGAGGGAGTTCTGGAGATAATCCTGCTGGGTGAGCTTGAGGATAGGCTTGCCCACTTTCTGGCAAAGCCATACCACAGCCTTGCGGCGGAACTTGGGAGTCCATTCGCAGGGACCGATGAGCCAGGGGGCAACCTCACGGGCAAGAAGGCTTCCTGCGGTTTCGTCAACGAACATTCGCACGTTGCCGTGGTGCTGGAAGTAACTTGCGGGATATTCCGCCGATGCCTCTTCCTCCACTATCTGGCGGACAGCTTCGGCCTTTGACTCGCCCCATGCCATGAGATACACCTTCTTTGCACTGAGCATGGTGCTCATGCCCATGGTGATGGCATTCTTGGGAGTAGCCGACATCTCACCGTTGAAGTTGCGGGCCTGAACCTTGCGGGAAGAATAAGGCAGGAGTACTGCACGGGTGCGGCTCTGCTCGGATACGCCGGGCTCGTTGAAGCCGACCTGCCCGTGCTTTCCTATGCCGATTACAAGGAGGTCAAGATCCCGTGCGGACTTGTCGAAAGCTGCACAGTAATGGGAAACCTGGTCGCGGGGAACGGTTCCGTCAGGGATGTGTATGTTCTCCTTGAGTATGTCGATATTGTTGAGAAGCCCCTCATGCAGACGGCAGTTGCGGCTCTGCTTGGCGTCTGTTGTAGTAGGATAATATTCGTCAATCGAAAAGATTGCCACGTCCTTGAACGACACCTTGCCTTCAGAGCATTTGCGGCTGAGCCACTTGTAAAGCGACACGGGTGTGGATCCCGTTGTGAGACCGAGACGGAAAAGCTTGCCAGGATTCTCCTCATGGAACGAATTGATTGCGGCTATGACCTTGTCGGCTATAACCTCGCTTGCTGATGAGGGTTCGGGATATACGTCCGTGAACACTTTCTGATCTGCGTGGAGCAGGTCGGAAGGGAGTCCTTCAAGAATGAGTCCTCCGTCTTTGGGTAAAGAAAAATGTTTCATCCAGGTGCAGAATTTTTTATCACACAAAAATACAAAATATTGGCTACTTTTGTAATGTATGAAACGTATATTATTACTGTTGGCGATCGTGGCCGGCGTAAACCTTTACGCCGCCACAGTCCCGGCTTCAGATTCGAAAATCAGTTACGCCGGGCGCGTACTTACGGAGGGAACAACTGTAAGCTTCGACTGGAGCGGCACCACAATCAAGGTCAGGTTCAGCGGCACCTCGCTCAGGATGAACTGCGTGCAGGAAGGCGCAGACTGGTTCAACGTCTGGGTCGACAAAAACCCTGTGGCAAAAGAGGATTCCAAATTCAGGACGGAGACCGGGGAGCAGTGCATCACCGTATGCTCAGGACTCAGGAAAGGTGTCCACGAGGCCATAATCCAGAAGCGCACCGAGGGCGAGCAGGGCTGCATCACCGTAACGGGATTCGAGACCGACGGTGCTTTCCTCGAGCCCGACGAGCCATGCCTCCGCAACATCGAGTTCATCGGCGACTCATACACCTGCGGCTACGGCACCGAGGCCGCCTCGAGGACGGAGCCGTTCCGCCCTGAGGAGGAGAACTGTAACCTTGCATATGCCGCCATCATCGGCAGATATTTCGACGCAGGCATATCACTCGTAAGCCACTCCGGCAAGGGCATAGTGCGCAACTATGACGGCAGCAGCCCCGAGCGCACCATGCCGGTCATCTACCCCGGAATGTTCGACGCCCACCGCCAGGATGTGAAGTGGGACCCGGTAGAAGCCGAATACACACCCGACATCGTAGTAATCTATCTTGGAACAAACGATTTCTCAACAGGCAAGCAGCCGGGCATCGAATCATGGTGCGCCAATTACACCAGGCTCATCGGCGAAGTGCGCAGCTTCTACGGCGACATGGTCCCCATTCTCTGCGTGGCTTCCCGCGCGGACAACCTGATGCATCAGTACGTTGAAGCCGCAGCCACACGTTGCGGCTACGCCAACGTGCACTGGACCAGCATCCAGCAGGACGCCCACAACGACGTGTCCGACCTCGGTGCCTCCTGGCATCCCAACTACAGCGGACACCGCAAGGTCGCAAGCTGCATGATACCCTACATCTCCACCCTCACAGGCTGGGAGATGCCCTTCAAGCCCATAGAGTAACAGCCGCGACTGTCTGATACAAAAAAAAGAGGAAGTCATCCGGCTTCCTCTTTTTTATTATCGTGGCTTGGACTACTCTGCCTTGGGAGCCTCCTCTGCGGGAGCCTCTTCTGCCTTCTTTGCCTTGCTGCGACGGGTGCTCTTCTTAGCAGCCTTGGGAGCTGATGCGAGAGCTGCCTCGTTGAAGTCAACGAGCTCGATGAGAGCCATGTCAGCGGCGTCACCCTGACGGAAACCAAGGTGAAGAACGCGGGTGTATCCACCGGGACGGTCAGCGATCTTGGGAGCAACAGTGCGGAAGAGCTCGCTCACTGCATTCTTGTCCTTGAGGTAGCTGAAAACGACACGACGGTTATGGGTAGTATCTTCCTTAGACTTGGTGATAAGCGGCTCCACGTAGCTCTTGAGGGCCTTTGCCTTGGCAACAGTGGTGGTGATGCGCTTATTCAGGATAAGAGAAGAAGCCATGTTGGAGAGGAGGGCCTTGCGGTGACCGCTCTTGCGTCCAAGATGATTAACGGCTTTATTGTGTCTCATTATTGTTCAATTTTTTTGGGCTTCGGTTCAATATTATACTTGGTGACATCCATTCCGAATGTAAGCTTCATCTTCTCAACCAGCAGGTCGATCTCATTGAGGGACTTGCGGCCGAAGTTGCGGAACTTCATAAGCTCTGCGCGAGAGTATGAGACGAGGTCAGCGAAGGTGTCGATGTCAGCTGCCTTGAGGCAGTTGAATGCACGTACTGAAAGTCCCATGTCTGAGAGCTTGGTGAGAAGAAGATGACGCATACGGAGTGACTCCTCGTCAAGCTCCTTGCTCTCTGTCACCTCTGTGCTCTCGAGCGACATCTTCTTGTCGTCGGTGAAGAGCTTGAAGTGGTAGATGAGGATGCTTGCAGCCTCCTGGAGTGCGTTGTTCGGAGAGATGGAACCATCTGTCACGATCTCGAGGTTGAGCTTCTCGTAGTCAGTCTTCTGCTCCACGCGCCAGTTCTCGACGCTCCAGTTCACCTTGCGGATAGGAGTGTAGATGGCGTCGACGGGAATTGTTCCGATGGGAGTGTTCTCGTCACGGAGTTCTTCTGCGGGAACGAAGCCGCGACCCTTTGTGATGGTCAGAGCGATTTCGATCTTCACTGAAGGCTCGAGGAAACAGATGTGCTGATCAGGATTCAACACCTTGAAAGAAGACAATCCTTTGGAGATATCCTCTGCTGTAAACTCCTTCTTGCCGCTGATGACGATGTTTGCCGTCTCAGAATCAACAGTCTCGACCATACGGCGGAAACGTACCTGCTTGAGGTTGAGGATGTTGTCCTGCATTCCCTCAATAACTCCAGTGATAGTCTGGAATTCGTCGTCCACACCTTCGATCTTGATCTGGCTGATGGCAAAACCTTCCAAAGAGGCGAGGAGGATGCGGCGGAGCGCGTTACCTATGGTCTGTCCGTATCCGGGCTCGAGAGGGCGGAATTCGAAACGGCCAACGGTATCGGTGCTTTCGAGCATGATAACCTTGTCGGGTTTCTGAAATGCTAAGATTGCCATAATGTCAGGATGTTAAATTTTATTTAGAGTAGAGGTCAACGATGAGCTGCTCGTTAATGTTCTCAGGAACCTCTGCACGGGTAGGAACGTTGAGGAACTTACCGGTGAGGGCCTTTGTATCGAAATCAATCCAGGAGTACTTGGTAACTGAAGCCACGCTGTTCTGGATAACCTCGAGGCTCTTGCTGCGCTCGCGAACTGCTACGGTGTCACCGGGCTTTACGAAGGTAGATGCGATTGAGCAGACCTCTCCGTTAAGGGTGATGTGGTGATGGTTTACGAGCTGGCGTGCTGCTGCACGGCTGGGAGCGATACCACAACGGTATACGACGTTGTCGAGACGGCTCTCGAGGAGGAGGATGAGGTTCTCACCCTTCTGACCTGACATGCGGGCTGCCTTGTCGTATGTGTTGCGGAACTGACGCTCGAGAAGGCCGTACATGTACTTAACCTTCTGCTTCTCCTTGAGCTGAGTACCATACTCCTTTGACTTCTTGCGCTTTGCAGCGAGACCGTGCTGACCGGGAGCGTAGTTTCTCTTCTCAAAATATTTGTCACCGCCGAAAATGGGCTCGCCGAATTTACGGGCGATCTTGGTGCTGGGACCAGTATATCTTGCCATAGTAATTCTTCTTTAATTGATTAAACTTTACGACGGCCTTTAGGACGACAACCATTGTGAGGCATAGGGGTAACGTCGATGATCTCGGTAACGATGATGCCTGCGTTGTTGATGGTACGGATAGCGGACTCACGACCGGCACCGGGACCCTTTACATAGCATTTTACTCTGCGGAGACCAGCGTCGAATGCAGTCTTGGCTGCATCCTCAGCTGCCATCTGTGCAGCGTAGGGAGTGTTCTTCTTTGAACCGCGGAAACCGCACTTACCGGCTGAACCCCAGGAAATAACCTGACCCTGAGCGTTGGTAAGAGATACGATAACGTTGTTGAAGGTTGATGAAATATGAGCCTCGCCATAAGCTTCAACCTTGACAACTCTCTTGGATGTTGTAGTTTTCTTTGCCATAATTCATCAATTTTTACTTGGTTGCCTTCTTCTTGTTGGCAACGGTCTTCTTCTTACCCTTGCGGGTACGTGCGTTGTTCTTGGTGCTCTGACCGCGTACGGGGAGACCTGCACGATGGCGGATTCCACGATAGCAGCCGATGTCCATGAGGCGCTTGATGTCCATCTGGACGGAAGTACGGAGCTCACCTTCGATCTTGTAATTCTCGTTGATCTCGGCACGGATCTTTGCGATCTGCTCGTCATTCCAATCACCAACCTTGATGGTAGGATCGATTCCGCACTTCTCGAGGATAGCCTTTGCTGAAGGACGGCCGATACCGAAGATATAGGTCAGACCTATTTCTCCTTGTTTGTTGTTTGGTAAATCAACACCAGCAATTCTTGCCATAATATACTTTACTTAATTTGTTACTGATTATTAACCCTGGCGCATCTTGAACTTAGGGTTCTTCTTGCAGATAACGTAAAGACGACCTTTGCGTCTTACGATCTTGCAATCTTCGCTGCGCTTCTTGATGGATGTCTTGACTTTCATATCTGTGAGTTTTTATTTGTATCTGAAAGATATTCTGCCTTTGGTCAAATCGTAAGGTGAAATTTCAACGCGGACCTTGTCGCCGAGAAGAATATGGATAAAGTTCATGCGCATCTTGCCGGAAATATTGCACAGCAGTACGTGACCATTCTCAAGTTCGACTTTGAACATCGCGTTGGGAAGGGTCTCAATCACCTTACCATCTTGTTCTATTGCTACTTGTTTTGACATTAAAA
>JAZUFA010000025.1:0-67220 GCA_045640445.1 Candidatus Cryptobacteroides sp. | reverse complement strand
TGGCATTTCGCGTTGTTGAACAGGCTGTGCAGGAGCTTGCTCGGCAGCTTGAACAGGAATTTGTCCACGCATGAGAGTGCTCACTGACTTATTGTTCATTTCACCAACCATGTTCTTAAACATTTCGTATGCCTCGGTCTTGTAAATCACGAGGGGATCCTTCTGCTCGTAGCTTGCATTCTGCACGCTCTGCTTGAGGTCGTCCATCTCGCGGAGATGGTTCTTCCAGTGAGAGTCGATATGTGAGAGGATGATGGTCTGTGCGAGAGTCTTAGCGACTTCCCTGCCGTTGGTGTTGTATGCCTTCTCGAGGTTTACCGAGAGGTTCATCATCTTGCGGCCGTCGCTGATGGGGATGGCGATGTTCTGGTACATGCTGCCCTGCTTCTCATAGACCTGCTTGATGATGGGGTTCAACTTTTCGATGATGCTCTCAGACCTGTGTGCCCAGTGCTCGAGCATCCTCTTGACGAGGGCGTCGGCTATCTCGGCGGGCTTTGCCTTTTCGTACCAGGCGGGATCGAAGCCGCTGTCGAGGGCGAACTGTGCCATGAGGCTCTCGTCGAACTCCTCGAAGGGCATTCCCTTGGTCTTGTCGACGAAGAGGGATGCGGAGTCGACCATCATGTTCTGGAGGTCGATCTCGACCTTGTCGCCGCTGATGGCGTTGCGGCGGCGTGAGTAGATTGCCTCACGCTGATAGTTCATGACGTCGTCGTATTCAAGAAGGCGCTTGCGGACACCGAAGTTGTTCTCCTCCACCTTCTTCTGCGCATTCTCGATTGCGCTTGAGAGCATTGATGACTCGAGTGCCTCGTTGTCCTGCATGCCAAGCTTGTCGACTATGCCGGCGATACGCTCGGAACCGAACAGACGCATCAGCTTGTCTTCAAGCGATACGTAGAAGGTTGAAGAGCCGGGGTCGCCCTGACGGCCGCTTCGGCCTCGGAGCTGACGGTCGACGCGGCGGGAGTCGTGCCTCTCGGTACCGAGGATGGCGAGACCGCCTGCAGCCTTGACCTCAGGACTCAGCTTGATATCGGTACCACGGCCCGCCATGTTGGTGGCGATGGTGATGGTCTTGCCCAGACCGGCCTGTGCAACGATCTCGGCCTCACGCGCGTGCTCCTTTGCATTCAAAACGTTGGGACGGTATCCGCGGAGACGGAAGAGCTTGCTGAGCAGCTCTGATGTCTCCACATCGGTGGTACCGATGAGGACGGGACGTCCGGCCTCGGAAAGCTCGATAGCCCTGTCGATAACGGCGGCGTACTTGGCCTTCTTTGTCTTATAGATGAGGTCGTCCTGGTCGTCGCGTATAACGGGACGGTTGGTGGGGATGACCATTACGTCAAGCTTGTAGATGCTCCAGAACTCACCTGCCTCGGTTTCTGCAGTACCGGTCATACCGGCAAGTTTGTGATACATTCTGAAGTAGTTCTGCAGTGTGATGGTCGCGAAGGTCTGGGTCGCAGCCTCGACCTTCACGTCCTCCTTTGCCTCGACGGCCTGATGCAGACCGTCGCTCCAGCGGCGGCCCTCCATGATACGGCCGGTGGACTCGTCAACGATCTTGACCTGACCGTCCATGATGACGTAGTCGATGTCCTTCTCGAACATGGCGTAAGCCTTGAGCAGCTGGCTCACTGTATGAACGCGCTCGCTCTTGAGGGCGAACTCGGCCATGAGGGCATCCTTGCGGTCCTGCTTCTCCATGGGAGAGAGCTCGGACTGCATGATCTCAGCAGTCTGGGCACCTACGTCGGGGAGGACGAAGAAGTTATCGTCGTTCACGCTCCTGGCGAGGGCGTCGTGACCCTTGTCGGTCATGTCCACTGAATGGAGCTGCTCGTTGATGACGAAGTAGAGGTCGTCGGTGACCACGGGCATCTCCTTCTCGTTATCCTGCATGTAGTAGTTCTCGACCTTCTGGAGGAGGACCTTGATGCCGGGCTCGCTGAGGTATTTGATGAGGGGCTGATACTTGGGAAGACCCTTGTGGGCGCGGAGCAGGAGCTTGCCGCCTTCCCTCTCGTCGCCTGCAGCGATGAGCTTCTTGGCCTCATTGAGAGTCTGGTTGACGAGCGTGCGCTGAAGCTTGTACACATTCTCGACATAAGGCTTGAACTCCATGAACTGGGCGTCGCTGTCCTCCGTGTTGCGCTCCTCGCGGCCGCTGATGATAAGAGGGGTACGGGCGTCGTCGATCAGGACGGAGTCGACCTCGTCGACGATTGCGTAGTGGTGCTTGCGCTGTACAAGGTCGTCCATGTTGAAGACCATGTTGTCGCGGAGGTAGTCGAAACCGAACTCGTTGTTGGTACCGAAGGTGATGTCGGAGTTATATGCACGACGGCGTGCGTCGGAGTTGGGCTGGTGCTTGTCGATACAGTCGACGCTGAGGCCGTGGAACATGTAGAGGGGGCCCATCCACTCGGAGTCTCGCTTTGACAGATAGTCGTTGACTGTGACTACGTGCACGCCCTTGCCTGCAAGCGCATTGAGGAATACCGGAAGGGTTGCCACGAGGGTCTTTCCTTCACCGGTGGCCATCTCGGCGATTTTTCCCTGATGCAGGGCGATACCGCCGACGAGCTGGACGTCGTAGTGGACCATGTCCCAGGTTATCTCGTTGCCGCCGGCCATCCAATGGTTGGTGTAGATGGCGTTGTCGCCATTGATGGTGACGAAGTCGTGGTTGACGCTGAGGTCGCGGTCGAACTGGGTGGCGGTGACGGTGATGGTCTCGTTCTCCTTGAAACGGCGGGCGGTGCTCTTCACGATTGCGAAGGCCTCGGGGAGAATCTCGTTAAGGCACTTCTCAATAGCCTCGTCCTCGTCTTTTACAAGCTTGTCGGACTCGTTTGCAAGCTTTTCCTTTTCAGAGATGGGGATTTCCTCATCGAGCTTTGCCTTGATTTCGGCTATGCGGGTCTCGAAGGGTGCCTCGACCTCGCGGAGCTTTGCCTTGAGGGCCTCGGAATGCTGACGGATCTCATCGTCTGACAGTTTGTCAATATCTGGGTAAACGTCAAGTATCTTCTGGAGGACGGGCTTGATGGCCTTGTAGTCACGGTCTGCCTTGGTTCCAAATATCTTGGCGATTGCTGTTGCTAAACTCATACTCGTTGAAAATTACATTAATCCTACAAATATAATCATATTCCGCAACTCTAACAAACAAAAATAGGGCCCCTGACTTTTTGTCAGTTTCGCAAATTTTTAGTAAGTTTGAAAGTTGTCAGATAATCTCCGATACCATGAAAAAATACTTCCTTCCCTTATTTGCATTGCTGTTGTCAGCCTGCGCACAGGACGCCATAAAATGCGCCGACGGCAACATGGTCAGGATGACCGCAGTCAACGATGACATCATACACATCGAGGCGCTTCCCGCAGGTGCGTCCTTCACATCCGGAAAGTCGCTCGTGGTCCTGCCCCAGGCCGATTTCCCCCAGGACCTCACAGTCACCAGAGAGCAGGCGGTCCTGAAGACGGCCAGGCTCACGGCCGTGCTCGACCGCAGCACGGGCACCGTCACCTTCCTTGACAGCGAGGGCAATCCCATCGCCGGTGAGGAGCGCAGGGAGTTCTCCCCCATCAAGGTCGAGGGCACGAAAGGCTGGACGGTAAGACAGGTCTTCAAGGCCATCGACGGCGAGGGTTTCTACGGCCTCGGCCAGCATCAGGCCGACGAATGGGACTACAAGGGCCGCAACGAGGAGCTCTATCAGTACAATACGAAGATCAGCGTCCCCTTCGTGGTCAGCGGGCTCGGCTACGGAATACTCTGGGACAGCTACAGCTTCTGCCGCTGGGGCGACCCCAGGGACTATGCCCAGCTGGGAGAAGTGTTCAAGCTTTATGACCAGGACGGCGTGGAAGGCGCCCTCACAGGCACCTACACCCCCATGCAGGGAGAGCCGCTGGTACGCCGCGAAACGGCAATAGCCCAGGAGTTCCTCCGCACCCCTGAATGCGACAGGGTCATCGGTTCACCCGAAGGCTTCAACTTCTTCGGCTCTTCAGTGGAGTACAACGGCTTCATAGAGCCCGCAGAGGACGGAATCTACCACTTCTACATCTATTACGCGGGATACACCCGCATATTCATTGACGGCGAGCCCGTCACCCCGGAAATCTGGCGCACCGCCTGGAACCCCAACGGCCGCAAGTTCGAGGTTGAGATGAAGGCAGGCGAGAAGCTTCCCATCCATATAGAATGGGAACCCGACGGAGGCGTAAGCTACTGCGGACTCCGCGTGCTGTCGCCAGTAGCTCCCGAGGAGCAGGCGAAGATGAGCTGGTGGGGCGAGATGCAGGACCAGATCGACTACTACTTCATTTATGGCGGCAACGCCGACGGAGTCATCTCCGGCTACCGCACGCTTACCGGCAAGGCGCAGATAATGCCCAAATGGGCGCTCGGATACTGGCAGAGCCGCGAGCGTTACAAGACACAGGACGAGGTCGTCGGCACCCTGAAGGAATTCCGCGACAGACAGATTCCCGTCGACAACATCGTTCAGGACTGGCAGTACTGGGAGGACGACAAATGGGGCAGCCACGAGTTCGACCTCACCCGCTTCCCCGATGCAAAGCAGATGGTGGACGACATCCACGCAATGAACGGCCGCTTCATGATAAGCGTATGGCCCAAGTTCTATGAAGGTACGGAGCACTTCGACGAGATGGACAGCCACGGCTGGATCTACCGCACCGCCATCGACGAGAAGGTCATCGACTGGCTCGGCTACAGCCAGAGCTTCTACGACGCATATTCGGCAGATGCCCGCGCACTGTTCTGGCAGCAGATGAAGGACCATCTCTACCCCATCGGCGTGGATGCCTGGTGGATGGACGCAAGCGAGCCCAACATCCACGACTGCACCGACATGGACTACCGCAAGAAGATGAGCGGTCCCACGGCGCTCGGTCCCAGCACCAAATACTTCAACGCATACGCGCTGATGAACGCCCAGGCCATCTACGAGGGCCAGAGGGCGAGCGACAACCGCCGCGTCTTCCTTCTTACCAGAAACGGATTCGCAGGCCTGCAGCGCTACTCTACAGCCAGTTGGAGCGGCGACATCGGCACCCGCTGGGAGGACATGAAGGCACAGATCAGCGCCGGCCTCAACTACTCGATTTCAGGTATCCCCTTCTGGGGCCAGGACATAGGCGGATTCTCGGTGGAGAACCGTTTCGCAGCAGCCCAGTCGATATTCGACGCCACCGGCAAGGTCACTCCCGACCTCATCGAATGGAGGGAGATGCAGACCCGCTGGCATCAGTGGGGCGTATTCTGCCCGCTGTACCGCGCACACGGCCAGTTCCCTCTTCGCGAGCCCTGGAACATCGCACCTGAAGGCGACAGGACATACAACGCCATCGTGGAGACCGACCAGTTCAGGTACAGGCTCATCCCTTATCTGTATTCACTCGCCGCACGCGTGCACTTCGACGACTACACGATCATGAGGCCTCTCATGATGGACTTCGCCGCCGACAGCAAGGCCTGCGGCATCTCCGACCAGTTCCTCTGCGGCCCCGCCATCATGGTATGCCCCGTATACGAATACGGTGCACGCCAGAGGGAGGTCTATCTGCCGGAAGGCGGCTGGTATGACCTCAACGACAATATGAAATACATCGAGGGCGGCAGCACATTCACTGCCGACGCTCCTTACGAATTCATACCTCTGTATATCCGTGCTGGTCAGATCATTCCCATGGGTCCGGCCGTGCAGAGCACAGCCGAGACCCTGAACGCGAACATCCGCATAGAGATATTCGCGGGTGCGGATGCAGAGTTCTGCCTCTACGAGGACGACGGCCTCACCTACGATTACGAGAACGGCGAATTCAGCCGCATAAACTTCAAGTGGTGTGAGGAAACCAGGACTCTCACCATCGCAAAGCGCGAGGGTTCATTCAAGGGCATGGACGAAGTCAGACACTTCCTGCCCATACTTTTCGACAGGAACGGCTCTAAGCTCGGAGCCCCTGTGACATACGACGGTAACGAAGCAACAGTACAATTCTAAGATGAAGAGATTTTGCATTCTGGCGGCCATGGCATTCCTTGCAGCCGCATGTACGGCAGGCAGCCCGCGCAATATTGAAGACTTTAATTTCGGCTGGAAGTTCCAGCTTGGCGACGCTGCTGAAATGGCAGCACCCGAATTCGACGATTCCGCATGGAGAGACCTGCATCTCCCCCACGACTGGTCTGTCGAGGGCGAGTTCAGTGCAGACAACCCGTCAACGCCCGGCGGCGGTGCGCTGCCCGGCGGAATCGGCTGGTACCGCAAGCACTTTGCAACCCCGGAGGGCGGGAACAAGGTATTCGTGGAGTTCGACGGCGTGTTCATGAACAGCACAGTGTATGTGAACGGCATCAGCGCCGGCACACGTCCTTACGGCTATTCCAGCTTCTCTTACGATATTACTGACATGTTGAACCCTGCAGGCCAGGACAATGTCATAGCCGTCCGCTGCGACAATGCCGACCAGCCCAATTCAAGATGGTACGCCGGCTGCGGAATCTACCGCAACGTGCGCCTTGTGACCACGGAAGAATCGTACATAGCATATAACGGACTCTATGTAACTGCTAAGGCAGAGGAAGGCAAGGCAACCGTACACATCGAAGCGGAGGCGGATGGCATACAGGAAGGCCAGAGGATCACCTTCAGAATCAGCGATGCTTCAGGCAAAAAGGTCGGCTTTGCAGAGGCATCGGGCAATGGTCCCTATGTTGCCGACATCGAAATCGCCGGTCCGCATCTCTGGGACATAGACGATACTTACATGTACAGCGTCACCGCAAATGTCATCAGCGGCAAGCACATCTGCGACAGCTATTCACAGAATTTCGGCGTACGCACCTGCGAGTGGGATGCCGACAAGGGCTTCTCGCTCAACGGCAGGAACATCAAGCTTCTCGGAGTCTGCCTGCACCACGACATGGGCTGCCTCGGCACAGCAGTGCACAGGCGTGCCCTCGAGCGCGAGCTCGGCATACTCAAGGAGATGGGCTGCAACGCAATACGCACATCCCACAATCCTCCCACCCCCGAACTTCTCGACCTCTGCGACAGGATGGGTTTCCTCGTCCTTGACGAGGCATTCGACATGTGGCGCAAGAAGAAGACGCAGTTCGACTATTCGCGCTTCTTCGACGAGTGGCACGAGAAGGACCTGCGCGACTTCCTCCGCCGCGACCGCAACCACCCCTGCATATTCATGTGGAGCATAGGCAACGAGATACTCGAGCAATGGAATTCTGACGAGGACAACATCGACAACCTCAGCGCCGAGGAGGCTAACCTCCTTATGAACTTCATGTCGTCCCTGCCCCAGTACGAGGCGGGCGATGACAATCCCAACATAGTGCTGGCAAAGCATCTTGCAGCCATCGTGAAGGAGATGGACCCCACCAGGCCCGTGACTTCAGGCTGCAACGAGACGCAGCCGTTCAACAACCTGCTGCGCAGCGGCGCCCTGGACGTTTACGGATTCAACTACCACACATGGGACTACGACAAGATGAGGGACTGGTATCCCGGCATGCCCATATTCGGTTCGGAGACGGCATCTTCACTTAACAGCCGCGGCTTCTACCCGCAGCCTTCGACCGACATCCAGAGGCAGCCCGCAAGGTGGGATCTGCCTTACGACACTGAGCATCATCAGTGCACTTCATATGACGCCCTGTGCGCTCCCTGGGCCGATCTCCACGAGCATGCATGGGTGGAAGTGCGCGACCGCGAGTGGATGGGCGGAACCTTCGTATGGACCGGATTCGACTACCTCGGAGAACCCACCCCCTACAGCTGGCCTTCACGCAGTTCATATTTCGGAATCGTCGACCTCGCGGGCTTCCCCAAGGACATATACTATATGTACCAGAGCGAATGGAACCCCGACGTGACCGTGATGCACCTCTTCCCCCACTGGAACTGGAACACGGGCGACAAGGTCGACATCTGGTGCTACTACAGCCATGCCGACGAAGTCGAGCTCTTCCTTAACGGAAAGTCGCTCGGACGCTCGCACAAGGAAGGAGAGCAGCTCCGCGCCCAGTGGCTCGGCGTGGAGTGGGAGCCCGGAACAATAGAGGCCGTCTCATACAAGGACGGCGAAGAGGTGGCACGCGATTCACGTACCACAACCGGTGCACCCATTGCGCTCAAGGCTACCCCCGACAGAAGCGTGATAAGCGCTGACGGATACGACCTCAGCTATGTCACAATCACCGCAGTCGATGAGAACGGGCGGGAAGTGCCCACCGCCACCAACATGCTGACATTCAGTGTAACAGGCAGCGGCGAGCTGGTTGGCGTCGACAACGGCAACGCCGCCGGCGGACTCAGCCTCAAGGGCAATATGATGGACCTCTTTGCAGGCAAGGCTCTGGCCGTTGTACGCTCTCTGCCCGGGCAGAAGGGAACCGCAACACTCAGCGTCAGTGCAGAAGGACTTGGAAACATAGCAATTAACATTACGACAGAATAATATGAAGAGATTTATCGCTGTCGCACTCGGTCTCACAATGACCGTGTGCGCATTCGCAAAGCTTGAAGTTAAGCAGCCCTGCTCTGACGGAATGGTCATGCAGCAGAACACAAACGCAGTAGTCTGGGGCCACGCCTCAGCCGGCGCCCAGGTAACGGTAACCCCCTCATGGGACAAGAAGGCCTACAAGGCAACCACCGGCTCCGACGGAGTATGGAAGGTTTACGTGAAGACTCCCGCTGCATCATACACCAATTATACCATCAAGGTCAAGGGTGACGGCGGCACAATGGTAATAAGCGACGTCCTCATCGGCGAGGTATGGATCGCTTCCGGCCAGTCTAACATGGAGATGCCCATAAGAGGCTTCTCCGGCTGCCCCACCGAGGGTGCGCAGGAAGTGATCGCCGCAGCACCCATGCCCGACAAGGTGCGCATGTGCACCATCGACATCTACCAGCCCGACGAGCCCATCCACGACGTTCATTCGACCCGCGGCTGGGAGAAGGCCTGCTCCGCCACCATCCCCGACATGAGTGCAACCGCATTCTTCTTTGCCCGCCAGATGAACGCCAGCCTTGACGTTCCCGTCGGCATACTCGCATTCCCCCGCGGCGGCGCATCAGTCGAAAGCTGGATGCCGAAGGAACTTCTGCTTGAACTCGGTGAGGACCTCAGCGACGAGAGGATGGCCAAGGAATCAGAGTGGTCATGTCCTTTCCGCATGTACAACGGCATGCAGGTTCCCGTTCAGGGCTACACTGCAAAGGGATTCATCTGGTATCAGGGATGCACCAACGTCGGCAGGGACGAACAGTTCGTCGAGCGTATGGGCATGCTCGTAAAGCAGTGGCGCAAGGACTGGGGCGACACCGACAATTCGATGCCCTTCTACATGTGCGAGATTGCGCCTTACATGTACACCGGCGGTCAGGAAGGCAAGGCGGCTCTGCTGCGTCAGGCGCAGCACGAGGCCGCAAAGGTGATCCCCAACTGCGGCTGCATCGTCACCAACGACCTCTGCTACGATTACGAGAAGCATAACATACATCCCAGCCAGAAGCGCCCCGTAGGCGAAAGGCTTGCATACATGGCACTCCACCGCAACTACGGTTTCGAGCGTCTGGCATGCGATTCACCCGAGGCCACAGGCATCTCCCTGCCCCAAGTTCCCAAGGAATTCGCAGGGTTCGGCGGATTCGGTGCTCCCGGTGCGGGCATCACGGTCCAGCTCTCCAACTGCCCCAACGGACTCAACCGCAATGAGGGCATCATCGGCCTCGAAATAAGCGGCGAGGACGGTGTATGGACACCTGTCACAAGCGCAATGTGCTTCGGCGGCAACCTCATCATCATGTGCGAGGGCGTCAAACCCACCCAGGTACGTTACGGCTGGGGCGATTTCGTGCCCGGCAACCTCAAGAGCGCAGAGGGTCTGCCCGTAGCTCCCTTCTGGTTAAAACTGTAATTTTTACTTATCTTTGTAAGATTTCAAAATACACGGAATATGTACGATTCAGAACACGGACTTTATATCGCCCATTGTGAGAACGGCCCTCTCAGCATCGTAGGCAAAATGGCCAACCGCCACGGACTCATCGCCGGTGCAACCGGTACAGGTAAAACCGTCACCCTGCAGGTGATCGCGGAGAGCTTCAGCCAGGCAGGTGTCCCCTGCTTCATGGCAGATATGAAAGGCGACCTCAGCGGTATAAGCCAGACAGGTAAGATGAGCGGCTTCATCGAGAAGCGCTGCCCGGAGTTCGGCATCGAGAATCCCCAGTTCGCCGGCTGCCCCACCCAGTTCTTCGACGTGTTCGGAGAGCAGGGCCATCCAATGCGCACCACCATCTCGAACATGGGTCCCACCCTGCTCAGCCGTCTGCTCGGCCTCAACGACACCCAGTCAGGCGTGCTTGACATTGTGTTCAAGGTTGCCGACGACCGCGGTCTGCTCATCCTCGACCTCAAGGACCTCCGTTCGATGCTCGGCTATGTATCCGAGCATGCTGCAGAGTACACGAACTCTTACGGCAATGTAAGTTCAGCTTCCGTCGGAGCAATCCAGCGCGCACTGCTCTCACTCGAGAGCCAGGGTGCGAACCAGTTCTTCGGCGAGCCCGCCTTCGATATCAACGACCTCTTCCGCACACGCGGCGGCAAGGGCGTCATGAGCGTGCTTGCAGCAGACAAGCTGATGCTCAACCCCAAGCTCTATTCCACCTTCCTGCTCTGGTTGCTTTCAGACATCTATGCACAGTTGCCCGAGGTGGGCGACCTCGATCTTCCCAAGCTCGTGTTCTTCTTCGACGAGGCTCACACCCTGTTCACCGACACTCCCAAGGCTCTTGTGGAGAAGATCGAGCAGGTCATCCGTCTCATCCGAAGCAAGGGCGTAGGCGTATACTTCATCACCCAGAGCCCTACCGACATCCCCGAGAGCATACTCGGCCAGCTCGGTAACCGTGTTCAGCACGCCCTGCGCGCCTACACTCCCAAGGACCAGAAGGCCGTCCGCACTGCGGCCGAAACCTTCCGTGCAAATCCTTCGTTCAAGACCGACGAGGCCATCATGGAACTCGAAACGGGCGAGGCCCTCGTCTCCCTGCTTGACGAGAAGGGCGCTCCCTCAGTGGTCGAGCGTGCAAAGATTCTCTTCCCCCTCAGCCAGATAGGTGCCATCGACGAGGCCCAGCGCAAGGAGATACTCGAATGGTCCGGCCTCGGCGGCAAGTACGACACCATGATCGACCGCGAGAGCGCATATGAGATGCTCATGGCCGAGCAGGCACAGCTTCAGGCCGAAGCGGAGGAAGAAGAGGAGGAGGTCGTTGAGACCAAGTCAAAGAAAAAGAAGACTTCCGACGAGGATAAGGAGGACGGCAAGAAGTCTTCCGGCAAGGCAAAGAAGACCATAGGCAAGGCAGTGGTGACCGCAGCAGTGGGCGCTGCCGTAACCAGCGTAAGCCGCAGCCTCGGCACAGCGGCAAGCAATGCCGTAACAGGCAAGAAGTCAAAGAAGAAGACAACAGGCAAGGACATAGCAGGAAAGGCAATAACCAACGCTACATCCACCGCTCTCCGCACCCTCACACGTTCAATACTCGGAAGCCTCATCAAATAATGAGAAGACTGTTCTCCGCAATACTCGTACTGTTGGCAATAGCCGCATGCTCAGGTAACAAACGTCAGAACGTGGAACCCGAGCCCGAACCGGAGCCCCTTCCCCTGGAGGGCTTCTACACTTCACACTATCATGCCGACACCTCTGCAGTGAAGAGCGGAGACAGCTTTACCGGTCTGTTCAACCGTCTGGGTCTTTCCGCACAGGACGCCTACACACTGGCGAATCTGTGCGGCGACACCTTTGACGTACGCAGGCTCATAGCAGGCAACCGCGTCGTTGCCTATTACACTCCGGATTCCCTGCGCACCCTCCAGTACGTGGTCTACACCCAGAACCGCATCAAATCCACGGTTTTCCAGTGCACCGATTCCCTGGCCATATGGAATGTGGAAAAGCCTGTAACCCACGAGCGCAAGTTCGCCGACGTGACCATCACAAGCTCCCTCTGGAACGACATGAAGGCGGCGGGCGCATCCCCCGCCCTCATCATGGACCTCGACGACATCTACCAGTGGAGCATCAACTTCTTCTCCCTCCAGGAGGGCGACAGGTTCAGGTTCCTCTATGACCAGTGTGTCTGCGAGGGCGAGGTGATCTCCATCGACTCCGTGTTCTTCAGCGTATTCAACGGAGGCAGCAAGGAAGTATGCGCAGTACGCTACCACAAGCCCGGTGAAAAGCGCGCCGGCTACTGGGGCAAGGACGGAGAGAGCCTGAAGAAGATGTTCCTCAAGGCTCCTCTGAAGTACAGCCGCATCAGCAGCCGCTTCTCATATCACCGCAGGCATCCTGTAACCGGCAAGGTCAAGGCGCATACGGCCGTCGACTACGCTGCGCCCACCGGCACTCCCATCCAGGCCATCGGCGACGGTGTGATCACCAAGATAGGCTGGGACGGTTCGGGCGGCGGCAACCGCATCAGGATCAAGCATGCACAGGGCTACGAAAGCTGCTACATGCATCTCAGCCGCTTCGCTCCCAACATGAAGGCGGGCACACGGGTGTCACAGGGCCAGCTCATCGGCTACGTCGGTGCAACGGGTACAGCAACAGGCCCGCATCTTGACTTCCGTATCTGGCACAACGGCACGCCTATCGATCCCCTGACGCTCAATTCTCCGGCAACCGAGCCGCTCGACAAGCAATACATGGATGAATTCCGTGGAGTATTCGACCAGTATCAGACACTTATGGATTCACTGGCAAGGGACTACGTCCCCGCAAACATCCAGGTCGACACCACCGAGGAGTTCAGCATACCTTTCCCTGGCGATGACAATTGAGCCTATAGCAGTCTTTCACTCTCCGGTTTCCGGCAAGTTCGGGATTCCGCGCCAGGCGGGACTCGTGAGTGAGCTGCGCGGCACCATATCCCTCCTCAAGCCTTACAACAATCCGGAAGCCCTGCGCGGCCTTGACGGATTCGATTACCTGTGGCTCATCTGGGGGTTCAGCCTGAACTCCCGGGAAGACGGCTTCAAGGCTACGGTGAGGCCACCGAGGCTCGGCGGAAACGAGCGCATCGGCGTGTTCGCCAGCCGCTCCCCTTTCCGCCCGAATTCGATGGGTCTCAGTTCCGTGCGCATACTCGAAGTGAACGCATCGGGCTGCGAGATCACGGTGTCGGGTGCCGACCTTGCAGACGGCACCCCCATATACGACATCAAGCCGTACGTGGAATACGCCGACAGCCATACGGGCATACGCAGCGGATTCGTGGACAGCAAGGAATGGGAGCCACTCGAGGTGGTTCTTCCAGAAGCCCTGTGCAGCGAACTCGGCGCCTCCGACGCCGCTGCGCTGCGCGGAATACTGGGCCAGGACCCGAGGCCACAGTATCAGGATGATCCGCAGCGCGAATACGGCCTGGTGTTCAAGGGCCGGGACATCAAGTTCAAGGTAACAGGGAACATTCTCACAGTCATATCTTCAAAAGCAATATAGAATATGGAAAAAGCGACCAAAGGTCTCATCATACTTGCCACTCCCCTTCTTGTGGGCTTTATTTTCGGTTTTCTTGTAGGCAGCTGCAGCGGAAGCCACCATGCAACCAAAAAGATGAAGATTCAGGAGGAAGTTGCAGCGATGAATGCCGCAGTTACCGACCTTACCGCCCCTGAAGAGGAGGAAAGCACCGCCGACTCATCCGAAGTCTACGAGGAGCCCCAGCAGAAGGAGATTATCTACTACACAAAGAAGATTCCCTACGCACAGTACTTCAACGACATAAACGACGCCCATGTCGAGCTTGCCAAAGCCGTGGGTCTGAGCAGGATTCCCCAGAACAGGGACGAGGTTGTCAAGGGCAAGCTCGCCCTCGTGGCAAACAACGAATACTATGTTGTGGACACTCTAAGATACTCCGTACCTTATCTGACCAAGACCGCCGCCGCTGAGCTCAGCGCAATCGGCAAGGCCTTCAGCGACTCGCTCAGGCGCAAGGAATTTCCCATGTACAAGCTGGTGGTCACATCAGTGCTGCGCACGCAGGCCGACCTTGACCGCCTGCGCCGCAGCGGCAACCCCAACGCCTCCGACAACTCCGCCCATTGCTACGGCACCACCTTCGACATCACATACACAAGGTTCTTCCGTGAGGAGGAGACGGACGAGTTCATGCAGCCTTACGAGCTCACAAAGGTCCTTGCGGAAGTTCTCAGGGACCACAAGGAGGCCGGGCGCATCCTTGTCAAGTACGAAAGGAGCGAGCACTGCTTCCACATAACAGCAAAATAGGATGAAAAGGACTGTCATCGCTGCAGCGCTTGTACTTCTTTCAAGCCTTTCCGCCCTTGCACAATACCCCGTCAGGATACACTCTCATAACGACTATGCCCAGCAGGCACCGTTCTGGCTGGCATATGCCGTGAAGGCCAACACCGTTGAGTGCGACATGTTCCATGTGCGCGGCCCGAAGTTCCTCATCGGCCACAGCAGGGAGGATTTCAGCTACAGCCAGAACTTCGACGTCTGGTATCTGGAGCCTATAGTCAGGATGATAAGATACAATGGCGGGCACGCATGGAACGATGACGATAACCGCGGGCTCCAGCTCATGATCGACATCAAGTCGGAGGACCCGGATGAATTCATGAAGGCCCTTGTGAAGAAGCTGAGGAAGTACCCGGACGTATTCGACCGCAGCGTAAATCCCCATGCCTGCCTTGTCATAATAACGGGCAACAAGCCCAGGCCGGAGAACTTCGACAAATACGGCTTCGTCCGTTACGACGCAAGCCTCTCTGAGGAATTCACCCCCGCCCAGCTTGAAAAGGTTGAACTCTTCAGCGAGTACTTCGGCAACTATTCGACGTGGGACGGCAAGTCAGAACTTCCCTCAGAGGATGAGAAGAAGATCCGGGACGCCATCGACAAGGCTCACAGCCTCGGCAAGGACATACGCTTCTGGGAAGCCCCCGACACCCCCGCCGCCTGGGACAAGCTCATCGAGCTCGGCGTCGACTACCTCAACACCGACAAGCTCGTCCCCTGCACCGAACACCTCAAGACCCTCTAAGAACACCGCCCATGCCCAATCCCGTAAAGTATTAGGGCATGGGCACGCCATTCATAAACTGACACAGCTAAACCCGACAGTCCCATGCCCATGCCCCCTCTGAAAAAGGGATTGGGCACGGCCGGTGCTATGGGAAGGTTCACTTCTTCAATAAAAAGGCGCCAACTTCGGAAGGGGCAAGTCTCAGCACCTTTGAGATTCTCAGGGACGTTGATGAGGTCTTGCGTTTCAAGGGAAGCAACAATGACAACTTCTGCTCATGGGTAAGAAGCTGAATATCTCCAATACCATATTTCTTTTGCGCCAGCAAGACTGCTTCAGCCAATAATTCGTTGTCATTGTATCTTACAATTTGAGGGTGGTATGTACATTCCTCCTTGATACTGTCAGTCAAGGCTAATGATTTGTAAAATTCCGTTCTGCTTCCATACAGATTCTCAACCATCTTATAGCATACTATCGACTTTATGACGACATCCAGATTCCAATCCAAAACGATCCCGGAATCCTTGATATCTTTGTGGGTATGGAATATTTCCCTGATTTCCTTGAACGTCATTGATTTAACATTCCTGAATCCTTCAGTTGACCTGTCCGCATTGAAATAAGCATTGAAAGACGACCATCGATATTCCTCCGGGTGAATAACGATTTTTGGCACGACGGGGTTTAACAGGACATAAGAAATGCAACGTTTCAACTGGAATGGATCATATATTTCTATGGGTTCCGATTCTACTCCAAGATAGGTCTGTAACATCCGATGTGCATGATAGGCATATCGGCCATAATCCTGCTTGAAACCGTTAATGAAATTCCTTGCAGCTTCTCTGCTCCTGCAACAAACCACAAAATGCGAATGGGTTGACATGTGACAGAAACATAGAATTGTCACGTCACTGAAATAAGCACGTACTGCACTAAGTTTTATCGCCATCCTGTAATCCTCGTCACAAGTATGTACGATACCGTTGGAATCCCCGTCAGTACACAAGTGAAAAAACCTTATAGGTTCTGATTCGTTATCAAAGTATTTCATAGTTAATCCCACTCTTCATACTCCATTATCATCAGCAAATATAGGGAATAATTCTATCCTTTATGCCCAATCCCGTCAAGTATTAGGGCATGGGCACGCCATTCATAAACTGACACAGCTAAACCCGACAGTCCCATGCCCATGCCCCCTCTGAAAAAGGGATTGGGCACGGGCGGGACGAAGACGGTGAATCGAAAGACCGGTCCAGAGGATGATTGGGGCCTGAAGAACGGAGCGGGCCGGGCAAGCGAATGTGATCGAGGGGGTTGCGGGGAGGATGGGAGACTGGGAGGATGGGAGACTGGGAGGCTGGGATGCGGAATGGTTGGTCGCGGGAGGAGGATTTTGGGGGGAATCTGGTGGCGAAAAGGCGGGTTGCGGCCAAGGCGGGTTGCGAAAAAAAGACCTGCACTCCGGGATGGCCGGGGGTGCAGGTCTTTTTTTTAGATGTATGTATGGGGTTCTGTTTATGAGAACTTCAGGATGGGCTGGCGGGCGGCGGTGGTCTCGTCGGGACGGCCGATGGGAGTGTTGTGAGGTGCTGAGTGGAGCATCTCGGGATCCTCGGCGGCTTCTGCAGCAATCTTGCGCATCACTTCGATGAATGCATCCAGGGTCTCGAGGGACTCGGTTTCCGTAGGCTCGATCATGATGGCCTGATGGAACAGCAGAGGGAAGTAGATGGTAGGTGCGTGGAAGCCGTAGTCGAGAAGACGCTTGGCCACGTCGAGGGTGGTGACACCGTTGTCGGTCAGCAGACCGTCGAATACGAACTCATGCTTGCATACTGTGGGGATGGGAAGCTTGTAGCAGTCCTTGAGGGACTCCTTGATGTAGTTGGCGCCAAGGGTTGCAAGGCGGCCTGCCATCTTCACATTCTGCTTGCCGAGCATGAGGATATACGCGTATGCACGGAGGATTACGCCGAAGTTTCCGTGGAAACCGCTCACGCGAGGGGTCTGGAGGAAGGGCACGAGCTTGTCGGCAACGCCGACGGGGCCTGAACCGGGACCGCCACCGCCGTGAGGGGTGCTGAAGGTCTTGTGGAGGTTGAGATGCATCACGTCGAAGCCCATGTCGCCGGGACGGACAACGCCCATGAGAGGGTTCATGTTGGCTCCATCGTAATAGAGAAGACCGCCGCACTCGTGAACGAGCTCTGCGATTTCCTTGATGTCATGCTCGAAGAGACCGAGGGTGTTGGGGTTGGTCATCATGATACCGGCGATGTCGGGACCAAGCAGAGGCTTGAGGTCCTCGACGTCCACAAGGCCGTTGGCCTTTGACTTCACAACAACGATCTCAAGGCCGCAGACAGCTGCGGAAGCGGGGTTGGTGCCGTGGGCGCTGTCGGGAACGATGATCTTGGTACGGGCAAGGTCTCCCCTGCTCATATGGTACTCACGGATGAGCATGAGTCCGGTAAGCTCACCATGTGCGCCTGCACAGGGCAGGAAGGTGAAATGCTTCATTCCGGTGATGGCTGCGAGGGCAGCATCCATCTTCTCATAAACCTCATTCACACCTTCTGTGGTGCATGCGGGCTGCAGAGGGTGGATGCCGTTGAACTGAGGCACAACCTCCTCGTTGATCTTGGGGTTGTACTTCATGGTGCAGGAACCGAGAGGATAGAATCCGGTATCCACACCGAAGTTCATCTGGCTTAGGTTGGTATAATGGCGTACAACGTCCACCTCGCTTACCTCGGGAAGTCCGAGAGCGCTCTGGCGGGCGATGTTTGCGGGGAGTTCAGCTGAAAGGTCAGCGCCGCCTTCGGGAAGAGAAAAGCCGATTCTTCCGGGTTTTGAAAGTTCAAAGACCAGTTTGTCGTAGTACTTCATGGCTATATCTCCTTTACGATTTTAACGAGGGCGTCGATCTCCTCGCGTGAATGTTTCTCGGTTGCGCAGAAGGTGACCCAGCCTTCCTCTGTCTGGAGGGCTGCGAAGAAGCCTGCGTCAAGAAGGGCTTTCTGCAACTTCTCCACATCGCAGAGAGGCTGGAGGACGAACTCCTTGAGGAAGGTCTGGTCGGGGAATATCTCCTCGAACTTGCCGGTCTTGAGAAGCTCTGCGTACAGGTAATGCGAATTCTCGTAGCTGAGGGCATTGACCCTGCGCATTCCCTCGGGACCCATGAGTGACAGGTAAACCGTGCACCAGAGAGCCATGAGAGACTCGTTGGAGCATATGTTGGATGTTGCCTTCTCGCGGCGGATGTGCTGCTCACGTGCCTGGAGGGTAAGTACAAAGCTGCGCTTGCCGGAAGCGTCGGTGGTCTGACCGACGATACGTCCGGGAAGCTTGCGCATCAGAGCCTGGGTGCAGGCCATGAAACCTACATAAGGGCCGCCGTAGCACATGGGAATGCCGAGGCTCTGGCCGTCACCGACTGCTATGTCGGCTCCCCACTCTGCAGGAGTCTTGAGGACTGCAAGCGCTGAAGGGTCGCAGTATTCGACGAGCAGGGCGCCCATGCTGTGGACGAGGTCTGCAAGTCCGTCGTGGTTCTCAACGACACCGTAGCGGTTGATCGACGGCACGATCACACCTGCGAGGTCGAGCACGCCTTCAGCGACATCCTCTGCGATGCTCTCGGAAACCACCACGTTGATGCCGGCATACTTGGCATAGGTGCGGATGGTGTCGAGCACATTGGGAAGGAGGGATGCAGCAACGATGACGCTGTTACGCTTGCGGGTGCTGGCCACGCACATGCGCATGGCCTCCGCAGCTGCGGTGGGGCCGTCGTACATTGATGCATTGGCAACGTCGAGTCCTGTAAGGGCGCATATCATGCTCTGCCACTCGAAGATGTAGCGGAGTGTTCCCTGTGAGATCTCGCACTGATAAGGAGTGTAGGCTGTAAGGAACTCGGAGCGTGATGTGATATAGGGAATCACGCTGGGCACATAGTGGTCATAGGCGCCCTGGCCCACGAAGCACTTGAGCTTGGGGTTGCGCGATGCGAGGTTCTCGAAGTACTCGCGAACCTGCTGCTCGCTCATGGCGTCGGGGAGGTCATACTCGCCCTTGTACATGAAATCCGCGGGTACATCAGAATAGAGGTCGTCCAAAGAGGCGACCCCGATCCTTTCAAGCATCACGCGAATATCTTCCTCAGTTTGAGGAAAATAGCAGAATTTGCCCATATCTTGCTTATTTTGCTGCCTGCTCGTATGCGGCTGCGTTCATGAGATTTGAGAGTTCAGAGTTGTCTGACATCTCAACCTTGATGATCCATGCTCCGTAAGGATCCTCATTGATAGCCTCAGGGGCATCCTCAAGCTCGCTGTTAACAGCAACTACACGGCCTGATACGGGGCAGTAAAGCTCGCTTGATGCCTTTACGCTCTCAAGTGCACCGAAGCTCTCGCCTGCTGCGAACTCATCGTCCTCTGAAGGGAGGTCGACATAGGTGATGTCACCCATCTCAGCCTGTGCGAAATCTGAAACACCGATGATGGCAACGCCGCCATCAACCTTTACCCATTCGTGGGACTCGCTATAGAGTAGTCCCTCAACAATCTTGCTCATAACGATATCTGTTTAATTTTTCTTATAGTTTGTCTGATAGAATCTCTTCTTGACCACAGTGCCCTGGAATGTGCGCTTGCGGATGTGTATCCAGAGTGATGTGCCAAGTGCTGCATACTGGGAGTCGATAAGGGCGAAGCAGATGCTCTTGTCGAGGCTGATGCTGTGGTAACCGGTGGTGACCACACCAACCTGGGTGCCGTCCTCGAGCTCGACGGGATAGCCGGCGCGGGGAATGGCGTTGTCGGCGAGCTCGATGCCCACCAGCTTCTTTGCAGGGCCGTTCGCCTTCTGCTCTACGAGCGCCTCCTTGCCGATGAACTCGGGCTTGTCAAGCTTGCAGAACATGCCGAGACCTGCCATCACGGGAGTGATGTCGGCGCTCAGCTCGTCGCCGTAGAGAGGCAGACCGGCCTCGAAGCGGAGGGTGTCGCGGCAGCCGAGGCCGCAGGGGGTGACACCGCCTTCCATGAGCCACTGCCACATGTCGCGTATGATGGAGGGTTTTGCATATATCTCGAATCCGTCTTCTCCGGTGTAGCCGGTACGGCTTACGATGACGCGGTTGCCTTCATCGTCCTCGACGTCGCAATATGTATAGAAGGTAAGCTCGCGTATGTCTTCAAGACCAAGGATGTCGACTACCGTGTCCTCTGCCTTGGGACCCTGGACGGCGATCTGGCCGAAGTTCTCCGACTGGTTGTCAATAACCACCTTGTAGCCTGCTGCCTGGCTCTTCATCCACTCGTAGTCCTTGTCGATGTTTGATGCATTGACGACGAGAAGGTAAGAGGGTTCGTCGGTGAACTCGCGGTATACGAGAAGGTCGTCAACGGTGCCGCCGTTCTCATAGAGCATCATTCCATAGATGATGGAACCGGGCGTGAGCGTACGGACATCATTGGTGAATATGTGGTTCACGAATGACTCTGCATCCTCGCCGCTGATGAAGATCTCTCCCATATGGGATACATCGAATACACCCACGTTCTGACGTACGGCGTTGTGTTCATTGACGATTCCGCTGTACTGAATGGGCATGTCGTAGCCTGCAAACGGGCTCATCTTTGCACCAAGCTCCACGTGGAGATCGTGCAAACAAGTGGTTTTCAACTGTTCTTCCATTGAAATTGATTATTTGAGGAGTTCCAGGTCTTTCTTGAGGATCATCTTGGGATCCATGGAAGCGACCTTCTGGAAAAGCATTATCTGGTATGCGGTGCTGAGATGCACTTTGTCTTCGTGCTTGCCCTTGCGCCACCATTTGTAGAAACCGATAGGATCGTTCTCGTACGGTATGCGCGCCAGGACACCTGTGCTGTAGCCGGGATAATCGATCACGAGCTTGAGGCCCATGAATCGTTTGTAGTATTCAGGATCGGCACGGCGGAGTTTGCTGACGAGGGGATTGAGCACTTCGATAGGATCGACCTGGAGAACCTTTTCCTTTATTATCATCCTGTGGATGCGTACGGGATCATAATTGATCCATGAACCCATACGATAGGTTTTAGGTCCTTCTTCGGTCTCGAGAGTGAGCTCGTCCATTGAGAAGTAAACCTTCTCAGGGTCAAGCGGATATGTTCCCTCAATTTCGATCATCAGGCTAGAATTGCAAATCAACCAAGCAAAATTACGCATTTTTTCGCAAAAAACACTATTTTTATTGCATGAAACGCTCAAAATTAGCCATTGCAGCGGCTTTATTGGCACTTTTGCCTTGCTGCAAGCAGAATAACGGAGCCGATACCACACCGGCCATCGCACCCGACAAGGAGATAGAATCAAAGGTCGAGAACACCCTTAAACGGATGACTCTCGAGGAGAAGGCCGGACAGATGGTCCAGATCACCCTCGACATCCCCACCCTGTTCCAGACTGAAATCAACGAGGAAGCCCTCGACAGGGTAATCGGCGAGTACAAGGTCGGATCGATCCTGAACGTATGCGCCGGCCACGGACCGGACGCCGCAAAGATGGCCGAGTACGTCAAGGCCATCCAGGACAAGTCGATGGAGACCATGGGCATCCCCTGCATCTACGGCCTCGACATGATCCATGGCACCACTTACTACACGGAAGGTACCTTCTTCCCCCAGGAGGTGAACCTCGGAGCCACCTTCAACCCAGAATTCGCCAGGGCGATGGGCGAATGCATAGGCTACGAGACACGAGGCGGCATGGTCCCCTGGGTGTTCTCCCCCGTCATGGACCTCACCAGGAACCCCGCATGGCCCAGGAATTATGAGAGTTACGGCGAAGACCCCTATGTGCAGAGCGTTATGGCAAGCACGGAGACAATGGCCGTTCAGGGTGACGACCCGAACCACATCGACAAGGAGCACTGCGCAGTTTCAGTCAAGCATTTCATGGCTTACGGTGCGCCCGTGACAGGCAAGGACAGAACGCCTGCAATCGTTGCCGAGAACGACCTCAGGGAGAAGTTCTTCGCACCCTTCAAGGAGTGCATCAAGTCCGGCGCGCTCACCATCATGGTCAACTCAGCCAGCATCAACGGAGTGCCCACCCACGCCAACGCCAAGCTCCTCCAGGGCTGGGTCAAGGAAGGCCTGAACTGGGACGGCTTCTTCGTAACCGACTGGGCCGACATCGACAATCTCTACACCCGCGACCACCTCGCAGTGGACAAGAAGGACGCCATCCGCATAGGTATCAATGCAGGCATCGACATGATAATGGACCCTTACGACTTAACGGCATGTACCCTTATCTGCGAGCTTGTACGCGAGGGCAAGATCAGCCAGGCCCGCGTGGATGACGCAGTGCGCAGGATACTCCGCGCGAAGTACCGCCTCGGCCTGTTCGACGAGCCCACCTGGGACGTGAGCGGCTATGAGTTCCAGAAGCCCGAGTTCGTTGCTGCATCCAAGGCTGCGGCAGTCGAGTCCGAGGTCCTTCTCAAGAACGAGGGCGTACTCCCCCTGAAGAAAGATGCAAAGATCCTTCTTACCGGCCCCAACGCCAATTCCGTCCGCACCCTCAACGGCGGCTGGTCATACACCTGGCAGGGCTCCGACGAGGAGCGGTACGTCGCACCTTATAATACGATATACGAGGCCCTCAGCGCCAAGTTCGCCTCAGTCAAGCATGTTCCCGGCGTAGAATACAAGGGTGAGGACTGGCAGAACGACGAGGCCACATCCATCCAGGCCGCAGTTGCAGCGGCACGCTCATGCGACGTGATTGTCGCCTGCATCGGAGAGAACACCTACTGCGAGACACCCGGCAACATCGACGACCTGAACATCTCCGCAAACCAGACCGCTCTCGTCAAGGCCCTCGCAGCGACCGGCAAGCCTGTAGTGCTCATCCTCAACGAGGGCAGACCCCGCATAATCAGGGAGATAGAGCCCCTTGCAAAGGCCGTCGTCGACATCATGCTCCCCGGCAACTACGGTGCTGACGCACTGGCGGAGCTGCTCTGCGGCGAGCAGAACTTCAGCGGCAGGCTGCCTTTCACCTATCCCAAGTATCCCAACTCCCTGCACACATACGACTACAAGGTCAGCGAGAGCCGCGCCACCATGGACGGAATGTACAACTACGACGCAGTCATGGACGTGCAGTGGCCCTTCGGAGCAGGCCTCAGCTACACTCAGTTCGAGTACGGTAACATGACCGTTTCCGCTGATGAATTCGGCATCGGGGATGAGCTCACCTTCACCGTTGACGTGACCAACACAGGCAGCGTCGCAGGCAAGGAAGCCGTCATCCTCTACAGCAGCGACCTCGTTGCCAGCATAATGCCCGACGTCAGGCGCGTACGCGCATTCAGCAAGATAGAGCTGCAGCCCGGAGAGACAAAGACCGTGACACTCACCGTTCCCGCAAAGCGCCTGGCATTCGTGAACGCGGATGGCAAGTGGACGCTCGAAGAGGGTGACTTCCGCTTTGCAGCAGGCGGTCAGAGCGTTATGGCAAAGTGCACACAGACAAAGGTCTGGAACGAGCAGAACATTTATTGATGCAACTTGTAAGCAGCGGTTTCTCAAGCCTCGACGGCACATGCTGCTACTGTTCACAGGAAGCGGCGGAGCAGATAAGGCAGGCCCTTGACGGCCTGCCTCTGCGTGCCGCGCACTTCCTTGGTACGGGCGACTACCACTACATCTCACTCTTCTGGCTCGAACGCCTGCAGGAGCCGTTCGCCCTGGTGCTCTTCGACAACCATCCCGACGACCAGCCATGTGCCTTCGGCAGCGACATCCTGAGCTGCGGAAGCTGGGTTGCAGATGCGAGGCAACTACCTATGTGCAAAGCAGTTGCATGGTTTGATGGAAACGGGCGATGGCAAGGCAACACAATTCCCAAAGAGCTACCGGTATACCTCTCGATAGACCTTGACGTCCTGTCGGAGCAAAGCATCACGACCAACTGGAACCAGGGGAACGTAAGACCTGAAGAACTTCACAGAGCCCTGTGCGAGGCAGTGCAGGGCCGCACAGTGCTGGGAGCCGACATCTGCGGCGGCCCGGCCGCCGAATCGGGCGAAAGCGATTTCACAAGGAGCCTGGAACTGGCTCAGACATTGATATCCTTCCTGTAACGTAAAGTCAGATAGACGGTTCTGGCAAGAAGATGGGCGAAGTACGCTGCCATCAGGCAGTGTATTGCCAGGGAGTCATACCGCGCAGTACCGGCCGACGGCGTTACAATGAGGAACTTGGCACCGAACCATACCGCAAAGAAGCCCACCGCAGCCCATACCATGGCCATGCATATGCTGCGTGACGCCGTAGCCCCGAGAAAGACTCCGTCCCATGTAAATGCCGCACATCCCAGGGGCGGCATGAGGATAAGCCAGGGCAGGAACTGCCGGCAGGCCTCCACCACAGTGGCGTCGGATGTGAGCAGTTTCAGCACAGGGACGCCGCCGGCCATGTAGATGCCGACGAACAGCACTGCTATCGACATGCTCCAGATGAAGATGTACCTGACGGTCTTCCTGAGCAGGGGCTCGTCCTGCGCGCCGATGAAGCGGCCTGTAAGGGCTTCCCCCGCATAGGCGAAGCCGTCGGTGAAATAGGAGAATATCATCAGCAGCTGCATCATCACGGACGAGCATGCCAGCATCACATCGGAATATCTGGCCGCGATGAGGGTATAGCCCACGTATATTGCAGTAAAGAACACTGAACGGCCGAACAGGTTCATGTTCATCTTGAAGAAGCCGCGCATCTTGTCGCCCGAGAACAGGTCGGAGATGTCGCGGCGCCGGAAGGTGGCGAAGACCTTCCTGTATTTGAACACACAGACGGCCAGGCAGAAAAGCAGACCGCTGTACTGGGCTATGACCGTTCCCCATGCAACACCCACGAAACCGAGGCCCTGCCAGTTCCCGCAGCCGAGAGCGAGAAGGATGCTGGCAGCAATATTCACCCCATTGACTATCAGGTCTTTCCACATTGAGCTCATGGAGTCCTGCATGCCCACGAACCAGCCGCTGAAAGCCATCAGGCCAAGAGTTGCCGGAGCGGCCCAGATGCGCACGAAGAAATATCGGGCGGCCAGGGACTCCACGCCCTCGGAACTGTCGACAACCCACATTCCAAGTTTTTCGAAAGGCCACTGGAGCACCAGCAGGCCGGCTGCGACAGCCAGTGCAAGAAGCACGGCGCGCACGCCTATCCTGGCACATTCGGCCATGTCGCCCCTGCCGTAGGCCTGGGCCGTGAGGCCGCCGGTCCCCGTCCTGAGAAAACCGAAATTCCAGTACAGGAGATTGAAGAGCATCACTCCCACCGATATTGCGCCTATGAAGGTCGCGGCATCGGCGCCGTCGCACCCTGGAAGGTGGCCGGCCACGGCCGTGTCGACCATTCCGACGAGCGGAACGGTTATGTTCGCGAGTATGCTCGGAACTGCAAGGCGGAGAATCTCCCGGTTGAGCGAATTTTTCACGGCACAAAGATACATACAATCAAATGAATTTGTATATTCGCAAAATCAACGAAACATTAACCAATACAATTATGTCAGTAATCAGCGATCTTATCAGCAAGCAGGTACAAGCTACCGCAGGCAACGTGGAAGTGCCCACCAACATCAAGGACCAGATTCTCGGCGGTCTTTCAGATTCAATCCTCGGAAGCCTCACCAAGACGGCCACACAGCCCGGTGGTATCGATATAGTGAAGAACCTTCTCACAGGCAAGGCAAATGCAGCAACAAGCCCTGTAACCGAACTGGCAGGCAAGCTCTTCGCAGGCAACATCCTGAGCAAGTTCAACCTCGGCCAGCAGACAAACAACGCACTCACAGGCCTCATCCCCACCATCCTCAGCAAGGCTTCAGGATTCGTGAAGGACCAGGACGGCGACGGCGACGTGGACATCAACGACATCATCATCGCCCTCACCGGAAAGAAGCAGGGTGGCGGCATCCTCGGAGCTGCAACCAGCATCCTCGGAGGCTTCCTCAAGAAGAAATAAGCCGAATATTGCATAAAAATGCATGGTTGTTGATAAAATTGTTAACAACTTACATGCTCCCCCCAAACAAAAGTCGCCCGAAAATGGCGACTTTTGTGTAATTAATTCTCACCTCTCATGGCAGATACCAAACCTATGGGCATCTATGATGCACGCACACTGGGCAAGCCCAGGATGCTTCTGTTGGGATTCCAGCACATGTTCGCAATGTTCGGCGCCACGGTGCTTGTTCCCGCGCTAACCGGTCTTTCCGTAAGCGCAACCCTCCTCTTCGCCGGTATCGGCACGCTCATCTTCCACCTCCTTACCAAACTTAAGGTCCCTGCATTCCTCGGTTCATCGTTCGCATTCATCGGCGGTTATGCCGCTGTTGTCGAGATGGGCAAGGCAGCCGGTCTCGACCAGGCGGCCTCCCTTCCCTACGCATGCATCGGTGTCTTCTGCGCCGGTCTGATGTACTTCATCCTTGCAGGCCTCATCAAGGTGTTCGGTGTCAAGAAGGTGATGCGTTTCTTCCCTCCGGTAGTAACCGGTCCTATCATAATCGCAATCGGTCTTACATTGTCCGGTTCGGCCATCAACAACTGCACCACCAACTGGTGGATCGCCCTGCTCGCAGTGGCAATCATCGTAGTCTGCAACATCTGGGGCAAGAAGATGATCCAGATCATCCCCGTCCTCCTCGGTGTCGTAGGTTCCTACATAGTTGCAGCATGCTTCGGTCTCGTCGATTTCAGCGGCGTCAGGGATGCCGCCTGGATAGGCCTTCCCTTCCAGTGGGAGAACACCGCATTCGCCGTGTTCCAGGCACCCAAGTGGGGTCTCGTGATCACAGCGATCATCACCATCATCCCCATTTCGCTCGCAACAATGGTGGAGCATATCGGTGACATCTGCGCAATCTCATCCACAACGGGTATCAACTACCTCGAGGATCCCGGTCTCCACAGGACTCTCATGGGCGACGGTCTCGCAACTGCACTCGCATCACTCTTCGGAGCTCCCGCCAACACGACTTACGGCGAGAACACCGGAGTGCTCAACATCACGAAGGTATTCGACCCCAGGGTCGTACGCATAGCAGCAGTGCTCGCCATCATCTTCTCGTTCTGTCCCAAGTTCGCCGCAGTCGTTGCAGCAATGCCCGCAGCAACAATCGGCGGTGTGAGCCTTGTGCTCTACGGTATGATCTCAGCAGTGGGTGTACGTAACCTCGTCGAGAACAAGGTCGACCTCACAGTTTCACGCAACCTCATAGTCGCAGCGCTCATCCTCGTGCTCGCAATCGGCGTGAACTACGGTCCCGGCAGCATCTCATTCCAGGTCGGCAAGGCCACCATCGCACTCTCAGGTCTCGCAGTGGCAGCCCTCGTCGGCATAATCCTCAACGCAATACTCCCCGGCAAGGACTACGAGTTCGGCACAACCAAGCGTGGCGACTTCTCAGTCAACTTCAGCGGCACTACCCGCAACCCCGGCTGGCGCGAGGAACATCCTGAAGAATCAAAGATTCACTAATTCCTAAATACTCACAGATATGAAAGCGAAACTACTCATCGCCGCTGCTGCACTGGGCCTCTGCGCTACAGCCAATGCACAGACCAATTTCCAAACATTCTACGACTTCAGCCGTCAGTGCTTCACAACCACCCTCGAAGGCTTCCATACCGACAAGGGAGGCAACACATTCTTCTTCATCGACTATGACTACCAGCTCAAGAAGGAGAACGGTTCACAGGACGCACCCAACGGAACTTACTTCGAGATTGCCCGCTGCCTGAATTTCTGGCAGGACACCGCTCTCGGCGGACTCAGCCTCCAGGTTGAGTACAACGGCGGTCTCGGCACCATCGGCGAGCCCGTATTCGGCGGCTATGGTGTCAACCATGCATTCCTTGTTGGTGCCGACTACTTCTTCCACAGCGGAGATTTCAAGAACACCCTCAACATCAAGGCACTCTTCAAGAAGTTCAAGAATCTCGACCAGAAGGTTCCTCTCCAGTTCACAGCAGTGTGGGGATGCCAGGACCTCTTCGGTCTCAAGGGACTCCGCTTCTCAGGCTTCGCTGATGTATGGTGGGAGAGCAAGTGCGTCTTCCTCTCAGAGCCTCAGATCTGGTATCAGTTCGGCGATCACTTCAACCTCGGTGGAGAGGTCGAGCTCTCATGCAACTTTGCAGGTTACGACGGATTCGCATGCCGTCCCTGCATCGGTACAAAGTGGGTCTTCTAATCTGACGCACCATGGCAAACTTCCTCACAAAAGCATTCGGATTCAATCCCGAAAAGCATAGTGTACGCACAGAGATCGTGGCCGGTATCACCACGTTCCTCACAATGGCGTACATCCTTGCAGTGAACCCCAGCATCTTCAGCGCACTCCCCGGAATGCCTACAGATTCAGTGTTCACCGCAACCGCACTCGCAGCCGTAATCGCCACAATGGTGATGGCATTCTATGCAAAGAAGCCCTTCGGCCTTGCCCCCGGCATGGGTCTCAACGCCTTCTTCGTATTCACAGTCTGCCTTTCAATGGGCTACAGCTGGCAGTTCGCACTCACCGCAGTCCTCATCGAGGGTATCATCTTCATCATCCTCTCCGCTACCAAGGTCCGCACATGGATTCTCAACTCCATCCCCATGTCGCTCAAGCACGCAATCGGTGCAGGTATCGGTCTGTTCATCGCATTCATCGGTCTGCAGAATGCAGGTCTCATCGTTAACAGCGACTCAACCCTCGTAACCCTCGGTGACGTATGCCACGGCACAGGTCTCCTCGCTGTGATTGGCCTCGTCATCTCATGCACCCTCGCTATGCTCCATATACGTGGTGGTGTGCTCATCGGTATTCTCGTGACCGCTGTCATCGGTATGTTCATCAAGGATCCTGCATCGGGCGCAGCCATCACCCACTTCAACGGCGTGATCTCCACTCCCCCCAGCATCAAGCCCATCTTCTGCCAGTTCGAGTGGCACCAGATCTTCTCGCTTGACATGCTCGCAGTTGTATTCACCTTCCTCTTCATCGATATGTTCGACACAATGGGAACCGTCATCGGCGTATCCCAGAAGGCCGGTTTCGTTGACGAGAAGGGCAACATCGAGGACGCTGACAAGGTCTTCATGGCCGACGCCATCGGTACTGTAGCAGGCGCATGCCTTGGTACTTCAACCACCACCACCTATGTAGAAAGCTCTACCGGTGTAGGTTCAGGCGGCCGCACAGGTCTCACCGCATTCACCATTGCAGTCTGCTTCGCTCTCGCACTCCTGTTCTCACCTATCTTCCTCGCAATCCCCAGCGCAGCAACAGCTCCCGCCCTTATCATTGTGGGTATGATGATGATGAACCCCGTCAGAGAGATCGACTGGCTCAACTACCGCGAATCCATCCCCGCATTCCTTACCATCATCCTCATGCCTCTGGCATACAGCATCTCCGACGGTATCCTCATCGGTATGATCTCATACGTTGTTCTCTACTCCCTCGCAGGCAAGTGGAAGGAGATCACCCCGACGATGTGGGTTCTTGCAGTACTGTTCATCCTGAGATACATATTCATCTAAGGACGGTACAATAAACTAGAAAAGGAGGTTCGGTCGAACCTCCTTTTTTTATTTGTCTGCCCGTTCCGGAGCTGTGGCCTGTTCCTGCGGAAGCCCTCCCACTGACGTGGGCCCCTCCCCTCTTCGGGGGTCAAATTCCGCCGGAACAGGCCACAGCTCCGGAACTATTCAAGATAGCGGTCCTGGAGGACCTTCATGTCGTCGTCGCTGAGAAGCAGCGGGCCGGTCAGGAAGTTGTGCATCGACCCGTAGGTATGGTCGATGAGGTCGAGGGCGGCGGCGAAGTACTTGCTGTTGACGCCGAGGAAGGTAAGTATCACTTCCCTCTCCTCCTGGGTTGAGACGCTTGCAAAGCCGTCTTCGACGTCCTTGCGGTAGAAGATGTTGGAAAGCTCGTAATCCTTCATTATCAGCTCCCTGTCGGCGCCGAGGGCGGCGAGCAGGAAGGCAGCGCCGATTCCGGTGCGGTCCTTGCCCTGCGAGCAGTGCCAGTATACGGCGCCGGATTCGTTGTTAACTATGTTCTGCAGGAAACCCGCGTACTGGATCTGCGTGAACTCCTCGATCACCATATCGGTGTAGAGATGCGACGCAACCCTCTGGACCATGGGGTCGGCGGCATGCTCCGCGAGCCAGTGCGGCAGGTCGAGATATGCGTCCTGAGGGAGGCTCATGGCAGCCATGGTCTGGTTGTCCTCATTGAAGGCGGGGAGCCAGATGTTGCGTGCGCCCGCGACCTCGCGGTCGGGCGCACGGCGGACCTCCATGCTGGTACGGAAATCGAAGACCTTGGCCACATGGTACTTGTCCGACATGGTGGCAAGGTCGCTGTCAGAAGCGTTTGACAAATCACCGCCACGGAGCAGAAGGCCGCTTCTGATACGCCTGCCGTCCGGCATTATGTTTCCGCCCAGGTCGCGGGCGTTTGCTAAACTTGGAAGAATGAACACTACTGATTATTGAACATATGTTTGTCAAGCCACTCCTGTTCCCAGGGGAAGAACTTGATCATGTCGGCGTAATAAATGATGTAAAGGCAGGCCATCTTGTCAAGGATGGGCTCCATGGCAGCAGCCTCGGGGCCGAAGTACTCATCCATGAAGACATCCCAGGCATGGCGCATCTGTGCACAGCTTATGTGGAAGGTGCTCTGTGCGATCTCCTCATTGGGGCCTATGCATACGAACCTGAGCATGCCGATGTCGAACAGAGGGTTGCCGTATGCAAAGTCGGCAAGGTCGATCCAGTAGTTCTGCCCGTGTGCATTGAGGAGGTTGCCCATGTGCAGGTCGCCATGTACACAGGTGGTTGTGGAAGGTATTGACGCTATGAAGTCGGATACGATACGGCGCTGGTCATCATTCAGACGCGAGCATGTCGACACCGCCTTCATGAAGCGTGCTTCAACCGGTTTGAACACCTTGGTGTCGCACTCCGTGGAATGCAGCTGCTTGCAAGTCCTGGCAAATTCACGCATGTGTTCATCGAAGTTTTCGGGCTCCTGGGACAGGATGCGTGAATATGAGCGTTTGCCCGTCACACGTTCGAACTCCACGCCTATGCGCTTGCCGTCGGTCACAAGCCTCAGGCCGCGCGGGGTGGGAAGACCCATGCCATATACGGAATTCGCAATGCGGAGCTCCTTGGCAGGGACGTTGACCGGGATGAAATCGGCGTAGAGCTTCATCATCCTCTCGCCGTCCTTGTGGTTGTAGCTTATGGCTGTGAAGCCGTCGCCGCTGACCTCGTAGTCGGCGAGGTCAACCGTTTCCATGTCAGGGGTTGTGAACACATGGTCTATGGCAGCTGTAAATTCATCATAGGCAGGAGTGCCGGCAAGTTCGCAAAGCGACTTGGCAAGACCGCGGTAGTGCCATTCATGGTCGGCCTTTCCGCCGGGGGCATGGAAGATCTTCCAAAGCTCGTCGCCCTTCTGGTCGTAGTCCCTTGCTATGGCGCGCATGTTCGACAGTTTGTCGCCCATGGCAACTATCTTGGCGTCATGCGATGCGACGCGCAGCCTGTCGATGGCCGCCTGCTTGCGCGCACGCCAGGTGTCGCACTCAGGGAGGCTGGGGTCGAGTTCGTCGGATTCCGCATGGACGATCGATGCCACCCTGTCGCCGAATTCGGCACGGATCTGATCCACGGTCACATCGGTGTCCTCCACGGTGTCGTGAAGGGCTGCGGCTGCGAGCAATTCGGGATCATTGGTGAGAGTTGCGACTATTTCCATAGCCTCAAGTACGTGGATCACGTATGGAAAGCCCTTCCCGCGGCGCTCCGTGTTGGCGTGGGCGTCAACGGCGAATTTTATCGCCTTGTCGACAAATGATGTGTCAAGATATTTATTAGCCATAGTGATACAAATATAACATATTATTGCTATCTTGCATTATAAAACCACATTCACATGATCAACTATCCTAAAATCGGCATACGCCCCACCATCGATGGACGCCAGGGCGGAGTTAGAGAGTCTTTGGAAGACAAGACAATGGCACTTGCCAAAGCAGTAGCAGAGTTAATTTCATCCAATATCAAGAATCCTGACGGCAGTCCCGTGGAGTGCATCATCGCAGACAGCACCATCGGCCGCGTGGCCGAGGCCGCCGCATGCCAGGACAAGTTCGAGCGCGAAGGCGTAGGTGCCACCATCAGCGTCACATCATGCTGGTGCTACGGTTCCGAGACCATGGACATGAACCCCCACTGGCCCAAGGCCGTCTGGGGTTTCAACGGTACGGAGCGCCCCGGCGCCGTCTATCTTGCAGCCGTGCTCGCCGCCCACGCACAGAAGGGTCTTCCCGCATTCGGCATCTACGGCCATGACGTCCAGGACATCACCGACAACAGCATCCCCGCCGACGTGGCAGAAAAGATACTCCGCTGGGCACGCGCAGCCATGGCAGTGGCAAGGATGCGCGGCAAGAGCTACCTCAGCCTCGGCAACACATGCATGGGCATAGCAGGTTCCATCGTCAACGCCGACTTCCTCCAGAACTATCTAGGCATGCGCACCGAGTACGTCTCCCTCGTGGAGATACTCCGCCGCGTGGACTACGGCATCTACGACCACGAGGAGTTCGAGAAGGCCATGGCATGGGTCGAGAAGTACTGCAAGCCCAATGAGGGCCACGACTACAACGAGGACCGTCCCCTCTTCCCCGGCGTTCCCATGACCACCTTCAACGGCAAGGGCAAAGGCAAGAACCGTGAGGAGAAGGACGCCGACTGGGAGTTCACCGTCAAGAACATGATGATCATACGCGACCTCATGGAGGGCAACCCCAAGCTGCTCGAGATGGGTTACAAGGAGGAGGCCCTCGGCCACAACGCCATCGTGGGCGGTGTGCAGGGCCAGCGCCAGTGGACCGACTACAAGCCCAACTTCGACTTCCCCGAGTCGCTCATGTGCACATCGTTCGACTGGAACGGCATACGCGAGGCCAAAGTGCTCGCAACCGAGAATGACTTCTGCAACGGCATCACCATGCTCCTCGGCCATCAGCTCACCGGCAAGGGCGTAATGTTCAGCGACATACGCACATACTGGAGCCCCGACGCAGTGGAGCGCGTAACAGGCTGGCGCCCCGAGGGCGCGGCAGCCGGCGGCTTCATCCACCTCATCAATTCAGGCGCCACCACGCTCGACGCAACAGGTGCGATGACAGACGCAGATGGCAAACCCACCATGAAGGCTCCCTGGGAGATGACCCAGAAAGACGTGGAGGCCTGCCTCGAGGCAACACAGTGGATGCCCGCAGACCGCGACTACTTCCGCGGCGGCGGCTACTCTTCACACTTCCTCACAAAGGGTGGAATGCCTATGACCATGATGCGCCTCAACATGGTACAGGGCCTCGGCCCCGTCCTGCAGCTCGCAGAAGGCTGGACTGTGGAGCTTCCGAAGGACGCAAACGACATCCTCGACAAGCGCACCGACCCCACCTGGCCCACTACCTGGTTCGCACCCCGCCTGGATCCTACGAAGGACTGCTTCAAGGATGTCTACAGCGTAATGAACTGCTGGGGAGCCAACCACGGAGCCATCGCTTACGGCCACATCGGAGCCGACGTTCTCACACTCGCATCCATGCTCCGCATACCCGTCTGCATGCACAACGTTCCTGACGCAGAGGTATTCCGTCCCAGCGTATGGAACGCATTCGGAATGGACAAGGAAGGCGCCGATTACCGCGCCTGCGCAAACTTCGGTCCCATCTACAAATAATAGATATTCATGAAGAGATTTCTCATATTCCTTGTTACAGCCTGCCTCCTGGCGGGCTGTAGTGGTTCCAAGGGCTCGGAGCCCCAGGGCCGGTGGTCCGTTGAGAGGGCCAATGAATGGTACAGTCAGATTGGCTGGCGCAGCGGATGCAACTACATCCCTGCAACGGCAATCAACCAGATAGAGATGTGGCAGGGCGCCACCTTCGACCCCGAGACCATCGACAAGGAGCTCGGCTGGGCTGAAGATCTGGGATTCAACACGATGCGCGTATTCCTCAGCAGCGTGGTATGGAACGCCGAGCCTGAAACCTTCAAGGACAACATTAACGAGTTCCTCGACATCTGCGTGAAGCACGGCATCAAGCCCCTCTTCGTATTCTTCGACGACTGCCACCAGCCGGAATCCGCCTTCGGGCCCCAGCCCGAGCCCCGGCCGGGCATACACAACTCAGGCTGGGTCAAGGACCCGTCAATCTCCCTCAGGTCTGACACGGAAGGTCTGTTCCCCATCCTGAAGGCATATGTGCAGGACATCCTCACAAGCTTCAAGGACGACGACCGCATCCTCCTCTGGGACCTCTTCAACGAGCCGTCCGACCAGGGTCCGGACGACTGCACGTTCGAGCTGCTGCAGAAGGTTTTCGAGTGGGCGCGCGAGGTGGCTCCTTCGCAGCCTCTCACTTCCGGTATCTTCAGCCCCGACCAGGAGAAATACAATGAATTCCAGCTGGCAAACTCCGACATCATAAGCTATCATAACTACAGCGACGGCGAGAGGCATGCGGAGATCATAGCCGATCTGTCAGCTCAGGGCAGGCCCATCTTCTGCACCGAGTACATGGCCCGCACCCGGAACAGCACGTTCCAGAACTCCCTGCCCACCTTCAAGGACTTGAACGTGAGCGCCATAAACTGGGGATTCGTTGCAGGAAAGACGGGTACCATCTATCCCTGGGGGAACCCGGAGAACGACGGCAGCGAGCCTGAAGTATGGTTCCACGACATCCTCCGTACCGACAAGACCCCCTTTGACCAGGAGGAGATCGACGTCATAAAGTACGTCAACTCTGACGAATACAAGCCCGGAACCCTGTCGGAGGCCGACAGCCCCCAGAAGAAGATGTTCGACGACGGCAACTACGCCCTCTTCATGCACTTTGGACTTTATTCCCACCTCGAGGGAGTATGGAAGGACAAGACCTACTTCGGCAATGCCGAGTGGATCATGAACCCAGCGCAGGCGGGAATCCCCGTCGAGGAATACATGCCGCTTGCAAAGGAATTCAACCCGTCGGACTTCGACGCAGAGGCTATCGCACAGCTCGCGCTTGATGCCGGCATGAAGTACATAGTCATCACTAGCAAGCACCATGAGGGCTTCGCCATGTTCGATTCCGACGCATGTGACTTCAACATACATGACGCCAGTCCCTGCGGCCGCGACCTCATAGGCGAGCTTGCCGACGCCTGCCACAGGCATGGCCTGGGAATAGGCTTCTACTATTCACAGTTCCAGGACTGGACTGCTCCCGGCGGCGGTGGCGGCGGTCCCAGGACCGATGCCAGCGGCCGCGAGATCAGCTTCGACGAATACTTCCGCACAAAGTGCGTTCCCCAGGTCAAGGAACTTCTCACAAAATACGGCGACCTGGAACTGATATGGTTCGACACCCCCGGCGACATGGGAGTCGAGTATTCCAAGGAGCTGGTCGACCTGGTTCATGAGCTGCAACCCGGCTGCCTGGTATCAAGCCGTGTAGGCAACGGCATGGGCGACTACGAAAGCCTCGGCGACATGCAGGTTCCCGTGGAGAACATGCCCGGCCGCTGGGAAGGCATAGACGTAACGCAGGTCGGCTGGGGCTACTCGCGCAACGACCACGAGTTCAAGAGCCCCGAGTACATCGTTGAGCATCTGACAACCATTGTGGCAAGAGGCGGAACATACATGATGAACGTCGGCCCCACATCGAAGGGCGTCATAGCCCCCGAGGTTGCGCAGGCTCTCAGAAGCGCCGGCAAGTGGGTGCACAGATACCCCGATGCCGTTTACGGAGCAGGCCCGTCCCCCTGGAAGCACGCTCTCCCCTGGGGCGACGCAGTCACACAGCCCGGCAAGGTCTATCTCATTGTATATGACTGGCCTGCAGACGGCAAGCTCTGGGTTCCCGGCATCTTGTCCGAGCTCAAATCCGCTCGCCTCTACAATGGCAGGAAATTGAAATTCAGCAAGACCGCCGACGGCTGGACCTGCATAAGCGTGCCGGCACAGCAGCCTGACGAAATCGCTTCGGTGATCGAGCTTGAAATGCCTGGAACAATTATGATTTCAAGCACGACAGGCATAGATCCCTGCGTTCCAACAACCATAAGCATGGAAGCCGGCGAGCACGATTGCGTGAGCTACGGCAACGATGACTGGATGGACAAGTTCGGCGAGTGGAAGTTCAAGATTGCTGCCAGCAACTTTACCGACGAGAGCTGGTTCGACTGGACCGTATGCGTACAGAACCCGGGCACATACGACGTCGAGCTCGAGTACAAGGGCGGCGGCTCCGTGCTCTGGCAGCTTGAGGACAACGGCGAGCCGGTGATCATAAACGACCAGGCGGCAGGCAACACCTACTCATGGCACCGTCTCGGCTGGGTCGACATCAAGGAGCCCGGCAAGCACTGCTTCTGCGTCAGAGCCCTCGACGGTGACCGCGCCAACGTCAAAGTCACCGCCATCCGCTTCACCCCCGTAAAGTTCTGACAGAGGCCTCCTTGCCTCCGCAATATACCCCAAAGCCGTGTATCACACAAGATACACGGCTTTTTGTCATGGGTACAACATTGCGTAGAATTCAATGACTTTGTAACGGTCTGCGAAATGGTCAGGGTGCTGGCCAGGATGCTTTCGGAGCTCTGCGACGCTCCCCTCCCCGAGGGAGGGGTCCGGGGGTGGGGTAACGTCAATGTTCGCCATGGGAGTACAAAAAAAGCGGCGCTTGGCCGCTTTTCGTACCCCCATGGCGAATCGAACGCCAATCGTGGGAACCGGAATCCCAAATTTTATCCATTAAACTATGGGGGCAATCGGAGTGCAAATATAAGGAAAATTCATTATTTTTGTAGATTGAAACAGAATTAAGGGTCATCCATGTCAAAAGCATATATTTTCCCGGGTCAGGGCGCCCAGTTCCCCGGAATGGGCAAGTCGCTGTATGAGAGTTCATCAGCGGCGCGCGACCTCTTCGAAAAAGCCAACGACATCCTTGGCTTCCGCATAACCGACATCATGTTCGGCGGCACCGACGAGGAGCTGAAAGCCACCGAAGTCACCCAGCCTGCAATATTCCTGCATTCAACCATCCTCGCACTCTGCTCCGGGCTTCCCGCCCCCGACATGACAGGCGGGCATTCGCTCGGCGAGTTCAGCGCGCTCACGGCCAGCGGCGCCATGCGCTTCGAGGACGCCCTGCGCCTCGTTTCCGTACGCGCACGCGAAATGCAGAAATGCTGCGCCCAGGTTCCCGGCACAATGGCCGCAGTCATAGGTCTGCCCACTGAAACAGTCGAGGAGGTCTGCTCAAGGACCGCCGGCCTCGTCATCCCGGCAAACTACAACTGCGAGGGCCAGGTTGTGATCTCCGGAGAAGCCGCAGCCGTGGAGGCCGCAGGCATCGCAATGAAAGAGGCAGGAGCAAAGATGGTCATGCCGCTTGCAGTGAGCGGCGCATTCCACTCCCCTCTCATGGAACCGGCACGCAAGGAGCTTGCAAAGGCCATAGAGGCAACTGAAATCTCAGTGCCCCTCTGCCCCGTATACCAGAATGTCACCGCACTCCCGGAAACCGACCCCGCGGCAATCAGGTCGAACCTGCTCGCCCAGCTCACATCCCCTGTGAGATGGACCCAGAGCGTCAGGAACATGCTTGCAGCCGGAGCGGTGGAGTTTACGGAAATAGGCCCCGGAGCCGTGCTGCAGGGCCTGGTGAAGCGCATAGCCGGCAGAGGATCGTCGGTAGCGATAAACGGAATTCAATAATATCATAATAACGCGTTAAATTTATGGCAAAAGAGAAAAAATTCATCACCTGTGATGGTAACCAGGCTGCGTCGAATATCGCATATCTGTTCAGCGAGCACGCAGCCATCTACCCTATCACACCTTCGTCCACAATGGCCGAGAACATCGACGAGTGGGCAGCCCACGGAAAGAAGAACCTCTGGGGCGAAACAGTAAAGGTTACTGAAATGCAGAGCGAGGCCGGTGCCGCAGGAGCAGTGCACGGTTCCCTTCAGGCAGGCGCGCTCACCAGCACCTTCACCGCATCCCAGGGTCTCCTTCTCATGATACCGAACATGTACAAGATCGCCGGCGAAATGCTCCCGACCGTGTTCCACGTATCAGCCCGCGCCCTCGCTTCACACGCCCTCTCGATCTTCGGTGACCACCAGGACGTAATGGCCTGCAGGCAGACAGGTTTTGCGATGCTCGCATCAGGTTCAGTACAGGAAGCACAGGATCTTGCAGCAGTTGCACATCTTTCAACAATCAAGAGCAGCATTCCTTTCCTCCACTTCTTCGACGGATTCCGCACATCTCACGAGATCCAGAAGATCGAGGCTCTCGACGAGGAGGCACTCAAGGGCATGATCTCAGAGAAGGCTCTCGAGAACTTCCGCACACGCGCACTCAACCCTGACGCTCCCGTCACCCGCGGTACCGCACAGAACGGCGACGTATACTTCCAGGCAGTCGAGTCACGCAACCAGGTATACGAGGCAGTTCCCGACATCGTAGCCCGCTACATGGGTGAGATTTCAGAACTCACAGGCCGCACCTACCGTCCCTTCGAGTACTACGGTTCTTCAAAGGCAGAGTGCGTCATCGTTGCTATGGGCTCAGTTACCGAGACCATCAAGGAGACTATCGACTATCTTTCAGACCACGGCCGCAAGTACGGTCTCGTATCCGTTCACCTCTACCGTCCCTTCTCAGAGAAGTACTTCCTCAAGGTTCTCCCCAAGACCGTCAAGAAGATCGCTGTCCTCGACCGTACAAAGGAGCCCGGCGCTCTCGGAGAGCCCCTCTTCCTCGACGTCAAGGCTCTCTTCCAGGGCCGCGAGAACGCTCCCGAGATCATCGGCGGACGCTATGGCCTTTCAAGCAAGGACACCACTCCCGCTCAGATCATCGCAGTTTATGACAACCTCGAGCGCAAGTCTCCCAAGTCAGACTTCACCATCGGTATCGTCGACGACGTAACCTTCAAGAGCCTCCCTACCAAGAGCGAAATCTCCATCGTGAAGCCCGGCACAACCGAGTGCAAGTTCTACGGTCTCGGTTCCGACGGTACTGTAGGTGCCAACAAGAACACCATCAAGATCATCGGTACACACACCGACCTCTACAGCCAGGCATACTTCGACTACGACTCAAAGAAGTCAGGCGGATACACCTGCTCACACCTCCGTTTCGGCGAGCAGCCCATCCACGCTCCCTACCTTGTAGGAACTCCCGACTTCGTAGCATGCCACGTTCCTTCATACCTCGAGAAGTATGACGTCCTCAAGGGCATCAAGGAAGGCGGCAGCCTCCTCCTCAACTCTCTCTGGGACGAGAAGGAGACCCTCGAGCGCATCCCCGACCATGCAAAGGCAGTCATCGGACGCAAGCACATCAACCTCTATATCATCAACGCAACCAAGATCGCTGCTGAAATCGGTCTCGGCGGACGCACCAACACCATCCTCCAGAGCGCATTCTTCCGCATCACCGGCATCATCCCCGCAGACGATGCAGTGAAGTACATGAAGGACGCAGCACTCAAGAGCTACGGCAAGAAGGGCGAGAACGTAGTCAACATGAACTACGCAGCCATCGACCGCGGCGGTGAGTACATCAAGGTTGAGGTTCCTGAAGAGTGGGCAAACATCAACGCCAAGTTCGTCAACCCGAACGCAGCACGTCTCGCCACTCCTTTCGTAAAGGACATCGCCGACGTAGTGAACGCCCAGTGCGGCGACTCTCTCCCCGTAAGCGCATTCGTTCCTTTCCAGGACGGTACTATGCCCAACGGCACTGCAGCATACGAGAAGCGCGGCGTAGCCGTTCAGGTTCCCGTATGGGAGGCTGACAAGTGTATCCAGTGCAACAGCTGTGCATTCGTCTGCCCTCACGCAGCAATCCGCCCGTTCCTCCTCACAGCCGACGAGGCAGCAGCAGCTCCCGAGACTGTAAAGATGGCAGACGGCAAGGCCAACATCAAGGAGTACAAGTACGCTCTTGCAGTTTCAGTCGCTGACTGTACCGGTTGCGGCAACTGTGTTGACGTATGTCTCGCAAAGGAGAAGGCAATCAGCATGAAGCCCTACATGGACAACATTGCAGAGCAGGCCAACTTCGACTACCTCAACGCAAAGGTCGGCTACAAGCAGTACGTAGACCCTAAGGCCAACATGGAGAACTCACAGTTCGCACAGCCTCTGTTCGAGTTCTCAGGTGCATGCGCAGGTTGCGGTGAAACACCTTACATCAAGCAGATCACCCAGCTCTTCGGCGACCATATGATGATTGCAAACGCTACCGGCTGCTCATCAATCTACGGCGCTTCATTCCCTGCATCTCCTTACTGCACCAACGCACAGGGCCACGGTCCCGCATGGCAGAACTCACTGTTCGAGGACTTCTGCGAGTTCGGTCTCGGTATGCACCTCGGTTCAGACCGCATCCGTGAGACTGTAGCAAGCTACATGAAGAAGGGTCTCGAGTGCGAGTGCTGCTCAGACGAGATGAAGGCACTCTTCACCAAGTGGCTCGAGAACAAGAACAACTACGACGTCACCCGCGAGGTTTGTGACGCACTTGTTCCCATGATGGAGGCCTGCGGTTGCGACACCTGCAAGTCACTCCTCACCCTCAAGAGCTTCATCCCTGCACGCAGCCAGTGGATCTTCGGCGGCGACGGTGCTTCATACGACATCGGTTACGGCGGTCTCGACCACGTACTCGCATCCGGTGAGAATGTGAACGTCCTCGTACTCGACACCGAGGTTTACTCGAATACCGGCGGCCAGTCATCCAAGTCAACTCCCGCAGGCGCAATCGCCAAGTTCGCAGCATCAGGCAAGAAGATCCGCAAGAAGGATCTCGGAATGATGGCAATGAGCTATGGTTACGTATACGTTGCCCAGGTTGCAATGGGTGCAAGCCCCGTTCAGTACATGAACGCCATCAAGGAGGCCGAGGCATATGACGGACCTTCACTCATCATCGCCTACGCACCTTGTATCAACCATGGTCTGAAGGCCGGCATGGGTCTCAGCCAGAAGGAGGAGAAGCTCGCAGTGGAGTGCGGTTACTGGCATCTCTACCGCTACAACCCCGCTCTCGAGGAGCAGGGCAAGAATCCCTTCACCCTTGACTCCAAGGAGCCCGACTGGACCAAGTTCCAGAGCTTCCTCATGGGCGAGGTCCGTTTCGCATCGCTGAAGAAACTCTTCCCCGAGTGCGCAGACGAGCTCCTGGCAAAGACAGAGGAATTCGCTAAGATCCGCCTCGAAACCTACAAGAAACTTGCAGGCAAATAATCTGCATCCCTTATATTAAAAAGACCCGCGCATATGTGAAATGCGCGGGTCTTTTTCTATATTTGCACAATAAGATATAGTTATATGCTTGAAGATTTCAGATTAAGGGTGTTCGTGGCTGTCGCCGAGTTCGGCAGCTTCACCGAAAGCGCACGCAAACTCGGTGTAAGCCAGCCGGCAGTAAGCCAGAACATAGCGGAGCTGGAGCGCCTCGCAGGCGAGCCGCTGTTAGTGAGAACCAGAGGCAATATCACCCTCACAGATAAGGGAAAGTTATTGCTTGAATACGCCCGCAAGATACTTTACTGGTACGACCGTGCCAACGCAGTGGTCATCGACGGTACAGAAAAAGCACCGGAGCCGAGCATTTTCACGCTGGCTCCGGGAAAGGATATCGCCCTGACGGTTCAGGACGGAGAATTTACAGTTAAAGTACTCTGACGATTATTCAGACTCGATAGCACCCATGGGGCATGCGTCTACGCAAGTTCCGCAGCTGATGCAAGCCTCAGCGTCGATTGAATAAACATCACCATCTTTGATTGCGCCCTGAGGACACTCGCCCTGGCAGGTACCGCAAGCGACACAAACGTCGGGATTGATTTTGTAAGCCATATTCTTAGGTATAAATAGTTAATAGTTTCGTTTCAACAGTTCTGCAAATATACGCAAAAATTATCGTAACTTTGTGCAGTATGAAGAAAATCGCAGTAGCAATAGCAATTATCGTGCTAAGTTCTTTCCAGGCTCTGGCCCAGGCCGATTTCGCCCAGGTTGCAAAGTTTGACAAGACCGTACATGATTTCGGCACCGTCACGGTCGACGCCGGAATGCTCAAGTGTGTGTTCACCCTTACCAACATAAGCGACAAGCCCCTCAGCATACTTGCAGTGATCTCATCCTGCGGATGCACCGGCGTGGAATGGACCAGGACGGCCATCGCCCCCGGAGAAACGGGCACCGTAACGGCCATGTACAACAATGACGAAGGCCCCTACCCGTTCGACAAGACCCTCACGGTCTATGTCGAGGGCGTCAAGAAGCCCGTCATCCTCCATCTGAGAGGAGAAGTGAAGGATCCCAAGCACAGCAGGAAGAAGTAATGGCAGAACAGATCAACTACACAGACGACAATATCCGCACCCTCGAAGGTGTGATGCATATCAGACTGCGTCCGGGCATGTACATCGGACGCCAGGGCGACGGCCGCAACCCCAGCGACGGTATCTATGTCCTTCTCAAGGAGATCATCGACAACTCCATCGATGAATACGCCATGGGATTCGGCAAGCAGATCCAGATCGGCGTCGAAGACGGCACCGTCACGGTGCGCGACTTCGGCCGAGGCATTCCCCTGGGCTCGGTCATCAAGGCCGTGAGCATACTCAACACAGGTGGAAAGTTCGACGACAAGGCCTTCAAGAAGTCCGTCGGTCTGAACGGTGTGGGTACCAAGGCGGTGAACGCGCTCAGCAGCAAGTTCTACGTATGCTCCCACCGCGACGGTGAGTGCTCATGGGCGCGCTTCGAGTGCGGCGAGCTGAAGGACAGCGGCACCGGCCCCACAAAGGAGAAGAACGGAACCCTCGTCGAGTTCACCCCCGACAACACCATCTTCAAGGAGTACAGTTACAACATGGACTACGTGGAGACCATGATCAAGAACTACTCCTACCTGAAGAAGGGTCTCACCCTCGTCCTCAACGGCACTCCCTACAAGTCGGAGAACGGTCTTCTCGACCTCGTGAACGAGAACCTCTCGGAGGATCCCATCTATCCGCCCATCCACCTCGAAGGCGAGGACATCGAGATAGTGCTCACCCACGGCAACTCCTACGGCGAGAACATCAAGTCGTTCGTCAACGGTCAGGACACCCGCGAGGGCGGAACCCACCTCGCAGCATACCGCGAGGCCATAGCAAAGACGCTCAAGGAGTTCTTCAAGAAGAACTACGCGCCCGAAGACTGCCGCCAGGGCGTCGTGGGCGCCATTAGCATACAGATACAGGAGCCTACTTTCGAGGCGCAGACAAAGGTGAAGCTCGGCTCACAGTACATGTGGGAGAAGGGCGGCGAGCACGGTCAGACCATACGCTCGTTCGTCAACGACTTCGTTGCCAAGAACCTCGACAACTACCTCCACATGCACACCGACATCATCCCCCTCATCGAGGAGAAGATCAAGAGCAGCCAGGAGGAGAGGGAGGCCATCTCGGGCATACAGAAGAAGACACGTGAACGCAACAAGAAGGCCAACGTCTACAACCGCAAGCTGCGCGACTGCCGCTACCACTTCAACGACAAGCGCACCGACAAGACCGAGGAGGACATCGAGCGCTCGAGCATCTTCATCACCGAGGGTGATTCCGCGAGCGGAACCATCACCAAGGCACGCAACGCCAACTACCAGGCGGTATTCAGCCTCAGAGGCAAGCCCCTCAACGCATACAAGGAGTCATACAAGAAGTTCGCGGAGAACGAGGAGCTCCAGCTGCTCGTATCGGCGCTCGGCGTGGAGGACGACCTCGAGAACCTGCGCTACAACAACATCATCATCGCAACCGATGCCGATGACGACGGAATGCACATCCGCATGCTGACCTGCACCTTCTTCATGAAGTACTACCCCGACCTCATCCGCCGCGGCCATGTATACGTGCTCCAGACTCCCCTCTTCCGTGTCCGCAACAAGAAGGAGAACCACTACTGCTTCTCCCAGGAAGAGAAGGAGAAGGCAATCAAGAAGCTGAAGACAGGCGTCGAGATCACCCGCTTCAAAGGTCTCGGCGAAATCAGTTCGAACGAGTTCGCCGAATTCATCGGCGAGAGCATGCGTCTCGACATAGTCAAGCTTGCAGAGGAAGAGTCCATCACCGACCTCATGGCCTTCTACATGGGCGACAACACCATCGAGAGGCAGAACTTCACAAGACAGAATCTCCGCTCCGAGGAAGAGCTGGAAGACATAAACATCTAAGCAATGAACCTCATCAAGCTTTTCAAGAAGATCTGGCCGTATGTAAAACCCTACAAATGGCTGGTCTTCATCACTTTGATCCTCACACTCGTAGGATCGTTGATGGCCCAGGTGAACGCCATCGTCCTCGACCGCACCGTCGATGCGGTGAACGGCCTGGTCACCGCAGGAGACTTTGCATGGTCAATGGCCGCAAAGATCCTCACCATCATCACTATAGTCCTTCTCGGCAAGGAGATACTCTCGGCGCTCATCACCTTCGCCCAGAGCTACTTTGGTGAGAGGATGCGCATCTTTGTCTCAAAAGACCTCTCACAGGCCGTCATCGACAAGATGCTCACCTTCCGCATGGCCTTCTTCTCCAGGTCCGACAATGACACCGGAAAGCTCCAGACACGTATCGACCAGGGTGTGAGCAGCCTCAGCCGCACGGTGCAGAACTTCTTCATCGACCTCCTGCCCCTGTTCACCAGCGCCATCATAGCGCTCGTCCTGATGTTCGCCGCCAACGTATACGTCGGCCTCACGGCTCTCTTCATAATCCCCATCTACATATGGATCACAGTTGCGCAGGCCCGCAAGCTCAGAGGCTGGCGCCGCAACATGAGGACCCTGCGCGAGGACAAGAGCCATGGCATCATGAACATCATCGAGAGCATCAACGTCATCAAGAGCTTCAACCGCGAGAAGATCGAGAGCGACAAGCAGTGGGACCTCCAGACACAGTTCACCGACAACCAGATGGCCGTACGCAAGACAAGCTTCTACTACAACGGCCTCAAGAGCTTCGTGAAGCAGGTGGGGACAGTGCTCGTGATCATCCTCACGGCATACCTCGTGCTCATCGGCTATCCCGGCATGTCCATAGGTAAGATCATGTACCACGTGATGCTCTTCAGCAACGTCGTGGCTCCCATCACCCAGCTCCAGCGCATCTTCGACGACATGAACGACGCGCTCATCTACGCCGAGGGCTTCTTCGACATACTCGACTCCGACAACGACATAGAGCATACAGGCAGCTACCGTCCCGAGAAGATCGAGGGCAACTTCGAAATCAGCGGCGTCGACTTCACGTATCCCAACGGCACCAAGGCGCTCTGGGACATCAACATGAAGGTGGAGAGCGGCAAGATCACCGCATTCGTCGGACTCAGCGGCGCCGGCAAGTCGACCATCGTGAACCTGCTCGACAAGTTCTACGAGCCCGACTGCGGAAGCATCAAGCTCGACGGTGTGGACCTCCACGAGTACGACACCCACTTCCTCCGCGATAATATCGGCCTCGTGCTCCAGAAGAACCATATCTTCGACGGCAGCATCGAGGAGAACATACGCTACGGACGCCCCGACGCCACCTTCGAGGAGGTAGTCCAGGCAGCCAAGGACGCATACATCTACGACCAGATCATGGGTCTGCCCGAGCAGTTCAAGACCCAGGCACAGGCAATGTCGGGAGGTCAGCAGCAACGCATCGCAATCGCCCGCATGTTCCTGAAGAACCCTCCCATCATCTTCCTCGACGAGCCCACCGCCAGCCTCGACGCTATCGCAACGGAGCAGATCAAGGCCAGCATCGACGCCATCAAGAAGAACCGCACCGTTGTGATAATCTCACATAACATCTCACAGATAATCGACTCCGACGTAATCTACGCGCTCAAGAACGGCCGCGTGGAGCAGGGAGGCAACCCCGACGAAGTATACCGCCAGGGCGGCATCTACAAGGAGATAGTTGACGCCAGCGCACGCTCGATGAACATCGGCAAGCTTGCCCAGACGCTCGACACCGACGGAGACGGAAAGATCGACATCTAGCATATGAGTCCGAAATTCTGCAAATTCTTCCTCTGCAAGGTGCTGGGGTGGACAATAGTGGGAGAGAAACCCGCCGAAGAGAAGCTGGTGTTCCTTGCAGCCCCGCACACCAGCATATGGGACTTCGCCATAGGCTACTTCTACTACAGGGCCGTGGGCGGCCACTTGAGGACTATGATAAAGAAGGAGGCCTTCTTCTTCCCGTTCGGCTATCTGCTCAAGGCGCTTGGCGGATTCCCCATCGACCGCACGCATCCCCAGAAGATGATGATGGGCATCATGCACGAAATGGAGCAACCCGGCACCTTCCACCTTGTGATATGCCCCGAAGGCACACGCAAGCCGGTGGCCAAGTGGAAAACTGGCTACCACACCATTGCCACCACCTGCAACATACCCGTATATCTCACCGGTTTCGACTATAAGAACAAGCGCGTGGGCATATTCGGGAAGTATGAGCTCCAAGGCACTCCCAGGGAGGATACGGACAGGATTCAGGAGATTTACAGATCCTACAATCTCACCGGTTTGCACAAGGATATGTATATCGCTTAGGTACAACTTGTTTGTTAGAAAATTAATCGCTATATTTGCAGCCCCAAATTTTTGGGCAGTTTAATTTTAATTACAAAACACAATGATCAAACAGTACGAAACCGTTTTCATCGCTACTCCCGTTTTGTCTGATACTCAGATGAAGGAAGCGGTTGCAAAGTACGTCGATCTCATCAAGGCCAATGGCGGCGAGATCGTCTACGAAGAGGACTGGGGTCTCAAGACACTTGCATACCCCATCCAGCACAAGACATCAGGATTCTATTACCTGATCGAGTTCAAGGCAGACACACAGTTCGTGGCTACCCTCGAGACCCAGTATCACCGCGACGAGCGCATCATCCGCTACCTCACCGTAGCTCTTGACAAGAACGCTGTCGCATACGCAGAGCACCGTCGTGCCAAGAAGGCTGCCAAGGCTGCAGAGCCCAAGGCAGAGGCTGAGGCACCTAAAGCAGAGGAGGAATAAATTATGGCAAACGTAGAAAATAACGAGATCCGTTATCTGAACCCTCCTACCGTAGAGGTTCGCAAGAAGAAATACTGCCGCTTCAAGAAGGCAGGTATCAAGTACATCGACTACAAGGATCCTGAGTTCCTCAAGAAGTTCCTCAACGAGCAGGGTAAGATTCTCCCCCGCCGCATCACCGGTACTTCCCTCAAGTTCCAGCGTAAAGTCGCTCAGGCAGTGAAGCGCGCACGCTCACTCGCTCTTCTCCCTTACGTAACTGACCTCCTTAAATAATTGAAGCGATATGAAGATCATCCTTAAGAAAGAAGTCGTAGGTCTCGGTGAGGCAGGCGACATCGTTGAAGTAAAGACCGGTTACGCTCTCAATTATCTCGTTCCCCAGGGCTTCGCAGCTGTAGGTACCCCTTCAGCCATCAAGCAGCACGAGGAGACACTCCGTCAGAGGGCTCACAAAGAGGCCAAGCTCGTTGCAGACGCACAGGCACTCGCAGCAAAGATCGAGGCTGTTGCAGTCAAGATCGCTGCAAAGGTCGGCGAAACTGGCAAGCTCTATGGTGCAGTTACCACAGCACAGGTAGCAGACGCTATCGCTGAGGCAGGCATCGAGGTTGAGAAGAAGAACATCACCATCCCTGAAATCAAGGAAGTCGGTGAGTACGAGGCAAAGGTTAAGTGCTACAAGGGCGTTTTCGCAAACGTCAAGGTAGAGGTCGTTGCTGAATAATCAACACTCAAACATAAATGAAGTCCAGCCCGCAAGGGTTGGACTTTTTTTATTATATTCGTGGCATGAGAACACGTACTATCATCCTGGCTGCAGCCGTGCTGCTCACAGCCGCCTGCAGCAAACCTTCGATCAACGACACTTTCAAACTAACTTTCGACAAGCCCGCCAGAATATGGGAGGAGACGCTCCCCCTCGGCAACGGCCGCATAGGCGCCATGCCCGACGGCGGAATCTGGAAGGAGCACATCGTGCTCAACGAGGAGAGCTTATGGAGCGGCAGCGAATGGGATCCTGCCAATCCTGAAGCCCTGGAGTGGCTTCCCGTCATACGCCAGAAGCTGGCCGAGGGCGACAACCTCAAGGCCCAGGAGCTCATGTACGAGCACTTCGTATGCGCCGCCGGTGGTGGTGAAAACCCCCAGTACGGCCAGTACCAGACCCTCGGCGCGCTTGAGATCAACCATCATCCCGTCGACAAGCCGGTCACCGGATACCACCGCGAGCTCAGCCTGCGCAATGCCATTGCAAACACGACATTCAAGCTCGGCAGCGGCACAGTGGAGCGCGAGTACCTGGCCTCGATACCCGACGACGTAATTGCCATAAGGCTGCGCAGCAGCGAGCGCAACGCCTTGAGCGTCAAGCTCTCAAGGCCGGAGAACGCGAGCGTGAGGACCGATGGCAACACCGTCATCATGGAAGGCACTCTTCCGTCCGGAAAAGAAGAGCCCGGGCAGCCGAACAGCGGCATGCATTATGTCTGCAAGGCGCTTGTCTACGGCAACGGCCACATAGTTGCAGAGGCCGACAGCATCAGCGTCGACGACGCATCGCAGACGATAATACTCGTTGCTTCCGCAACCTCCTATAATCACAGCGACCCTGAAGCATCAGTCGACAGCACCCTGGCACTAGCATCCAAGAAACCGTTCGAGAGCCTCAGGAGCAGGCACCAGACCGCACACCGCGCGTTGTTCGACAGGGTGGAGATCGATCTCCCCGACTCAGCCGCCCTCTACGCACAGTACGGACGCTATCTGCTCATCGGTTCCACCACCCGCGCCACTCTGCCCCCCAACCTGCAGGGCATATGGGCTGACGGATGCGAGACCCCCTGGAACGGCGACTACCACCTCAATATCAACGTGGAGATGAACCACTGGCCCGCACAGGTGGGCAACCTGCCGGACGCCGACCTTCCCTTCACCTCATACATCGAGGGCATGGTACCCTCGGGAGAAAGGACGGCCAGGGACTTCTACGGAATCCCGGGCTGGACTGCGAACGTCCTTGCAAACGTATGGAACTTCACGGCACCCTCCGAGAACCCTTCCTGGGGTGCATCGCTGACCGGCGGTGCATGGGCTGCACTGCAGATGTGGGAGCACTACCAGTTCACCCTTGACAAGGAGTACCTGCGCAGAGTCTACCCCACCCTGCGCGGCGCGGCCGAGTTCCTGCAGGCGAGCCTCTTCGAGATGGACGGCAAACTTGTAACAGGCCCCAGCAACTCTCCCGAAAACAGCTTCATCATCAACGGCGAACGCTGCGCCACCTGCGCCGGCCCCACAATGGACACCCAGATATGCCGGGAAATCTTCAGCGCCGTAAAGCAGGCGTCCGACATACTTGGAGAAGACGGCGAATTCGCGGAGAGCCTCATGGCCACGGCAGCCAGGATGCCTGAAATGAAGATAGCCGAAGGCGGCTACCTCCAGGAATGGCTCGAGGACTACGAAGAGGCCGAGATCCAGCACCGCCACGTAAGCCACCTGTTCGGACTGCATCCCGGAACAACCATAAACACTCCGGAACTCATCGAGGCTGCAAAGCGCACGCTCGAGAGGCGCGGAGATTCAGGTACAGGCTGGTCACGCGCATGGAAGGTCAACTTCTGGGCCCGCATAGGCGACGGCAACCACGCATTCTTCATGTTCAAGCAGCTGCTGGCTCCCGTCTGCGACTGCGGCTTCCACTACGACGGTGAAGGCGCAGGCTCATACCCCAACCTCTTCTGCGCACATTCGCCCTTCCAGATCGACGGCAACTTCGGCGGCAGCGCCGGCATCATGGAGATGCTCATCCAGAGCCACCGCACCGATGAGGAAGGATGCAGGATAATCGACATATTGCCCGCAATCCCCGACCACTGGGCAGTCGGTTCATTCAAAGGCCTGAAGGCCAGGGGCAACATAGCCGTAGACTGTTCATGGGATTATGGCAATGGTGAGATCTCGCTGCAGAGCCCCTTCGGGCAGGACGTTCTCGTCAAGTGCGGCGAATTCGAGCAGAAAGTCACCCTCACCCCGGACAAGACCGTCAAACTATATTTCTGAATGTCATGGAGAAGTTAAAGCAGGAAGTTCTTGAAGAGCTCACGGGCAACATACTCCCCTACTGGATGGACAGGATGACCGACCCTGCCGGCGGCTTCTACGGAAGACGCGACGGCAGCGGGGCCCTTGACCCTGACGCGCCCAAGGGTCTCATACTGAACGCACGCATACTCTGGACATTCTCCGCCGCATACCGCGTACTGGGCAGGCCTCAGTACCTGAAAACGGCACAGAGAGCGGCAAGGGAGGTCATGCAGAAGTTCTGCGACCATGAACACGGCGGCGCATACTGGAGTCTTGATGCCGCAGGCAGGCCTCTTGACACAAAGAAGCAGTTCTACGCCATAGCCTTCGCTATCTACGGCCTGGCTGAGTATTACAGGGCCACCGCAAACAGCAAGGCGCTCGAATGCGCCATCTCCTTCTATCTGAGCATCGACAAATACAGCAGGGACGCTGAAAAGGGCGGATACATCGAGGCCTGCGCAAGAGACTGGAGCCCCATCGAGGACATGCGCCTGAGCGACAAGGACCAGAACGACGCCAAGACGATGAACACCCATCTTCATATTCTGGAAGGCTACACCAATCTCTACCGCGTATGGCCGGACCTGCAGCTGCATGACAGGCTGTGCGAGCTGATCGGGCTGTTCCTCGACCGCATTACCGGTCCTGACGGGCATCTGCAGCTCTTCTTCGATGAAGACTGGAACCTGCACGGGCAAATACGCAGTTACGGCCATGATATAGAATGCAGCTGGCTGCTGTGGGAGGCAGCATGCGTGCTGGGCGACGAGGACATCATCGGGCGCTGCCGCACTGCATGCCCCGCGATTGCCCGCGCATCGATGGAAGGCTTCACACGCAAGGGCGGAATGATCTACGAGTGGAACATGACCGCCGGCGAGAAGCACACGAACCGCGACTGGTGGGTGCAGGCCGAGACCGTGGTCGGAAGCCTGAACCAGTATCAGATGACAGGCAAGGCCTGCTGGCTCGGCGCAGCCCGCGCCACATGGGAGTTCATCAGGAAGAACATCATCGCCCCGGACGGCGAATGGTACTGGGCGGCCGGGAACGTGACCGACGACAGGGCCGGCTTCTGGAAATGCCCGTACCACAACGGAAGAATGTGTCTCGAATTAATAGAAAGGATATGAAAAATGCCATCACCGCCATCCTGCTCTGCCTTCTGGCAGTCGGATGCACCAGAAACAACTTTTATCAGGCTGAGGACGGCCGCATTGTCAAGGACGGTGTCCCACAGTACTTCATAGGAACAAACGTCTGGTATGCATCAACTCTGGCCACAACCGAGCCGGACAGGCTGCTGAAGGAGCTCGACACCCTCGCCGCCCTCGGCGTCAGGAACCTCAGGGTCCTTGCCACCGACGAGAACTGGGAAGGCCTCGACTTCACCCTCAAGGAACTGCAGAAGAGGGACATGTGCGCCGTGCTGTACCTGAACAACGCATGGGAATGGACGGAGGACTGCTACAGCAAGTATCTTGAAGATGCGGGAGAGGGCAAGCAGCCCGTGCCTTCGGTTGACGGATACGTTCCTTACATGAACGCAATGAGCAAGTTTGCACAGTCACCCAAGGCCGTGGAACTCTATCAGGAGCATGTTAAGCGTGTCGTAAGCCGCTACAAGGACAACCCGGCAATATTCAGCTGGCAGCTCTGCAACGAGCCAAGGCCTTTCAGCCGTGAGCCCGAGGCCGTGGATGCTTTTGTGAACTACATCCACTCCACCGCCGCCCTCATCAAGAGCATCGACCACAACCATATGGTATCGACCGGCAACGAGGGCGCCATGGGCTGCAACGACGGCGACAACGACCTCTACATGCGCGTCCATGACTGTCCCGACATCGATTACTGCACAATCCATATCTGGCCGTACAACTGGAGCTGGGTAAGGGAGCACAACATCGACGAAGGAATAGATACCGCCATCGAGCGCACCAGGGAATACATACGCCAGAGCCTAGAGGTGGCCTACCGCCTGCGCAAGCCCGCGGTCATAGAGGAGTTCGGCTACCCCAGGAACGGTTTTGCATATGTGAACGACACACCCACCACGGCACGTGACAAATACTATGACTATGTATTCGGCGAGGTGCTCAGCAGCGCAAAGAACGGCGGCAGACTCGCAGGATGCAACTTCTGGACATGGAGCGGATACGCGAAGCAGACTCCGGGCCATCAGTTCTGGCAGGAAGGTGACGACCTCTGCGGCGACCCTTCACAGGAAGCGCAGGGCCTGAACGGAGTCTATCTTTCAGACACTTCAACAATAGCAGTCATCAGCAAGTACACAAAGAAGATTGCCGGCTGCGCAACTGTATTCCCCGTCATCGAGCACGACTGGATATACGACGGCGACGTGACCCTTAACTTCAGCGTAAGCAGCCAGAGTCCGTGCGAGGTCAATATCTCACTCGCCGTGGTTCCCGACACAACCCTGATGTACACCCAGGATACCATAGCCACCGCAAACACACGGATCGTGATGAAGAAAGCCGGCAAAGCCGTCTCACCCGTCACTTTCAGCGGCCTTGCTCCCGGATTCTACCAGATACGCTACACTGTGGAGAAAACCAAGGGCGGCAAGGGCTGCGGAGGAGAACTGCCCGTACAGTCATTCAACATAGGCGTGCAGCCCGAGGCGATCTCAAGCCCCCAGGACAAACCGGCAGACTTCGATGAGTTCTGGAACAGAACGCTCGCAGAGCTGGCCGCAGTTCCCGTAGAACCCGTCCTGACCCTTCTCCCCGAGCATTCCAATGCAGACAGGAATGTGTACCGCGTGGAGATGCGCTCGCTCGGCGGCGCCCTGATTGGCGGCTACCTCGCCGAGCCCGTAAAACCCGGCAAATACCGCACGTTCATCGACTACATGGGCTATGGCTCCGAGCCATACATATATGCCCCTTCAGGAGCTCCTGACTGCGTGGAATTCCTTGTAAGCGTGCGCGACCAGGGCATCTTCAAGCCCGGCAACCAAAGATGGATAGACAGAGGCCTGAATTCCAGGGAAGACTTCTACTACCGTGGTGCCTATTGCGACGTTGTAAGGGCCATCGATTTCCTCTGCGGAAGGGAGAATGTCGACCAGGACCACCTGTTCGCCCGCGGCGAGAGCCAGGGAGGAGCCTTTGCTTGGATAAGCGCGTCACTCGACCACAGAGTCAAGGCGATAGCCACATCAGTGCCTTTCCTCAGTGATTACGAGGACTACTCCAAGATAGTATGGTGGCCTGTATGGGAAGTATTCGAGGCCGCAGACAGCGAAGGCATAGAAAGATCCGACCTTTTCGAAATGCTGAAATACTTCGACGTCAAGAACTTCACCGACAAGGTCGAATGCCCTGTCCTGATGGCGTTCGGCATGCAGGACCCCACCTGCCCGCCTCACACCAACTTTGCCGGTTATAACCAGGTCAAGTCACAGAAGGAATATCTGTGCGTGCCCACATGCGGCCACGGCATGTGGCAGGAGAACGCCTGCTACGCAAGGAGGGACGAGTTCTTCAGCAGATATTGATTCATACGCGAATGGCGTAACAATATAAAAGGAATGCATCGCCTCAGGCGATGCATTCCATTTCTATAAGCCAGTCCGGACGGCACACAGGTGCCTTCAGGATTACATATGGCGTGTTCGGGAACTTGTCCTTGAACATGGGTGCAACCACGGTGTAGTCTTCTGCGTTGCGCAGATACACGAGGATATGCTTCACGTCAGACCAGGTATTTCCGGCTTCCTCAAGAAGCTTTTCTACGTTCTCCCACATCCTCAGCGTCTGCATACGAATATCACCTATATGCAATACTGCGCCTTTATTATCTATGCTTGCAGTACCGGAGATGAAGGTGACGGGCATTCCGGAGCAGTTGAGACGCACGCCCCTCTCGAAGGTCACGCCATATTCGTAGGTGGGATTGAGATGGGTGGGTGCATACAGGTAGGTCTGCGAGAAGGAGCCGGATACCGCATATGCATCCATCTGGACCAGTGAAGCGGGGGCGCAGGGATAGCCCTGGATTCCCGTGCTGGCTATATAATGGGTCTCGGGCGTGAGACCTATGGAACCGAAATTCTCGCGGCGGGCCTTTACGACTCCGGCATAGTTGTCATCGATGTCGGCAACGTGTATCCATGTACGTATGCAGTTATCCTGGAGAGTCAGGCCCATATCAGACAGTACGGCCTCATACTCATTGAAAATCAATGCCATCTGTTCTTCCGAGCCGGTTCCGGGAGCTGTCATCTCAGAGATCCAGACATGTTTGACATCATCCTCCTCGGCAACGGTCACGCCGGCGCCCCTTGTCACGTTGACATCTCCGGCCAGCCACAGCCATACGGCGATCCTGCTGCCGTCAAGGGGCGGCTGCACAATATGGCTCACCGCTCCATCCTCTGCAGGGAGCAATCCGGCATCATCGGGATCCGAAAGAAAATAGCGCTTGAACACCGGCACGTATCCGTCCGAAGAGGCAATGGAACGGTTTTCTGCGTCAATCAGACCGGCAGCGGTATCTGCAGCGATAATAAGGTGTTTCTGTTTCACGTCAACAAAGATAAACGAAAAATATGGAAATTAAAACAATGATAAAATAGTATCATTCAAATGTATTTTTTGTATTTTTGCAAAAACACGATAACATGGCCGGAACAATATCTGAAATCTGCCCCTTGTCAAACAAGGACTGCTTCCTCATCGTAGAAAGGCACAAGACCCAGTTCACATATCCCCTGCACAAGCACAGGGAATACGAGCTCAACTTCATACAGAACGGCGCAGGCGTCGAAAGGATCGTCGGCAATTCCAAAGCGGTGATTTCAGACGTGGAACTTGTCCTTGTAGGCGGCGAGGACCTCGAACACGTATGGTCCCAGGGCAACTGCAAATCCAAGGATATCAGAGAAATAACCATCCAGTTCTCCCCCGACCTGCTCGGCAGCAACCTTCTCTCCAAGAACCAGTTCGAGTCCATAAGGAAGATGCTCGAGAAGTCCAGGATGGGCCTGGCGTTCCCCCTGCAGGCCATCATGTCGGTGTACGCCGACATAGACAGAATCGCCTCCCAGAAGGACTCATTCCTGCAATTCCTGGAATTCCTGAACATCCTGTACACCCTCTCGAAGTTCAACGTCCCCACCCTGGCCACCTCGCCCAAAGCCATTTCAGAAGACGACTCCGGATCCGACAGGATCAAGAAAGTTAACGAATTCATACTCAACCATTACACCGAGGACCTCAAACTCGAGGACCTCGCGGATTATGTGGGCCTCACTCCCACATCGCTCAGCCGCCTTTACAAACAGAAGACTGGAGAGACCATCTCCAACTACGTGATCGACACCAGGCTCAACCATGCAGTGAGGGAACTTGTGAATACGGACACGAACATCGCCGACATCTGTTTCGCCTGCGGATTCAACAACATCTCGAATTTCAACCGCATCTTCAAGGACAGGCACGGAATGTCGCCAAAGGAGTTCAGACAGGTTTACAGCAAGAGCAGTGCGATAATATAATCATACTGAAACTTGAAAAAATAGTATTTGTCCGCGCACACGCAAAGAACTAACTTTGCGATAATGGATGTATTACCACAGAAGCTTGCATATCAATATACTAACCAAATTTATTAACCCTCAAAAACATCATTACATGAAAAGTAAACTGTTTACTGCTCTGTTGGCCCTGTGCCTGTGCTTCACAGCATTCGCTCAGACCAAGGTGTCGGGTGTCATAAATGACAACATCGGCCCCGCCATCGGAGTAAGTGTAATCGAGCAGGGTACCATGAACGGTACCACGACCGACATGGATGGCCGGTTCACACTCACGGTAGCCCCGGGAGCAAAGCTTGTCATCTCATCAATCGGTTACAAGGACCAGGTCATCGAGGTCGGCAACCAGACCAGCTTCGATATCCTGATTGAAGAAGACACCGAACTTCTCGAGGAAGTTGTGGTTGTCGGCTATGGTGTCCAGAAGAAGAAGCTCGTCACCGGTTCAACCGTACAGGTAAAGGGTGACGAACTCACAAAGCTGAACTCCACAAGCGCACTCGGCGCCATGCAGAGCCAGACCCCCGGTATGCAGATCATCTCCTCATCAGGCCAGCCCGGTGAAGGATACAAGGTTACAATCCGTGGTATGGGTACTACTGGCAGCTACGCTCCTCTCTACGTAATCGACGGCGTTGCAGGCGGTGACATCAACTCCCTCAACCCTTCAGACATCGAGAGCATCGACGTACTCAAGGACGCCGCATCCTGCGCCATCTACGGTGCACGTGGTGCCAACGGTGTTGTCCTCGTGACCACCAAGCAGGGCAAGTCCGGCAAGATCCAGGTCAACTATGACGGATACTACGGTATCCAGAACCTTGCAAGAATGCCCGAACTCCTCAACGCACAGCAGTACCTCGACATCCAGAACCAGGTTGAATTCAACATGGGAAGGACTCCCATCGACTGGTCAACCGTGCTTAGCGAAGACCTCTACAAGAGCATCCAGGACGGTTCATTCAAGGGAACAAACTGGCTCGATGCAATCCGCAATATCGACGCTCCTACAACCAACCACGCAGTCAACCTGGTCGGAGGCAACGATATGAGCAAGTTCTCCATGGGTGTATCCTACACGGGCCAGGAAGGTATCCTTGGCAAACCTGTAGCATCAAACTACAGCCGTGTGACCGTACGTCTCAACAGTGACCACGTAATCTGGCGCAAGAACGGTCTCGACATCATCAGCTTCGGCGAGAACGTAACCTTCAACACCACAAAGAAGAGCGGTATCGGTATCGGCAACCATTACTGGAACGATGTCTACAGCATGCTTTCTGCAAGCCCCCTCGTACCGCTTTACTGCACTGATACCGCAAGCGGCTATACCGAGTATGACTGGCTGAGCGGCAGCGGCATCTGGGACAAGGATCCCTATACCAGCAACCCTGTTGCCAACATGTACTACAGCTCCCGCGGTAACAACGAGAACCACGGATACGGCCTCAACATGTCAGCCAACCTGCGCATCCAGCCCATCAAGGGACTCGTCTGGAAGAGCCAGTTCAACTATGGCATGTCAGCCAACACATACCGTCAGTACCAGATGGCTTACAAGCTCACCAACTACGCATTCTCCGATACCGACAACGTGTCCCAGAGTGCAAGCGCCGGCTGGAACTGGTCTTGGGAGAACACCATCAACTACAAGTTCAGCGTAAAGAATCACAACTTCGACGCCCTTGTGGGTAACACTCTCCAGCACAGCGGCTTCGGCGAGAACGTCGGTTCTGCCAACAACACCGGCCTCTGGCCCAACGACTGGACTCACGCATACGTAAGCAATATGTCAGGAGATCCTTCCACCACCGACGCTACAGGATCAACCTGGGGCGACAGCGGTCTCGTTTCATTCTTCGGACGTATCAATTACGACTACGCTGAGAAGTACATGCTCTCACTCATCCTCCGCCGTGACGGTTCATCCAACTTCATGGCAGGACACCGCTGGGGTACATTCCCTTCAGTATCCGCAGGTTGGGTTGTTACAAACGAAGACTGGTGGAATGCCGGATTCGTGAACTTCCTCAAGCTCCGCGCAAGCTGGGGACAGAACGGTAACTGCAACGTAAGCAACTTCCAGTATCTGTCAACAGTATCTGTAGGTGCGGCCGACGGTGGCTACTCATTCTACACCGGCCCCACTTCCACAACATCCGGTACCGGTGCATATGCCGACAAGCTGGCCAACCCCGACATCACCTGGGAGACCTCACAGCAGCTTGACCTCGGTTTCGACGCACGCTTCTTCAAGAACCGCATGAACGTCGCATTCGACTGGTATCAGAAGGACACCAAGGACTGGCTCGTCAACGCTCCCGTCCTCGGCCACTACGGACTCAACGCTCCTTACATCAACGGTGGTGACGTCCGCAACACCGGTGTCGAGCTCGCCATCAACTGGAGCGACGCCATCGGCAAGGACTTCTCTTACAGCATCGGAATCAACGGTGCTTACAACAGGAACGAGGTTACCCGCATCGCAAACGATGAAGGCATCCTCCACGGCCAGATCAACGTAGTTCAGGGTATCGCAGAACTCTATCGCGCACAGGTAGGTTATCCTATCGGTTACTTCTGGACCTACAAGACCGACGGTGTATTCCAGAACCAGGCCGACATCGACCAGTGGGTTGCCGCAGGTCATCCTACCATGAGGGGCACAGCCGTTCCCGGCGACCTCAAGTTCGTCGATGTCAACGGTGACGGAAAGCTTGACGATGCCGACAAGACCATGACCGGTGATCCGAACCCCGACTTCACCGCAGGTATCAACTTCAGCATCTACTTCAAGGGATTCGACCTCGGATTCAGCGGATACGGACAGTTCGGCCAGCAGGCCTTCAGGGCATACCGCCGTTACTCAGACAGCCAGTGGAACAACTACACAACAGAGGTTTACAACTACTGGCACGGTGAGGGCACTTCAAACAAGTATCCCCGTCTCACCGCAGGTACCGACCTCAACTTCATGAACAACTCCGACATCTTCATCGAAGATACCGACTTCTTCAGAATCCAGACCGTGACCTTCGGTTACGACCTCGCAAGAGTTCTCAAGAGACTTGACTGGGTTGAGAAGGCACACATCTATGTTCAGGCACAGAACCCCTATGTATTCACAAAGTACAAGGGCCTCGATCCTGAAGTTGGTTCAGACAGTGGATTCGACAGCTGGGCAAAGGGTCTCGACCTCGGTAACTATCCTCAGGCACGCACCTTCCTCGCAGGTATCAACCTGACCTTCGGTCCCAAGAGCGACGCCGTTGCAACTGCAGCCTACGCTGTATCAGAGGCTAACGACATCCGCAAGAAGGCCAAGGAGATCATCAAGGAAGTCGAGGTGATCAAGGAGGTTCCCGTTGAGAAGATCGTCGAGAAGATCGTCGAAGTTCCCGTCGAGAAGGTAGTCGAGAAGGTGGTTTACACTCCTGTTCGCGAGAACAAGTGCGTATACTTCACCATCGGCGAGTCAGACATCACCTCTACCGAGGCTCTCAAGGTCAAGAAGATTGCCAAGGAACTGAACGACAATCCCGGCAAGACCGTCTACATCACCGGCTACGCCGACAAGGGTACCGGCAATGACGAGATCAACCTCGAACTCACCAGGAAGCGCGCAGCAGCCGTTTCTGAAATGCTTCAGAATGCAGGCGTGAGCGCAGACCGCATCACTATTGACGCCAACGGTGCAGAGTACGACTCTTCACTCGATCCCGAGGACAACCGCGTGGCAGTTTGCATCATTAAGTAATTATGGAGGATATCAATATGAAAAAGATAATCAAACTCGCAGCCATCGTGGCTCTCGCTTTCTCTTTCGCCTCTTGTGAGTCCTTCCTCGACACTACGAACTACTGGTCAAAAGACAGCAGCAACTTCCCCGTAAACGAGACGGACGCTGACCAGATGATTGCCGGTATTTACAACAACCTGAATATCGTCATCGGCAACAGCCCTCTGTTCGCTCATCACATGTGGTCTGAAGCTGCATCCGACAACTGCCTCGGCGGTGGTGGCGCCAACGACCAGGCAGCACAGGCTGAAGACCTTATGATGAACTTCGGTTCAAGTATGTACGACGGTTTCTACACCGCAAGATACAAAGGTATCGCACGTGCCAATGCAGCCATCGAAGCTCTGGCAAACCTCAGCGCAACCATGAATGCCGACAAGGTCAACCAGTATATGGGAGAGGCTTTCTTCCTCCGTGCATGGTACTATTACGAGCTTGCCTCAATGTTCGGCAACATCCCCTGCCCTGTTACAACAACAGCAGATCCCACTCTTCCCCAGATCAGCGGTGAAGCCCTTTGGGGACAGATCATCGAGGACTGCAAGATCGCAGCCGACATCATGCCTGCAAAGAAGAGCACCGGCGACGGTCATGTTGACAAGTATGCCGCAGAGGCCCTCCTTGGCCGCGCATTCCTCTTCGCAAGCGGATTCTATGGCCTGAGCGCCATCACCCTTCCCGCATATGAGAACGAGACCATCGGCGTAAGCATCGCTGAAGGCACGACCATCAGCAAGGAAGAAGTCGGCAAGTACATCACCGACTGCGTCAACAACTCAGGCTACACCCTTGTAGGCGACCCTCACGAGCTCTGGGCATATTCCAACAGATGTTCAGTTGAGGATGAGAAGTCTCCCTGGAAGGGCAATGGCTACAAATGGGCTGAGAACGACGGCGCTGTAAATCCCGAGGCCATGTTCGTCATCAAGTTCAACACCCAGCCTTCATGGAGCACAACCATCGGTTATTCCAACCAGACAGCCCTCTATTGGGGCGTACGTGGTCAGAGCCTCGACAACGGTGAGTGCTTCCCCTTCGGTACAGGTTGGGGCATGTGTCCTGTCAACCCTTCACTCGTCGACGACTGGAAGGCTCTCGAGCCCAGCGACAAGCGTCTCGACGCTTCCATCATCTCAGTGGAGAAGTGGCCTTCATACAAGTTCGGTGGCGACTCCAACATTCAGGAGTCAGGTTACTACCAGACCAAGATCATGCCCGTGCTCGCATGGAGCGAAGCCAACGGCAAGTACATGAAGTCCTTCACGAACGTGATGTTCCCCGACCTCACCTGGTCTTCAGGCAACGAGGACAACTTCCAGCTCAACAGTGTGAACGACATGATTCTCATCCGCTTTGCTGAGGTTCTCCTTATGGACGCCGAGATCAACGGCAACCAGGCTTCATTCGACAAGGTGCGCGAACGCGCCGGTCTCGCAAGCAAGCCCGCCAACGAGGAGAATATCCGCAACGAACGCCGTTGGGAGTTCGCTTTCGAAGGCATACGCTTCAACGACCTCCGACGCTACGGCGAAGCCTATGCAGTTGCGGCTCTCGACAAGCAGGAAGGCGTCAAAGTCTACAATACCGGTGTAGCAGGAACCAACAATGCTTCCAAGTACAATGGCGGCTATGGCAACCGTTACAAGGCAACGAAGGGCTTCGTAAGGATTCCTGAAGCTCAGATCGCCCTGTCTGCCGGAGCCGGCGAGGAATACAAGTTCACTCAGAACGAAGGTTGGGGTACAGACACCGATTTCCCTGGTTGGTAGCAGTTGTACATCATAAACACAGAGTATTATGAAGAAATTATTATACATAGCAATGGCAGCCGCAGCAATGCTGCTTGCCTCCTGTGAGCCTCAGATCATCGAAGGAGGATCCCCGGACGCTCCCATTTCCGGCAGCGACTACACCTTCATAGTTGACGGGCAGTATGCCGACGCCAACTGCACCGAGGCCAAGGCTGACGGTAACTTCATCAAGTACCATATCGAGCCTGCCGTTACCGTACAGGTCTTCAGCGTCAAGGCTGACGGCAGCCGCTCCCTTCTCGGTACCGGCGCATCAGGTGTCATCAACCTGACACCCAAGCGCGGCAGCGACCCTGTTCAGACCCTGTACCTGCAGGCAATCAACCAGGATGCATCCCTGGTTGAGAACACCGCAACAGTTACAGTATTCGTTCCCGGCGAGCTCCCTGCCGAACTTCAGCTCCTCCTTGGCGACGGCGTGAAGTCCTGGACCTGGGACAACGGCATCGTCGGCGAGGCCCAGGCATTCTGGGGCAACGCCGGTAATTCAGGCGCAGGCGCCAACTTCAATGCTCCCGGCGTCGTTGACGGAAAGTGGTGGGGTGTAACCAGCACCGAAGAATTCGAAGGCCAGAGCGCACATTCCGGTGGAGTTGTCGTTCCCGACATGAACGTCAATGCATACATGACCCTCGACGAAGATATGAACATCACATCATACGGCGCCGACGGCAACAAGATCGCCCAGTCAACCTTCGAAGTAAAGGATTACGATGCATCACGCGCAAGCGGATGGCAGCTCGGCAAGCTCACCACTAAAGGCGCAGCCGTGCTCTTCCCCTACTCGATCAACCTCGGCGGCGCAAATTGCACCTCTTTCGACATCATGTATCTTGACCACAACTACATGACCCTCGTCGACCAGAAGAATGCAGTTGGCAGCTGGTCAGAGATCACATTCTGGCTGTTCAAGAACAAGGATGGCATCAGCGACATCCTCAACGGCGGCAGCGAGCGTGCATGGACCTGGGATAGCGGCACCGGCGCAGATGGTAATGCCATAGCATTCTGGGGCAACGCAGGAAGCACAGGCGCAGGTGCGAACTTCACCGCATCGAATGTTGACGGAAAGTGGTGGGGTGTCACCAGCACTGAGGAATTCGAAGGACAGAGCGCCCATTCAGGCGGTGCAGTTGTTCCCGACATGAACCAGGACGCCTACATGGTATTCACCTCAGACGGCAAGATCACCTCTTACGGTGCGGATGGAACCCAGATCGCAACTGCAGGCTACGAAGTTACCGACTGGGATGCATCACGCAAATCAGGCTGGCAGCTCGGCTACCTCGAGACAACAGCACCCGCTGTGCTCTTCCCTTACGGAATCAACAACGGCGGTGCAACCGTAAACAAGTTCAGCATCATGTATGCCGACGCCGACTATCTCACCCTCGTGGACGACAAGAGTGACGTAGGAAGCTGGAGCGAGATCACATTCTGGAAATTCAGAGCTAAATAGTCCTGATAACTGAATCTTTTTCAGGGCCGCGGAACTCGCTTCCGCGGCCTTTTATTTTGAAGAAATAAATGCTATTTTTGTAATGATATGAAGTTCACGAAAATAGCTCTCTCCCTGCTGCTCTGGACAGGCATTTTCCTGTTCTGGTTCCTCGTGCATCCCCATACGCTGGGGTTCCAGGAACAGAACCAGCTGTTCCTGTATACATGGGACTATCTTCTGGACCACCTTTCACGCGCCGGAGGACTGGCAGACTATCTCGCGGAATTCATCACCCAGTTCAACTGCATACCCTGGCTCGGCGCAGCCCTGCTGGCAGCGCTGCTTACAGCCCTTCAATACCGTGTATGGAGCGCCGGCAAGCGGAATGACGGCTGGTATCCTCTGAGTTTCATTCCGTCCATCCTGATGCTCATCGGCATGGGCGACATCTATGTGATGCCCTCGCATGCCGTGGCAATCTGCATGGCGCTCGGATGCTTCTGGCTGTATCGCAAAATTAAAAATTACGGCCTGTTCGAACTGATCGCCATCCCTGTATTGTACTGGCTCGCAGGTCCCGCAATGTGGATCTTTGCTGTTTTGTCCGTATTCATGAAGATTGCGGAGCATGGCTTTGACGGCAGGAGCATCGCCTTCGGCCTTGCAGGTCTGGTATACCCCGCCCTGCTGGTAGTCATCGCGCACTATACACTGCTGAACCAGTATCCGATGAAGGCGGCAATCTTCGGCACAGGCTATTACAGGATGCCGCTCGTAGTACCGGCTATCCAGCTTGTCACAGCAGGCAGCGCAGTGCTGGTTCCCATCCTGCTCGAAGTGCTGCCGGAATTCAGGAAGCCCGTCGTGCCGGCAATCGTCCTCACCCTGCTGCTTGCATATCCCGCATATCTGGGACTGTCCCGGTCATACGACAAGGACACCCAGCAGGCCATCGCCCTGGACCAGCTGGTCCGTCAGGAAAGATGGGCGGACGCCGTATCCGCCGCAAAGGACTATATGCCCCAGTCCCCCGAGTGCTATGTCAACCTCAACCTGGCCCTCTGCATGAGCGGGCACTCCGTGGACGACATCACCGGATTCCGCCAGTGCGGAACGGAAGGTCTGGTCATGCCCCGCGTCCGCGACTTCATCTCCAACGTCGGCAGTTACGAGGTGTTCTGGCGCCTTGGCATGATCAATTCCAGCCTCAGATATGCATTCGACTCCCAGGAATCGGAGATGAATGGCGCAAAGAGCGGCCGCCACATGAGCCGCATAGCGGAATGCCACATGGTAAACGGCAACTGGCAGCTTGCAACCAAATACCTCGACATCTTGAGCCACAGCCTGTTCTACAGGAAATGGGCTTTGGAGAGAAAGGCCATGATAGACGGGCAGGCCGAGCCTGATCAGTTGTACCTCTACCTGCAGTCCGTCAGATTCAGGGAAGACTTCCTGTTCTACTATCCCGAAATGGGCCGGACGCTTGCAAAGCTCTATCAGGAAAACAACGCCAACGCCATGGCCGCGTGGTACTTCAACGCATGGATGACGCTTATGGAAAAGGAGGCACTGAAATGAGAAAGGGCATACTGATACTCCTTGCCGTCATGGGGCTCGTATCCTGCAGCAGGACAACCACATATGATCCGCGCCTGCCGGAAATCCGGCCGGACTATACCGCTGTGACGATACCCGCTGGCACGGCTCCGCTCAACTTCGAGCTTGGCCCTCAGTACAGCAAGGTCTTTGTCAGGGTCCAGGGCGCCGACGGCAGCATTCTCAAGGCCCGCGGCAGGACAGCCAGGTTCAGCGTCCGCGGCTGGCACAAACTTACGGCGGCGAATGCCGGCGATTCACTCCTCGTCACCGTACTCGGCCTGAAGGACGACGGCTGGACACAGTGGAAGGACTTTCCCATCTACGTAAGCGCCGACGCCCTCGATGAATGGGGCGTGGTATACAGGAAGATTGCGCCGGGATACGAAACCTACAGCAAGATAGGCAACTATCAGAGGAACCTCCGCAATTTCAAGGAGACGCCCATAATCGAAAGCACGCTCACACCCGGGCAGTGCGTGAACTGCCATACGGCCAATGCCACCAATCCCGAACAGTACACCTTCCACCTCCGCGGCAAGCACGGCGGCACATATTTCCAGACAGGCGGCAAGGGCAAGTGGCTCACTACCAAGACGGCAAACACCATCAGCAACGCAGTTTATCCGTACTGGCATCCAGGCGGAGACTACTGCGCCTGCTCCAACAATTTCATACATCAGAGCTTCTGGACAGGCAGCAGCAGGCTCATTGAAGTCTGGGACGACGCCTCCGACATATCGGTTATAGATGTACGCACCGACGAGGTCATCACCTCACCCCTCGTGCATACCGGCTGGTATGAAACCTACCCTGCTTTCTCCCCTGACGGAAAGACACTTTACTACTGCACCGCATATCCTGAAGACGTTCCCCGGAATGCGGAAAATGTGCGTTACAGCCTGTGCAGCATCGACTTCGACCCCGAAGCAGGCCGTTTCGGCACCCAGGTTGACACACTGATAGACGCAGCAGTAAAAGGCCGCAGCATAACCTTCCCGCGTCCATCCTACGACGGCAGGTTCATCCTCTACAGCGAAGCAGATTTCGGCTGCTTCCCCATCAATCACAAGGAGGCCGACCTCTACCTGCTCGACCTCAGCAGCGGAAAAAGGCACGCGCTGACCGCCGCCAACTCCGACTATGCCGAAAGCTTCCATAACTGGAGCGCCGACTCCCGCTGGATACTGTTCAGTTCCCGCAGGGCGGACGGGCTGTACAGCCTGCTCTATATCTGCCATATCGATGAAGCCGGAAACGCATCCAAGCCCTTCCTGCTGCCCCAGAGGAATCCCGGAAAATATTACGACAACTCGCTGTACTCATTCAACTGTCCCGATTTCACGCTGAGCAGAGTGAAGTTCAGGAAGGGCAGCACCTGGAAGCAGATAACCGACCCCGACAGACTTACAGCAAAAGACAAAACAACACCTGACGATGAAGAGATCATTTCTGATACCGAGCCTGCTGACGGCAGCGCTCCTATGTTCATGCAATAATGGAGGATACCATATCAGGGGAACCGTAACCGACCCTGCCCTGGATGGGGCCATAGTTTTCCTCGTACCAGTCACCGAACCCGTGCATCTCCCCGAGAAGGACAACCTCGACTCGACCTTCATCAGGAACGGCCGCTTCGAATTCAAGGGAACTAAGGAACGCCTGGTGGACGTCAGGATCGAGAAGTTCAAGCGCATGGGCGTGCAGAACCTGCTGGTTGTCACGGAACCCGGTGAAATCGAAGTCGTGATCGGAGCCAGAAGTTCCGGCCGCGGAACCCCTCAGAACGACTCCCTCCAGGTATGGAAAGACATTACGGAGAACAGGCTCAAACTCGGATTCACGCCCCAGACATATATGGACAGAACCAGGGGCATGGCCCACGCCGTGGGCGACGAATCCACGCTGGGATCATTCCTGCTCGGGCTGTATCCTGAAAAATAACCATTAAAAAAACTCCGAGGATGCTCCCCCGGAGTTTTTTGTATTATTTCTGAGACTTGAAACCGAATGGAACGCGTTCGGGAGAATCGATTATCTTCCGGGCGTGCACCTTGTCGAGCTGTACCGGGCCTGTGGTGAACTCGGTCACATTGTATGAGAGGAACCTGTTGCGATAGAATGTGCGGGGGTTCTTCTGGGGCAGCATGAAGGGCTTGGTGAACCCGCCGGTCTCAGGGTCGAAATGGCTGATGTAGATGCGGGTGAAGAGCCCGTCGTCCCTGCGGGACGCGAACTGGAACCATTTGCCGTCCGAGCTGAAGTTATGGTAACTCTCGGTATCGGGGCTGTTCAGCACGTCAAGGGGCTTGCGCTCGCCCGTCTGAAGGTCGAGCATCCAAAGGTCGGCCTCGTGATGCCAGATGGAGAAGTTGCCGTAGGCATGGTGTGTGAACATGAGGTAGCGGCCATCGGGCGAGACTCGTGGGAAGGAGATGCTGCCGCCTTCCCTTTTTACGTTATAGAGGGTGTCGACCTTGGTGTCGAAGGTGCCTGTGTGCGGATCGAAGGCTATGCTGCATA
>JAZUFA010000024.1:0-112677 GCA_045640445.1 Candidatus Cryptobacteroides sp. | reverse complement strand
ATGTGACTCAGCAGCAAGGTGGATGATACCATCCACATGCTCATCCTGCATAAGCTGATAGAATGCATCAAAGTCACAGATATCCATCTTGACGAACTTGTAGTTAGGCTTGTCTTCAATATCCTTGAGGTTGGCAAGGTTACCTGCATATGTAAGCTTGTCAAGGTTGATGATCCTGTAGTCAGGGTACTTGTTGACAAACAGCCTGACCACGTGGCTGCCGATGAATCCGGCGCCGCCTGTGATTATGATAGTACGTTTGTATGACATATAGCTATTTTTCGATTTTCTCCACAGTATCAAGGGCGAGGTCCATGGTCGCTATGCCTATGGCACCCAGGCGGACGGCAAGGCAGCGCTCCGTTCCTATGGATATGAGCTCGCACTCATATCCGGCAAGCGGGCCGGAGGTGACCTTCACATGGTCACCCACGGCAAGGGGCACGCTCGACATGGAAACGTTGCGCCCGCTGTGTTCCACCATGGCACGGAAGGTTTCCATTTCGGCATCCCTTACGGATGTGGGGTTATACGGACCGCCGTTCGACATGAATCCGTATATCTGCCATACCAGCCTCTTGGTCTCCTCCCGCTCGAATTCGGTACAGCGGACGAATATCATCCGCGGAATCACAAGGCGCTCAACGATGCGGTAACGGTCCGACCACCGATGCATCTCGCGCTGGATGGGGAGGTAATACTCCCGCCCCATCTTCCGGAGCACTTCGGCAGCCTTGCGTTCCTGATTGCTCTTCACAAGTGCGATGAACCACTTGCGCTCGTTGGGATCCGCCTTGGGCTTCATTATTTCTTCAGATAAGATATCTGCCAGTCGACAACAGCATCGGAGAACACACCGTAAGCAGTGTAGATCCCGCGGTCCTTCTGCAACTCGTCAGCGGCGGCCGAGCATGAAGGAGGAAGCTGCTCGAGTGCGGACTTGATATCCGCATTCGCTGCAGCGTGGATATTGACGCCGAGGCCGACGTATGTGCGCTCTGCAACCTCGAGGGCATCCGGCATCTCGAATCCGTGACGCTCGGCCACACAGAGGGCTGCCATCAGCAAATAGATGTCCGCCATGGCGTCGGAAGCACGCCACTCGAAGGTCTGCTTGAATGAGTAGTCCTTGTCGGAGATCTCCTCACCGGGGTTTGCGATGGCGCTCATATCCACCTTCTTTGTCCAGCCGAGAGGTACGCGTACAAGTGCGGAACGATTGGAGAATGACCAGCACAGCGAGGTGGGAGCCTCCTGGTTGGGAACGAGACGGCGGAACGATACGGGAGAAGGATTGCCGAATGCGGGCAGAGAGGTACCTGCATCCATGAGTCCGGCGATAGCCTTTCTGGCAATGTCGGTGAGTTCGCCGTTCTCGGTTACCACGGGCTTTCCGTCCTTGGTGAACTTGCAGTGCACGTGCAGACCGCTGCCTGCCTTGCCGTCAGCGATCTTGGGAGCGAAGGTGAGGTCGACGCCATACTGGTATGCCAGCTGGTACATGATCCACTTCGCAATCACGAGCTGGTCTGCAGCATCCTCTATGTCGGTGGGAGTGAATTCTATCTCGTTCTGCTCGTAGCACTTGCCGTCGAGGGTGAAGTTGCCGACCTCGGAATGGCCGTACTTGACCTTGCATCCGCAGGCTGTGATCATGCGCATGGCCTCCACGCGGAGATCGCCGCCCTTGCAGAAAGGAGCGCTCTCATGGTATCCCTTCTGGTCGGGAGTCACGAAGAGAGGGTCCTCGTCGTAGACGATGTAGTACTCAAGCTCGCCCATGGTCTGCATCTTCATGCCGGTAACCTGCTCGAATGCAACGGCTGCCTTGTGGAGGATGAACTGGGGTGCGCTCTCGAAAGGCTTGCCGTCCCTGTCGAAGAACATACAGAGGACATCGACAGTGGGAACGGTCTCCATGGGATTGCGGAAGGCGGTGCGGATCCTGGGGATGACATAGAGGTCGCTCCTGCCAGCCTCGATGAAGGGGAAGAGGCTGCTGCCGTCAACTCTCTCGCCTGCTGAAAGAAGCTCCTCGAGATGTTCGCGGTCGCGGATCACGAAGTTGAGAGTCTTGAGATTGCCATCCCATCCACAGTAATGGAAGTTAAGGACTTCCACCTTGTTGTCCATACAATACTGTATGAGCTCGACTTTAGTTTTTGCTATCATTGTTTTCAAGAATTTTGTTCTGTTCTGCTATTGACGCCGCGTGTATCGCATTGAAGACGTCCTTGACGAATTCCGGGTCCATCCCGAGCGTCTGGCCGGAATGTATCGCAGCATCGAGCACTCCCTCCCAGCGGTCAAGCTGGAGGACGGCCACGTTGTTCTGCTTCTTGAGACGGCCGATCTCGCGGCTGACCTCCATCCTGGAGGCGAGCAGCCGGACGATGTTCTCGTCAATCGTGTCGATCCTGGCACGCTGCTCGGCGACCTCGCGTTCGAACACGGGATTGGTCGACGAAACGCTGCGGACCGTCATCTGCTCCAGTATGTTTCCAAGACGTTCAGGGGTTATCTGCTGAGCTGCGTCGCTGAGGGCGCATGAGGGGTTGCAATGGGACTCTATCATCAGGCCGTCGAGCCCGAGGTCGAGGGCGCGCTGCGACAGTTCGAGGATGAAGTCGGCGCTGCCTCCCATATGGCTGGGATCGCACAGGAAGGGCACGTCGGGGTACAGACGGCGCATCTGTGCGGCCATGCTCCACTGCGGGGAGTTGCGGTAGCGCATGTTCTCGAAAGACGAGAATCCCCTGTGGATGAGGCCGAAATCGCTGACTCCGCTGCGCTGCAGACGCTCGATGGCACCTATCCAGAGGCCCATGTCGGCATTGATGGGGTTCTTCACCATGACACGCATGCCGGTGCCGGAAAGGGCGTCGGCAAGCTCCTGGACGAGGAAGGGATTGGTGCTGGTACGGGCACCTATCCACACCATGTCGATCCCCGCCTTCAGGCAGGCTTCGACATGGGCGGCGGATGCGACCTCCGTGCAGACGCGCATTCCAAGCTCGTCACGGACCCTCTGCAGCCAGGCAAGTCCGCTTGCACCCACGCCCTCGAAGTTTCCGGGACGGGTGCGCGGCTTCCACAGGCCGGCGCGATATACTTCCACGCCTATGGCCTTGAGCCCCTGAGCGGTGAGCATGACCTGATCCTCGCTCTCGGCGCTGCAGGGTCCTGCTATTATGTACGGTTTATCTTTGGCATCCATACAAGTGCAAATATACCAAATTTTGCCTAAATTTGCGCAGATATGGAAACGCGTCCTAAAATATACCTTTACACCGACGGGGCCGCCAGCGGCAACCCCGGGCCCGGCGGCTGGGGCGCGGTTCTGATATGCGGCAACCTCAGGAAGGAGATGAGCGGAGGCTTCGCCCTCACCACCAACAACAGGATGGAGCTCCTGGCCGTTATCCGCGGTCTCCAGGCCATACGCTGGGAGAATGCGGAGGTGGAGGTATGGAGCGACTCCCAGTACGTCGTGAAGGCCATCACCGAAGGCTGGCTCGAGAACTGGATACGCAAGAACTGGAAGAAGGTCAAGAACCCCGACCTCTGGCAGGAATTCGTCCCTCTCTACCGCTCGCACAAGGTCACCTTCCACTGGCTCAAGGGCCATGCAGGCCATCCCGAGAACGAGCGCTGCGACCGCATGGCGGTAGCAGCCTATTCCCAGCCCGACCTGCCGCAGGATACCGGCTACATTGCAGACAATACTGAACCAACACTGATATAGATATGCAGAAAGATAAGCTCGTCGTGGGAATCACCCAGGGTGACTCGAACGGCATCGGATACGAAGTTATCATCAAGGCGCTCAGCGACCCCCGCATCCTCGACATGTTCACCCCGGTGGTCTACGGATCATCCAAGATATTCAGCTTCTACCGCAAGTCCATCCCTGAAATCGAGCAGATGGACACCAACGCAATCTCAAGCGCCAGGGACGCACATCCCAAGCGCGTCAACATCGTCAACGTGCTGCCGGAGAACGCTTATGCAGAGCCCGGAAAGGCAACGCCCGACTCCGCCAAGGCTGCCATAGCAGCCCTTGACAACGCCGTGCGCGACCTCAAGAACGGCGACATCGACGTCCTCGTGACCGGCCCCATCAACAAGAAGGCGATGAGCGGCGAGGGCTTCGGATTCCCCGGACATACCGAGTACATCCAACACGCCTTCGGCGCAAAGGACGTGACCATGTTCATGGTAAGTTCACGTCTCAAGCTCGGTGTGGTTACAGGACACATTCCCCTCAAGGATGTCCCCGGCCAGATCACTGAAGAGAAGATACTCAGCAAGCTCCGCCTCATGAACGAGTCGCTGCAGAAGGACTTCTGCGTCGCCCATCCCCGCATCGGCGTCCTGAGCCTCAACCCCCACAGCGGCGACGGCGGTCTGCTCGGCACCGAAGAGCAGGACATCATCATCCCCGCCATCAAGAAGGCAACGGAAGAAGGCATACTTGCCTTCGGTCCCTTCTCCCCCGACGGATACTTCGGCCTCGGCCACTATGAGGCCTTCGACGCAACCCTGGCAATGTATCACGACCAGGGCCTCGCCCCCTTCAAGGCCCTCTCGTTCGAGGACGGTGTGAACTACACGGCGGGACTTCCCATCGTACGCACCTCCCCCGACCACGGAACAGCTTTCGAAATGGCAGGCCGCGACGAAGCGGATCCCCGCTCGATGCGCGCAGCCATCTTTGCAGCAATCGACATCTTCAACAACAGGATCGAATGGCAGAAGCTGCAGGACGGCAAAATGGAAGAACGCCCGCGGGAAGATCACCGCGAGCGTTCCGGAAAACCTCAGATAGCGTAGAGCTTAATCCTTGACGTCCTTCAGGGACTCGCGGATCTTTGCTTCCACCTCGGCACAGAACTCAGGGTTGTCGGCCAGCACTTGCTTTGCTGCGTCACGGCCCTGAGCTAATTTTTCGCCGTTGTAGCTGAACCAACTGCCGCTCTTGTGGATGATGTCCATCTCCACTGCAAGGTCGATGATCTCGCCCACGTGTGAGATGCCCTCACCATAGACGATGTCGAACTCCGCCTTCTTGAAGGGGGGTGCCATCTTGTTCTTCACGACCTTTACCCTTACACGGTTGCCCGTGGCCTCGTCGCCATCCTTGAGCTGGGTGGTGCGGCGGACGTCGACGCGCACGGATGCGTAGAACTTGAGGGCGTTGCCGCCGGTGGTTGTTTCGGGATTGCCGAACATGATGCCGATCTTCTCGCGCAACTGGTTGATGAAGATGCAGCAGGTGTTTGTCTTGGAGATGTTTGCGGTAAGCTTGCGGAGCGCCTGGCTCATGAGGCGGGCCTGGAGGCCGACCTTGTTGTCACCCATCTCGCCCTCGATCTCAGCCTTGGGGGTGAGGGCTGCAACGGAGTCGATGACGACGATGTCGATGGCACCGCTGCGGATGAGGTTGTCGGCGATTTCGAGTGCCTGCTCGCCGTTGTCGGGCTGTGAGATGAGGAGGGTGTCGAGATTTACACCGAGAGCCTGTGCGTATGTGCGGTCGAAGGCATGCTCGGCATCGATCATTGCTGCGATGCCGCCCTGCTTCTGGGCCTCTGCTATTGCATGGATAGCGAGGGTTGTCTTACCGCTGGATTCAGGTCCGTAGATCTCGATGATCCTGCCCCTGGGGTATCCTCCGATACCGAGGGCATGGTCGAGTGCGACGGAACCGCTTGGAATTACCTGTACGTCCCACTGTGGCTGATCTCCCAACTTCATGATCGTACCTTTCCCGTAATCTTTCTCAATCTTGTCGATCGTAGCCTGCAATGCCTTGAGTTTGGCGGCATTTACGTCAGGCTTTACTTCAGCTTCCTTAGCCATAATGCGTTGTTGTTAATTAGTGTTTTTTATAGTTTGCCCACAATCGGGCCGATTACAAATATACGATAAAAATCCTTAAATTTGTACCCATGAAAGAAAAGTTGTTGGGAATGAATCCGGAGCAGATCCGCCAGGCCGCAACGGCCTGCGGACTCAAGCCGTTCGTGGGCAACCAGCTCGCCGGCTGGCTCTATTCCAAGCGCGTTTCAAGCTGGGACCAGATGACCAATATCAGCAAGGACGCCAAAGCAAAACTCCAGGAAAAGTACGACCTCGGCACCAGCCCCCACATAGGCCTCGCCACTTCCACTGATGGTACAAAGAAATATCTCTTCGGCGTTTGCAGTGTCCATCCGGGAGGGTATCGCGAGCGTAGCGAGCGGGGGGACGTTATGGGGGCAGAGCCCCCATCAAAAACATGCGTTAAGCAACGCGAGCCGGGGGTCGTTATGGGGGTGGAACCCCCATCAAAAGGTTGCAGCTCGCGCAGCGAGAGCGGTTTAGCTTCGACGGCAGTCGAAGCGGTCATGATCCCGGATCTTGACCGTAAAACGCTCTGCGTCAGCTCGCAGAGCGGGTGCAAGATGCACTGCAAATTCTGCATGACGGGCAGGCAGGGCTGGCACGGCAACCTGGACGTGGCAGATATCCTGAACCAGTTCCTCAGCATCGACGAGGCGGCGGAGCTCACCAATACCGTGTTCATGGGAATGGGAGAGCCCCTTGACAACTACGAAGCGGTGAGCAAGGCCATCGAGGTGCTCACGGCCGACTGGGGCTTCGGCTGGAGCCCTAAGCGCATAACAGTCAGCACTATCGGAGTCATCCCCACACTGAAGAGATACCTTGATGAGCAGCGCTGCCACCTGGCGGTCAGCCTGCACAACCCCTTCCCCGAAGAGCGTCTGGAGATGATGCCCGTGCAGAAGGCATATCCCATCAAGGACGTGATCAATCTCATAAGGCAGTATGACTGGACGGCCCAGCGCCGCGTCAGCTTCGAATACACCATGTTCGCCGGCTGGAACGACGACAAGCGCCACGCCGACGCCCTCATACGTCTTCTTTCCGGACTTGAATGCCGCGTGAACCTCATCAGGTTCCACCGCATTCCCGATTTCCCCTATGAATGTGCGAGCGACATTGCAATGCAGACATTCCGCGACAGGCTGAACGCCCACGGCATAACCTGCACCATACGCGCCTCACGCGGCGAGGACATACTCGCAGCCTGCGGTATGCTCGCCGGCAAGCACTCAGAAAACCAGACACCCCACCAGCAATGAAAAGATCGACAATAATCGCCATCGCCATATCAGCAGCCCTTGCGGCCGCATTCCCGTTCAAAGCCTTCGCCAAGGACGATATCGTCAAGGTGGCCGGCAACGGCAGCATAACACGCACGGTGAACTGTGCCGACGGGCACGTGCTCACTTCATCCTACTGTGTCGCCGGCGATGACGGGACCTTCTTCCAGGAAGGGTCGAAGGAATTCTCATTCCTGGCGGACGGGACGGAACTTTCCGGCGAAAGCAAGTGGAAGAAGATAAAATGCTCCACCACCGACGACGGCCTTGTAACAACCATAAGCATGAAAAGCGTGGACGGCAGTCTCGCGGTCGATCTCATCTACACATCCTACCCTTCCCTCGCCCTGGTGCGCAAGGAGATACGCATCGCCAACACAGGCGACAAGGACGTGCGGATAGAAGGCGTGAACGTGGAAGATGTCAAGCTCGACCTCGACTGCACCCATGCGCAGCTCTACCGCTCGTATGGCCGTTTTCAGACATTGGGTCCCTACTGCGGAAACTGGGATGACCCTCTTATGGTAATTCACCACGCCCGCGAGCAGCGTGGTCTGGCCGTAGGCAATGAATCTACCGGCATCATCAAACGGACATCGGTATTCGAGGACGGAACATCCCTCCGCTCAGGCACAACCGTGCCCGGCCAGGATTATCCGTTCCGCCGCTGGCTTGTCCCGGGACAGAGCTGGACAAGCGCCCCGGTCTTCACAGCCCCCTACCTGGGCCGGAACTACCAGCGCGTGGTAAGCACCACCGTACAGGACTACATAAGAAAGTATATGGGTGTGCGTATCGAACAGATCGAGCACAAGCCTCTGTTCGTTTATAACACCTGGGTTCCATTCTACCGTGACATCGATGAAAAACTGCTGTACGAACTCATCGACGCAGCAGCGGAATGCGGCATGGAGGAATTCATCATCGATGACGGCTGGCAGAACAGCAGCGGGTCCAGCACCGCCAGGAACAAAAGCAAAGGCAAGATTGACTGGGAGATAAATACGGAAAAATTCCCGAACGGGCTCAAGCCGATATTCGACCGCATCAAGGAACGCGGCATGAAGCCCGGCATATGGCTGAGCGTCGGAAGGCTTGACAAGGATGGTGAGATTGTAAAGGATCACCCGGAATGGATAGTCCGCGACGCCTCGGGGAACATCACCGACCTGCATACAGGCAGCGACAGCAATGTAACCGCATGCATGGGCACGGAATGGTGCGACTACATCAAGGATATCATCCTCCACAATGTCCATGCTTACGGCATCCAATACGTCAAGCTTGACCTGGCCATAGTCACCAGTGCATACGTGTATGACCCCGGGCACACCGGCTGCTATGCCACTGACCACAAGTTCCACCGCGACCGCGAGGAATCCTACGATGTCATATACGAACAGTGCATGAAGATGTTCGACGACCTCCACGCCGCAGCACCGGACCTTTTCATAGACTGCACATTCGAGACTGCCGGAAAGCTCCAGCTCATGGACTACGGCATCGCAAAGCATGCCGACGGCAACTGGCTCAGCAACGTGGAAGAGGAATCCCCGGCAGGGGCCCTGCGCGTCAGGGAACTCGGCTGGGTCCGCAGCCCGGCCCTGCCGGCCACATCCCTTGTCATAGGCAACCAGACGGTTGACCAGCCCTTGCACATACTGGCCTACAAGTCCCTTATGGGCACCCTCCCCATCATGCTCGGCGACCCGCGCAATCTCAGCGCGGAGGAGCGCGCGGAATTCAAGGCCTGGACATCCTGGGTCAAAGGTCTCGAGCAGAAGTACGGCATAATGTCATTCCGCCAGGATCTTCCCGGCTACGGGATGCCGATGGTCGGAAGCTGGGACGGATACAGCCGCATCAACACGGAGACCTGCAGCGGAGGTCTTGTAGGAATATTCCGCGAAGGATCAGCCGAGGCCACGCGCACCGTCACTGTCCAGGGGCTTGATCCCGGCGCACTCTATAGCGTAAGGCGTGGCCCGGACGGATGCGAAACGGCACGCATGACAGGAAGCGAGCTCGAGACCAGGGGCTTCCAGGTCACCCTGGAAAACGAATATGACGGAGAGCTCTTCGAGGTCTGCAGAATCAACTGCGAGTAATACCATGGACGAGAAATCAAAGAAGGTCCTTTCCCGGCTGGAGGCCCAGTGCGCCAAAAGGGAGTACTGCACATCGGACATCTACGCCAAGGCACTGAAGGCCACTGAAGGCGATGCGGAAGCGGCACGGGAGATTGTCGCATCCCTCGTCGGGGATGCGTTCGTCTCCGACCTGCGCTACGCATCGGCATTCGCCAGGGAGAAGGCGTCTCTCACAGGCTGGGGTCCCATAAAGATACGTTTCGCCCTTACCGCCAAGAAGATCGACAAGGCTACCATAGACGCCGCCCTTGAGGAAATAGAGCCGGAGAAGGCTGAGGACAAACTGCGCCGCGTGATGGAGCAGAAATGGAAATCCCTGCAGGATGACCCGCAGGGAAAACTTAAACTTCTCAAATTTGCGCTCGGCCGTGGCTACGATTACGATGACGTAAGGTCCATGGCGGAGGAAATCTGTTCTTCAAGGTAATTACTCCTCTACAAAAGCTACTGTAAAGTCGAATACGGTGTTGAAGTTGAACTCGCCGAGTTTGGCGGGCTTGAATACGATTGCATACTCGCCGGGTGCCAGTTCAGCATCAATCATGAATGAATTGTCGCTTACCTGCTCCCAGAGGAACTCAACCCTGTCCTTGGTCTGGGTGTTGATGCCGTTGATGGTGGTTCCACGGTCATAGATGCGCTTGTTCTTTTCTACTGTGAGAGGAACGATGATCATGTTTGCAGGTGTCATGGAAGCAACGAATACATTGTACTCCTTGAGTGTCTGCTTGATGTTCTTCCTTTCAGGGTCGATGACGAGAAGGAACTTGCCGCTTGCAATCGTGTCTGAAGTAATGCCCTTGTAGTTCAACTTTGACTTGCCGATCTCGACACCGAGAATGTTGTTCGAAGAGCTTGACTGTGAAGCGTTCTGGGGAGTAAGCAGGGTTGCTTCCTCACCGTTGATGGCATAAAGGCCGGGCTCATGCTCGTCCATTTGGGCGAATGCGCTGACGCATGCAGCTGCCAGCACGATGCAGATTGTAAAGATTCTTTTCATGGTTTATTTATAAAAATTAACAGTTACTGGTCCAATAAGTCCGGAAGCCTGGAGCTCCGTATCACTTCCGGGATATATGTTGGTGTGTGTCTTGCGCTGGCTTTCAGGAAGCTTCATGTCGCCCATGAGCCTGTTGACCCAGTTGTTCGCCACATCCACCTCAATAGTGTTCTCACCGTCGTGCACGAACGGAGTGATGTCGAGGCAATAAGGGTCGGTCCACACGCCGCCGGCATATTCGCCGTTGACACGGACCTTGGCAGCTACCAAAACCTTGCCAAGGCTGAGGAGATACTTTCCTCCTTCGGATACCTGCAGATTGAAAGTATTGCTATAATGGGCTGTACCCGAGAAATAACGGAGCTCAGGATCGTCCGACTCAGCCCAGTCGCAGAGCTCGTCCATGGTCCTGGTGAATGCAGGATTGCCGGCCATCTCATCGAACCCGACATTCCAGGGGCCCCCGACTGCAATGGTCTCCGCACACTGAAGCTCAACAGCAGGCTTCGCATCGTTTCTGAGAACGATGAATGCAGTTCCATCCTGCTCGAGGTCGAATGAAACGTGCAGGCGGCCGTTCTCACTGGTGGAGGCCAGACCGTTCTGATAACCCGTTGCAGGGTCCCAAAGTTCAGCGCCGGAATAGCCTGACTGAGCAAAGCTGGCGTCGACATGGGTGGGCCTGAAGTCCTTGTTGGAGACGAAGTAAACCTCAGCGTCCGCAAGACTGCGATGGGTGAAGTTGACCGTGCATCCATCGGTGGCCGTCAAGCTGCAGTCAGGCTGCATCCCAAGGTCGGCGAACACGGTTTCAAGGCTTGTTCCGTCAGGATATACACGGCCCTTGCCATAAGTGGGAGCCGACCAGAGTTCGTCGGCAAGTGCGCAGACCTTGGTGTCGGCATCCGGCCAGTCCTTGAGGCTGGGTGACTTCTCAGGCTTGGGGCCGACTACGGTCAGACCGTCCTTAACCAGGCCGGCGATGCACTCGAGCATCTCCGGACGCATTGTGTTCTGGGGAGGAAGCACGAGCACACGGTAGCGCATGCCGCTGTCAAGCACGAGGCTGCCTTTCTCCACACGGGCGTGGTTCCTGAGGATATCAGCATTGATCCAGTCGTATGAATAGCCGGCAGGGAGCTCGGGGTTGCGTGTTCCCGCCATCTTGGGAGCGTCCTCACCGATGAAATAGGCCACCTCGGCAACGTAGTTACCCTGCTGGAGCACATAGTTGCAGCGCTTGAGATAGCCGGTGAACAGGTCCATGAAATCCCACCATGTATTGTGACGGTTGAACTCGGTTCCGAACCATGCGTCAACACCGGGCTTCACCTCGTAAGGCTGTTCGATATAAACATGGAGCAGAGTGCTGTTGACTCCGGATATCAGCGAGCCGTCGATCACGTGCTTGAGATAGTCGGGTGACTTCTGGAAAGGAAGGTCACCTGAAGTGCAGGACTCGGCCCAGACATGCTTCTTTCCGTATATGTGAGCGCATGAAGCTGCGAGCTTCGGCTCCCCGCGGTCGTAGTCTGACGGATCGGTCCAGAACTCGCCTGCCACCTGGTCGCTCTGTCCGCCATAGAGGAGGAACTCGCTGGGGAATCCCCAATGCCCGTAGTTCTCAAGCCAGGCCTTGAGGCCGTTCTCATGGCAGACATCACGGAGACCGCCCACATAATCATATGCGACCTTGTCGCTTATGAGGCGGCGCATATCCCATAGGAAGCGCTCCGTGACATCCTCGCTGTCGACCACAAATCCGTTCAGGGCGGGAAGATACTTCAAGGGGCTGTAACCGTAGGTTTCCTCGAATATCTCAGCCATGCCTTCGGTCCAGTTCTCGGATCCGGTCTCATAGCTGTCCTCGACACATATGTCGAATGTCTTCCTGTCCTCTGCAGGAATACGCCTGAGAATCTCACCGAGGAAGTGGTCGAAGTGATAGCGGACATGTTCCTTGTTCATCTTGTCCACCTCGAGTCCCGTTGCCTCGGGAACCGCAGGACCGTTGGTCGTGGTAGTCGTATGGGAATATGCGGTGACCACGTTCCACTTTCCGTCAGGAACCTGCCATACTATGCTTCTGCCGTCCTCGGAGACGAATTCGGAAAGATCGACCATCGATGCGCTGGCCACCCTGGGGCCGTCACTCTCGGCAGGTGCCTCCCACATATAGTAGTCGAACGGAGGAAGAGGGTCCTGGAAGGTCCTTGCAAGTGTCTTTTCCGCACATTCCTCAACGTAGAGGTTCTCTGAGAGGATAACCTTGATGTCACCCTTGTCCTGGGTGTCGAGCGTAAAGGTGAAATGGTCGCCGACCACATCGGCTACGCGTTCCGCCTGGGGAGCGGCAGGATCCCAGCCTGTCTGAGGGCTGGAATTGTGCCTGTTGAAATAGAACTCACGCACTGCCCTGCCATCTTCGCCTGTAAGTCTGGCGTCTCCCTCCATGCCCGGTTCGCCACAGACTACGATGGAACGGACGGTCATGGGCTCGTCCATCTTCATGTCGATGGTGAGTATGCCGTCGCCATTGCTGTGCGAGGTCCACTCACAGGTTCTTCCCTCGAGTGCGGGGTATGCATACACGCTTATTATCCTTCCGGAGGGCACATCGGGCATCGCGATTGTCTGCTGCTGTCCGTTTCCGGTCATGATGTCGTTCTTGAACGCAACGTAGCGCATGCTCCTGTCCTCATCGATCCAGGGACCGCCGGACTGGCTCCAGCCGGGGCAGTTGAACATGCCTATCTCGATGTCGAGGTCACCGGCGGTCTTCAACGCGGTACGCGTGATCTCCCACCATTCATCCGACATGAAGGGGACTTCGCCGAAGGGAACGCTGTCGTCCTTTACATTGCCGATGAACGCGCGCGTGATGCCCGCCTGCTTCATGGCCTGCAGGTCCTTCACGACGCCCTCACGGGAGATGTTGTTGGAAATCCAATACCAATAGCATGCAATGCGCACACTGTCAGGGACATTATTGAAGCCCTGCTCCACCACTGATACCGACACGTTGTCGGCCGGCTTCCTGCCGCATGATGCAACCAGGCAGAGGGCGGCCAGAGCGGCGGCAATAAGTTTACGTTCGATCATATATTACATTTCAATTGAGAAGTTCAGTCCTAAATGCACATGGCGGAGGCCATATGACTCGCCCACATCGGGAAGCTCCCCGAACAGGCTGCCGGTGTTATATGCAAAATTGACCCCTATCCTGGCAGGATACGGCAGTTTGAGCAAGTTGCTCGTGACAACGTTGAAGTCGGTTCCCACGCTGAACAGAGAAGCCTTCTGGTCCCCCTTCCGGCAAAACATGCAGTCGGCGAAAGGCTTGAGTTCAAGATTACGGATGAACGCAACGCCGCTCATGCCGCCCCAGTCGAGGGCAGCGAACGGCAGCGCGTAATCGAAGGTGAAAAGTGCCGATACAGGATAGGTGGAAAGCTTCGACAGCAGGCTGGTCGAGTTCACACCTCTAGGGAGTATGTTGAGGCAGGGCTCGCAGAGCATGCCGTCGTCAAGACGGTACTGCGCCCTGGCGGAGAGCCTTATACCGTGCGTGGGATACAGACCCGGCAGATAGCCGTATGCGAACGCATAGACATCAGAGCAGTAAAGGTCCATCATGAAGGGCCTGCCGTTCCAGCCGGCCTCGAGGCCGACGCCGTATTTGGGATAGAGGCAGGATGCCGGTCTGCTGCCCAGCACGTAGCCTCTGAGGCTTGCCGACACGCGGTGGACAGGCCGGAACGAGCCGGGTGCGATCACATACGGATTCTCAGTAACATAATTTATGCTGCCAAGGCTGTTCGTGGTCATGGAGAGGGTCAACTGAGGTACGATTCCCCTGGTTATGCCTCCGCTGGTGACGCTGATGGGGACATATGTCTTGAGCGAGAAGGTTGCGTAGGGTACCCCGTTGTCGGAGTACTTCACAGTCATCTTGTGCTCCGCAGGAGTGTACGTATAGTCGGCGACGGCGGCATTCCTCGCGAACACTGAGGCATTGGCCTCGATGACAGGATACCAGCCGAGGTAGCGGAACCTCAAATTCAAAGAAGGGTCCCAGTCGAAACTGGTCGAGAGCAGGTTGACTCCTGCATAACCGTCCGCGGTGCCCAGCGTGTTCTGGAAGAACGCCGTGGCACCGAGGCCCACGCTGCTGAGAAGCGACTCCGCAGTCATGTTCGCTACGTCATCGACAGCAAGGAAGACGGGCATCCACGAATGGAATCTGAAAAGATGGCCGAGCTTGCTGTAAGGCTGAGGGTCGGATATATTCACGGGGCCATCGTTCCAAAGGCCCTTGCCGGGGTCCTTGTCACTAAGTTCCTCCGCCATCGGATACTCATGCACGTCCGTCCAGCTCACCTGCCTGCCTTCAGGAACGGCCGCGCGGTAAAGCATGCGGCCGTCGACTCCCGGCTGGGTGTAGTACAGGCTGTCGCCGTCGAAGCACCAGTCAGATGCACCTACCGGTGAACTGGTAAGTTGGAGGAGTTCACCGCTGACGGGGTCAAGGCTGTATATCTCATTGCTGCCGCCCTTGTCACAGACGAACACGAGGTCGTCCGCGCGGGAGCCAAGCTGCTTGATCTTCACCGGCTGAGGCTCGAGTACAGGCACAAGGCCACTGGCCTTCCATATACCAATTCCATCAGCATTGAGTGCTGAGAAGTAAAGTGTTCCGTCCTCCGTCCAGGCCGTCTCGATTATCTGCCAGCCGTCGGGGGCGCGCATCGAACTCTTCTTTTCGCCGCTGCAGGCATCGAATATGACCAGATTGCTGCCACCCTCCTCAGGATACTCCGTGGCGGACAGCACGCTTCCGTCAGGCGACGGGGCCGGGTTGTAGAAACGCCCTCCCCTGACGAGGGCCTTTCTGGAACGGCCGTCGCTGCACATTATGACAGAGGTGGAGCGCAGCTCCCAGCGGGGGTCGCTGCGGTATTCACTCCAGTACATCCAGCCGTTGGAGGATGTCCTGATGCTGGAGGACACGGAAGAGAAATGACGGGCGGCCGTCACGCTTCCGTCCGGCTCCAGTTCAGTGATCTGAGTGGGTCTGGCAAGACCGCTGCGGACCAGATACAGCCTGTCGCCAAGTTTGGCGGGCATGGCATAACCGGTAAAGAACGATCCGGTTGACGTGATCCGCTCAGCCTCCGTATAAGGAGCACGGGCGGCAGCCTCTGCGTCCCACACCGTCTTCAAGGAATCGGCAACGGCATCCCAGGTATCCCGGAACCTGATTCCGCTGATATCCTTGACCATCCGCTTGAAGTTGAAGAAGGAGAAGCCGTGATGCTCAGGCACTCTGGAATAGAAGCGGCCTGTGAAGTCCGGCACGTCGTACATCGTGCGTATGCCGGCATTGGTCAGGTAACCTATCTTGTACCAGTCGGGAGTGTAACGCTTGAGGGAGGAATACCGCCACTGCGGCCAATTTCTGAGGTCTCCGGCCGCAAAGCTGGCCCTGTAGTATTCGAGGAAATCGGCCGTACGTCCACGGCCGGAATTGCTGAGTGCGGTTTCCGCAACCACAGCGTCGCCCTCCAGCCAGTGGGGGCCGCCATATATCGAGCAGAGAAGGCCGGGTGTTATGTCACCGAACAGGATGTTGGCCCAGGTGAAACATTTCTCGCGGCCGAGCTGCATCTGGGCGGCATGGCGGGATTCGTGAAGGGCTAACTGGAGTTCCCACGGCATAGGGTCGGGCGCATATGCATCGGGGCCGGTATAGAGTTCCATACGGCGCGGAGTCCACGTAACGCTGCCGTTCGAGGTGGCGTTGCCCGTGTAAAGGACAACGGGCAGAGGCTTGCGGTAGAAGTGGTTGGGGCCGTAGCCGACTCCGGCAGCCACGGCGGGCTTTGCTCTTTCGAGCGATACGGCGTATACCCTTGCCAGGGAGTCAAGTCCCCGTGGGTAGATGACGCAGAAATCATCCGTGAGCATGCTGCTCCACCGGATACGTCCGGCATCGGTTCCGTCGGAATAGAACTGCGCGGCTCCGCTCATAGGAAAGAGCAAAGCTGAAGTTAGTAATAAAAAGCGGACGAATCTGCGCATATACACCGCAAATTTAATGAATTTTGGCTAACTTCGCCTGTGTTTGAAACAATATTGATGAGAAGGACAGCAATCATTTTGTCACTTATGCTCGCGGTGCTTTCATGCGGGCGGAAAAACGTCTCCACAGAAGACTACCGGAGCTTTCCCACAATACAGGTCCCCAGCCTCTATACGGGTCAGGAAGAAATAGGCGAATACGTTGCAGAACACTACTGGGACGGGTATTTCGCACAAACCGGAGTCACCGATTCCGCCGCCGTCCTCGGTGTACGCAAGCGGGAACTCGAGCAGGCCTTTGCATCATATCTGGGCATACTTGAACGCCAGCCGCTCGCCAAGGCACAGGGCAACATGAAGACACTTTTCAAGAAGGTCGAGTCAGCCCAGCGGCAGGACAGTACGTCGCTCTTCTACCTTCGCTTCACCGAGATGGTGGAGAAGTACCTCTATGACCCCAACTCCCCTCTTCGCAACGAAGACCTGTTCCTCCCCTTCGTCGAGCAGCTGGCGGAGTGTCAGTTCACCGACTCGCTCATGCGCACTGGCTACAGGTATCAGGCAAGCATGTGCGCCCTCAACCAGGTGGGCACCGTCGCACCTGACTTCAAGTTCAAGGATGCCAAGGGCCGCATCCACAGCCTGCACGGTACAAAGGGTGAATACACCATGCTCTTCTTCTCAAACCCCGGCTGCGACGCCTGCAAGGAGATGATCGATGACATAGACTCCTGCCCTTCGGTCTGCAAGGCCATCGAGGACGGCACGGTCGCGCTGGTCAACATCTACATCGACCAGGAGATCGACAAGTGGCGCGAGTACGAGCCCACCTATCCGCGCAGCTGGATAACCGGCTACGACTGGCAGTACGTCATCCGTACCGAACAGAACTACGACGTCCGCGCAATCCCCTCGCTCTACCTGCTCGACTCCGAAAAAAGAGTGATAATGAAGGACGCCCCCACCGAACGCGTGCTCACATATCTTGACATGCATCTCATCAACAGACAATAATACATCATTCATAATATGAAAAGACACACCATACTTCTTCTAACATCATCCCTGATATTACTGTGCGCATGTGCGCACCAGGATTACGAATACCCGTTCCAGAACCCCGGCCTCTCCGCAGAGAAGAGGGTCGACAACCTCATGTCGCTGCTCACCCTTGAAGAGAAGATGTCCCTGCTGGTTTCCGAAGAGCCGGCCATCGAACGTCTCGGCATCCATGCATTCGAATGGGGTAACGAGGCCTGCCACGGCATACGCCAGAAGGGCGCAACCGTGTTCCCCCAGTCGATAGCCCTGGCGGCCAGCTTTGACAAGGAGCAGAACTATGAGATCTTCTCGGCCATATCCGACGAGGCCCGTGCAGCATGGAACATCGGCATAGGAGGCATCAGTTTCTGGACTCCGAACATCAACATAGTCCGCGACCCCAGGTGGGGACGCAGCCAGGAGACATATGGCGAGGACCCCTACCTCACAGGAGCCATGGGCAGCGCCGTGGTGAACGGCCTGCAGGGTAACGACAGCCATTATCTCAAGACCGCTGCCTGCGCGAAGCACTATGCCGTGCACAGCGGCCCGGAGCCTCTCCGCCACAGATACAACCCTTCAGTGTCCGACCGCGACCTCTGGGACACCTATCTCCCTGCATTCAGGACACTTGTGCAGAAGGCAGGCGTATCTGAGGTGATGTGCGCATACACCCGCTTCGAGGGCAAGCCCTGCTGCGCGAGCGACAAGCTTCTCACGGGGATCCTCCGCGACCAGTGGGGATTCAAGGGCATCGTTGTGACCGACTGCGGAGCCATTGGCGACTTCTACGAATACAACCACCATATGACCCATAAGGACGGCGTCGACGCCAGCGCAGACGCAATCCTGAGCGGCACAAACATCGAATGCGGAACCATTGGAGGCACCACAGCCTTCGTCAACCTCAGCAAGAGCCTCGAGCAGGGTCTTGTCAAGGAAGAGGATATCGACAGAGTCCTGCGCGGTGCGCTTCTTCTCAGGTTCAAGCTTGGAACATTCGACCCCGTGGAAATGCTTCCCTGGAAGGATCTCGGTGCAGAGACCATGAGCTCCGACGAGCACCATCAGCTGGCCCTGAAAGCCGCGCGCGAATCGATTACGCTGCTTGCCAATGACGGAATCCTCCCCCTGAAGAAGGACTTCAGAAAGATACTCGTAGTCGGCCCCAATGCCGATGCTGCAGACATGCACCTCGGCAACTACAACGGAACCCCCACCGAGGAACACACTCAGTCCATACTCTCGGCTATCCGGGAGGCAGTTCCCGGCACTGAAGTCCGTTATGCCAGAGGATGCGGATATGCGCAGACGGAAGGATCAACGTTCTACTTCAGCAATCACCGCCTCCGCATCGAATACTTCAATGGAGAAACTTTCTCAGGCGATCCCATAGGCACAGGCGAGGCCGGATACATCAACATGAATCCGAACACACCTCTCCCCGATTGCCTGAAGGGCCTGGACTCATATTCCATCCGCTACACCGGCGAGGTCGAGGTCGACACACCGTCGACCCTGCTCTACGTCATGAGGAGCAACATGCCTTTCTCCTTGAAGGTGAACGGACGTGAGATCGCAGGACAGAAGGAAGTGCACCGCGAAATCGGATACGATTCAGTACCCGACATGGATTCCATAATCGAAGTGGAGCCCGGAAAGAAGTACGGATTCGTGCTCGAGTTCGTACATCCCGCAGGAGAATCGGCCCACCTGTATTTCGACCTTGCCGAGCAGCACCCCTACACCGCAGAAAAGTTTGAAGTGGCCGACGAGGACGCCATCATCTTCATAGGCGGACTGAACTCCGACCTCGAGGGTGAACAGGCCTGCATACTTGCCGACGGCTTCTTCGGCGGCGACCGCACCAAGGTCGAGCTCCCCGTCGAGCAGCAGGATCTCATAAGGAAGATGCATGCCACCGGCAAACCCGTAGTTGTGGTGAACTGTTCCGGCAGCGCAGTGACCTTCACGGAAATAGAGGACCAGTACAACGCACTCGTGCAGGCATTCTACGGCGGTGAGGCCATGGGACAGGCCATTGCGGACGTTCTCTTCGGAAACTACAACCCTGCCGGCAGGCTGCCCGTCACGGTCTATGCATCAACAGACCAGTTGCCCGATTTCAAGGACTACAACATGGAAGGCCGCACATACAGGTATCTCCGTGGCGAAGAGCCCGAATTCCATTTCGGTTACGGTCTGAGCTACACCACCTTCGAATACGGCAAGGCAACCCTCTCCGCTGAATCAGTCAAGGCCGGCAAGGGCGTCGGCATAACCATTCCCGTGACCAATACGGGCAGCATCGCCGGCGACGAAGTCGTCCAGGTCTACATCAGGAGCCTCGACGACCCCACTGCCCCCGTCAAGGAACTCAAGGGATTCGAGAGGGTCGGCATCGAGCCCGGCGAGACGGTGAATGTGAAGATAGCCCTGGAGCCCGACGCATTCGAGAGGTACGACATCGGGCTCGGCAAGGTCGCTGTCCACAAGGGCCGCTACCAGATTCTCTATGGTCCGTCTTCCCGCGAATCAGACCTCACCGCGCTGGATTTCAGCGTAAGATAAGAGGATTGTCCATGGAAATTACTATCTTGCATTACATTTGAAAATAAACACAGACAATATGGCAACTATAAAGAGAAAACTCTGGGGCAGAGCGCAGGACGGCGCCGCCATCTACAAGTACACACTTACCAATGAAAGCGGTGCAAACGTAGTGCTCAGCAACCTGGGCGCCGCAATCATCGGCATAAACGTTCCCGACAGGAACGGCAAGCTTGCCGACGTGGTCATCGGCTATGGCAAGCCCGAGAGCTATATCGGCGACGGCCCTTGCGCAGGCAAGTGTCCCGGACGCTTCGCCAACAGGATCGCTGCCGGAAAGTTCACCCTCGACGGCGTAGAGTACACCCTCCCCATCAACAACGGACCCAACCACCTCCACGGCGGTCCCGAGGGAATCCAGAACCAGGTCTGGGAGTCACGCAAGCGCAAAGGCGGTGTCGAGTTCAAGTACACCGCAGCCGACGGCGAGATGGGATATCCCGGCAACCTCACGATCGTCGCCCGCTATGAGTGGAACGAGAAGAACGAGCTTCAGCTCACCTTCAGCGCACGTTGCGACAAGGCTACCGTGATCAACCTCACAAACCACGCCTACTTCAACCTCAACGGCAAGGGTTCAGTGCTCCAGCACTACCTCAGGCTCAATGCTTCGGAATATCTCCCCACCGATCCCACCCTCATTCCTCTCGGCGACTCCGAGCCCGTTGCAGGTACTCCCATGGACTTCCTCAACGCCAAGACCCTCGGCCGCGACATAAAGAAGGACTTCCCCGCCCTGAACTACGGCAAGGGATACGACGCATGCTGGTGCATCGACGGATACATGCCCGGCCAGCTCCAGGAAGCTGCGGAACTCTGGTCAAAGCGCAGCGGAAGGGTTCTCAAGGTATTCACGACCCAGCCCGGCGTACAGGTATACACAGGCAACTGGCTCAGCGGATGTCCCACCGGCAAGCGCGGCCGCGTCTATAACGACTACAGCGCCGTGGCAATAGAGTGCCAGCACTATCCCGACAGCCCCAACAAACCCGAATATCCCAGCACCGTGCTCCGTCCCGGCAAGGTATTCCATGAGGCGATAATCTTCTCATTCGGCATCAAATAGCATGAAACAGTATCTCGACCTTCTGAAGGAGATTATGGACAACGGCACGGTCAAGACGGACCGTACCGGGGTCGGCACCAAGAGCATATTCGGGCATCAGATGCGCTTCGACCTGAGCGAGGGATTCCCCCTGCTCACCACCAAGAAGGTGCATCTGAAGTCCATCATATACGAACTCCTCTGGTTCATAAGCGGCGACACCAACGTCAAGTACCTTCAGGACCACAAGGTAACAATCTGGGACGAGTGGGCCGACGAGAACGGCGACCTAGGTCCCGTCTACGGCCATCAGTGGCGCAGTTGGCCTGCACCCGACGGCCGCAGCATCGACCAGCTCTCGCAAGTCATCGACCTCATCAGGAACCATCCCGATTCCCGACGCATGCTCGTATGCGCGTGGAATCCGGGCGAAGTCGACAGGATGGCCCTGCCACCCTGCCACTGCCTTTTCCAGTTCTACGTGGCTGACGGAAAGTTAAGCTGCCAGCTCTACCAGCGCAGCGCCGACACCTTCCTCGGTGTGCCGTTCAACATCGCATCCTACGCCCTTCTCACCATGATGATAGCCCAGTGCTGCGGACTGCAGCCCGGCGAGTTCATCCACACGACGGGCGACACCCACATCTACCTCAACCACTTCGAGCAGGTTAAGGAGCAGCTCTCGAGGGAGCCCCGTCCGCTGCCCAGGATGAAGCTGAACCCCGACGTCAGGAGCGTCTACGACTTCAAGTATGAAGATTTCGAACTTGTAGATTATGACCCGTGGCCTGCAATAAAGGCCCCCGTAGCAGTATAAGCATATGGAAAAATGTCTCATCGTGGCCATAGGCGCCAATAACGAGATAGGTGTGAAGGGCACCCTCCCCTGGCACCTCAGCGAAGACCTCAAGTACTTCAAGCGCGTCACCAGCGGCTGCCCGGTGATCATGGGCCGCACAACATATTTCTCACTGCCGTTCAGGCCTCTTAAAGGCCGGAAGAACATAGTGCTCAATGCCGGCGGCGATCCCATTCCGGAGGCCACCTGCGTATATTCGTTCGAGGAGGCATATGCGGCCGCAGAGCCTGCCGACAAGTGCTTCATCATGGGCGGCGCATCCGTCTACAGGGCAGCCATAAACGACATGGACCGCCTGTACATAACCCATGTGCACGCAAGCATTCCCGAGGCGGACGCATTCTTCCCCATAATCGACCCTGAGATCTGGAAGGCCGAGTCGCGGTCGGCCGTCTACAAAGACAAGGAATGCGGCTACGAATTCCAGTTTTTCGTATACGTTCGGAAGTAAGCAAAAAAATGCCTACCTTTGTGATTCACAGTTGGTAGGTATTATTTTATGGCTTCAGGCAAAGATCAGTTCGGGGGTAAATTCGCGTACATAATGGCTTTGGCCGGCTCGGCAATCGGGCTCGGCAACATCTGGCGTTTCCCCTTCATGGTAGGCGAGCACGGAGGTGCGGCTTTCGTTATTGTCTATGTACTCTGTTCATTGCTCATCTCCCTGCCGATCTTCCTCTCCGAAGCAGTCATCGGAAAGAAGACTGGCAAGGGTGCCTTCGAGTCGCTCAAAGCCCTGGCCCCCGGCACTCCTTGGAAATACCTTGGAATAGTCACCATCGTGGCCTGCTTCGTCATCGTATCGTTCTACTGCGTGGTTGGCGGATGGTCCGTCGACTATCTTGTCCGCTCCATAGGAGGGGACATGGGCGCGGCCACACGGGAAGGTGCCGGCGCCTTGTTCGATTCAGTGGCAGGTTCCGTATGGGAGCCCCTGGCCGCCCACCTTATTTTCCTTGGCCTGACTGCACTGATAATCTTCCTCGGCGTACAGAAGGGAATCGAACTCTTCTCCAAAGTCTCCATTCCCCTGCTGTTCGTCATGATCCTCGTGGTCACCGTATACTCGCTCCGCCTGCCCGGAGCACATGCAGGCGTGGAATACCTGATCCACCCCGATTTCTCCAAACTTGACGCTTCCGCAATCGCGGCCGCACTCGGCCAGTCCTTCTTCTCGATGTCGCTGGGAGTCGGCATGGTTGTGACCTATACATCCTACTCGAGGAACTCCAACATAATCGAGGCAGGCTCATGGACCGCCATATTCGACACCCTCTTCGCCATACTTGCAGGCTTCGCAGTCATGCCGGCGGTGTTCGCGGGCGGCCTCAAGCCCGAGGCCGGCCCTTCACTGGTATTCGAGACCCTGCCCTATGTATTCGGACAGATGGCGGAGGAGATGCCCGTCTTCAGCCGCATAGTCACCATACTCTTCTTCATGTCCATCCTGCTCGCCGCCCTGAGTTCGTCGATATCCCTGTTCGAGACATCGGTGAACCACCTCATGGACCGCAGGGGAATGGGACGCGGCAAGGCCACGCTGCTCATCATGGCAGGCACATGGGGCCTCGGCGTCCTCTGCGCATTGTCTTTCGGCCCTCTCAAGGACTTCCACATATTCGGCCAGACCATCTTCGAGTTCTGCGACCTCTTCGCAGCCAACTATCTGATGACCCTCGGAGCCCTCGCATTCGCTATCTTCGTGGGCTGGAGGATGGACAAGGTGGAGATACAGGGCATGGTCGGAAAGTTCTTCCGTTTCATGATAAAATGGATAGTTCCGCCCGCAATCCTCGCCATATTCCTCTCCAACATCCTTTCCTAGCCGGCAGCCTCAATATTTGGATAAATTTTGCTAAATTTGCGTGATATACAAACGCATAGGTATGGCAAAAAGCAAGGAGGACACCCCGCTTCTCAAACAATATTTCAGCATCAAGGCCCAGCATCCCGAGGCGATACTACTGTACCGCGTCGGCGACTTCTATGAAACCTACTCCGACGACGCAGTCCTCGTCAGCAAGGTGCTCGGCATCGTGCTGACCCGCCGTTCGAACGGCGACAAGGGCGACACCCCCATGGCAGGATTCCCCCATCACGCCCTCGAGACCTATCTCCAGAAGCTGGTGCGCGGCGGTTACAAGGTTGCAATATGCGACCAGCTTGAAGACCCCGCCCTCTGCAAGAACAAACTTGTCAAGAGAGGCATAACCGAGATCCTCACCCCCGGCATAGCATTCGGCGAAGGCATGCTCGAATGCAAGGAGCACAACTTCCTCTGCGGCCTCTCCTTCGAAGGCCAGGAATGCGGCGCCGCCTTCCTCGACGTAAGCACCGGAACATTCCAGGTAACCCAGGGCAGCATCGACTACATCTCCACGCTGCTGGCCAGCATGCAGCCCAAGGAGCTGGTGGTCCAGAAGGATGTACTCCGCTCCGTACGCGAAAAGTTCCCCGACTATTATATCAGCGCCATCGACGAGTGGGCATTCGTCGAAGATGCCGCAGTCGAGAAGCTCTGCAGACAACTCAAGGTCACAAGCCTCAAAGGCTTTGCCATCGACCGCTATCCCCTTGCCATCTGTTCGGCAGGCGCGCTCATCTACTACCTGGAGCAGACTGAGCACACAGGGCTTGGCAACATCTGCAGCATACAGCGCATCGACGAAGGCAAGTTCGTGTGGATGGACAAGTTCACCTTCCGCAACCTCGAGATCTTCCAGAGCAATGCAGGCAAGGACGGAGTCTCCCTTGTCGACACCATCGACCGCAGCTGCTCCCCCATGGGTGCCAGACTCCTGCGCCAGTGGCTCGCCATGCCCATCATGGATCCCCAGGAACTGGAAGGCCGCTACTGCATAGTCCAGTTCTTCTACGACAACGAGGAAGCCCTTGACACCATCGAGGAGCACATCTCCGAGATCGGCGACCTTGAAAGGATCATAGCCCGCGCGGCAAACGGCAAGATTCTCCCCCGCGAGGTCATGCAGCTCGGGCGCTCCCTGAGGCGGATCACGCCCATACACCAGCTCTGCTCCGACACAGGGATAGAGCCCCTCGACAAGCTCATCAAGGGCATGAAGAACACTGACGCGCTCCTCGAACGCATCCAGTCGACCATGTCGGAGAACCCCGCAGCCGCCATAGGCAAGGGCGACATCATTGCAGCCGGTGTCGACAAGGAGCTCGACGAGCTCAGGAGCATTTCAAGAGGCGGCAAGGAATACCTTCAGGAAATCCAGCAGCGCGAGATCGAGCGCACCGGCATATCATCGCTCAAGATCAGCTACAACAACGTATTCGGATACTACATAGAAGTACGCAACACCTTCAAGGACAAAGTACCGCCTGAGTGGGTACGCAAGCAGACCCTCGTAAACGCCGAGAGGTATATCACCGAGGAGCTCAAGGAATACGAGCAGAAGATCCTGAGCGCCGAGGCCACCATATACGAACTTGAAAGCCGCATATACGGTGCCCTGGTTGCAGACATACAGAAGCACATACGCGACATCCAGGAGAACTGCCGCGTCGTGTCCGTCCTCGACGTGCTCCGCGGCTTTGCCCGCCAGGCCTTGGACCATGGCTACTGCAGGCCCGTAGTCGACAAGAGCAACGTAATAGAGATAAAGGCCGGACGCCATCCCGTGATCGAGACCCTCATGGCTCCCGGCGAGGAGTTCGTGCCCAACGACCTCACGCTCGACAGCAAGAACGAGCAGATAATGATCCTCACCGGCCCCAACATGGCGGGCAAGTCAGCCCTCCTGAGGCAGACCGCCCTCATCGTGCTCATGGCCCAGACCGGCTCCTTCGTGCCCGCGCAGAGTGCACATCTCGGGTATTTCGACAAGATATTCACGCGTGTAGGCGCAACCGACAACATATCAAGAGGCGAATCCACCTTCATGGTGGAAATGCTCGAGACCTCGATGATCATGCACAACCTGAGCTCCCGATCCCTGGTACTGCTCGACGAGATCGGCCGCGGAACCTCCACCTACGACGGAATGAGCATAGCCCGCGCCCTCGTGGAGTACATCCACAAATGGGGGCATGGTGCAAAGACCCTCTTCGCCACTCACTACCATGAACTGAACGACCTCGAGAACGAATATCAGCGCGTTCACAACTGGCACATCGCAGTCAAGGAAGAAGGCAAGGACGTGATCTTCCTCCGCAAGCTCGAGCGCGGCGGCGTGGCTCACAGTTTCGGTATCCATGTAGCCCGCCTTGCCGGCATGCCGCGCGAGGTCATCGACAGTGCGGAGAGAACCCTCAGGACACTGGAGGCAAAGGAGAAGAACATGGGGGCGATGGACATACAGGACGACGGATCCATGCAGCTCAGCTTCTTCCAACTCGACGACCCCACGCTAGGTTCGCTCAAAGAGAAGCTGGAGGCCGCCGACCTCAACAACATGACTCCCCTTCAGGCCTTCGACCTCCTCAGGGAAATGAAAAGAGAGCTTGGAATCTGATCCAAGCTCTCTTTTATTATTGAGTATCGGTTATTCCCACTCGATTGTTGCGGGCGGTTTGGGTGAGCAGTCGTAAACAACGCGGTTCACGCCGTCAACCTTGGCGATGATTTCCTCTGATACCTTGATGAGGAAGTCCATGGGGAGATGAACGACCTCTGCGGTAACTGCGTCAACTGAGTTGACGGCACGGAGGGCAACGACATTCTCGTATGTGCGGGCGCCGTTCTTGATGCCGGTGCTGCGTACAGGGAGGAGGACAACTGCTGCCTGCCAGATCTTGTCATAGAGACCTTCTGCGCGGAGAGCGTTGATGAACACTGCATCAGCCTCCTGAAGGATGTGGATTCTTTCGGGGGTGAGTTCCTCGAGGCAGCGTACACCGAGACCGGGACCGGGGAAAGGATGACGGCCGAGGAAGTACTTGTCAAGGCCAAGCTCCTCACCAACCTCACGCACCTCGAACTTGTAAAGATACTTAAGAGGCTCTACAAGACCGAACTTGAGGTCCTCGGGAAGGCCACCTACGTTGTGATGGCTCTTGATGGTTCCCTTGTCTGAGTGTGACTCGGCGATGTCGGGCCAGATCGTGCCCTGTGCAAGCCACTTTGCATCCTGGACCTTGCGGGCCTCCTCGGCAAAGATGTCGATGAAGGTCTTGCCTATGGCCTTGCGCTTGAGTTCGGGGTCAACGATGCCCTTGCAGGCTGCGAAGAAGCGGTCGGCTGCACGTACGCCAACGACATTGAGGCCCATGCCCTTGTAGCTCTCGAGCACATCCTCGAACTCGTTCTTGCGAAGGAGGCCGTGATCGACGAAGATGCAGACGAGATTGTTGCCAATGGCTTTGGAAATAAGAAGCGCTGTCACAGTAGAGTCAACGCCACCGGAAAGACCAAGGACTACGGTATCATTGCCTACCTGGGCCTTGATTTCCTCTATTGCAGTTTCAACGAACTGCTTCGGATTGAGTTTTTCTCCGTTATACATAATGGTTTGTATTATTTTATTCCCCGCGGGTATAATTGGGGGTTTCCTTCGTGATGGTAACGTCGTGAGGGTGGCTCTCCGTCATGCCGCTTGCAGTCACCTTGGTGAACTTGGCTGTCTGGAGCTCGGTGATGTTATGGGCACCGCAGTATCCCATTCCTGAACGGAGACCGCCTATGAGCTGGTATACGGTTTCCTCGAGGGTTCCCTTGTAAGGCACACGGCCTACGATTCCCTCGGGAACGAGCTTCTTGGCCTCGACGTTGGACTGGAAGTAACGGTCCTTGGAACCTGCAGCCATTGCGTCGAGCGAACCCATTCCACGGTAAGTCTTGAACTTGCGGCCATTGTAGATAATGGTCTCGCCCGGTGCCTCCTCGGTGCCTGCGAACATCGAACCGCACATGACACAGTCGCCACCGGCTGCAAGAGCCTTTACAACATCGCCGCTGTAGCGAAGGCCACCGTCGGCAATGACGGGAACACCATATTTGTGGGCTTCCTTAGCACACTCGAAGATTGCTGTAAGCTGAGGAACGCCCACACCTGCAACGATGCGGGTGGTGCAGATGCTGCCGGGGCCTATGCCGACCTTGATTCCGTCGGCGCCCGCCTCGGCGAGAGCCTTGGCGGCTGCAGCTGTGGCTATGTTGCCGACAACGACATCCAGGCCGGGGTATGCGGCCTTTATCTCCTTGAGCTTTGTAAATACGTTCTTGCTGTGACCATGCGCACAGTCGAGCACTACGGCGTCAACGCCTTCAGCAACAAGTGCAGATACGCGATCGAGGGCGTCGTCAGTGATTCCTATGCCGGCTGCAACGCGGAGACGGCCCTTGCTGTCCTTGCATGCATTGGGATGCTCCTTCTCCTTGGTGATGTCCTTGAATGTGATCAGGCCCACGATCTTGCCCTCGTCGTTGACAACGGGGAGTTTCTCCACCTTGTTCTCCTGGAGCACCTGACGTACGTATTCACGGTCGGTCTGGTTGTCCTTGATGGTGACGAGGCCCTTGCTGGTCATGACATCCTCTATCCTGGCCTCCATGTTCGTCTGGAAGCGGACGTCCCTGTTGGTGACGATACCGACAAGGTAGTTCTCGTCGTTCACCACGGGAATGCCTCCGATATGGTTCTCGTGCATGAGCTGGAGGGCATCACCCACGGTCTGGTCCTTGTGGATGGTGACGGGAGCGTCGATCATTCCGTTCTCGGCACGCTTCACCTTGCGGACTTCGGCGGCCTGGGCGGCTATCGACATATTCTTATGAATAACGCCGATTCCACCTTCCCTGGCAAGGGCAATGGCCATCGGCGCTTCTGTTACGGTGTCCATGGCAGCGGACACAATCGGGATGTTGAGGTTGATGTTGCGGGAGAAACGTCCTGCCAGACACACTTCACGGGGAAGCACTTCGGAGTATGCAGGAATGAGCAGCACATCGTCGAAGGTAAGCCCTTCCAGTGCTATTCTTTCATCAATAAATGACATAGGATTACTTAGGATTTATTGGACGACAAAGTTACAAAAAAAAGGCGTATCTTTACAAAATATTTAATGCATGGACGATGGAATTTCATCTTGAAAGCGAATACAGGCCATCCGGGGACCAGCCGGAAGCGATAGCACAGCTCGTGAGTGCCATAAAGAGCGGCATCAGCGACGTCACGCTTCTTGGCGTCACGGGTTCCGGCAAGACCTTCACGATGGCCAACGTGATCGCCCAGCTGCAGCGTCCCGCCCTGATCCTTAGCCATAACAACACGCTCGCCGCACAGCTGTACGGCGAGTTCAAGGCGTTCTTCCCCGCAAACGCGGTCGAGTACTACGTCTCATACTACGATTACTACCAGCCCGAAGCCTACCTCCCCGTAACGGACACCTATATCGAGAAGGACCTCTCCATAAACGACCAGATCGACAAGCTCAGGCTGAGCGCCGCCAGCGCTCTCATGAGCGGGCGCAGGGACGTGATAGTCATCTCCAGCGTCAGCTGCCTGTACGGCATAGGCAACCCCGAGGACTTCCACTCGCAGACCATCAAGCTGGTCAAAGGCGAGATGCGCAGCCTGACAGGCCTGCTCTACCAGCTGGTGGACGCCCTCTACAGCCGTACCGAGGCTGACTTCAAGCGCGGCACATTCAGGGTCCATGGCGACATCATCGACATCTTCCTCGGCGGCTCCGACGAGGCAGTCCGCGTGGAGTTCTTCGGCGACGAGATAGACTCCCTCAGCCTCATCGACCCCGCCACGGGCGCAAAGCTGGAAGACCTCGACGAGGTCAGCGTTGCACCCGCGAACAACTTCGTGACCACCAGGGAACGCTGCATCGCCGCCGTATCCGACATACAGGACGACCTCACCAAACAGGTGGAGTACTTCGAGAGCATCGGCAAGGGCCTCGAGGCCAAGCGCCTCAAGCAGCGCGTGGAATGCGACCTCGAGATGATAAAGGAGATGGGATACTGCCCCGGAATCGAGAACTACAGCCGCTACTTCGACGGCCGCAAGCCCGGAGAGCGCCCCTTCTGCCTGCTGGACTATTTCCCCGACGACTTCATCACGTTCATAGACGAGAGCCACGTCACCCTTCCCCAGGTGCATGCCATGTTCGGCGGCGACCACTCCCGCAAGGAAGTCCTTGTGGAATACGGATTCCGTCTGCCCGCGGCATCCGACAACCGTCCCCTGCGCTTCGAGGAGTTCGAGCAGCTCACCGGTCAGAGGATATACGTGAGCGCGACCCCGGCCGACTATGAACTCCAAAAATCCGAAGGCCTTGTGGTCGAGCAGGTGGTACGTCCCACAGGCCTGCTCGATCCTCCCATAGAGGTCCGCCCCACAGAGAACCAGGTGGACGACCTCGTCGAGGAAATACGCAAGCGCGCGGAGCTTGACGAGCGCGTGCTTGTCACCACCCTCACCAAGCGCATGGCCGAGGAACTTGACCAGTACCTCGGCCGCATAGGTGTGCGCGCAAGGTACATACACTCCGACGTCGACACTTCCGAGAGAGTCGAGATCATCGAGGACTTCAAGACAGGCATGTTCGATGTGCTGGTAGGCGTGAACCTCCTGCGTGAAGGTCTCGACATCCCCGCCGTCTCGTTGGTTGCGATACTCGACGCCGACAAGGAAGGATTCCTCCGCAATCCCCGCGCCCTCACCCAGACGGCCGGGCGCGCCGCCCGCAACGTCAACGGCCTCGTGATCATGTATGCCGACACCATATCGGACAGCATGGACCGCACCATACGCGAGACCAACCGCAGGCGCACCAAGCAAATAGAATACAACAAGCTGCACGGAATAGTGCCGCAGCAGATACAGACCCGCACCAACAGCCTGGTAAACGAGCTGGCCTCCACCAAGGAGAACACCGACAGGCGCGGCAAGCCTGTCAATCCCAGGCTTGCGAACGGCACTACGGGCCGTGTCTCAGCCGCAAACTCCTACGACGACCCCACATACATCCCCAACCCTTCCGACCTCGGCAAGGGCGAGGTCGCCGTGGGCTTCGGGCACGACTCCAAGCGTGCTGCCGGAGCCGCCATCAAGGACGGCCATGTGGTTGCCGACCTCGCCGCCGTGCTGCAGGATCCGGTCATCCGCTCGATGGACCGCAGCCAGATTGAAAAGATGATAGAGGAGGACAGACGCCGCATGAAGAAATCGGCCGCCGATCTCGACTTCACAGAAGCAGCCCGCTACCGCGACGAGATGTGGGCGCTTCAAGAATATCTTAAAGTATGGAAAGACACAAAATAGCATTGTTCATTTTCAGTGTGATCGCCCTGCTGGCGGTTCTCTGCTCATTCTTCCCGGCCGACGGAATCCAGATAGCCGGCGACGCAAAGCTGCGCTTCCCCAAGATAAAGGAAGTGATGGGCAGCGCCAAGGAAGAGGAGATCATGAGCCCCGAGGAGGTCATAGCCATGCGTGAGGCTGCCATCAAGAAGGCCAGGAAAGGCGAACTCGAGCAGTACATAAAGAATGACCCGGGACGCTTCTACATGCCCGGCGACGACATGACATACCTCGACAGATTCTTCAGGGCCCTCGACAACGCCGACAGGCAGCAGGTGCGCATCGTCCACTACGGAGACTCCCAGCTTGAGGAGGACCGCATCACCTGCACGATACGCGACAGGATGCAGGCCGAATTCGGCGGAGGCGGAGTAGGTCTTCTTCCCGCAATCCAATATGTAACCTTGAGAGAAGGCCAGAGCGCAAGCGCCGAACTGCCCGTCTTCATGGCGTTCGGCGACCCCGAACTGCGCGCCGGCACAAGCAAGTACGGTCCCATGGCAAGGATGTCAAGGTTCAGCGGTTCGGTCACCTTCACGACCTACCCCTTCAAGACCAACACGGGAGCAGCCCGTTACTTCAACAGGATTACAGTCTATGCCGGCAACCTTCACGGAACACTGCACGGAACGGTCAAGGGCCTGAAGCAGGAGGCCGCCCCCGGCAGCGACATATGCAAGCTCTCTTTCAGCCTGCCCGACAGCACCACAAAGGCCAGCCTGACCCTCAGCGGTGCCGCCGACCTTTACGGAATAAGTTTCGACAACAACTGCGGTGTATGTGTCGACAACGTGCCCATGCGCGGCTGCTCCGGCACCATCTTCACCACTCTGAACTCCAACCAGCTGAGCTACTATTACAAGAACAGCGGCACCAGGATGATAATCATGCAGTACGGAGGCAACACAGTGCCCTATACAAAGACGGAAGATGCTGTGAACAAGTACTGCAGCAGCGTCCGCCGTCAGATCGAGCTGATGAAGAAGGTGGCACCCGATGCCGTCATAGTATTCATCGGTCCGTCCGACATGTCCACCAGCATAGCCGGAAAACGGCAGACATATCCCATCCTGCCGCAGTACATCGACGCGCTCAAGGCAACCGTCAACGAATGCGGAGCAGCCTACTGGGACCTCTACCAGGTTATGGGAGGCAAGGACTCGATGGTACAGTGGGTGAAGGCATCCCCCGCCCTTGCAGGCCCCGACTACATCCACTTCACGCCCAAAGGCTCTGAAAAGGTTGGAAACCTCTTCACCGACGCCCTCATGCTTTATTACGACTACTATAAGGTCCGCAAGAAATGAAAAGGGCTCTGATACTGGTTTCCGTTCTTCTGCTGCCTGCGGTCCTCGGCGCACAGAAGCTGCCTCTAAAGCAGCTGCCGGAGGACCTGCCTGCGTGCGTGCACACAGGCAAGGCAGAGCTGCACTTCCCCGGATCAAGGGAAGCGCATGACGCCTTCCTCACCAAGCTCGACAGTCTCCTTGACGGCAGCAGAAAGAACATAAACATCTGGCACATAGGAGGTTCCCATGTACAGGCAGGGCATTTCAGCTACAGAATAATGGAAGACCTTACATCCATGGCTCCCGGCATGAAGGGAGAGCGCGGATTCATCTTCCCCATGCGCCTTGCGAACACGAACTCCGACAAGAGCTTCCGCACTTCGTCAGAAGGATACTGGGAGTGCCCCATGATGACCAGAAACTCCGAATACGAAAAGCCGCGCTACGGAATCACCGGATTCGGAGCCACCACGAACGACTCCACCGCAATGGTGTCGTTCGGGCTGGGTATCAACCAGGACTCCACCTGGACCTTCAACCGTCTGCGTGTAATGGGCTACCCCTCGAAGGGCGGCACTGCACATCCGGTGATGGTCTCCGGAACGGACACCCTCGCATACACCACCGACTGGCATCCCGAAAGTTACATCTTCGACCTTCCGGCAGAGACCGACTCGGTCGACGTATATTTCGAAGTCCCGTCCGGCGAGACCTTCACCCTCACGGGATTCGAGCCGATAAGCGGACGCAGGGGCATAAACTACTACGCCTCAGGAGTGAACGGAGCAAGGGTGAGGAGCTGGCTCGATGATGCGGAGGACCTTGAGAGAGACCTGCCTCTGGTAGACCCCGACCTCTGCATATTCGGTCTCGGAATCAACGACTCCGCCTGCAAGTCCGCCGACTTCAGCCCCGAGAAGTTCAAGGACAATTACCGCGAGCTCATTGCCATGATACGCAGGCAGTCGCCCGACTGCACCTTCATATTCATCACCAACAACGACAGTTACCGCTATGTACGGCGTGGCATGACCTACAACACCAATGCCCGTGCCGTGCAGAAGGCCATGTACGAACTGGCACGCGAATTCGACGGGGCTGTATTCGACCAGCTGGAGATAATGGGCGGCACCGGCACGGTGCTCAGCTGGCGCGACTGCGGCCTTATCAAGCCGGATAAACTGCATTTCACAAGAGACGGGTACATCCTCATGGCGGACCTGCTCTATAACGCACTCATACAAGACTACAACGATGGACTGGAGTAGCATAGGCGCATTCTTCGGGAGACTGTTCAGTTTCGACCCCAACTCTCCCCTGCTGTTCACCCAGTTCTATTTCTGGGCGTTCTTCGCCCTTGTATACGCCGTATTCGCGCTCACCGGCAACAGGCGTCTGCTGCGCAACGGATTCCTGTTCCTCGTGAGCCTGCTGTTCTACTTCAAGACAAGCGGACTTGCAGTAGGCATACTGATATTCGTCACGTGCTCCGACTTCTTCATAGCCAGGCGCATAAGCGGAGCCAGGGCAAAGGGCTGGAAGAAGTTCTGGCTCACATGCAGCATCTGCATCGACCTGCTCATACTCTGCTACTTCAAATACACCTACTTCTTCGCCGACTTCTTCCAGAGCATAACGGGAATAGCGGTCCAGGTGCACGACATCTTCGGAGCCGACAGGATCATACTGCCCGTGGGCATCTCCTTCTTCACATTCCAGGTCATAAGCTACACCGTGGACGTATACAGAGGCGACGTCAAGCCGGTGACGAACATACTCGACTTCGGCTTCTACGTAAGCTTCTTCCCCCAGCTTGTGGCAGGCCCCATCGTGAGGGCGAGCGAATTCATCCCGCAGCTCTACAAACCCTTCCACCTCGGGCGCAAGCAATTCGGAATCGCTGTATTCTGGATACTCAACGGTCTGGCCAAGAAGATAATTCTCAGCGACTACATAGCCGTCAACTTCATCGACAGGGTGTTCGACAATCCCCTTCTGTATACGGGATTCGAGAACCTGTGCGCGCTGTTCGGATACTCGCTGCAGGTATACGCCGACTTCAGCGGATATACCGACATAGCCATAGGCGTGGCCATGCTGATGGGATTCTATCTCCCCCAGAACTTCAACTCGCCCTACAAGGCTCCTAACCCGCAGGACTTCTGGCGCCGCTGGCACATGAGCCTCAGCCGCTGGCTCAAGAGCTACCTGTACATACCTCTCGGAGGCAACAGGAACGCAAGCTTCGGAACCTACTTCTGGATCATCCTGTTCGCCATCATAGCCGTCATCCTCTCGGGCCAGTGGGCCGTATCGCTGATATTCGTCGGCCTTGCCGGAATACTCGGACTGGTCGCGCTGCTCAAGCCTGAACGGCGAAAGAAGATAATAGCCAACATCAACCGCTTCATCACCATGCTGCTGGGCGGAATGTGGCACGGTGCAAGCTGGAACTTCATAATATGGGGCGGCCTCAACGGCATAGGCCTCATAGTCTACCAGTTCTGGAAAGACATGAAATGGTGGCTCCGCATGCTGCTCGTCACAGTCCTCATGGGAACGCTCGCATCACTGTGCAGGCTGAACCCGGCTCCAGTCTGGAACATGCTTTTCGTCTGGATGGCGCTGATATTCGTCGGTACGCTCATCCGCTTCATCTACCACCTGTGCGGCGGAAAGGGCGGAAAGAAGATAGGCTATGTCTGGGGAGTCACCCAGACTTTCATCTTCATAACATTCACCCGACTGTTCTTCCGAAGCGGTTCCAACCTTGACCCTGCAACTGCGAACGAGGAGGCCTGGCGCACGGCGACCAACATGGTGCACCAGATAGGATCAGCCTGGAATCTCCATCAGATACCAGATATCTGCCTCAATTACTGGAAGGTATTCGCACTCATTATCGTCGGAATGATTATCCACTGGCTGCCGGAACGCTGGAAGCGCTGGTACCGCATCAACTTCGCGATGCTGCCTCTGCCGGTCATGGCGCTGCTGGTGGTAGCCGTGATATTCCTGGTCTACCAGTTCATCACTGCAGACCTTCAGGCATTCATCTACTTCCAGTTCTAACCCCTGTAGACTTTGGTCACCTTGGGAATCCTCTGAAGCTGTGACACGATCTTGTCGTACTCCAGATTGGAGGGAATCTGGATACGTGCGCTTATCAGATACTCCTGAATGTGGTTGCGCTCACGCTCGGCAACGTTGAATGAGCGTATGCTGGCCTTGAACTTCCCTATCACGTCCATAACCTGTGCAAGCACGACATGGTCCTGCTGGGCCTCGATCTTAAGCAGGACGGGGAAGCTGCCGCTCGTGGGTGTATCCTGCCATACCACCTTCTGGACACGATATCCGTACTTCTCCATGAGGCGTGGCGCATTGGGGCAGGTGCAGCGGTGGATGGTGATGCCCTGGGTACGGGTCACGAAACCGAACACATCGTCGCCGAAAACGGGATTGCAGCACTTCGCCATCTTGTATTCGAGTCCCTTGACGTTCTTGGCATTGATAACCAGGATATCCTGGCCGTTGCCCGAATACTTGTCGGTATTGTTGTGGCTCTCCTTGAGGGCCTCGGCCTCGATCGCCGCCTCCACCTTTGCAGCCTGCTGCTGCTCACGGTGCTGAAGATATGTCTTTATGTCGTTGACATCAATCTCTTCGCGGGAGATAGCGGCCATGAAAGGCAGCACCTGGGTGAACTTGAGCGACTTCATGTACTCGAAGAGCACATCGTCGGGCATTTCCAGCTTCCAGTTCTTAAGGCGGCGGGCAAGGATCTCGCGGCCGTCGGCCGCTGCCTTACGCTCCTCGATGTCAAGCTCCTGGCGTATCTTGTTGCGCGCCTTCGAGGTAACCACCCAGCCCAGCCAGTCCTTTCCGGGACGCTGGTTCTTCGAGGTGAGTATCTCGACAACGTCGCCCGTCTTCAACTTCTCCCTGATGGGGACAGGACGGCCGTTGACTTTACCGCCTGTGCATCTTGCACCGACGTTCGTATGGATGTTGAACGCGAAGTCGAGCACTGAAGACCCGGCCTGGAGGATACGCAGCTCGCCGGTAGGTGTGAAAACGAATATCTCGCCTGTAGGAGGCGCGGGAACATCTTCCGGCTTCACTTCTGCCGGATGCTCGAGATTGTAGCGCACGGACGTCAGCCAGCGGTCCATTGTCTGCTCGTGCTGGATGCCCTTGTATGCCCAGTGGGCTGCAGCGCCGTTCTCGGCCTCGTCGTCCATCCTGCGGGAACGGATCTGGACCTCGAGCGACTTGCCCTTCTTGTTGGCAACAGTGATATGGAGGCTCTCGTAGCCGTTGGGCTTGGGATTGGTGAGCCAGTCGCGCAAGCGCTTGAGGTCAGGCTCATACTCCTGTGTCACGAACGAATAGACCTTCCAGCAGAGGTCCTTCTCAACCTTGGGATCAGGTTCGCAGTCGATGATGAAACGGATGGCGAACACATCGAACACGCCTTCGAAAGGCACGTTCTGCACATTCATCTTACGGTAGATCGAGTATGCGCTCTTGGTACGGACCTTCAGCTTGTACTTGATGCCTTCCTGGTCGAGGGTTTTCTTGAGCGGTTCGATGAACTCCATCGTAAGACGTTCGCGGTCCTTCTCCGTGGCTTTCAGCTTACCTGTGATATGCCTGTACATCTGGGGCTCGGCATAGCGGAGGTATATGTCCTCCATCTCATGCTTGATGTTGTAAAGGCCCAGCTGATGTGCAAGGGGGATGTAGAGCATCAGGGTCTCGAGGAGTTTCTGGTCGCGCGATGTCTTGGGGAAGATGGCAAGGGAACGCATGACCTCCAGACGGTCCGCAATCTTGATCACGGTGACTCTGGGGTCGGTGGAATACTGGACAATCAGGCGCTTGTAGCTCTCAGCCTCAAGGCGGGTATCCTTGGGCTTGATCGTGGATATTTTGTTAAGGCCGTCCACAATGGTCAGGACATCAGCGGGGAACTCGCTGATATCCAAGTCTTTGTGCATTCTGGTAGCCTCGTGCAGATATACTGCGGCCACGCATTCTTCCGGCAAACCGATTTCGTCGGACACAATGCGGGCAACGCCGTCGGGATGCAGCAGGAACGGAGTGCCGTCGTAACGGAGCTCGTCCCTCAGAGCTTGAGCGGCCAGCTGTCTGGCCCTGTTTGCCATATCTTCCATATCAACAAAGTTAACATATTTCTCCTTACATTCGTTATATTTGTCTTTATGAAAATTCTTGTGTCCGCCTGCCTGCTTGGCATCAACTGCAAATACAACGGAGGGAACAACCTGAATCCCGCGCTCGTGAAGTTCCTGGACGACCACACGGTCATCCCGGTCTGCCCCGAGCTGCTCGGCAAAAGGCCTGTCCCCCGCGAGCCTGTGGAGATTGTCGACGGAGTCGTGCGTGAGAAGGACGGCACAAGCCGCGATGCCGAGTTCCGCCGCGGCGCCCTGGAAGGCCTGCAGATCGCGCAGGAGCAGGGCATCGACCTCGCCATCCTGCAGTCACGCAGCCCGAGCTGCGGCGTGAACCAGATCTATGACGGCACGTTCACGGGAACAAAGAAAGCAGGCCACGGCATATTCGCGGACCTGCTTGTTCAGAACGGCTTTGCCGTCAAGGATGTCGAAGACTTCTAGTTCTGTTTCTTCTTTTCTGCCGCACGCCGGTTCAGCTCATTGCGGAACGCGGTGGCGTTAGCATTGTGCTCCGCGAGCGTACGTGCGAAATTATGCGTGCCGTTGAAAGCCTCGCTGGCGCAGAAATACATATTACCGTCGCCCCAGCTGCCACCGAAGTCGGGATTCAGAACAGCTTCGAGGCACGCACGCGTAGGTACGCAGATAGGTCCGGGAGGCAGTCCGGTATGCTTGTAGGTGTTATAAGGCGAGTCGACTTCCAGATGGCGGTTGAGCACACGGTTGAGTTTATAATCGAAGCAGTATGCAATCGTAGGGTCAGCCTGCAGAGGCCAGCCGCACTTGAGACGGTTCAGATACACGCCTGCTATCTTCGGCATCTCGGGCTCGTAGTTGGTCTCCCCCTTGACTATGGAAGCCAGTGTGGAAACCTGCTGCTTGCTCATACCAAGCTTTTTGGCCTTTGCAATATTATCGTCTGTCCAGAACTCATCGTATGCGGCCTTCTGCTTGTCGAGTATGTCCTTCATCGATGCCGTCCAGTACATGTCATAGGTATCGGGCATGAAGAGTGAGAACACGTTTGTGGGGGTGAAGCCGTATGAGGCAAGGAGGTCCTTGTCGTCAAGCGCGGCGCGCACAGTGGCCGAGTCGAGCAGCATCTGGCTTGCAATCTTGGCCGCTATGTTGTTCTTCTGGCGGAGATTCCCTGAGAGAGTGAGCTTTATCGGAGTCTGCCAGCCGTTGTTGAACATACGTGCAACATATACGCTGGAATTGCCTGCACTGATGGTATAATGGCCGGGAGTGATGTAGTTTGCAACCTCCTTGGCCTTGAAGCTTCTGTCAAGGCTCCTGGTGCTGATGACACCCGTCTTCTCAAGGATGAGGTCCTTCAGTTCCGGCTCGGTCATCCCGGGGGTCACATAGAGTTCGGCGCCCATGGAGAAGTTCGACAACTTGTTGTCTCTAAGCCAGTTCCAGCACGCTGCACCACCCAGCGCCAGTATCGCCAGGACAATTAGGACAATGCCTGCCTTTTTCATTTGCGGAGAAGTATTGTATCGCCCTCAAGAGGCACGTAGGTGGAACTCAACTTGTTCATCTTGCGGAGTGCGGACTCCTTCACGCCGAACTTCTGCGAGATCTCGCGCAAAGTGACATGCTCGTCCGGGCCGACGATGTACTTCTCGAGACCCTTCTCGGCCTGAGCCTTCTTGGGCTGGAGGAACACAACCGTGCCGGGTTCCAGACGAGAATCCTGCTTGAGGTCGTTGAAGCGGAGCAATTCCTTGCGGAAAAGATTGTGACTGAGAGCTATGGACTCGTATGTCTCACCGTCCATCGCATATACGCAAGGTACGCCGTTGAGCTCATATACGGGCCTTGTGACAGTGAAGTCGTACTGTTCCTTGTAGTTGGTGTCGACAAGATGTGGCTTTTCCATCTCCTTCGGTGTCCTGGGAACAGTGACGGGCTTTGCGTTGGAAGACTTTGAGGAGCCTTTGGACTTGCGGTCCTTCTTTTCAGGCATGCCATAGTCATACTCGTCAAGATCATATTCCTCGATAAGCTGGATGAGCTTCACGGCATATGCCGGGTCGGTGGCATAACCTGCGCTCTTGAGTCCTCTGGCCCAGCCCTTGTAATCTGTGGGCTTCAGCTCGAACAGAGAAGCATACCTGCTCTGATAACGCAGGAAATCGGAGTGATCCTTGAATGACTCCTCCGGAGTGGTGTACACCCTGAAGCACTCACCCTTTCTGTCATCGTCATAATAGGTCTTCGCACCCTTCCAGTCGGAATGGCACTTGATTCCGAAGTGATTGTTGAACTGGAAGGCGAGCTCCGACTGGCCGTACTCTGACTCGAGCATGGCCTGGGCGAGCGTTATACTGGCGGGAACGCCTGTGCGCTCCATCTCGGAAATGGCAAGCTGTGCATACGTGTCGATGTACTTCTGCTGAGGCGTTTCGTCAGCGGAAGGCAGTGCAAACAGCAAACCCAATAACAGTATGACTAAATGTTTCACGCCACGAATATACTAAATTTGATAGATATCGCCATCACGGGCGGCAATTGTATCAGGAAAAACAGACTTGCATTCAGCCAGATACGCCTCGAAGTCCACTATCCTCGAGCTGTAATGGCCTACGATGAGCCTGCCTGCACCCGCCTCGCGGGCACACTCTGCGGCCTGTATGGTGGTGGAATGGTACCTCGCACGCGCCTTGTCGGCCATTTCGTCCTGATATGTTGCCTCATGGTACAGACAGTCCACGCCCTTGACCCAGGATACAAGTTCCGGGAAAGGCATCGTGTCTGAACAATACGCATAGGACTTCGCCTTATATGAAGGATTCTCGATCATGTGACGCTCCGTCACTATTTCATCGAAGCGGTATCCGTAGCAGTCGATCTTGTGTTTCAACGGGAAGGCTGTAACCGTTATCCATTTGCTCGTATGCACGATTTCGGGTTCCTTTCCGTTCAGAGGGTGGTATGCAATCTCGAAGTTTGTACCCTCGCCGAAGTAATTCGAATAAAAGTTCAGGATATTTCCGAGAGGCTGGGGTCCGTAGATGTCAAGCTTCCCGGTGCGGCCGTACATTGCCATCGAATTCAGCAGCCCGAAGAGGCCGAAGAGATGGTCGCCATGCGTATGTGAGATGAAGATGGCTTCAACTTTCAGGAAGGAAAGGTGCGACTTGCGCATCGCCTTCTGTGTACCCTCGCCGCAATCAATAAGGAACAAGCGCCCGTTGACTGTAAGCATCTGGGCGCTTGGGTTTCTATCAGAAATGGGCATGGCCGAAGCCGTGCCCATTGTCGTAAGAGTGAAATTCATAAAGAATTATTCAGCTGACTCGAGTTTTGCCTTGAGTGCTGCAAGAGCGTCGATGTCGCCGAGAGTTGTCTTCTCAACGTTTGAGTTGACCTTCTTGACTGCCTTCTTGGTGTTCTCTGCCTCTGCTGCTGCAGCCTTCTCCTTAACCTCAGCGTAAGTGCGGAGGTGGCTTACGAGGATGCGGCGGGTAGAGCGGCGAAGCTCGACAACCTTGAACTCAAGCTCCTCGCCTGCAACTGCCTGCTTGCCGTCTTCCTTGACGAGCTCGCGGTTGAATGCGAAGCCTTCTGCGTCTCCCTCGAGGGTGATGTTTGCGCCCTTGTCGGTGGTTGATGCTACAACGCCCTTAACGGTGCTGCCTACAGGGAACTTGGCCTCGATCTCGTCCCAAGGGTTGGGAGTGAGCTGCTTGTGGCCAAGGCTGAGCTTATGGTTGGTCTCGTCGAAGTCGAGAATCTGAACGTCGATGACGTCACCGGCTGCAACAACCTCTGAAGGATGCTTGATCTTGTTCCAGCTGAGGTCTGAGATGTGTACGAGACCCTCAACGCCGTCCTCAAGCTCTGCGAATACACCGAAGTTGGTGGTGTTGCGAACGGTAGCCTTGTGCTGGCTGCCTACAGGGTACTTGGCGCGGATGTTCTCCCAAGGATTCTCGGTGAGCTGCTTGATACCGAGGCTGATCTTGCGTGCCTCACGGTCGATTGAGAGCACCTGGGTCTCAACGGTGTCACCAACCTTGAGGAACTCCTGTGCGCTGTGGAGACGAGGGCTCCAAGACATCTCTGATACGTGAACGAGACCTTCAACACCGGGCTCGATCTCGATGAATGCGCCGTAGTCTGCGATGAGGATGACCTTACCGGAAACCTTGTCACCAACCTTGAGATTCTCGTCGAGGTTGTCCCAAGGATGAGGAGTAAGCTGCTTGAGACCGAGAGCGATACGCTTCTGCTGCTCGTTGAAGTCGAGAACAACGACCTTGATCTGCTGGTCGAGTGCTACAACCTCCTCAGGATGGTTGATGCGGCCCCAGCTGAGGTCTGTGATATGGATGAGACCGTCAACACCACCGAGGTCAACGAATACACCGTAGTTGGTGATATTCTTGACAACACCCTCGAGGATCTGACCCTTCTCAAGCTTGCCGATGAGCTCGGCGCGCTTAGCCTCCTGCTCAGCCTCGAGCAGTGCCTTGTGTGAAACGACAACGTTGCGGAACTCCTGGTTGATCTTGACGATCTTGAAGTCAATAGTCTGGTTAACGAACTGATCGTAGTCGCGGATAGGCTTGATGTCGATCTGAGAACCGGGGAGGAATGCCTCGATGCCGAATACGTCGACGATCATACCGCCCTTTGTGCGTGTCTTCACGTAACCCTTTACAACCTCGTCCTTCTCGAATGCCTCGTTAACTCTATCCCAAGACTTGAGGGCGCGTGCCTTGCGGTGGCTGAGCACCAGCTGGCCCTTCTTGTCCTCTGCGTTCTCAACGAACACCTCTACCTTGTCACCAACCTTTACGTCAGGATCATAGCGGAACTCAGATACGGGGATAACGCCCTCGCTCTTACCGCCGATGGTAACAACGACTTCACGCTTGTTGACTGCTACGACCTCACCTTCAACGACCTCGTTCTCGATGACCTTTGAGAGAGTCTTCTCGTAAGCTGCGTCAACATCTGCCTTGTTTGCACCGTAGATGTCGCCACCCTCGAATGCATCCCAGTCGAAGTCTGCAGGTGCTACTGATGCGTTGAGCACTGCCTTCTTGGTTTCTTTTACCTCTGCCTGAGGTACTTCATTCTTAATTTCTTCCATGTTTGAAAAATAAAAACAAACTAGTAGTTAAACATTATGTACTGAGCTTCGTCGGACTGCTCCGTCAAAAAAGCGCGCAAATATAGCAAAAAAATCTGTAAATCAAAGATTTATTTAGTCAATAGCAGGGTCGCGGAATGCATAATCAGCATATTTCCAGCCGTTCTCCTCGTAAATGGGAAGGAGAGCGGTCTTCACGCGGCTGACAAAGTTGTCATAGCTGGTACGGCGTGACTGGCCCCATGCGATCTCTGCGGTTGCAGCCATTCGGGGAAGAACCTTCTCCTGAACGCGGTCGAATGTAGCAAGATACTCTGTCCAGAGGTTTGCCTGAATACCCTTGATGAAAGGCTTTGCTGTATCATCGAGGTCCTCATACGGGTCGAATGAGTAAACCCTCTCGAGATTGAGGTAGCCGCCGATGCCGAGGCCTTCGCCGTTTGCCTCAGGGTCGCCTGTCTGGAAATAGTCGAAATAGAAGTGGCTGTTGGGGGTCATGACAACTTCATTGCCCATCTTGGCGGCTGCCTTGCCACCCTCGGGTCCGCGCCAGCTCATGACCATTGCAGTCTTTGTCACACCACCTTCGAGTATCTCGTCCCAGCCGAGAATCCTGCGGCCCTTGGTTGCAAGGTACTGCTCGATCTCGCTGTTTATATAGCTCTGAAGCTGAGCCTCTTCGGTGAATCCGAGCTCCTTCATCCTGGCCTGGCACTTGGGGCAGACCTCCCAACGGTCGCGGGGTGCTTCGTCACCACCGATGTGGATGATTTCTGAAGGGAAGATGTCGCAGATCTCGTCGAGGACGTCCTTGAGGAACTCGATGGTCTTGGGATTGCCTGCGCAGAGGATGTCGGGGAACACACCCCATCTGCCCTCGACCTCGTAAGGACCGCCGGTGCAGCCAAGTTCGGGATATGCTGCGAGTATGCCGAGTGCGTGGCCGGGCATCTCGATCTCGGGAATGACGGTGATATGGCGCTCAGCGGCATATGCAACGACCTCGCGCATCTCGTCCTGGGTGTAGAAGCCTCCGTAAGGGATGCCGTCGAACACGTCCTTGCCGTCATTGTCGCCAAGATGGCCCACGAGGGTCTGCTTGCGCACTGAACCGACTTCGGTAAGGCGGGGGTATTTCTTGATCTCGGCGCGCCAGCCCTGGTCCTCGGTAAGGTGCCAGTGGAGCACGTTGAACTTGTGGCATGCGAGCATGTCGATGTACTGCTTCACTTCATCGACGCTGAAGAAGTGACGGCAGCAGTCAAGATGCATGCCACGGTATGCGAATTCGGGAGCATCCGATATCCTGATGTCGGGAACGCAGCCTTCGAACTGTGCGCGAAGCTGGTCAAGAGTCTTTTCGCCGTAGAAGACGCCGGCATCGCTGCCTCCGGTGATGGTCACCTTGCCCTTCTTTGCAACCAGGGTATACTCCTCTGGCTGAAGGGATTCATCTATCTTGGTAATGTAGGTTGTGCAGGGGCTGAGTGCGCCCTTGACTTCCACCTGTGAAGGCTGAGGAACGATGCTGACCTCGATGCCTGTTTCTGAATTTGTGCATGCAGCCATCATGAGGACTGCAACTGCTGCTAATGCGTAATGTTTCATATTATGGTTTGAATGGAGTTCGTGCTGCTATCGAGCGCCCGAGAGTGAGCGAATCGGCGTATTCGAGGCCGTCGCCGAAGCCGAGACCGCGGGCCAGCGCCGTTATGCGGCAGGCGGTGCCTGAAAGCTGGCGGTAGATGTAGAATGCCGTCGTCTCCCCTTCCACGTCGCCCGGAAGAGCGAAGATCACCTCGACCTGCTGTTCCTCCGAAAGTGCTTTCACCCTGTCGACAAGCTGGCGTATGGTGAGGTCGCCGGGGCCTATGCCCGCTATCGGGGAGATGATTCCTCCAAGGACATGGTAGACTCCCCTGTACTGCCCCGTTGCCTCTATGCTCATGACGTCACGCACATTCTCGACGACACAGATGGTGCTGTGGTCGCGGGTGTTGTCGGCACAGATGGAGCACTGGTCGGAATCGGCGACCATCATGCAGGTGTTGCAGTAGTGGATGTCGTCCGCGAGCCTGTCGATGGCGGCGGCGAAATGATGGATGTTGTCGGCGGGCTGTCCGAGCAGATGGAGGGCGAGGCGCAGGGCACTGCGCGAGCCCACTCCAGGGAGGGAGCTGATTGCCTCAACTGCTTCTTGCAGAACCTGTGACGGGTATTTTTCTGTACTCAACATCAGTCTGCAAAGATACAACTTTCAATTTAATTTTCTATATTTGCGCGCCGGCTTCTCCGTGACGTCGGCTAACCCGTAAGTATAACCCTTCCCACACATGTGCCGGGATAAAATTGGAAGGCTGAAATGATCAAGATTTTCTACAGACTTCAGGGTGAAATCAGAATCGCCCAGTCTCAAACGGAGTTTGCCTCTATCGGCAAAGAAAAGGTCCTCTGGATAGACCTCCTGGAACCCACGGGAGATGAAAAGAGGGCTGTTGAATCGTATTTAGGTACTGAGATCCAGAGCCGTGCCGAGGCCGAGGAGATCGAGAGTTCATCCCGCTTCTACGAAGAAGACGGAGCAATCTTCGCCAACACCAACTTCCTCTCCCCCGCCGGAGACGAGATGGCGATGGAAACCGTGTCCTTCATCCTCAAGGACGGCATGCTCACCACTCTCCGCGAGATACCCATCCGCTCATTCAACACCCTGCAGCTCAAGTTGCAGGCCCGTCCGGAAGAATTCCCCGACGGCTTCACGGTGTTCGTCGAAATCATGGACAAGCGTGTCGACCTCGATGCCGACATCGTCGAGCTCATCTCCAAGGATGTGAGCCAGTTCAGCAAGCGAATCAACCAGAAGGAGGACATCAGCGAGGAGTTCCTCCTCGACATCAACCAGTTGCAGGAGAACTCGATGCTCGTACGCGAGAACATAGTCGACAAGCAGCGTCTCATCTCCAATATTATTAAGAGCAAGCTCTGCCCCAAGACCGGCGACATCAAGGACGACCTGGGAGTCATCCTCCAGGATATCTCCTCCCTCATCAACCATATCAACTTCACCTTCGAGCGTCTGGAATACCTGCAGGACACCGTCCTCGGTATCATCAACCTGGATCAGAACAACATCATGAAGATCTTCACCTTCGTGTCGTTGCTCCTGATGCCTGCAACGCTCGTCGCCAGCTTCTACGGCATGAACGTCACCCTCCCCTTCGCCGCCAAGTGGTGGGCCTGGATCGCCATCGCCTCCCTGATGGTCTTCCTCATCGTCGGAATCTGGATCCTCTTCAAACGCAAGAAAATGCTCTAGCCAATATATAAAAAGGTCGGTTCGCAGGAACCGACCTTTTTATATTATTAAGCTTTGGGCTTTGAATTATCTTGCCTTGCCGTTTGAGCCGAGGACGTTCACGATCTTATGGGTGTACATCTTCTTCATCTCCTCACGTGCGGGCTTGAGATACTGGCGAGGATCGAAGTGGCTGGGGTTCTGAGCGAAGTGACGGCGGATAGCGCCGGTCATTGCGAGACGTGAGTCAGAGTCGATGTTGATCTTGCATACTGCGCTCTTGGCTGCCTTGCGGAGCTGCTCCTCGGGAATGCCGACTGCGTTGGGAAGATTTCCGCCGAACTCGTTGCACATGTCAACATACTCCTGAGGTACTGAAGATGATCCGTGGAGAACGATGGGGAATCCGGGGAGCTTCTTCTCGATAGCCTTGAGAACGACGAATGCGAGAGGGGGAGGTACAAGACGGCCGGTCTTGGGGTCACGGGTGCACTGCTCGGGCTTGAACTTGTAAGCACCGTGGCTGGTACCGATGGAGATTGCGAGTGAGTCGCACTTGGTCTTCTTTACGAAGTCGATGACCTCCTCGGGCTTTGTGTAGTGTGATACCTCTGATGCAACCTCATCCTCGACACCTGCGAGAACACCGAGTTCAGCCTCAACGGTAACGTCGTGCTTGTGAGCGTAGTTCACAACCTTGCGGGTGAGCTTCACGTTCTCATCGTAAGGGAGTGATGATCCGTCGATCATGACTGATGAGAAACCGAAGTCAACGCAGCTCTTGCAAAGCTCGTAGCTGTCGCCGTGGTCGAGATGGAGAACGATCTGGGGCTTCTTCCAACCAAGCTCCTTTGCATACTCGACAGCACCCTGTGCCATGAAGCGGAGGAGAGTCTGGTTTGCATAGTTGCGAGCACCCTTTGAAACCTGAAGGATGACAGGTGACTTCTGCTCTGAAGCGGCCTGGATGATAGCCTGAAGCTGCTCCATGTTGTTGAAGTTGAATGCAGGGATGGCGTATCCACCCTTAACTGCCTTTGCGAACATTTCACGGGTGTTCACGAGGCCCAAATCCTTAAAAGAAACTTTCATATTTTAGATAATTGAAACTAGTCTTAAAAAATCGTGTAAATTTAGTTATTTTTGTGGAAATAATAAAAGAAATGGCAGGGAAAGTAATCATATTTTCAGCACCTTCCGGTGCAGGCAAGAGCACGGTTGTCAACCACCTTCTCGGACTCCATCCCGAATTCGAATTCTCGATAAGCGCCACATCGAGGGCACCCCGCGGACAGGAGCAGGACGGTGTCGAATACTACTTCATTACTGCCGGGCGCTTCCGCGAACTGATTGCCGCAGACTCATTCGTCGAGTTCGAGGAAGTCTATGAAGACAGGTTCTACGGAACCCTCAAGAGCGAGGTTGAACGCATCTGGGCCGCAGGCCACGTCATCATCTTCGACGTAGACGTGAAGGGCGGCGTGAATCTCAAGAAATATTTCGGCGACAAGGCATTCAGCGTCCTCATCCTTCCCCCCAGCATGGAGATCCTCGAGCAGAGGCTCCGCGGCCGCGGCACCGACAGCGAGGAGGCAATCGTGGAACGCCTCGGAAAGGCGCAGTCGGAAATCGAATTCGCCACAGGCAAATTCGACTACGAGCTTGTCAATGACGTGCTCGAGCAGACATTCCTGGAATCAGAAACAATAGTCGGCAACTTCCTTAAATGCGAATAGCGGTTTATTCGGGATCCTTCGACCCTCTGCACACCGGCCACCAGGCCATAATGGAATATCTCACCCGCGAAAAGGAATTCGACTGGGTCTACCTCATCATATCCCCGCAGAACCCCTTCAAGGACGCCTCGAAGGCGGACAACGCCCGCCAGCGCTACGAGGCTGCCATAGAGGCGGTCAAAAGACATCCCGAGCTGCACGTATGGGTGGATGACATCGAGCTTTCGATGCCCGCACCGCATTACACCATCAAGACTCTCGACGCCCTCAAGAAACGCGAGCCTGAAAATGACTTCACCCTCGTAATGGGAGCCGACAACCTGAACGGCATACGCGGTTGGCGCGACTTCCCCAGGATCCTGGGCGAATATGGCGTGGTCGTCTATCCCCGCAAAGGCTTCGACCTCGACATGATACGAGAGAAGCTGTACAGCGAGATGGAGCAGACCCCCGCCCCATACGTCCTTGACATCTCTTCAGTGCACACCACTCCGGGCACCATGAGCCTGATGGAACGTGAAAGCCTCTACCAGATACAGATAATCGACGCCCCCATAGTGGACATATCTTCCACCCGGATACGGGAAGCCCTCGCCCGAGGCGAGGACATGTCCGAATGGTTGATGTGACCGGTGACGTTATAGTCGCAGAGCAGCAAAATAAAAAGGGAGGACTTTCAAAGCCCTCCCTCTATTTTTACTGCTCGTCCGGAGCGTCATTGCCCGGGTTGTAGCCCTGAGGGCCGCCCTGGCCGAAGCCTGCATCACCGGGGTTGAAGCCTGCACCGCCCTGAGGACCCTGTGCAGCCTTTGCCATATCCTCGGATGCTGCATGCCATGCTGCCTCGAGTTCTGCATTGTACTTGTCGATGGCTGCGATGTCCTTGTCCTGAACGGCCTTCTTGAGCTCTGCGCAAGCGCTTTCGATAGCGGTCTTCTTGTCTGCAGGGATCTTGTCGCCGTAGTCCTTGAGGTTCTTCTCGCTCTGGAATACCATTGCGTCGGCACCGTTGATCTTGTCGATGCGCTCCTTCTCGGCCTTGTCGGCCTCCTCATTGGCCTTGGCCTCGTTGCGCATGCGCTGGATCTCGTCGTCGCTAAGGCCGCTTGATCCTTCGATACGGATGCTCTGCTCCTTGCCTGTGGCCTTGTCCTTTGCAGATACGCTGAGGATACCGTCCCTGTCGATATCGAAGCTCACCTCGATCTGAGGTATTCCGCGGGGCGCGGGAGCGATACCGTCAAGATGGAAGATTCCGATCTGCTTGTTGTCCTTTGCCATGGGACGCTCGCCCTGGAGGACGCGGATCTCGACACCGGGCTGGTTGTCAGCTGCAGTACTGAACACCTGGCTCTTCTTTGTAGGGATGGTGGTGTTGCTCTCGATAAGCTTTGTCATAACTCCGCCGAGGGTCTCGATTCCGAGGCTGAGAGGAGTGACGTCGAGAAGAAGGACGTCCTTGACGTCGCCTGCAAGCACGCCGCCCTGGATGGATGCACCGATTGCAACCACCTCGTCAGGGTTGACGCCACGGTTGGGCTCCTTTCCGAAGAAGTTCTTCACAAGCTCCTGAACCTTGGGGATACGGGTAGAACCGCCGACAAGGAGGACCTCGTCAATGTCGGAAGTATTCAGGTGTGCATCCTGAAGGGCCTTGCGGCAAGGCTCGATGCTGCGCTGGAACAGATTGTCACAGAGCATCTCGAACTTGGCACGTGAAAGGCTGGTCATAAGGTGCATGGGCACATTGTTGACAGCTGTGATATAAGGCAGGTTGATGTCTGCTGAAGTTGCGTTTGAAAGCTCGATCTTCGCCTTTTCTGCGGCTTCCTTGAGACGCTGGAGGGCGATGGGGTCTTTCTTGAGGTCAACGCCACCGTTCTGTGAAGCGAACTCCTGGGCGAGCCAGTCGATGATGACCTGGTCGAAGTCGTCGCCACCGAGGTGGGTGTCACCGTTGGTGCTCAATACCTCGAACACTCCGTCACCAAGCTCGAGGATGGAGATATCGAAGGTACCGCCACCGAGGTCGTAAACTGCGACCTTCATGTTGGTGTTCTTCTTGTCAAGACCATATGCAAGGGCTGCTGCCGTGGGCTCGTTGATGATACGCTTGACATCAAGACCGGCGATCTTGCCGGCTTCCTTGGTAGCCTGGCGCTGGCCGTCGGAGAAGTAAGCGGGTACGGTGATGACAGCCTCTGTAACTTCCTGACGGAGGTAATCCTCAGCAATCTTCTTCATCTTCTGGAGAATTGCTGCAGAGATCTCCTGAGGGCTGTACATGCGGCCTGAGATGTCGACGCGGGGAGTGTTGTTCTCGCCACGGATTACGGTATAGGGCATGCGTGCGCATTCTGCGCTTACACGGTCATAGGTCTCACCCATGAAACGCTTGATGGAGAACACGGTGTTCTTGGGGTTGGTGATAGCCTGACGCTTTGCAGGTGCTCCGACCTTGCGCTCTCCGTCAGGATTGAAAGATACGATCGAAGGTGTAGTGCGTGCTCCTTCGTCGTTGATGATTACGGTAGGCTGGTTGCCTTCCATTACGGCTACACATGAGTTGGTAGTTCCGAGATCGATTCCGATGATTTTTCCCATAATATGTTTCTGTTTTTTAAAATTCAGTTTGTCTGACGGCTCTCTTCCTATACTAATGTTGTGCCAGTGACAAAATGTCACTATCTTTGCGCATATGGAATACAGAGAACTGACGGAAGATGAATTCCGCGACCTTGAGAGCCGCATCCTGTACGAAGACAACCACATCCTGATTGTCAACAAGAAGGTTGGTGAAATCACACAGGGCGACAAGACCGGCGACGAGTGCCTTACCGATATATATAAGGCATTCATCGCAAGGAGGGACAGCAAGCCCGGAAAGGTCTTCCTCGGACTCCCCCACCGTCTCGACAGGCCGGTCAGCGGCATCTGCCTGCTGGCCAAGACCAGCAAGGCGCTCGAGAGGCTTGACGAAATGTTCAGGACCTCACAGGTTCACAAGACATACTGGGCGCTCTGCTGCGGAAAGCCTTCCGAACCGGAAGGCCATCTTGAGGACTGGCTGGTACGCAATGAGAAGCAGAACAAGACATTCGTCACCAGCGCCGGCCACCCCGGTGCAAAGCTGGCCAAGCTGAATTACCGGTACCTGTACAGCACGGACAGATATCACCTGATAGAAGTCGAACTGCTTACAGGACGGCACCATCAGATACGCTGCCAGCTCAGCAACATGGGGTGCGTGATAAAGGGCGACCTCAAATACGGCGCGCCCAGGTCGAATCCCGACGGAGGAATCAGCCTCCACTCCCACTCTGTCACATTCGTCCACCCTGTAAGGAAAGAGGAGATGACCGTTACGGCTCCATGCCCTCCTGATTGGAAGGGTCTTCGGTAAAAGTCCTGCCATATTGGCCGGGAGTCACTCCCTCGAACAGCTTGAACGCCATATTCAGTGATGCCGTGGTCTGAAATCCCGCCAGAGTCGCCACTTCCTGCACCTGCAGGCGCGGGTCCTTCTTCATGAGCTCCTTGGAGTATTTTACCCTGTATGCATTTACGAACTGACTGAAATTCAGCCCTGACATTACGTTTATGGTCCGGGAAAGATAGACTTTGTTCGTGAACAGCATGGCGGCAAGTTCCGGCAGCTTCAAACCGGGGTCGAGGTATGGCTGCTTTTCTTCCATGATCTTCTGAACCCGCCCGTACAGCGCGTTGAGCCTCGCCATCTCCTCATCATTCCTGATAGGTGACGCAGGCTGGATGCGTCCCTGCAACTGGCTTCTGATCCGCTGCTGCCGTTCTTTGCCGAAGAACATATAGATATTGTTAATAACCTGATAGTATCTCAGGACAAAGGCCGCCGTGGCGACTCCCAGAACGGACCACTGGACAGCCGGACAGGAGTCCTGGCATACCACATAGACAAGAGCCAGCACCAGATATGCGAGCGCCAGCACCAGCCGCTCGCAATCTTCGATATTGTGCCAGATGGTCATGTTGCATATCAACGACTTCTCGTTCGAGAACCGCACGAAGATGGCGTAGACCTGGAACGAAGTCATGACCACACTGATGGCCAGGACCATAAGTACGGGAGACAGAGGCAGGCAGGTCACAACGGCAAGACATATCGCGGAAGCCAGGCAGCAGCGCTGACAGAAGACAGCGTTGTCATGAACTGCAGGGTACGGCATGAGAAGTGCGAGGCCAACGAAAATTCCGGGGGTTATAGCCCCCGGAACCGGCCGTGAAGAGCTGAAGCGCAAGTAGTCCACGATCATGCACACTATGGCCTCGATAACTGCTGCTATACGCATTGTCCGGTTATTCATACCTAATGTCAGCATATCCATTCTTTCCACTGGCCTTCCTATGCAAAGGAAATAAAAAAAAGCTCTTTGGACTGTACCAAAGAGCTGGAATTACGTGAAAATCTTCGCTAATTAATTCTTGTCATGCTTTGCGGCAAGTTTTATGGTCTCGAAACCCTTGCCATATACCCCGGTTACGGATGCAACTGAGAGGAAAGCATCGGGGTCGATGGACTTGATGTACTTGAGCATCACATTGAGGTCGGTCTTCCTGGTAAGCACCATGAGCACCTCGGCGTCCTGCTGGGAGTACCAGCCCTTGCCGTTGAGCACAGTTACACCGCGATGCAGTTCATGGGTGATAGCGTCCGCTATCTCAGCATACTTCTTGCTCAGGATGAAAAGTTGTACGGACTGCTTCGATCCTGACAGATACAGGTCGAGGACAGTGCTGGTAATAGTGGTGAGAAGGAATGCGTAGATCACGGTCGTAAACTTCTCGGTCCAGGGCATGAGCACTCCGGCTGAAGTATATGAAGGAACGAAGAAGGACGACAGCACGATGAACACGTCCATCCAGAGTATCATCCTGCCGGGAGACACTCCACGGTACTTGTTGACGATGAGCGCCACAATGTCAGTGCCTCCGGTGCTTCCTCCCTGGGAGATGCAGAAGCCGATGCCCACGCCCGAGATGACGCCGCCCATGATGGTGCTCATAAGCTTTCCGTTGTCGATGGCCAGAGTCTGGATGATGTCATGCGGAATCAGCGACTGAGTGACATTAAGGCCTACGGATGCAATGATTATGGCATAGACGGTCTTCCATCCGAATCCCTTGCCGAGAGTAAAGAGAGCAACAACCAGCAGCACAAGGTTAACTGCAAAATAGGTATAGCCGACCTTGATGGTGCCGTTCGTCGCATACTGCACGATGGAACCTATACCGGTAACGCCGCCGCCGATGAGGTTGTTAGGGATGAGGAAGACGTTCCAACCGATAACGTAGAGCATTATGCCAAGGGTGATGACAGCATATTCCTTGACGACCCTCAGAACTGTCTTGAAACTGACTTTCATAACTAATTGACTTCTTTTTCCTTTTTCTTGAGAGACGTTATGCCTGTCTTTATCTCCTCGAATCCCTCACCGTACACATTGTTTGTCGAGGATACTGACATGAACGCCTTGGGATCGATGCCCTTGATGACCTTGGTTATCTCGGGAAGCTCGTTCCTGCTCACGAGGAGCAGAAGGACGTTCTTCTCGTTCTTGGTGTACCATCCCATGGCCTTGAGCACAGTTGCGCCACGGTCCATGACGTTGATGATATGGTCCGCAATCTTGTCGTACTGTTCGGAGAAGACGAGCAGCTGGTAAGATGACTTCTTACCGCCCACCACCATGTCGATCAGCAGCGAGAAGGTGACGAGCTCCTCCAGTCCGTAGCACATGTCGGAGAAGTTCTTCTCGGGAAGGAAGAGAAGCATCGAGCAGACGATGAGGTCGGATATCAGGAACACGGTGCCGAGCTGGATGGGCCAGAACTTGTTGACCATGAGGGCTATGATGTCGGTACCTCCCGTACTTCCGCCGAAGCGGAGGGTAAGGCCGATGCCCACTGTCTCGAAGAAACCTGCGATGATAGGTATCAGCACCTTCTCCTCGACGAAGAAGAATTCGCCCGGGATGCAGTGCAGGAATGTCAGCTTCGACAGAAGTCCCATCGCGACGGATGACATGAAGATGCAGTACAGCGTCTTGAAACCGAAGCCTATGCCCATCACGATGACGGCAATTATTATCAATGCCGCATTGATGGTAAAGTAAGTGTACTGAACCTGAAGTGCACCGCCGGTGGCATACTGGATGATGGTACAGAGACCCATCATTCCACCTGCGGACATCCCGTTGGGGATCATGAAGCACTCCCAGCAGACACCGAATATGAAGCACGCCAGTGTGAGGACGAAATAGTCACGGACAATGACTTTGATCTTATCTGCAGCCATTACTTGACAACTATGTTGATTATACGTCCGGGAACGACTATGACCTTGACGATGTTTCCTGTTCCCACATATTTGGGAGTAAGTTCGTGAGCGCGGACGGCAGCCTCCACCTCGGCAGGTTTGGCAGCCTTGGGCATGTCGACGGTGAAGCGCATCTTGCCGTTGAACTGAACGGGATAGGTTACGTTGTCCTCGGCGGCGAGTGCGGGGATGAACTTGGGGAATTCCGCATAGGTCACGGTCTCATCATGGCCGAGAAGCTGCCAGAGTTCCTCCGCGATATGAGGTGCGAACGGGCTGAGCAGCACAACCAGTGGCTCGAGTATCTCCTTCTTGTGGCAGTTCAGCGAAGTCAGTTCGCCCACTGCGATCATGAATGCGGATATGGTTGTATTGTAAGAGAAGTTCTCGATGTCGGCCTGCTCCTTGCCGATGAGCTTGTGGAGTTCCTTAAGCTCTGCGGGAGTTGCGGGGGCATCCTCGACGAGCCACTGGTCCCTGTCGAAGAACAGGCGCCAGAACTTCTTGAGGAAGCGGTTGACACCGTCGATACCCTTGGTGTCCCAGGGCTTGCTCTGCTCCACAGGACCGAGGAACATCTCATACAGACGGAGAGTATCCGCACCGTAAGTGTCGCAGATGAGGTCGGGGTTGACGACGTTGTACATGCTCTTGCTCATCTTCTCGATGGCCCAGCCGCAGATATATTCACCGTTTTCGAGTATGAATTCGGCATCGGCATATTCGGGTCTCCACTGGCGGAATGCCTCCAGGTCAAGCTTGTCGTTGTAAACGATGTTGACATCGACATGTATCTCTGTGGTCTCGTAGCCATCCTTGAGGCCGGCGGACACGAAGGTGTTGGTGCCGACGACACGGTATACGAAGTTCGAACGGCCCTGGATCATGCCCTGGTTGACAAGTTTGCGGAAAGGCTCGTCCTCGCATACATAGCCGAGGTCGTAGAGGAACTTGTCCCAGAAGCGGGAATAGATAAGGTGGCCGGTGGCATGCTCGGTGCCTCCCACATAGAGGTCGACCGCACGCCAGTATCCGTCAGCTTCGGGCGATACGAGAGCCTCGCCGTTGCGGGGATCCATGTATCGGAGATAATATGCGCTGGAACCTGCGAAACCGGGCATGGTGCTGGTCTCGAGAGGATAGCCCTTGTATGTCCAGTCCTTTGCGCGTGCGAGAGGAGCCTCGCCCGTGGGCTTGTAGGAATCTATCTGGGGAAGCACGAGAGGCAGGTCGGCCTCGTCAACGGGGCAAGGGATGCCGTCCTTGTAATAGATGGGGAACGGCTCGCCCCAGTAACGCTGACGGCTGAAGATGGCGTCGCGCAGACGGTAGTTGGTCTTCCTGCGTCCTATTCCCTTCTCCTCGACATAGTCCTTGGCGGCCTCTATGGCATCCTTCACGTCCATGCCGTCGAGGAAGCCGGAATTGCACATCTTTCCTTCCTTGGCGTCGAAGGAGCTCTCGGAAACGTCGCAGCCCTCGATGATGGGTATGATGGGAAGGTCGAACTTGCGGGCGAATGCATAGTCGCGGCTGTCATGTGCGGGCACTGCCATAATGGCACCGGTGCCGTATCCTGAAAGCACGTATTCGCTCACCCAGATGGGAATCTGCTCTCCGGTGAGAGGATTGATTCCATATGCTCCGGTGAACACGCCGGTGACTGTCTTTGTCTGGGCGATCCTCTCGCGCTCTGTCTTCTTCTTTATCTCCTTGCGGTATGCCTCTACGGCATCGCGGCATTCAGCGGCGGTAAGCTCGTCCACCAGGTCGCTCTCGGGAGCGAGAACCATGAAAGTGACGCCGAATATGGTATCCACACGAGTGGTGAAGATGGTGACGGTCTTGTGGCGGCCGTCGCATACGGTGTCGAATTCAACCTCCGTACCCTGTGACTTGCCTATCCAGTTGCGCTGCATTTCCTTGAGGGAATCGGTCCAGTCAAGGCTTTCGAGGGAATCAAGCAGCCTGCCGGCATATGCGCTTACACGGAGCTGCCACTGCTTCATCTTCTTCTGCTCGACGGGGAAACCGCCGCGCACGCTGAGGCCGTCCTTGACCTCATCGTTTGCGAGCACCGTACCGAGGCCCTCGCACCAGTTGACGCTCGTTTCTCCCTGATAGGCAATACGATAGTTCATGAGCAGGTCAGACTGCTCCTTTTCGGTCAGGCCGTCCCAGCGGCCTTCAGCCTTGAACTTGTCGATCAGCTCGCTGATGGGGCGGGCCTTGTCCTGCTCGGGATCATACCAGCTGTCGAACATCTTGAGGAACGCCCACTGCGTCCACTTGTAATAGTCGGTGTCGCAGGTGCGGAACTCACGGTCCCAGTCATATGAGAATCCTATCCTGTCGAGCTGGCTGCGGTAACGGGCCACGTTGTCATGCGTGGTCTTCTCGGGATGCTGGCCTGTTTGGATGGCGTACTGCTCGGCGGGAAGGCCGAACGCGTCGTATCCCATGGGATGCAGCACGTTGAAACCCTTGAGCCTCTTGAAACGTGCGAAGATATCCGATGCTATGTAGCCGAGGGGATGTCCGACATGAAGGCCTGCTCCTGAGGGATAAGGGAACATGTCGAGGACGTAATATTTGGGCTTTGAGGGGTCGATTTCCGCTTTGAATGTCTTGTTGGCCGCCCAATAGGCCTGCCACTTGCTTTCGATGCTTTTAAAGTCGTAATCCATATGTAGTACTATTTTTTCTTTTCAAGTCTGAACTCCACGTAGACGCTCATCTCCGTATCCACCTTCTCTCCCCTGACCCTGCCGGGCTTCCAGTCGGGAGACGCCTGTATGACCTTGACGGCCTCGGCATCCAGAAGAGGATCCACGCCCTTGACCACCTGCACATTGGTCACGTGTCCCTTCTTGTCGATTATGAAATCGACGAGGACACGGCCCTGTGTGCCCTTGTCCACGGCTGCCTGCGGATATTTCATGTATACGTACACCCACTTCTTCATGAATACAGAAGGGTCGTTCGAGCCAAGGAAGGTGGGCTTGGTGTCACATTCGAAGAAAGGCACCACGTCACGGTCGAAGATGTGCTTGCGGCGTGTCTGCTCCGTGGGACGGAACTCCGGCCTGGGCCCGTTCGCCAGCGAGAGGCTGAAATTGTACAGATATTCGAGTATCCTCTCCATATCGTCATATTCGAGTATGGATGCGGTGTCCTTGTCAGTGTTGTATTCGGGATACATGCCTGTGGTGAAGAACACGGCGGGTATCTCCTTGTCATAGAATATCCTGTGGTCGGAGTTCACGGGCTCCTGCGCCACCACCTTCGGCTGGACAGGCTGAAGGGTGCCCTGCATGTTGGCCAGCAGGGTGTTGAGGTCGGCATTGGAAGCCGTATAAGCATAGAAGCCGTTGGAGCCGGTACCGAGCATGTCGAGGTTTATCATCGCATCGATGTTCGGTGTTCCGGAGAACGAGCGGTTCAGGAAATACCACGCACCGGCGCCGCCTTCAAGGCTTGAGCCGAAGGCGGCCAGTATGACAGAACGTTTGAGGAGGACGCTGTTCGTGCTGAGCATCTTTGCAAGTTCGAGCAGGACGGCGAGTCCGGATCCGTTTCCGTTGGCGCCATAGTATACCTTCTGCATCCTCTGGCCGTCCACATTGACGTCCACACAGCCAAGATTGTCAAGCCTTGCCGCTATTACGAGATAATGGTCCCTGAGGTCCTTGTCATAACCGGGGATGAATGCCATGACATTGCGCGAGGTGAGCGTGTCGCCCTTTTCCTGCTTCATGCCGAAGATGTCGCCTCCATCGGGAGAGAGCAGGTCGAGGCCGTAGTCCTTGAAACAGTTTTCAATGTATTCGGCCGCCGCCTTTTCACCTTCAGAGCCCGCTGCGCGGCCTTCCAGCGCGGCGGCGGAAATGTTCTGCACATGCTCGTACATGGCGGCCTGTGTCTCGCTCATATCGAGTCCGAAAGGATGGGAAACGGCAAACTGGGCATTGGCGGCGATTGCGGAGAGGCCCGTCAGAAGCGAAAGAAATATCTTTTTCATAGCCTATTCCATATCAATGACCCATACTTCCTTGGGGCAGAAAGCCTGCTCCCTTACACGCATGAAAGGCTCGTAAAGCGATGCGAGATTGTCCGACGGGCAGAGGCCCACGGCCGTTACCCCGTTCCTGTAGGGTATCAGTTCCGAATCTATTCCTGCATCGGCTGCCTTCTTCTGCATACGCCTGGCATTGTCGACGTTGCCGAAAGCACCGACAATCACATAGTAGCGATGGCCCATACGGGCTTTCACGGAAGGAGTGACCATATTCGTGGTCTTGATGGGCACGCCCGCGTCAAGCATGGCCTGGTGTGCCGCCAGAGAGTCGGCAACGTGCTTGCGGACCGCTTCTATTGAATCGAGACGGGCCTGCTCGGCTAACCGGGCAGCCTCAATGAGGCCCCGCTTCAGTTCTATGTCCTCCGACGTGGGCCTGCCTGCCATTTTACGGAACGTGTCGCAGCCTGATGCAATAAGCATCAGCATTGCGACGGCCCCTAATGCAAGAACTTTCTTCATAACCTACAAATTTAAGCAAAAGTTTTATATTTGCAGTCCAATGAAAAAGGCATTCTTCTGCATCGCACTGCTTCTGACATGGTTTTGTGCCACAGCACAGGGCCCGAGTCTGTTTTTACGCCCCATTCCCAGGCCATGGATCGCCGGCACCGATACCGTAACGGTACGTATCATCGGCGACGTAATGATGCACTCGAAGCAATTGCCATACCAATACGACAGTTTTCTGGAACTGGTCTCCGAACCTCTGTCGGAGGCGGACATAGCGGTGGCCAACATGGAGTTCCCCCTCGGCGGCGCACCCTACACGGGATACCCTGCCTTCTCATGTCCCGACTCATATCCCTGGACGGTATGCAGGCAGTGCAGCATCGACCTATGCCTGCTGGCGAACAACCATATACTTGACAAGGGAAATGCCGGATTATCAAGAACTTTCAGCGTCTACGACCAGATCAGGGACTCGCTCGGAACTCAGTTCACAGGCGCCTCCAGAAACAGGACTGAGGATGAAGATCACTACCCCCAGGTAATGCTCCGCAAGGGCATCAGAATAGCCTTCATCAATTTCACATACGGCACCAATATGGGCGGTTCGTCAGAGTGGCCCAAAGTGAACAGGATGAATGAGCAGAGCGTGGACGAAGCATTCGACAGGGCAAAGGAGAAAGGTGCCGACTTCATAGTGGCCCTCCCCCACTGGGGCACGGAATATCAGCTCAAGCATAGCCAGTCACAGGAGAGTTGGGCAAGGCACATGGTCGAAAAGGGTGCCAGCGTCATCGTCGGCGCGCATCCCCATGTGGTCCAGGACACAACGCACATAAGCGGTGTACCGGTAATCTATTCCATGGGCAATGCCGTATCGAACATGAGCGCCACGAACACGAGGCTGGAACTCATGGTGACCCTCCGCTTCACCCATGACCGCCAGACCGGCGAAAAACGGATGCTGGAACCTGAAATCAGTTTCATGTGGTGCACTCTTCCCGGGATGCTGCGCGACACATACAGCACCATACTGATAAAAGATTGGGCCACCCGCAGGAGCGAATGGTCCAATCCAAGTGATTTCGACAATATGATGCAGACGCTCCGGAGAGTCAGTTCTGCAACAGGTATCGGTTACTGATTATTTTGCAGCGGCCTCTGCGTATTTCTCATATTTTGCCTGCCAGTCGTCGCCTTCTGTACGGAAGCGGAAGCAAGCATTCTTGAGGTACTCTGCGATGCCGGTCTTGACAGTCTCGTCATCAGAAGTCTCATAAGCCTTCTCGAAGGGCTCGATACAAGCCTTGAGTGTAGACTCGAACTCCTCGACGAGCTTGTCGTACTTGGCCTGGTCCATCTCGAGGGATGCTGCATCCTGGATCTCGACGGCCCTGTTGTAGCAAAGGATACCCTTGCCGATGTAACCGTATGCATATGAAGGATTTACTGCAACGCAGTCGTCATATGACTTGAGAGCTGCCTCGAAGTTTCCGAGCTTCTCATTAACCTGACCCTCGACATAGTAGAGAGATGCGTTCTCGGGCTCGTTTGCCTTTGCATCAGCGATGAGGGCGAAGAGACGGTCGGTATTCTCGCCACTGGTCATATAGTAGTTGATGAGGCCGATGAGGATTCCCTGGCTCTGAGGATACTTGATGAATGCGTCCTCGAGGATTGTCTTGCTGGCTTCCTTGTTGCCGAGCTTGTCCTCAACGTCTGCGAGCTTTGTGAAAGCGTCGCCGTTCTCACCTTCATAACCGTTGGCGATGCACTTCTCGAAGCATGCCTTTGCAGTCTCGAGGTCGTTCACTGCAGCAGCGGTGAAGCCTGCATTGTAGAGTGCGTCAAGGTCAGGGTTGACACCGCTGATCGCTGTTGAAGCATCATATGCCTTCTGGAAGAATTTTGATGCGCCTGCGAAATTTCCGAATGAATATTCGTTGTATGCAGCGTTGTTGAACTTCTCGACGATGCCGGATACACCTTCGGTGATGTCCTTTGTCTTCTGGCCCTTCTCATCGAGAGCTGATGCCTGCTTGTATGCATCGAGGGCCTGCTCGAGAGCGTTATCAACGACGGGCTTTGTAACCTCGATGATAGAGAGCTGTCCCTGTGCGTTGAAATAATAGTTCATGGTATCGTATACCTTCTTTACCATAGGCTCACCGTTGATGGTGACCTGCTCCTCAGCTGAAGGTTTCACGCTGCCCATGACGAGTGTGAGATCCTGCTCGGTAGCGCCGATCCAGCCATTTCCCATAGGTGCGTTATAAGCATCAACCAAAGTCTGGCCGAGCTTGAGCCAGGTTGCAGTCTTTGTGGCCTTCTTTGCATCTGCGGCAGCCTTCTGAGCAGCTTCAACTGCTGAGCGGACTGCGCCCACGCTCTTGACCTGAGCCTGTACGTTGGCAGCGGAGAGCATTGCTCCTGCAAGTGCCAATACTACTAAAATCTTTTTCATGACAATTATGGTTAGTTAATAATTATTCTGTCGTTTCTGCAGGTGCCTGCTGCTCTTCGGAAACTTCCCCGACTTCCTCCTCGGCCTTTGCTACGGGGCAGACGGCTGCGATCGAATCTCCTTCGCGAATATTGATGAGCTTGACGCCCTGTGTGGCCCTTCCGGCAACCCTGATATCCGATACGGCCTCGCGGATTGTAAGACCGGATTTGGTGATTATCATCAGGTCATTTTCCTCAGTTACGTTCTTTATTGCAACAAGCGGACCAGTTTTTTCTGTGATGGCGATTGTCTTCACACCCTTGGCACCTCTTGCGGTAAGACGGTACTCCTCGGGATCGGAACGTTTACCATAGCCGTTCTCGCTGACTACCAGGATGGTATGGGCTGCAGCATCATCTGCTGCGGGCTGGTATGCAACGGCGCCGATAACCTCGTCGTCGTCCTCGATGTCGATTGCACGGACACCTGAAGAGTTGCGGCCGAGAGACCTGAGGGACTCCTCCTTGAAGCGGCAGCAGCGGCCGTTACGGGCAGCGACCATGATATCGAAGGTGCCGTCGGTGAGCAGGGCGTCGAGAAGCTCGTCCCCCTCACGGATGTTGATGGCTATGATACCCTTGTTGAGGCTGCGTGAGTTGACGTAGTCGGCAAGGTCGGTCTTCTTGACGACACCCTTCTTGGTGAACAGGGTCACATAGCGTTCGGCCGTCATATCGGCGTTCTTGGGAAGAGGGATGTTGAGATATGTGCGGATCTTGTCGTCGGCACCGATGGAGAGCAGGTTCTGAACGGCACGGCCCTTTGATGTGCGGGTGCCTTCGGGAAGCTCGTATACCTTCTTGCAGTATCTTACACCCTGGTCGGTGAAGAAGAGCATGATGGAGTGCATGTTGGCGACATAGATGTGCTCGATGAAGTCCTCGTCGCGGGTCGAGCTGGCCTTCTTGCCCACGCCGCCGCGGGCCTGTGTGCGGAAGTCGGCCAGAGGGGTGCGCTTGATGTATCCGAGATGGGAGATGGTGATGACCACATCCTCGTCGGCATAGAAGTCCTCGGGGTTGAATTCCTCGGCGCTGAGAGTGATCTCAGTACGGCGGGGATCGCCATACTTGGCCTTCATCTGGGAGGTCTCCTCCTTGACGATCTTGAGCTGCTCCTCCTCGCTGCCGAGGATCTCGCGGCAGCGTGCGATGAACTTCTCGAGTTCCTCGTACTCGGCCTGGAGCTTCTCCTTCTCGAGCCCGGTGAGCTGGCGCAGGCGCATCTCGACGATTGCGCCGGCCTGGATCTCTGTGAAACCGTATTTTGCAACGAGCTGTTCCTTTGCCTCGTCGACACTTGCGGATGAACGTATGGTGGCGATGACTTCGTCGATGATGTCGATGGCCTTGAGCAGACCTTCGAGGATATGGGCGCGCTTGAGAGCCTTCTCAAGCTCGAACTTCGTGCGGCGTACGATGACCTCGTGACGGAACCCTACGAAGTTCTGGATAAGCTCCTTGAGCGAAAGTGTGCGCGGGCGTCCGTTGACAAGGGCGACGTTGTTTATGGCGAAGCTGCTCTGAAGGGCGGTGTACTTGAACAGAGTATTGAGGACGACGCTGGCGTTGGCGTCCTTCTTGACCTGGAATTCGATACGTATGCCCTCGCGGTTGGTGAGCTCGCGGATCTCGGAGATACCCTCGATCTTCTTGTCGCGTATCATCTCGCTGATACGGCCGAGCATCTCGGCCTTGTTCACCATGTAGGGAACCTCGGTGACGACGATGGTCTCACGGCCGTTCTCGGCCTCCTCGATCTCGGTCTTGGCACGTACCACGACCTTGCCGCGGCCGGTATTGTATGCATCCACAATGCCCTGGCGGCCCATGATGGTGCCTCCTGTAGGGAAATCGGGGCCCTTGACATACTCCATGAGTTCCTCGGTGGTAATGTCGGGATTGTCGATGTATGCGTTGATGGCATCGCAGCACTCGCCAAGGTTATGGGGCGCCATGTTGGTGGCCATACCTACGGCGATACCGGCGGATCCGTTGAGAAGAAGCAGAGGGAGCTTGGTGGGCAGTACCGTGGGTTCCTCGAGGGAGTCGTCGAAGTTGAGAGCCATGTCGACGGTATTCTTGTCGATGTCGCCGAGAACGTCCTCAGCCATCTTTGCAAGCTTGGCCTCGGTGTATCGCATTGCGGCCACGGGGTCGCCGTCCATGCTACCGAAATTACCCTGGCCCCATACCAGAGGGTAACGCTGGTTCCAGTTCTGTGCAAGGCGGGCCATTGCATCATATACACTGGAGTCGCCATGAGGGTGGAACTTACCGAGCACCTCACCGACGATACGGGCTGATTTCTTTGTTTGTCCGCCATATGAAAGGCCGAGACCGTCCATTCCGAAAAGGACTCGGCGCTGAACCGGCTTGAGGCCGTCCCTGACATCCGGCAGGGCACGGGACACGATCACCGACATCGAATAGTCGATGTATGCGGAGCGCATCTCGTGGTCTATCTCCACGGGCTCTATGAAGCCGTGATTCACTTCCTGGATTTCCTGTGAATTGTTGTTATCCTGATCCATAAAACTTTTTAAGTTTTCGCTTTCTTATATAAACACGCAAATATAGTCAAAATCTATGACAAATCCTTATATTTGCACAGTTATTTACATATGGACATCTCCGTCTCCCCACTGCTTGAAACCATCCTCGGATACGCACGCGACGAGGCCATGCGGACAGGTCACTTCGGCCTGACCGTGGACCACCTTGCGCTTGGCGCGCTGAGGCATGGCGACAACGGCTTCTGCAGTCTGCTGAAAGCCTGCGGAGTCGATCTTGCGGCGCTCAAGGAGCACATCGACAGGCAGGTTTTCAGGCCCCGGGCCATCTCATGGTCCGACAGCAGCCGCATAGGGTTCACGGCAAGCGCCGTGAACGCCCTGAACCTGAGCATTTACGAGGCATTGAAGGAAGACTGTCACCAGCCCGGCCCGGAGCACCTGCTCCTCGGGGCCGCCAGGTGCAGCAGGAACGCATTCAAGGACTACCTTGACTCCATGGGCATAGATGCATCGACCATCGCCTCCGCGAGGGCCGGAAAGCTGCAGAAGCCCGTTCAGAAGAGGTCCCCCCTCCCGGACGCAAAGGACATAGCCGACGCCCTCGAAGCCGAGCTTCGCAGGGTGATGGCCGAAGGTCACAGGATCGACGGAGGAATTCCCAGTTAGATTTTACGGAAAGCGATGCAGGCGTTATGCCCGCCGAAGCCGAACGAGTCGGATATACCGATGGTGAGTCCGGCCTTCACGGCCTTGTTCGGCGTATAGTCGAGGTCACACTCGGGATCGGGACTGTCAAGGTTGATGGTGGGTGGAACAATACCCTCCTGCAGGGCCAGTATGGTGGCTATAGCCTCGGTGGCGCCGGTCGCGCCCAGCATATGGCCGTGCATGCTCTTGGTGCTGCTGATGTGCGCCTTGAATGCGCCATCGCCCAGAGCCAGCTTGTACGCTTGGGTCTCAGTAACATCGTTCAGCTTGGTACCGGTGCCGTGCGCGTTGATGTAGAGACAGTCCTTCTGCTGATCATAGCCGGCCTGTGAGAGGGCCTGACGTATGCACTCGGCCTGCGAGGTGGCGTCGGGACGGGGTGCGGTGGCATGGTATGCATCACAGGTGGCGCCGTAACCGACGACCTCGGCATAGATGTGCGCGCCCCTCGCCTTTGCATGTTCATATTCCTCGAGAACGAGGGCGGCGCCGCCGTCCGCCATCACAAAACCGCCCCTGTCTGCACTGAAGGGCAGGCAGGCGTGCTTGGGATCGGCTTCGCGGGAAAGGGCCCTGGCGTTGGCGAATCCGGCGATACCAATGGGAATGGCGTCATTCTCGCAGCCTCCTGCTATGATGGCATCGGAATAACCGTGCTTGATGGAACGATAGGCTTCGCCGAGAGTGTGTGTGGAGGTCGCGCAGGCGGCCTGGATATTGAGGCAGGCGCCCCTGGCGCCGAACTTAATTGCCACATTGCCGGCAGCCATGTTGGCTATCATGGTGGGGATGAACAGAGGTGACACCCATTTGCCGCTGGGATCCTCGTTCATATGGCCGATCTCACGGACGATTGTATCGAAACCGCCCACTCCCGAACCCATGTATACTCCGAGCCTGTAAGGGTCGATGTTCGCATCTGGACCGTCGGAGACGAGTCCGCAGTCGTTCATGGCCTGCCAGGCGGCAGCCATGGCATACAGCGAGAAGGGGTCCTGCTTGCGTATGAAGGGCCTGTCCATGCCATAGTTCTCCGGATTGAATCCACGGACCTTGCCGGCTATTCTGACGGCAAAGCCGTCGGTGGGGAACTCGTTTATCTCCTCGATTCCGCAGACTCCGGACACCAGGTTGTTCCAAAACGTCGGAACGTCGTTCCCTATGCAGGAAACGACACCAAGACCGGTAACAACAACTCTTCTCTCCATACAGAAACACTTAGATTTACAAAGGTAGCAAATTATTCTTATATTTGTATTTCGCAAAAATACGACCGATGTTCAGATTGTCCGACATAATTCCACGCTATCTTCTGGGAAAGCACCAGTTGACGGCCAGCGTGGTTTTCGCGGCGCTGTTCTCCCTCGTTTTCATCCTTGTCAGCATACCTTTCACGGGCAATGTCTGGTTCCAGCTGGGCTGGAACGAGGCTTTCGGGTACACCGTGGTGTTCTTCGTGTTCGCGCTGCTGCTTGTGGTCGTCAGCAAGAGAACCCTCTACTACCGCAGCCCGGCCGACATGACCTACCTGCAGTACATACTCTGGTGCCTTGGCGAGGTCTGCATCATCTCACTCGTATACACCTTCTTCACGATCGAGGGCCACGAATTCGGGCTGATCGACGCCGGCGAGGTCAAGTTCATCCCCCTGTTCGTGCAGACTTTCCTCATATCGCTCGTCTCCCTGGGCGTTCCCTACATAATATGCGGGCTGTACTTCGCCATCGAGGACAAGAACAACACCATACGCCTGATGAACTACAGCAACGTGGTGAGCGACGAGCAGGTACCCGCAAGCAAGGAAAAGAGGATCAACCTTTCCGACAACAACGGCGCCATAAAGTTCAGCGTCAACTCGGACAACCTCTACTTCCTCGAGTCGGACGACAACTACATCCAGGTATGGTATGTCAACACCGCCGGTGAGATGAAGCAGTACATGCTGCGCTGCAAGCTCAAGACAATTGAGGAGAGCTTCGCGGACAGCACACTCGTACGCTGCCACCGCAAGTATATGGTGAACCTCGACAAGATAAGCACCCTGCGTTTCGAGAGCGGCAGTTACATGGTCGACCTCGACATGCCCGGCATAGACCCCATCCCTGTATCAAAATCATACGAGGAGACAATACTCTCCCGTTTCAATTCCAGATAGATCATGTGGCAAAGAATTCAGACACTCTACTTGGCAATAGCCACCGGCCTTCTCGGCGCGATGTTCTTCACCTGCAAGGCCGATGACATAAGCTTCATATCCTACTTCCCCTACCTCGTCCTGCTCATCGTCGTCACACTGCTCAACCTCCTTGCGCTTACAACATACAAGCACAGGATATTCCAGGCAAGGACGGCCATACTAAGCGCACTCATCGCCCTCGGGCTTCAGGGATGGATTGCGGTGGACTTCATCGCCACCCACAGCGAGAGGCTCTTCCACCTCCCCTGCGTATTCCCCATAGTCGCAGCGATACTCAACATAATAGCTGCCCGCAAGATATTCTCCGACGAGCAGCTTGTACGTAGTTCCAGCAGATTGAGATAATCTATTCTCCGGCTTCCTTCAGACGCTCTGCGTTCTCGGCTATCTGAAGCTGATCGATGCAGTCCTGGATTGCTCCGTCCATGAAGACGGGGAGGTTGTACATGCTCCAGTTGATACGGTGGTCGGTGACACGGCCCTGGGGATAGTTGTATGTACGTATCTTTGCGGAGCGGTCGCCGGTGCTTACCATGGTCTTGCGCTTGGATGCGATCTCGTCAAGATATTTCTGGTGCTCGAGATTGTACAGACGGGTACGGAGCTCTTCGAAAGCACGGTCCTTGTTCTTGAGCTGCGAGCGTTCCTCCTGACACTGGACAACCAGACCTGAAGGAATATGGGTAAGGCGCACTGCGGAATAGGTCGTGTTCACGCCCTGGCCGCCGGGGCCGGATGAGCAGAAGAGGTCGAGACGGATGTCGTCCCACTTGAGGTCGACATCGAATTCGCCCGCCTCGGGGAATACGGCGACGGATGCGGCCGAAGTCTGGATGCGGCCCTGTGTTTCGGTCTGGGGCACGCGCTGTACACGGTGTACTCCCGACTCATATTTCATGATGCCATATACGCCCTCGTTGTTCGAACTGAGCTTGAACACTATCTGCTTGTAGCCGCCGGAGGTACCGGGTGCCTGGTCGGTCACCTCGAGCTTCCAGCCACGGGCCTCGGCGAAGTGCTGGTACATACGGAAAAGGTCTCCTGCGAATATTGCAGCCTCGTCGCCGCCGGCGCCGCCACGGATCTCGACCATGGCGTTCTTGCCGTCGTCAGGGTCTGCGGGGATGAGCAGGAGCTTGATGTTCTGCTCCATGTCAGGAATCCTGGGCTCGATATCGGCGATCTCCTCGCGGGCCATCTCGCGGAGCTCGTCATCCTTCTCGTTCACAAGGATGTCCTTCGCAGATGCGAGGTCATCGAGCATCTTCTTGTATTCAAGGCCTGCCTTGATGATGGGCTCGAGTTCCTTGTAGTCCTTGTTGAGCTGGACGAACTTCTTCATGTCGGACATCACGTCCGGGCTTGCGAGCTGATCCTGCAGGCTCTGGAACTTGCCCTGCAGGGAGAGAACTTTCTCAAGTAATGTACTGGTGTCTGCCATATGTAGCTTATTCTATTGTCTTTATGTAACAGCGGCGCCTCATGTAAGGCTCACGCTCGTAGTCATTCCAGATGTTGACGGCCGTGTTGGACTCTATCTGGGGGTTGGTGATGGCGGTTCTGGTGCCCGTCTTCAGGGACTTGTCCGCCATCTCACGGTAATATACCGAACTTATGCCCTTGCCCTGCCACTCGGGAGCGGCTCCGTTGAGCATAAGGTCGCATACCTCATAGTTGTGCATGGCCCTCAGGAGATGGAACCATCCGAAGGGGAAGAGGCGCCCCCCGGCCTTCTGAAGAGCCTTGGAGATACTGGGGAAGGTAATTCCGAAAGCTGCCACGTTTTCGTTTTCGTCAAGGACTATGCAGCTGGTCCTGTCGGAAAGGAAAGGCATGACCTCCCTGGTCTCCTCCTCGATCTCCTCGTCGGTGAACGGGATGAAATTGTGCACCCTGCCCATGAAGCTCCTGTTATAGGTGTCGAAGAATCCGCGGACCTTTGCAGGGTCCTTCTTCAACTTGTCGATGTCGGCGAAATGAAGGTTGTAACGCTGCATCATGATGTCGGCGACCCTGCGGGCCTTTGCAGGGACACCATGATTGGCCACCACCTCGTACTGAAGCCAGTCGCACTCCTTGGTGAAACCGTACTTCTCCACGAAAGTGTTGTAGTAGGGATAGTTATAAATGCAGTTGAAAGGAGGGATATTCTCATAGCCCTCGACGAGCATGCCCTGCTTGCCAAGCGTGTTGTAGTAAAGAGGGCCATGGATCTCCGTCATGCCCTGAGCCTTCGCCCACTCCTCCGCCGTACTCAGCAGCAGACGGGCGGCTTCATAGTCGTCAATCACGTCGAACCAGCCGAAGCGGGCGCGCTTTGTCCGGTAAAGATCGTTGTAACGGGGATTGACGGCTGCCAGGATACGTCCGACCACATTGCCGGCCTCATCCAGTGCGAGCCACATCCTGTGGGGACAGTACGACAGCGTCGAGACTTTGGTGAGGGACTTTACCTGGTCGGAATGCAAGGCCGGGACATACTGGGGACAATTCCGGTACAGATCATCAGGGAATCTGATGAAACGCATAAGGTCCTTACGGCCTTTTACTTCCTGAACGGTAAACATATCGGGCAAAGTTAGCAATTTTCTGTGAGCCCTGCAATGCAGGATATCACTGCCTGTGCACAGACGCATCCGAACACGGCCGGCATGTAGGAAATGGTTCCCACCTGCGATTTCTTGTTGCGGGACTCCTCTATCACCATGGACTCCTTCCTGGGCAGTTCACCGGAAAAGACAGCCTGGAACCCTTTATAGATCCCAAGTTTGTGAAGGCGCTTGCGGACCATGAACGCAAGCGGGTCCTGATATGTCTTTGAGATGTCCGCTATCCTCACCATCGTGGCATCGGTCTTGGCCCCGCTGCCCATCGAGCTGACCAGCCTTATCCCGTTCCTGAGGCAGTACTGGATGAGGGCGATCTTCGGGCTGAGGGTGTCTATGGCGTCAACCACATAGTCGAGAGGTCCGGCCGTCGACATTATCTCAGCCATATTCTCCTCTGAAACATACCCGGGGACGGACACGATGTCAAGGTCAGGGTTTATGTCGAGCAGACGCTGCGCAAGGACTTCGACCTTAGGCTTGCCCACGGTGGAGTTCAGGGCGAGAAGCTGACGGTTGAGATTGCTTTCACCCACCTCGTCATTGTCGATGATGAGGATGTGGCCGAGGCCGGCACGGACCAGCATCTCGGCTGCGTAGCCGCCGACGCCGCCGACGCCCACCACCGCAACGCGGGAGGCGGACAGGCGGTCAAGGCCGTCGCTGCCGAGCAGCAGCCTGGTACGGTCGGTCCAATGTGTCATAGTCCTTTTGCCTTGCCCTCGTCCCAGATGGCGTCCATCTCGGCAAGGGTCATGTCTGTGAGTTTTATTCCCTTCTTGAGGGTGTTCTCCTCAAGATATGTGAATCTGCGGCGGAATTTGCTGCAAGTGCCGCTCAGCGCCGCCTCCGGATCGATGCCGTAAAGGCGGGTGGCATTGATGACGGCGAACATAAGGTCGCCGAACTCCTCCTGCATATGTGCGCGGTCCTTCTCGTCACAGGCCTTCCTGGCCTCTCCGAGTTCCTCCTGCACCTTGTCCCAGACATCCTCCGGCTTCTCCCAGTCGAAGCCGCATCCACGGGCCTTCTCCTGCATGCTGAGAGCCTTGAGCACCGCGGGCATGGAATCGGGTATGCCGCTGAGCACGGTCTTGTTGCCGTCTTTCTCCTTTGCCTTTACAAGTTCCCATGTATCAGCGATTTCCTTGGCGCTGGGAGCCTCGCCTTCAGGCACGAGGCTGCCGTCGGGACGGAACACGTGGGGATGGCGGAACACCATCTTCGCACAGATCTTCCCTATGCAGTCCGCAATGTCGAACGAGCCCTTCTCCTCACCTATCCTGGCGTAGAAGACCATATGGTAAAGAAGGTCGCCGATTTCCTTGCAGACATCCTTTTCGTCGCCCTGGAGGACGGCGTCGGCAAGTTCGTAGACCTCCTCCTCCGTCATGGGTCGCAGCGACTCGAATGTCTGTTCGGCATTCCATGGGCAGCGTTCGCGCAAGGCGTCCATAATATCGAGAAGCCGGCCGAAGGCCTCCATCTTTTCCTGCTTTGTATGCATTGATTATATTTTGTAAATTTGCACCACAAAAATAATAAATTTGTAATGAAACCCATCAAATTCGTTTCCGCTGACGAGGCTGTAAGCCATATCCCTTCCCACGTCCACATCCATCTGAGCAGCGTTGCAAGCGTGCCCCACTGCCTCATCCAGGCACTCTGCCGCAGAGCCGACGCCGGAGACGTGTGCGACCTCCATTTCCACCATTTCCACACAGAAGGTCCCGCTCCCTACAGCGCCCCCGAATATGAAGGCAAATTCTTCGACCAGGGCTTCTTCGTCGGCCCCAACGTCAGGGCCAATGTCAATGCAGGCTATGCCGACTACCTCCCCGTGCATCTTGGCGAAAGCGCCAAGCTCTACCGTGAGGGTCACATCAAACTCGGCGCAGCCCTTGTCAACATATCGCTTCCCGACGAGAACGGCATGGTCTCACTCGGCACATCGGTCGACTGTTCCATCGCTGCCATAGAGTCTGCGGAACTCGTCATCGGAGTTGTCAACCCCAACGTCCCGTTCGCATACGGCGACCTTGTCAGCATCGACGCGTTTGACTATCTCGTGGAGGATGACACTCCCCTCGTAACTGCAAACTTCGCGGAGCCCACCCCCACCGAAATGATCATCGGAAAGAACTGCGCAGCCCTCGTGGAGGACGGCGACTGCATCCAGATGGGCATAGGTGCGCTACCCAACGCCCTTGCAGGAGAGCTTGGCGGCCACAAGAACCTCGGCCTTCACACAGAGATGTTCGCCGACGGCCTTCTGAAGCTCATCAAGGCCGGCGTCATCAACGGTGCATGCAAGAAGATCGACACAGGAAAGGTGGTGGCATCCTTTCTCCTCGGCTCACAGGACGTATACTCGTTCATCGACCATAACCCTGACGTGCTCATGAGGGACATAGCATATTCGAACAACCCCATGACAATCGCACAGAATCCACATATGAAGGCCATCAACTCGGCAACCGAGGTTGATTTCACAGGCCAGGTCAGCGCAGATTCAATAGGCACACGCATCTTCAGCGGAACAGGCGGCCAGCTCGAGTTTGTCCGCGGAGCCACCATGTCGGAGGGCGGCAAGAGCATCATCGCTTTCGCTTCCCGCACGCTCAAGGGCAAGAACAAGATAGTCAGCAGCCTCAACACAGGCGCAGGCATAGTCACTCCCCGCTCTGACGCACACTGGTTCGTGACCGAATACGGTTCAGTGAACCTCTACGGCAAGAGCCTTCAGGAAAGGGCGAAGCTCATGATCTCCATCGCCCACCCCGACGACAGGGAGATGCTCGACAGAGAAGCTTTCGAGCGCTTCGGCCCCCACTATCATAATTTTAGTATTTAACGAATATATAATAAGCAAGAGGCCTGGCTCGTGTGAGCCAGGCCTCTTGTTGTATGTTTGTGGAACTCTATTCAGCGGAGTCGCGTACGCAGCGTACTGATGCTGCGATGCGGTAGCTGACCTTGGAACCGTTGAACGTGCCGTTCTTCGTCATGGGCATGAAGCCGTAGAACTGAATGTTCTTCACGCCGCTGGCGGCATCGCCGGAGGTCATGTAGGTTACGCCGGCGTAGGTTGAACCTACTATGAAACCGGAGTTGATCTCAGGCCAGCCTGAAGTATAACCCATGAGGGTTCCGGCAGTCTTGGTGTTGTCGTTGATTGTAACTGCACCCCATGCTGCAGCATTGAAGTTGTCCTCATTGAGCAGTTCGATGAGGGCGTTACCCTTGTTGCTGTCATAGTAAGGTGCATTCACGTTTGTTGTAAGAGGCGACACGGCCTTGCCTACGAGACCGAGGATATCGTCTGCCGTAGGGATGTGCCAGCCCTTGGGGCAGATTCCCTGGGCACCTTCAAGCGCCTCGGCATCAGCCACGCTTGTGAGGGCGCCGACCTTGAGGCCGAGAGCGAATTCTGACTGATAGAGGTATCCGTTAGCCACGATGTTCTCGTCCTTGGTGCTGAACTCGACGGCAGTTTTGCCTTCGTTCATCACGATGGGATAGAATACGCCTGCTGTGACATTGTTCAGATCAGCACTGGGAGCTGCGCCCTTGGGAAGGAAGCTGAGGTTCTGGGTCATCCACCATTTGCCGTCGTCCATGAAGGCTACGGAATATGTCTGGCCGTCGTATGCGAAATAGTTCTCGTCAAGATGCTCCTCGAAGGGGACCTCGATGTCGATGCTTGAGAGATTGCCGCCGTCTTCCCAGTTCTGGATCTCACCTGATATTGTGGCAACGACATTGTCAGCGGAAACTTCCACGTCGATATTGTATGTGTAGCCGGGTTTGAGGGTTGCATCAGGAATTCCCTTTACAAGCACGCTGCCTGCCACGCTTACTGAGAGGCCGAATGTGGCGGTCTGGGGAATCACGATGGCGCGGTACTGCTTGTTTGCGACAACGGGTTGTGCAGTCACATCGTCAAGGTCAACCTCTGCCGGAGTCACGGTAACCACGCCTGATTCATCAACGGCTATGTTGGCTGTAGGGATGAGGCCGGTCAGCTGGACGCTCTCGATATCTGCTCCTGCAGGATTGGTCACATTGATGATAATCTGGCTGAGGTAGTGCTGGAATACCATTGCAACAGCATCGTGCTGGGGATAGACGTCATTCTTTGATGCCACCATGAAGTCTGAGGAGCCTGCGCCCTTGCTCTGGTCTGAAGCCACGGTGAAAGTCTCGGGGAAGCCGGCTGACTGATAGGGATAGAATGCCTTGAGGGAGCACTTCTGTCCGCCATCCTCATACCACTTGAGGCTGCCTGTGAATGCTTTGGAAGCCTCTTCGTATGTGAGGCATGCGTTATCGGCATGCACGGTGGCGTCGGCCTTGATCACAGTAAGGCCGATCTGGTCGCCCTGCTCGAAGTTGGTGGAAGTGGCACGGGTGATCACAGGCTCGATCTTGACAACGGATGCCTCTTTGGGGCCATCCGGGTCCGTCTGCTTGCATCCTACGGCAAGCAGCGCAACCATTGCAAGGAAGAATGTTGCTTTTTTCATATCCATCTGTTTCTAAAAGTTATAACCGAATTTGAGAGTTGCGCCTCCGCGGAAGGCACTGAAGTCTGTGGCCACAAGGCCTGCGAGCTCGGCATAGAGGCCGGGGCCGAAGTTCAGGCGGACGCGTGGCATGAATGTCATCGAAGGATTGCAGATGTAATCCATATGGGCCCTGTTCCAGTCATCGAGACGGAAAGGCTCGGTGGTGACGCCTGAATCGGAAGCCACGGTGCGGCTTTCCTCAGTGCACCTGGCCTGCGAGTAAAGAACGCCCAGGGCAAGGTCCCATTTGCCCAGATGCCCGAGGACGTCCGCAAAAGCGGACACGTCGGAAATGCGCTGGCCGTATACGAAAGGATACATGGGAGAGCACTGGGAGTCACGCCAGCCGAAGTTCAGGTATTCCCTGAATTCCAGTTTGTCGCCATAGAAGTCATATTCCTGTCTGACAGAGCTGTTCCTCCTCTGTGAAAGGAGATTCGAGCCGTGCTCCACAACGTTGGTCACACCGCCTACGGTGACCTTCTCGAGAACCGTCTCGTTGTTGTTCTGGCTGAAACTGTTCCATACAAGCCTGAGGAAATGCTTCTTATTGATATCGTATCCGAGGGTGAGCCTGGTGTCGCTGCCGGGGAAACGGTACCAGATATACTGCTTCTCTCCGGAGAGGCCCTTGCGGTGGCGCCACATAGCCTCTGCAAAGAAGCCCTTCCATGATACCTGGGCGGCTGCGCCGTGGATGTTCTCCCTCAGGGGAAGACCCGCCACGCCCGCATCGGAAAGATGCACGCCGCTTCCTGTCCAGAGCTCATACGCACCGTACATCATTCCCTTGTCGAGGAAGGCGAAGAGTGATTCCTTGCCCGTACCGATCTGCTCGGCACTGACAGTCTCGGAATTCTTGGAGAAGATGTAGTTCAGACCGAATGCGAAGTCGCCGTTATGGTAGAGAATGCCGGGAGCCACCTCGAAATCCAGCCTGTAGTTCGTATGGCGGAGGTCCTTGCGCTTGGCGTAGTTCGACGACTCGAAGTCGATCTTTCCGCCAATCTGCCAGTTGGGGCCGAGGTCCACGCTGATTCCGCCACTGAACGTGTAAGTCTGCAGGGTCTTGCGGCCGGGAGTGAACTCGAGGGCGTCTATGGGATAGAAGCCGGGCCTGATGAACATCGAGCCGCACATGTCGTATCCCTGGGTCTGTTCGAAACCGAAGGAGCCGGACATGGAGAACTTGCTGAGATGCTGGACGGAAGCCGCCTTTGCGCCGGCGGTCCAGCCTTTGGCATATTCGTACGTGTCGCGGAAGTCGCCGGACTTGAATCCTCCATAGAGTTCGGCATATGAGATGCTCCTGGAATCCTGACGTATGCCGTTGGCATTGGAGCCGTCGTTCCAGAGGTTGCTGCGCATCGCCTTCTCGAAAGGCTGCGCAGAGGCTGCAAGCGAAAGGAGCAGCATTGCAGCGGTAATTTTCAGAAACCTATTCATGCAATGACTGTATTTCGCGTTCATAAAAGTCCTCGCTGCTGTTGTTCGTGTCCATGAGGACCTCGAAACCGGAACTCATGGTCAGTTCCTCATCGACCTTGCGCATGAGCGTATGGCCGAGGTAAGTTTCCGACAATGCCACGTAACCGGCGTCGAGCGACGGGCTCAGGCGTTTGCCGTTTGTCGATGATGCTCCGTTGAACACCTCCACGGCATCCACCGTCCATTCTGCAGGAAGGGCGACCACGGGGTTATGCGAATCGCCGGGAGTCTGGATGACCGATCCCTCAAGCTGGACGAACTCCGACATGGTCATACCCTGGGATCTGAAGATCACCACTGCAGGCGAGCTCATGGAGAAGGTGTAGGCATTGGCCTGACCGGTCTTTATCACCACGTCAAGGATGTGGTCGGCGGATATGTTGCTGCCAGGAGCCGGATGGTAGGTGGTATTGGTGAAATATGTGGAATTATAGCAGACAAAATAGCCTTCCTTGTTCAGATTGACGCTCAGCGGATAGTGTGCGCTGTGGTCGATGGCGCCGCGCATGCACACAACCGCATCCTCTCCGCTCTGAAGCGGGAAATCATTGCCGCTGCCGGGGAACTGCCATACGGCCTGCGCAACGGGAAGGAAGTCGGGATATACGGTCTCGCCTGTGACGGGATCCTTGCTGATCCAGGGGTTGGTTCCGGTGGCGTTGAAAGGATGCAGGGTGCCGAGGCAGAGACCGTCAAGATACTGCACGTCGACGTCGTTGTTGTGCAGGATGATGTACTGGTCAGCCTGGTAAGTGCCCTCCTCCGGCAACTTCTTGCAACCGCCGCAATAGATTTCCTTGATGATGATGCTGCCGGCCTTGGAATGCCTGAGCGGTATCTGGAGGCGGAGGTCGGAGCTCAACTGAACGCGGTCGGCGGCACCGTTGAAGATGTCCTCGCCGTTGCGGTCGCTGACGTTCACGCGGTAAAGGCCGGTGGGAACTGAGAAGGTCGCCACGCCGGCTGCATCCGTTGCAGCGGCATATGCATTACCGAGGTTGATGTCCTCCAGTTTGACGGACACGCCCTCCCTTGGAGTGTATCCGTCGGGATAAGCGGCCTCCACTGCAAACTTGCAGAGGGTGGCCCCGTAAGGATTATCCTCGAACCCGCGGCAGGACACCAGCGCGAGCAAAGGCAATATGATGTATATCAGCTTTTTCATAACTTGATTCTGCACGTGAGTCCGTAATAGAAGTTGGGGGTCAGGATCGCGCCCACACCAGTTGCCATGGAGACGACGTAAGGGCGTGCATTGGTGAAGTTGTTCGCAAAGAACGAGAGACTTACATGCTTGCCTATCTCCTTTGTGATGGAGAGGTTGGCGGATGCATATGCACCGTAACCGTCCTGTAGGAACATATAGTCGTTGCCGGGATACAGGATCAGGTTGGTGAATTCGGGATTTGCGGCGTCTGCATCGGTGAAATCATGACGCACGCCGTCCTCGGTCAGATAAGCCACGGGCAGGAGGCGGTCGGTGGCTCCCGCAGGCATGTTCATCGACCTTGTGAGCAGGCTCATCTCGAGCCTGCAGGTGATGATGAGACGTGCTTCGGGGATATGGGTGATGGCTGTAAGGTTGGCGTCAAGATTATGGGTGGTCTTGCCGCATACCATCTGGTTGGAGCCGCCGCCGTTGTTGAAGATTCCGACGTACTGGTATGAGCGGTTGGCTATGCTTGTATGCGACCAGCCGTTGTTGTAGTAGAAGGTCTCGGCATGGTCCTCATACCCGGTATAGGTATACGCCGCATCAAACCTCAGCGATGTCCTGATCGGTTTGATCTCAGGGAAATCGATTGTGGCCTCGACACCGGCACGTGTCATGGGAGCGGCGTTCTCCTGGCGTGTAGTCTTGACGAAAGTCTTGTCGGTGACCTTGGTGGACATGGGGGTCCATACCACCTCGGATCCGTCGCGGAGGAACACATCACCAGTCTGGTTGTCCACGGTGATCTGAGGATCGTCGGGCATCACATATCCCGGTGCCAGTGCGCTGATCTTATACGTGAAAGGAGTGTAGTGCGACATCATCCTGTAAGGATTCCTGGTCACGTTCCAGAATCCCACAACGCTCATCTTGAAGTCACCGGCCGAAACATCGAGGCCTATCTCGGAATTGCTGCTGCGCTGCCACTTGAGGTCGGGGTTGTACTCGATGGCGAAAGGCTGGGTGTAATAAACGTATGACGCAGAGTCGCCATGGGAGAAGCCGAAGGTCTGGATATCGCGGTATTCGGGTTTCGGATAGAGGATGTAGAAGGACGGGAGCTTCTCGGAAACGCCCCAGCCGCCGCGGATGGTCACGTGCTTGCCGAGATCCCACTTTGCGTTGAAGCGGGGCGACAGGGAGTTCACGTGGGAGTAGCGGGAGCCGCGCACATATACGTTGTCGAGGCGCAGACCGGCTGTTACCTGCAGACCGAACGGGAAGGTGATATCATCCTCGGCATAGCCCGAAAGGTTGTGCATGAAAGGATAGTCGGAGTAAGGACGGGGACGGTAGCCGTTGGCGGCAAGGGCGGGGTCCTCATAATACTCGCCCTGGCCGACATTGCCGTTGGCCTTCCACTGTACGCCGGCCTTGAAGTTGTTCTTGACATCGCCCCAGCGCCTTGTCCAGTCATACTTGAGCGACGCAGCGAAGTCAAGCTCGCGGGAGTCGACTATCTGGTCGGAGAAATATGTGAGGGGAAGACGGTCCGCGAGGTAGTAGCCCGCAACCTCGGAATGCACGGACGGCTGTGAGGAAGCAAAGGAATTGAACTTGTGGACGTGTGAAAGGTTGTCGTTATAGTTCACTGAAGCGTCGAACTTGAGGCTGGTGATCCATGGCTTGTTGATCTGCCACTTCAGCGAGGTGTTCGCACGCAGGACGTTGTCGTGCGCCTTGGTGTATTCACCGCTGAAGGCATCGGGGTCGTCCTCGGAGTTCATTCCGCCGAGGTTGCCTGATACGCCTGCTTCGAAACGCAGGACTTCGGCAAACGTGTTGGAATATTTGAGCGTGATGCCACGGCGGGTATAGGACTCGTAGGGCGAACTTAACTTCTTGGTTGCATTGGCCCACTCGGCGCTGAGGTTCAGCACTCCCCTCTCCTTGCTGAGGTCGATGCCCTTGGACACTGAAGCCTGGTAAGTGCGGGGGTTGACAGAGAACACGACATTGAGAGGCGTGCGGCCTGTCTTGGTGTGGACCTTGACCATGCCGGCACCCAGGTCGCCATATTCGGCCGAGGGAACACCGGAGAGGACCTCCACCGACTCGACATTGTCGACGGCTATGCTGCGGGTGTCGACTCCCGACATCTCTCCGAAACCGGCATTGTTGCCCACGCGGACTCCGTCCACCTCGACTGCCGTGCTGAATGCCGCGTTGCCCATGGTGGAACCGCCCTCGCGGATGGAGAAGGAATTCGCGGTGGTCAGGTCGGGGTTCACCGTCTTGCCGCCGGGAAGAAGGGCGGTCATGTCGGTCATGTTGCTGAGCTGGAGATGGTTGAGGGCATCCCTGCCGATGTTGTGCGAGGTGCCTATGCCATCCTTGGGACGCTGAGCGGTCACGGTGACTCCGTCGAGAGCGAGGGAGCTCTCGTTGAGGGGTATCACAAGGTCTTCGATGTCGTCCTTGACAACCAGTTCCATCTCGACGTCGACGTATCCCAGAAGGCTGACTTTGAGGACGTATTTGCCCTGCTGCACTTTGGGGATGACGAAGTTGCCGTTCTCGTCGGCAACCGCCCACAGGGACTCAAGGTTGGCAACTGCTCCCATAAGGGGCTCCGACGTGGCGGCGTCTATGACCTTGCCGCTCACGGTTCGGGTGCCCGCTGCCGGCCTGGCCATGACATTCACGGACAGACAGAGAAGCAGTACAAGCCGGATTAATTTTTTTACATAAGTATACACATTACAAAAATAGCAAAAAATAATAGTATAAAATCCCCATTATGGTTAATTTTGCAACCATGAACCACATGAATATGAAAAGATTTCTTCTCGCCACAACAGCAGTTCTCATCTCCCTGTCGGCATTTGCCGATGAAGGAATGTGGATGGTGAACGCCATCAGCCGCGCTCTCGTCCAGAACATGCAGAACGAAGGTTGCAACCTCGACGTAAAGGACATCTACGACGCCGAGGGCGTCTCCTTGAGCGATGCGATCGTCTCTCTTGACTTCGGCTGCACCGGCAGCATGATCTCAGAGAAGGGCCTGCTTATAACCAACCACCATTGCGCATATGCGGACGTCCATGCCCTGAGCACCCCTGAGCACAATTACCTCGAGGACGGATTCAGCGCCAACTATATGGAAGAGGAGATCTACATCCCCGGCAAGTCGGCCTATTTCCTGCAGAAGGTCATCGACGTCACCGATGAAGTGAATCAGCTCATTGAGGAGGAAAAGGCGGCGGGCCGCCCTTCCGGCATGCGCCGCATCAGTTTTGTGATGGAGAAGAGGTACAGCGCCCAAACCGGCTTCGAGGCTTCGCTGAGTTCCATGTGGTCAGGTGAAAAGTACTACATGGCCCTCTACACGGTATACACCGACATACGCCTTGTAGCCGCTCCCCCTGTAAGCATCGCTGCTTTCGGCGGCGACATCGACAATTGGGAATGGCCCCAGCACAAGTGCGACTTCGCGCTCTACCGCATCTACGCGGCTCCCGACGGTTCACCGGCTCCTCATTCAGAGGCAAATGTCCCCTGGAAGCCCGGAAGAGTGCTCACCATCAGCACAAAGGGCTACCAGCCCGGTTCCTTCGCCATGATAATGGGCTACCCCGGCAGGACCGACAGATACTCCAGCTCGGCAAAGGTTGATTACAACCAGAACCTCTATTACCCCATCCTCACGGAAGTCCGCGGTGAGCAGATGAAGATAATGATGAAGTGGATGAACTCCGACCCTGCAATCCGTCTGAAATATGCCGACCGCTACTTCTCGCTCAGCAACGTGCAGGAGTGCCAGGAAGGTGAGATGCAGTGCTGCAGGCGATTCAAGGCCATCAAGGCCAAGAAATGCGAGGAGCGCAAATATCTCAAGGGACAGAAGAACAAGCAGATAGTCAGCACTCTCGGATACAAGTACAAGGCTGCAGCGAATGCACAGCGCAACTCCATATGGTTCCGCGAGACTCTTGTCAGGGGAACACGCCTCAGCACCATTGCCGCAAGGATCAAGAACAACGCCATGGGCCTCGACCTTGAAAAGGAATACGCCACAATCGACCTGCGCGTCGAGCGCGAGCTGTTCGACTACAATGTGAAGTGCTTCTACGAGCACGTGGACTCCGTTTACTGGGGCAAGTTCCAGAGGGGGGTGCGCGAGCAGTTCAGGGACGGCAGGGACGTGGATTACGATGCCCTTGCTTCATTCCTCTGGACCGACGACTACATGACCAGGGATGACAGGATCTTCAAGTTCCTTAACGACATTACAGTACGGGACTTCAACACTGCCGTCGACATTGCTGAAGGCACTCCCGACATCGCCACCGTAGGCAAGGACTACACACACGCCATGTATGAGGCCAAGGAGGCTGCCGGAGTTCTCCAATACCCCGACGCCAACTCCACGATGAGGCTCACATACGGGACCGTAGGCGCATTCAAGCGCGACGGGGCCATGGTTCCCTGGCAGACATTCTCGAAGGAGATACTTGCAAAGGAGATTCCAGGCAACTATGACTTCTCGCTCAAGGACGGCTGGAGAGGCATGCTGCAGGATACGGATGCAATTCCTGTCAACTTCCTGACCGACAACGATATAACCGGAGGAAATTCCGGCTCACCGGTGATGAATGCTGACGGTGAGATCATCGGTCTCGCATTCGACGGAAACAAGGAATCGCTCGCAAGCAACGTCTACTGGACAGATGGCTGGTGCAAGACGGTTTCCGTCGACATAAGGTTCGTCCTCTGGACAATAGAGAACTACTTGAAACTTGACAACATAATGAAAGAAATCACGCTGAACTAGCGTGATTTCTTTTTATATCAGCAGGCTGCCGATCCTGAATATCAGGAAGGCCACCACCCAGGCCAGCAGCAGTGAATTCACCACTGAGAACAGAGCCCAGCGGCGGCCGGCCTCACGCCTCAACGTCCCTATGGTCGCGATGCAAGGGAAATAAAGCAGCACGAAGGCCATGAACGCAAGCGCCGTCACGGGTGTCATTCCCCCGCTATCCCGCATGGCCTGTGCCAGCGACACATCATCGTCAGTATGGTAAAGGATTCCCATGGTGCTCACAATTGCCTCCTTTGCAGGGAGTCCCGTGAGCAGGCATACGTTCATCTTCCAGTCAAATCCGAGCGGTGCGGTCACAGGCTCCACCGCCTTGCCTATTGAGGCGAGATAGGAAACTTCCCTATCAACGCCGCCGTTCGTACGGTCTGCCGGGAAATATTCAAGCGCCCAGATTATGACGGAAGCTGCCAGAATGACGGTAGTGATCTTCTGGAGGTAATCCGCTACGCGTTCCCAGATATGGCGCCCGGTATTCCTGAGCGTGGGCATACGATATGGAGGAAGTTCCGACACATAGTCGTCATCGCCCTTGCGGAACCACTTGGTGTGCTTCATGATAAAGGCGAACAGGATGGAAAGCCATATGCCGAGAAGGTATATACCTATCATGATCAGAGCCTTGCCCCTGGCAAAGAAAGCTCCGACAAAAAGCAGATACACCGGCAGGCGGGCGGAGCAGCTCATGAAAGGTATCATGAGCATGGTGAGCACGCGGTCCCTGCGGTCCTCTATGCCCTTTGCCATCATTATGGCCGGCACATTGCAGCCGAAGCCCAGCAGCATGGGAATGAAGGAATTGCCATGCAGACCAATCCTGTGCATCAATTTGTCCATAAGGAAGGCTGCGCGGGCCATATATCCGCTGTCTTCAAGAATCGACAGGAAGAGGAACATCAGAGCAATGTTAGGCAGGAACGCCAGCACCGCTCCTACACCCTCGACTATACCGTCCACCAGCAGGCTCGACAGCCACCCTGCGGGCAGCGAGGATGACAACGCGGCAGCAAGGGCAGCGACGCCGGACTCTATCCAGTGCTGGGGATATGCACCTATGGCGAAGGTGAGCGCAAATACGCCGAGCAGGACCAGAAGAAGGATGGGCAGGCCCAGCCAGCGGCTGGTCAGGACTGCATCGATACGCTGGGAGAGGCTGTGGTCGGAATTGTCGGAACTGTGACGGAGCGTTTCCTGCAGGGCACCCGTGACGAAACCCATCCTGGCCTTGCGTACAATGTCGAAGACAGGTTCGCCGTAGGCGTTGCTGAGCGACATCGCCTCCTTTGCGGCACATGCCTTGATCTCCTCGGAATTGGGAGCGGCCTCGACGGCGGGATACACGTATGTGGGATCCTCGAGCAGACGCACTGCCAGATAGCGGTCATGCCAGGTCTGTCCGAGGCTGTCAGTCTTGTTCACGAGACTGGTGATGCGGGAGATGGACTTCTCGATATCCGGGCCGTACGGCACGTGCACGTGGCGATGGCCAGGCGCCTCGAATGAATCCACTATGGCGCTCAGCAGATGCGACAGGGTTTCTTCGGAGGTATTCTCAAGAGGAATGACGTCCAGACCTATGAGTGAGCCCAACCTTTCATAGTCAAGGGAGTGGCCGGTGGCGAGCAGCTTGTCGTACGAGCCGAGCGCCACCAGCGCCCTGGCGTCCATGTCGATGATTCGCGAAGTCAGTTTGAGGCTGTGCTCAAGGTTCATCGAATCGGCGACATGAAGCACTATGTCGGGGCGGCTTTCAAGAATTCTCCGGCCGAGGTGATGGTCCTCGCCGGAGAAGTTTATAAGACGTATGGAATATCCGCGATGCTGGAACGTGCGTACAGGAGCGGAAGTGAAATCGACTATGGCGCTGTCGAGGCCGAAGCCGACGACATTCACGACAATGTCCTTCCCGGTCTTCTGCTCAAGTGCCGCAAATGGGCAGGTCGCACAGTTCAGCCCGCAGATCATCGGTTACGAGAGCTGGCTGATCAGATACTGGCACTTGGCCTCGTTGCCAAGTGTCTTGGTCACATTGCACGAAAGCTTGACACAGTCATGCCATGCACGTTTTTCCGTAATGCGGCCACGGGTCAGTTTGATGACTATATTCATGGGATCCACATCGGTAACGTCGCAGGTAAGGAATGTTCCCACTCCGTATGAATCCTGCACGCGGCCGTTAACATACTTGTGGATCTCGATAGCCTTGTCGATATTCAGACCGTTGCTGTAGCATACCTGCTTGGTGGCAGGGTCTATGCCGAGCTCCTGATATTTGGCGATGATTTTCTCCGTCTGCTCGAACTCGTCGCCGCTGTCGACGCGCAGGCCCTTGTACATCATGGCCATGCGCTTGCTGAGGTTGCTGAAGAACACCTTGTCGCCGAAACAGTCGTAAAGGAAGATTCCGTTGTCGCCGTCATATACGTCGCTGAACTTCTTCATGACATTGAAGTTGCACTCGAACACACCGCTGACGTTTTCCTCGAAGCTGATGAGCTGGTGGGACATGGTTCCGAGAGGTATGAGATTATACTTCATTGCAAGCCATACATTGGATGTGCCGGTGAACTTGCCGGACCAGTCGGTACGGGACTCCCAGACCTCCTTCATGACACGGATGACCATGTCCTGATGGGCGAAGCTCATGCGCCTGCGGGTGCCCATGTCGCCGAGGACAAGACCCGAGCCGAATATCTTCTCCATCTTTTCGCGAGCGCGCTGCTCCTCGAGGGCGGGATTGTACTTTGCAAGGTCGCCGCGGTACTCGTGCATCAGCTCGGATATCGCTGAAAGGATGGGCATCTCCCACATGATGGTGCTGAACCACTTGCCCTTGACCTTGATGTCAAGATAACCTTCCTCATCCTGTTTGATGGTGACCTCGGCGGGATTGAAACGGTAGCCCTTCAGGAATGTGAAGTACCATAAAGGAAGGAATATGCACTTCTTTGACATGTAATCCACCTCCTCGTCGGTTATGACGACATCCTTCATATGGTCGACCTGCTCCTGAAGCAGGGCGGCGAAGCCTGCAGGATACTTCTGGTGGTTCCTGTCGAAGAATGAATACTCGACCTCTGCACGCGGATAGGTCTCCAGGATATAATACTGGCAGGTGAAGGTGTAAAGGTCGTTATCGGTGAAGTGTGTTACTATCGGTCTCATTTTGTCTTGATGTTATTTTCCTCGATGAAGCGGCGGAGTGTGCTTCCGTCGTCTATGCTTGCGATGAGTTCGGGGAGAAGGACGACCTTCTCCGGCCACGTCTTCATCAGAATTGCGGCGGTCTCCTTGACGCAGTAGTCGCCGGCAATGCCGCACAGCTCGATCGTATCGGAATTCTCGAACACGGCGTATTCGGGGTCTTCAGGGGTTATGAACTCGAAAGCGCCGTACTGCTCACGGCCTGTATCGGTGCCCTTGAAATGGAGCAGGGCTCCGTCGGCGAGCATGAGCGCGAACTCATCCGCCAGACCGGCTCCCTGGGTATATGCCACACAATGGGGCGGCCACGGGCCGCCTTGTGCGGCGAATGAACAGTGGTCGCCGGGATGCCAGTCGAGTGTGAAGACTATGGCATCATATCCGGCAGCGGCCGCTGCAATCCTTGCAGGAAGGGTCTCCCCTCCCTTGACATACAGACTGCCTTCGGGGCTGAAGAAATCCCTCTGGACGTCAGTAACAACCAATGTTCTCATATTCAAAGAAATACTGTCCGTTATTATTTAGCAACTATACCAAGCTTCTCGAGAAGGGCCTGGGGCTGGGGGTCATGGCCGCGGAAATTGCGGTAGAGTTCAGCCTCGTCAGCGGTGCTTCCCTTGCTGAGGATATTCTCGCGGAATGAGTTTGAAACCTCGCGGTTGAAGATTCCCTTCTCCTTGAAGAGTGAGAATGCGTCGGCCTCGAGCACTTCAGCCCACTTGTATGAGTAGTAACCTGCTGAGTATCCGCCAGTGAAGATATGGCCGAAGGCTGTTGAGATGCAGCACTCGGGAACGGAGTAGATAACGCTGCTGTTCGCGAGGGCGGCCTTCTCGAACTCGATTGTACCGGTCCCGGGCATTGAGGTAAGGGTATGCCATGCCATATCGAGGATACCGAACTGGAGCTGGCGCACCTGTGAGTAGGCGGCGAGGTAGTTCTTTGACTCGACTATCTTGTCGATGAGTTCCTGAGGTATGGTCTCGCCAGTCTGGTAATGCTTTGCAAAGGTATTGAGATACTCGGGCTCGTATCCCCAGTTCTCCATGATCTGTGAAGGGAGCTCCACAAAGTCGCGGGCAACGCTGGTACCGGTCTGTGAACCGTAACGGCCCTCTGCGAGCATGCCATGGATAGCATGGCCGAACTCATGGAGGAATGTCGTAAGCTCATAGTGGGTAAGGAGCGAAGGCTCGGTAGCCGTGGGCTTGGTGAAGTTGGTTACGATGCTGATGAAGGGACGGTATTCAGTTCCGTCCACAATGCTCTGGCCGCGGAACTCGGTCATCCATGCACCGCCGCGCTTGCTTGCGCGGGGGAAGAAGTCGGCATAGAAGAGCGCCATATGGCGGCCGGTCTCGTCCGTTACGTCGTAAACCTTGACGTCCTTGTTGTATCCGGGGATGTCGGAACGCTCGATGAAGTTGAGGCCATAGAGCTTGTGTGCAAGGTCGAACACTGCAGGAATGCAGTTCTCAAGCTGGAAGTAGGGCTTCAGGAGCTCGTCGTTGATGGAATACTTTGCATCCTTGTACTTCTCTGACCAGAAGCTGAAATCCCAGGGACGGAGCTCGGTGTCGTCGAAGCCGTTCTCCTTTGCAAACTCGTAGATGGCTGCAACCTCAGCCTTTGCGGCAGGGATCGAGGGCTCGAGAAGCTCTGCGAGGAAATTGTTCACAGTAGCCTTGTCCTTTGCCATGCGGTCCTCGAGGGCATAGTCGGCATATGTCTCATAGCCGAGGATGTTGGAGCTCTGGATACGGAGGTCGATGATCTTCTTTGCGTTCTCGAGGTTGTCGTACTCGCCGCCAACAGCCTTGGTGTTGTATGCCATGTAGAGCTGTTTGCGGAGTTCGCGGTTGGTGCTGTACTGCATGAACGGGGAGTAGCTGGGTTGTGAGAGGTCATATACCCAGCCCTCGACGCCTCTCTCCGCTGCGGCTGCCCTGCCCTGCTCGATCACGAACTGGGGCAGACCTTCGAGCTGCGCCTCGTCGGTGATGTTGAGGGTGTATGCGTTGGTTGCAGCAAGGACATTGTTACCGAAGGTGAGCTGCACGAGAGAAAGCTTCTCCTCGATCTTGCTGTACTTCTCCTTGTCCTCGGGGCTGAGGTTCGCGCCGTTGCGGGCGAATGACTTGAAGGTGTCTTCAAGAAGCTTTGTCTGATCGGGTTCGAGTCCGAGTTCCGCACGCTTCTCATATACGGCCTTGACCTTCTGGAAGAGGGGCTCATTGAGGGACACGTACATGGAAAATTCCGTCATCATCGGGGAGATGGTCTCGGCGATCTTCTGGAGCTCGTCGTTGGTATCTGCCTCAAGGATGTTGTAGAAGATGTTTGCCACGTTGTTGAGGGTGCGGCCGGACTCCTCGAGTGCCACGATGGTGTTCTCGAATGAAGGCTCCTCCTGGTTGGCGACGATTGCGTCGATCTCGGCCTTGGCCTCCTTTATTCCCTGCTCGAAGGCGGGAAGATAGTGCTTGTTCTCAATCTTGTCGAACTGGGGTGCTCCGTAAGGGAGCGGTGATTCTGAAAGAAGAGGGTTTTCCATTTTGCAAGAAGACATGACTGCGAGCATGACGCACGCTACAACTGCTAAACGTTTCATATTTTACTTTTCTTTTGGTTCATAGGGGAAGACAACGCCCGGGTTCTCGAACTTGAGGCGGGCACCCTCCTGACGTACGTCATCGGCTGCGTAGGTGATGGTCCAGGGATCCTCGTTCATGAGTTCCCATACACGTTCTGCCGTCATGGGAGCGGCGAAGCGCACCTGCAGGCAGGGAACGAGGTCCTTGTTAAGGCAGAGATAGAGGCCGATGATACCCTCCTCACGGCTGAGATGGTTGCCGAGGTAAGGCAGAGCCCTCTTGATGATGGGCTTCTCGTAGTTCTGGTTTGCTATCTCGTATACGAACTGGGGCTGGCCCTCATACTGCTCGTAACGCTTGCGCACGATGGTGGTGTCTGCGCTGGGATACCTGCCGTTGAACTCTGCAGTGAAGGGGTCGAACATGTTCTCAAGATACTCTGCGATGCCGATTGTGCTCTCGCCCTTCTCCATACGGACAAACTCGAAGTCAACGGGAGTATCCTTGGTGCCGCCGCCATGAACGGGCATCGAGAGGACCTTCTTGTTGACGATCTCGCGGAACCACTCCTCGTCGAGGTTCTCGTCGGGCGACATGTATACGCGGACGATGAGAGGACAGTCATACTGGCTCTCGACGCCGAATACGCTCTTGCCGGTATTCCTCATCTGAAGGCCGAGGTAGTTGAGGTCAAGCTTGTCGTACATCTTCTCTGTACGTATGGTGACGACCTTAAGTTCGCTGAGCTTGTTGGGATCGGGGCTCCAGATACGGAAGTGTGAAGGAACGAATACCTCCTCCTGGATCTTCTCCTCGTTGGTGACCTTGGGATCATATGTGATGACCACATTGTGTGAGCGCACGTATGTCTTGACGCCGTGAACGCCGCGGACGCCCTCCATGCGGGCCTTGAATGCCATTGAGCTGCCATAGCACTTGACGGTCTTGAGAGGGCCGATCTTTACGGTCTGGAGTTCCATGCCTTCCTCGATGCCCCAGGTCTCGGAGATTGTAGGAAGCTCGAACTTGCCGCCGGCGATGATGGCTGCTATGAACAACACTACTGCCAGGATTGCGGGCAGGTATTTGCCGAAGCCGCACTTCTGCTCATGCTTCACGCCTATGCTGAGCGCCTTGGAAGGACATGCAGCAACACATTCGCCGCAAAGCACGCAGTCTACAGAGGTGACATAAGGAGCCTGGGCGGCGACATCGATTCCGTAAGGACAGTTCTTGCGGCAGCTCTGACAAGTCTTGCCGCACTTGTCCTCATTGACCTGGACGTGCAGGATCTGCATCTTGGGATTGCGGTGGAACACCTCGAGGGCCCATGCAAGTATGCACCATAGGGCAAGGAGGGCTATCCAGCCGATATGGAGGCCGAGGACATTCATGAGAAGCCATACTGCGACGAGAAGGAGCATCCATGTCCAGAACTTGAGTGAGTTGGAGATGGCTCCGAGCGGGCAGATGTACTTGCACCAGAAGCGGTCCATGAAGAAGCCGAGTATGATTACGATACCCACGGTGATGAGGGCCATCCAGAGCGTGATCTCGCCCTTGAAGCCGGTGGCCACTGCATAGTAGGGATCAAGATTCTTGCAGAAGAGCTCGCTGGCCGTGACCGTCGATGTGAGCACCCAGAAAAGAAGGGCGTATTTGAGAAGACGGAGGACCTTGTCGAGGATGCCGCCGTCCTTGATGGTGATGGCCTTTATCTTGAGTGCCCGGCGTGCCTTGCCAAGCAGGTCCTCTACAGAACCCACAGGGCATATGAAAGCGCAGAACAGTTTGCTGAAGAGCACGACCGCTGCAGCAAGCACAAGGCCCATGATGATCTGCATCGAAGACATGGAGCAAGGCAGGGATCCGCGGACAAGGTATGTCACGAATGCCTGGAGTCCGCCTACAGGGCAATATGTCTCGGGATCGGCAGGAGCCATCTTGGGGAAGATTTTTTCAGCAAGACCGCTGAGGAAGAAGATCAGTGCTGCCAGTGTTGTCCACTGAAGTGCCCATTTGGGCCAGTTGCTTTTGATTGTGGATTTTTTAGCCATAAAAACGCCTTAATATCTTAATTTACAAATATAGCAAAAAACATAATGCGATTTTGATTACTTTTGCATTCCAAATACAAAATCACCACAAATAATGAAAACTGAAATCTTCTCCGCACTATTCGTCGCAGCGCTGCTGTTCACCCCCTGTTCCGCACAGTCCCCTTCAGACGGCTGGACAAGGACGGAAATCTCGAAAGGGCTTGTATACTACTCATTCCAGGGATTCGACGACATCACGGCAGCCAACCAGATAGTCAACGTCATCGACCTCGACCTGAACTGCAGGAAATACCAGGTCAAGTTCTGCCGCAACGAGGAGAACATCCCCACTTCGGTGGCAATGAAGGAGAAGGGCGCAGTGGCCATCATCAACGGCGGCTATGAGTCAGAATCGATAGTGCTCGAGATCGACGGCGTGATGTACAGCAACATGCCGAACGACTTTGTGATGAATACCGGTGTTCCCAACTGGAAGAGCGAGGGCGCCGTCTACACCAACGGCAAGCGTGACGTCCAGGTGGAATTCTCCTGCAAGGACATCGACGACCTCGATGCACAGCGCAGCTTCTACGCTAACGACAAGCGCAAATATACAATCTCGTCAGCGCCTATGCTCATCGATGACTTCAAGCTCGTGGGCGTCAACTTCGCAGACACCGACCAGGACATCAACACTCTTGCCTACGAGGCTCCCGAGCGTCATCAGGGAGTACGCCATCCCCGCACGGCCGTTGCCAAGACGGCCGACAACCACTTCCTCATGATAGTCGTGGACGGCCGCAGGAAAGGCATAAGCGAAGGCATGAGCGCAAAGGAGCTCACCCTCTTCCTGGCAAGGCACTTCTCCCCAAGATATGCCCTCAACCTTGACGGCGGCGGCTCCACCACCATGTGTGTCGAAGGTCATGGCGACCCCGAAACCCACGTGGTGAACTACCCCACCGACAACGGCAGGTTCGACCACAGCGGCGAGCGCCTCATCCGCAATCACATTTATATCGTAAAACGCTAATAATCACGATACTAATAAAACAAAAAAGGCCCCGCAACATGCGAGGACTTTTTTATGTTATGTTTCAAGGAATTAAATTATTCCTTGCTCGAGCATTGCGGTAGCTACCTTCATGAAGCCTGCGATATTGGCGCCTTTGACGTAGTCGATGGTGCCGTCGGGCTGGGTGCCGTACTTGACGCATGCCTCGTGGATGGAGTCCATGATGAAGTGAAGCTTCTCGTCGACCTCCTTGCCGCTCCAGCTGATGTGTGAAGCGTTCTGGGTCATCTCAAGGCCTGAAGTGGCAACGCCACCTGCATTCACAGCCTTGCCGGGAGCGAAGAGCACGCCGTTGTTCTGGAAATAGTGGATTGCGCCGGGCTGGCAGCCCATGTTGGAAACCTCGCAGCAGCACCATGTGCCGTTTGCCTTGAGCTCCTTTGCATCATCCTCAGAAAGTTCGTTCTGGAATGCGCAGGGAAGGGCGATGTCGCACTTCACGCTCCAGGCCTTCTTGCCGGGAGTGAAGATTGCCTGGCCGGGGAACTTGTCGGCCATGTCCTGAACCTTGTTGCGGTTGGATGCGCGCATGACGAGCATGTAGTCGATCATGTCCTTCGTGATTCCGTCAGGGATCTGGCAGACGCCGTCGGGACCGCTGATGGCAACGACCTTGGCGCCAAGCTCGGTGGCCTTGGTGCAGGCGCCCCATGCAACGTTACCGAAGCCTGAGATGGCAACGGTCTTGCCTGCGATGTCCTTGCCTGCCTTGTGCAGGAGGTTCTGTGTGAAATAGAGGGCACCGAAACCGGTTGCCTCGGGACGCAGGATGCTGCCGCCCCAGGTTGCGCCCTTGCCGGTGAGCACGCCCGTATTGTACTCGCGGGCGAGCTTCTTGTACTGGCCATAGAGGAAGCCGATCTCACGGCCGCCTACACCGACATCACCTGCGGGAATATCCTGGTCAGGGCCGATGCACTGCCAGAGTTCCTGCATGAATGCCTGGCAGAAGCGCATGATTTCGTCGTTGCTCTTGCCTACGGGGTCGAAGTCGGAACCACCCTTTGCACCGCCCATGGGAAGGGTTGTGAGGGCGTTCTTGAATGTCTGCTCGAATCCGAGGAACTTGAGCATCGAAGGAGTGACTGCCTTATGGAAACGGAGGCCTCCCTTGTAGGGGCCGATAGCGCTGTTAAACTGGATGCGGTAGCCGAGGTTTGTCTGAACCTCGCCCTTGTCGTCAACCCATGTGACACGGAAGGTGAAGATGCGGTCGGGCTCGACCATTCTCTCCACAATTTTGGCCTTCTCGAACTCAGGATGCTGGTTGTAAACCTCCTCTACTGACTCCAATACCTCCTGCACTGCCTGAAGATACTCACTCTCACCGGGGTGCTTGGCCTGAAGGCTGGCCATGATTTCTTGTGTGTTCATATTTTTGAATTTGAAATGATAATTATTCTACTTCCCATGTTGAACCGCTGTGGAGCAGTTCGTCGACGGTGTGGATCCTGGACTTCATCATGACGTCCTTGACCTGGTCGCGGACACCGTCGTCGTAGGTGATGTCCTTCACGTCGCGGATGACGCCGAGAGCCACGGGATAATCGGGGCCCTTCATGTCGGCGAGAGCCATGTGGATGCCGATATTGTCGGCGTGTGCGTCATGCACGAGGATATCGTCCTCGGTGAATCCGCCCTGGCCGATGGTCACGACGCGGATCTTCTTGCCGTCGTAGATGAGGCCCTTGTCCCTGTTCTGGCCGAATATCATCTTCTCGCCCTGGCGGAGGATGATGGTATGGTCAGCCTTGACGGCGGGGTCTGAAAGATCCTTGTGGGCACCGTCATTGAAGATGACACAGTTGGTGAGGAACTCCATGATAGAGCATCCGTCATGAAGGGCGGCTGCGGTCATGATCTCCTGGTTAAGCTTGAGTTCGACGTCAAGTGAACGTGCGAAGAATGTACCCTTTGCACCGAGCACGAGTGAGCCGGGGTTGAAGGGATGCTCAACCGTACCGTAAGGAGAAGTCTTGGTGATGGCACCGAACTTCGATGTAGGAGAATACTGGCCCTTTGTAAGACCGTATATCTGGTTGTTGAAGAGCATTATGTTGATGTCGATGTTCCTGCGGATCGCGTGGATGAAATGGTTTCCACCGATTGCAAGCGCATCACCGTCGCCACAGGCCTGCCATACGGTCAGTGTGGGGTTGGCCACCTTGATACCGGTGGAGATGGCCGTTGCACGTCCGTGAATGCTATGGAAGCCATAGGTGTCCATATAATATGTAAGACGTGACGAGCATCCGATACCGGATACAACGACGTAACGCTCCTTCTCATAGTTGAGAGCCTGGCTTACAAGCGGCAGCGCTCTCTGGAGGGCTGCAAGGACGGCGTGGTCACCGCAACCCGGGCACCAGCGTACTTCCTGGTCGCTCTTGAAATCTTTGAATGTAAGGTTTGCCATGACTATATCTCCTCCTTGATTGCCTGGACGAGCTCGCTCACGAGGAACGGCTGGCCCTGTACCTTGTTGAACTTATGGATATCCGACTCGGGGAACTTGCCGCGCAGATAGTCGGCAAACTGTCCGGCGTTGAGTTCGCATACCAGGATCTTCTCGAATCCGGCGAACACTTCTGCCGTGTTTGCAGGGAGAGGGTTGATGTAGTCGAAATGTGCGTAGGAGGCCTCGATGCCCTCAGCGCGGACTTCGTCCATTGCGCTGAGCAGATGGCCGTATGTACCACCCCAGCCGACAACGAGCAGCTTGCCGCTTGCAGGTCCGTCGACCTCAAGTGCAGGGATGTCCTTTGCTATTAGCTCGACCTTGCGCGCACGCTCGACAACCATCATCGCATGGTTTGCGGGATCGGTGGAGATTGCGCCTTCGTGGTTCTTCTCAAGACCGCCGACGCGATGCTCGAAACCCTTCTGGCCGGGCACTGCCCAACGACGGACCATTGTCTCGGGATCCCTCTGGAAAGGATAGTACTTCTGACCATCGTGAAGAAGGCCGCGTGCAAACGGGGGAACTATCTCGGGATAGTCCTTCATTGCAGGAATGCACCAGGGCTCAGATCCATTGCCGAGGAAGCCCTCTGAAAGAAGGATGACGGGAGTCATGTGCTCGACTGCGATCTTTGCTGCATTGAAAGCGGCGTCGAAGCAGTTTGCGGGAGAGTGTGCGGCAACTATTGCAACAGGGCACTCGCCGTTTCTGCCATAGAGTGCCTGGCCAAGGTCGGACTGTTCCGTCTTGGTGGGAAGGCCGGTTGAAGGACCGCCACGCTGAACGTCAACGACAACGAGGGGAAGTTCTGTCATGACGGCAAGGCCGAGGGCTTCGCTCTTGAGCGAGAGGCCGGGGCCGGAAGTGGTCGTGACAGCGAGATTTCCTGCGAAGGATGCACCGATGGCGGTGCAGATACCTGCGATTTCATCCTCGGCCTGGAGTGTCTTTGCACCGAGGCTCTTGTGGATGGCGAGTTCCTCGAGGATGCCTGTTGCGGGAGTGATAGGATATGAGCCGCAGAACAGAGGCAAGCCTGACTTCTCGGATGCGGCCAGAAGGCCCCATGCGGTAGCCTGGTTTCCGGTGATGTTGCGGTATGTACCCTTCTTCATCTTTCCGGAAGGCTTCACAGTATAGGTATTGGCGATTGCCTGGATGTTGGCGGCATAGTTGAATCCGTCGTTCAGGACCTTCTTGTTGGGTTCGATGACCTCGGGGTGCTTCTTGGCGAACTTCTTCTCAAGATAAGCATAGATGTACTCGAGCGGACGGCTGTAGATGTAGCATGCCATACCGAGAGTGAACATGTTCTTGCACTTGAGGATGGCCTTCTGGTCCATTCCTGAATCCTTGAGGCTCTCCTGGGTGAGGGTGGATATGGGGGCCACGATGAGCGCCCTGTCTTCAACGTGCAGTTCCGTGAAGGGGTTCCCGGTCTTGTAGCCGGCCTTCTGCATGGCTGCGTCGGTGAAGGCATCCTCGTCCACGAGTATCATTGCCGTGGGCTTGCACCACTTGGCGTTCGCCTTGAGGGCGGCAGGGTTCATTGCTACGAGAAGATCGCAGAAATCGCCGGGGGTGTTGACCTTTTCCGTACCGATGTGCACCTGGAATCCGGAGACTCCGGAAACCGTGTCGTGAGGAGCGCGGATCTCCGCCGGATAGTCCGGGAAGGTGGAGAGGCCATTGCCGTAGATGGCGCTCATATCCGCAAAAAGAGATCCGGTGAGCTGCATTCCGTCACCTGAATCTCCGGCAAAACGAATCACGACATCTTTAGTGTCGATGACTTTATGTTGCATTAACTTTAGGAATTAGTATTATTAATTAAAGAAAAGCCCCACCTCATCTGAAGCGGGGCCTGAAAAATTCATTCTACTGAGCCTGTGCAGCTGCCTTTGCCTCGAGTTCCTTCTGGAGAGTCTCGAGTGTCCTGCCCTCGGGTATTCCGAGAATCTTGCGGCACTCGGGGGTGATGTCGATGCTCTGTGCAGGGTCGAAATAGATCATTGAGCTTACATCGAATACATAGATGTAGCCACCCTTCTTTGCAACTTCCTGGATGGTGTTGTTGGCCTTCTCATAGATGGGAGCCATGAGCTGCTGGTTCTGCTGCTGAAGCTCGACCTGGATTGACTGCTCGAACTCCTGGATGCGCTGTGAGATCTCGGTGAGTTCCTTCTCCTTGCTTTCGCGGATGGTCTGGGTCCAGGTTGAACCCTTCTGCTGATACTGGCTGAACTTGCTCTGGTACTCGTCAACCATTGACTGGTAGGTTTCCTGAGCCTCGTTGCTTGAAGCCTCCATGACCTCACGGGCCTTGTCTGCCTCAGGCATGAGAGTGATGAGCTCCTGTGAGTTGACATGAGCGAACTTCTGCTGTGCGAAGCCAGCCACTGAAGCGAGGCCGAGAACGGCGATCAAAAGAATCTTTTTCATATTAATTCAGAATTTAAATTGTTAGCTGTTAAAACTGTTGTCCTATAACGAAGTGGAACTGACTTCCACCATTCTGCTTGTCATCGAATCCGTAGCCCCAGTCGACACCGAGAAGACCTACCATCGGAAGGAAGATGCGGACACCGGCTCCAGCGCTGCGTTTCATGATGAAAGGATTGAACTTTCTTATGTCTGACCAGCAGTTACCGCCTTCCAGGAAGCCGAGCACGAATATGGTCGACTGCGGCTGGAGTATCACAGGGTAACGGAGCTCGACCGTGAACTTGTCATATACATTACCCGCATATGCGTATCCGTTTGAGTTGTAAGCGGACAACTCGTAAGGGGTAAGCGAGTAGTTCTCGTAACCACGCAGGGAGATGACCTCCGAACCGTAGGTGCTGTATCCTGACATACCGTCACCGCCGACGAGGAAGCCCTCGAAGGGAGAATAGCCCCAGTTGCGGTTGTAGTATCCGAGGTAACCGAACTGTGCGCGTGTCATGAGCACGAGGTCACCGACGAGTTTGGTGTATGTTGCTGCGGAGAACTTCCATTTATGATATTCGATCCACTTGTAACGGTCCCTTGAAGTCCAGTGGCTGTAGTCGATCGAACGGGGATCCTGTACGTCGATCCTGTTGCCGTTGGCGTCGAAGTCGAACTTGCGGAGGAGCGAGTAAGGAGGAGTGAGCGAAAGCGATGCCGTGATGTCGGAACCCTGGCGGGGATAGATCTGCTGGTCGGTTGAGTTTCGCATGAGGCTCAGGCTGTAGCTGAGGTTGTGCGCAAGACCGTCGTCGAAGATGAAGTATCCTGAATACCAGTTAGTAAGCTTGTATGACTGCCAGCTGAGACCATTATAGAGGATGAAGTAGCTGTCGGGCCATTTGAGGCGCTTTCCGAGGGATGCGGAGAATCCGTAGACCTCCATCTGACGGTCATGGCTGAGGATGTTGAAGGCAAGCAGCGAGTTGGTCTGGCGCGTGTAGTATGCGCTCAGGCTGAGCGATGTAGGCTTTTTGCCGAAGAGCCAGGGCTCGGTGAAGCTTGCTGTAAGTGCGGTATAGTATGTACCGTTGGTCTGGAAGCGGAATGCAAGGTTCTGTGCATCGCCCAGAGGAACGGGACGCCATGCGCTCTTGTCGAAGAAGCGGTGGGTGCTGAAGTTGTTGAAGCTTACACCCACGGTGGCAACGAAGGTGTTGCCGCCCCAACCGCCTGAAAGTTCAAGCTGGCTGGAAGGCTTTTCCGTAACGTTGTAGACGAGGTCGACGGTGTTGTTCAGCTCGTTGGGGATCATTGACCAGCCGGTGGCGGGGTCCATGATGGCCTCGGGGTCGAACTGGCCGAGGGACGCGATCTCACGGATGGAGCGCTCGAACTCGGACTGGCTGAAGAGGTAGCCCGGGCGGGTGTAGATCTGACGGCGGACCACCTTCTCGTTGGTGAGGTCGTTACCGTTGATGATGATGTTGTTCAGAGTTGCCTGCTTGCCCTCGGAGATGCGGATCTCGACATCAACGGAGTCGTTCTGGATATTGGTCTCCACGGGATCGAGGCCGAAGAACAGGTATCCGTTGTCGCGGTACAGCTTGGAGACGTCAAGCTCGTTCTGCTTTCCGCCGCCGCTGAGGCGCTTGTTCATTGAAACCTGGTCGTATACGTCGCCCTTCTTGATGGCGAGGATCTGGTCCAGGGCTTCGGTGGAATAGACCGAGTTGCCCGTCCAGGTGATATCCCTGAAATAGTACTTGTCGCCCTCCTCGAAGGTCATGTCGATCGCGAGGCGGTTGGGTGCCTTGCCCTCCTTCTTGGCGGGAAGCAGATACATGGTATCCTTCACAAGGCGGGCGTCGCGATAGCCGGCCTCGTTGAAGGCGGTAAGGGCCATCTTCTTGTCGTTGAGGTATTCCTTCTCGTCGAATTTCTTGCTGCTGAAGAAGTTGTAGATCTTGGCCGACTTGGTCTTCTTCATGGTCTTCGCGATCTTGAAATCCTTGACGTTCTCGTTGCCGATGAAGTTGATTTCCTTGATCTTTATCTTCTCGCCGCGGTCGACCTTGAAGTTCACGCGGATTGCGTTCTTGACTATGGTATCCTTCTGGGGCTCTGCGGTTACCTGGCAGTTGAGGAAGCCCTTCTCGAAGTAGAAGCGCTTGATGATGTCGCAACTTGTCTTGTCGACATATTCGGAGAATTCTCCGCCTCGGCGGAGGTTGAGACGGTCCTTAAGGTCCTTCTGCTCACCTGACTTGACACCGGTGAATGTCCAGCGGGAAACCCTGGGGCGTTCAACTATGCTGATTTTGAAATATGCAGAATCGCCGTCGGCGCTGACGCCGTCGATGTTCATCGCCACATCCTCGAAATACCTTTGCAGCCAGAGACGCTTGACTATGTTGGAGATGTCCTCACCCGGAACCTCTATCTCCATGCCTTCCTGCATTCCGGTCAGCTGGATTATCTGCTGCTCGCTGAAATAATGATTCCCCTCAACGCTTACGCCGCCGATAATGTATTTCTTCGGATTGTTGTAGTCTACCACTACGTCTGACGTCTGGGCGCTGGCAAAACAGGGAGCCAGGCACAACGCAAGCAGTGTAAATATCCGTCCGAATTTCATTTTATGATAAATAGTCTGCAAATATACTCAATTATTTCACTTTTCCGAAACGACGGTCGCGCTTTGCGAACTCTTCAATTGCGGCACGGTACTCTTCTTTTCTAAAATCGGGCCAAAGTGTCGGAGTGAATACAAATTCTGTATAGGCAAGTTGCCACAGCATGTAATTGCTGATGCGCTGTTCGCCGGAAGTACGGATCAGGAGGTCAGGGTCGGGTATGCCGGCGGTGACAAGGAAAGGCTCGATGTCGGTGCTGCCGGCGGCTGCCATGCGGGCGGCAGCCTGGCTGATGTCCCACTTTCCGCTGTAACTGATGAAGAGTATCATGTCGAGGGCGGTTCCGGACGAGGTCTCCCTGTCGATCCGGTCGATCGTGGCATTGAGGTCATCGCTCAGACGTGCGCGGTTGCCGAGCACACGGAAGTGTACGCCGTGCTCCTTGAAATTGTCGAGCTCCCCTACCATCGCCTTGAGCATCAGGCCCATGAGGGTGTTCACCTCACTGTCGGGACGCGCCCAGTTCTCCTCGGAGAAAGCGAAGAAGGAAACGTAACGTATGCCCCAGTCCACCGATGCCTCCATGACGGCCCTGACGCTTTCGACGCCTTCGAAATGGCCGTATACACGTTCCTTGCCGCGCTGTTTGGCCCAGCGGCCGTTGCCGTCCATGATTATGGTGACGTGAGTGGGGATAACACTTGGTGCCTGCATGATATGATATGTTCTATTCTGCGCCGTTCCGCAGGTCGTCGCCCCAGTGGAGGCGTGTGCGGAGGGCCTGGATGAATGATGATTCGCCGATACGGATACGGCGCAGGCGCAGGGGCGCCACGCCGACGTCTACCCTGGTACCGGCGGGTATGATGTAATTTCTGTTGTCGAGTGTGAGAACGACGTTCCCCGAACGGGAGTGTGGCACAAGGCTGATGGCCGTGCTGTCGGGCACTACAAGGGGACGTACGTTCAGGTTGTGGGGTGCGATGGGGGCGACTATGAGCACCCTGGTGTCGGGGGTGCAGATGGGTCCGCCTGCACTGAGCGAATATGCCGTGGAGCCGGAACTGGTGCTGACGAGAAGACCGTCAGCCCAGTAGGCGGGAAGAGGGTTTCCGCCTATTGTCACGTCGACGCCCAGCATGGCGGCACCGCTGCGGTGGACCGTCATCTCGTTGAGCGCCAGGGGATGCCAGCCCTGGGGGGTCTCACCCTCGATCCCGACCATGAGCATCTCCCTCTCCTCGATGGAATACTCTCCCTTGAGGAGGGCGTCGACCACGTTGGACGGACTGTTTTCTGAAAGGAAACCAAGACGGCCGAAGTTCATTCCCACGATGGGAACGCCCGACATGACCGCAAGCTGGGCGGCCGTGAGGAAGGTGCCGTCACCGCCGAAACTGAGTATGGCGTCAGTACCGGGAAGGATGGCGCCGGCGCCGGAAACGTCGTAGACTTCGTGCCCGTTCGCGCTCAGTTCCTGGAGGGGTTTGAAAACCCGTTCGTCGGCCTGGAGATCCTTTTTCTTGATGTAATATGCCAGTTTCATATCCAAACTTCAAATTTAGCAATAAATATCAATTTTTTAAGTAGAAATCGTTACTTTTGTGTTATGACAAGACTCAGTGTTAACATCAACAAGATTGCCACCATACGCAATGCCCGCGGCGGCAACATGCCCAATGTCACGCAGGCCGCCATCGACTGTGAAAAATTCGGGGCCGAAGGCATAACAGTACATCCGAGACCCGACGAAAGGCACATCAGATATTCCGATGTCCGGGAAATCCGGCCGCTCATACAGACGGAGTTTAACATTGAAGGAAATCCGTCGGGTGCATTCACCGCACTCGTGTGCGAAGTGGTGCCCGACCAGGTCACGCTCGTGCCCGACGCACCCGATGCGATAACCTCGAACGCAGGCTGGGACACCATCCGGAACAGGGCTTTCCTGACCCGTATGTGCGAATGCTTCCGTTCCCGCGGAATACGCACCTCGATCTTCATCGACCCCAAGCCTGAAATGGCCGAGGGCGCCATGCTCTGCGGGGCGGATAGAGTGGAACTTTACACCGCCGGTTACGCAGAGCATTATCCCATTGATCCTGAGGAAGCTATAGCACCTTATCTGGCCACCGCCAAGGCAGCCCGCGAGTTGGGTTTGGGCTTGAATGCGGGGCACGATCTGAGCCTTGTGAATCTCGAGTATTTCATCCGCACGATACCGTGGACGGACGAAGTCAGCATAGGTCACGCGCTCATATGCGACGCGCTCTACATGGGCCTGGAGAAAACTATATGGGAATATCTGCAGAAGATTCAGAATTTTTGATTATTTTTGCAGTCTTGCATATCGGGAAATAATACAATCGAACAATAAAATGAAAAAAACATCTCTCTTCCTCAGCATCCTCGCAATCGCAGGTGCTTTCGCAGTCAGCTGCACAGGCGGCGCAGAACAGAAAACAGAGTCAACAGAAGTAGCTGAAACCGCTTCTCTCAAGGGTGCCATCGTATACTTCAACATCGACAGGGTCCTGAACGAATATGACTATGCAAATGACCTCCGCTCAGTAGTTGAGACCAAGGTTCAGAGCATCCAGCAGGAAGTCAACCGCCGCGCCAGCAAGCTCGAGAAGGACGGCAATGCATTCGTAGACAAATACAACAAGGGTCTCCTCACCCAGAGCGTGGCTCAGCAGCAGCAGCAGAAACTCCAGGAGCAACAGGCAGCCTTCCAGCAGTACGCACAGCAGAAGGACGCCGAGATCATGGAGGAGCAGCAGGTTATGCTCAACCAGATTTCAGATGCAATCAAGCAGTTCATCGACAAGTACAATGAGGAGAACCAGTTCGCCCTCATCCTCGCAACCCAGGGAGACATCCTTCCCGCACCCGTAGTTGCCGGCGATCCCAACCTCGACGTTACAGACCAGATCATCGAAGGCCTCAACGCAGCTTACATCGAGCAGAAGAAAAGCGAATAAATCTTGAGAATCGCGATACTGTCCTGTTTCTACCCCTTCAGAGGAGGAATATCCCAGTTCAACGCCAATCTGATGACTGAATTGGGCAAGATCCACGATGTCAAGGCATTCAACTTTACAAGGCAGTATCCCAATTTTCTCTTCCCCGGAAAGACACAGTACGTCACTCCAGACGACGAAGCCGTACCCATAGAGTCAGAAGCTCTGCTGGATACGGCTTGTCCGTTTACCTGGGGGCGCACGGCAAGGGCCATAAAGGCCTGGAACCCGGACGTCCTCATCATGCGGTACTGGATGCCGTACTTCGCACCATCGCTGGGATATGTAGCCCGCAGGATGCCCGACAGCTGCAAGGTCATCGCCATCCTCGACAACGTGGTTCCCCACGAGCAGCACTTCTTCGACACTCCCCTCACAAAGTATTTCCTGAGCGGCGTCGACCTGTGCGTCACCTTGTGCAACGAGGTGGCCTCGGACCTCCTTTCGATCAGGAAGGACGCAAGGTACACCGTACTGCCCCACCCCGTCTACTCGCACTTCGGGCAGAAGATGGCCAGGGACGAGGCGGAGAAGGTGCTCGGCATCAGGCCCGGCATGAAGAACATCCTCTTCTTCGGGCTCATACGGGAATACAAGGGCCTGGATATCCTCCTGGAGGCATTCGACAGGCTCGGCCCCGACTACCAGCTGATAATAGCCGGCGAGCCTTACGGTTCCTTCGAAAAGTACGCAAAGGCAATTGAGAGCAGCCCCGGACGCGACAGGATCCATGTCTTCGGACACTACATCAAGGATTCAGAAGTCAGCAGATACTTCAGTGCCGCCGACGTTGCTGTTCTCCCCTACCGCAGCGCCACGCAGAGCGGAATCAGTTCGATAGCATACCACTTCGAGCTGCCGATGATAGTGACGGATGTGGGCGGCCTCAAGGAGACCATCAGGGAACGCGGCACAGGAATTGTGACCTCCGAAGGGACTCCGGCATGCATTGCCGAAGCAATAGAAAGATATTTTGCAGACGACACCATCCGGACGGACTGCATCAGCAACATAAAGGCGGAGAGGGACCGGCTCAGCTGGGAACGTTTCTGCCTCAATCTGACAAACTTCGCAGAAGACAGATGAAAAAGACACTGACAACACTCGCATTCCTCTGTATGCTGGTATCATCGGCTTCGGCCCAATGGTACCTGTATCCCGGTTCAGCCCAGCAGAAGAAGGAAAAGGCCCAGCAGGAAGCTGTCAAGAAGGAACTTGACCGCATCCACGGCACCAATGGCGGAGCGCAGGAGCCGGCAACGGAAGCCACTGCAGCGGAAGCCACCGTGACCGAGCCCGGCAAAGACAATGTCAAACCGAAGACAGAAGTCAAGGAAAAGACGGAGGCCAGGGAACAGAAACGCGAGCCCTGGGTATTCCGTCCCAAATTCGGAAACAAGGAAGAGGATAGCGTGGAGTCAGAGGACCCTCAGGTACAGGCCGACACCTGCATTCAGGAAGATCCCGTCATCGACGAATTCGTGCTCGACATCCCCGAGACCATAAACATCGCCCTCCTGCTCCCCCTCAAGAGCTCCAGCTCACCAAGTTCCAACTTCATGGACTACTACAGCGGCGCCCTCATGGCAACCCGCGACCTCGGCAGGAAGGGCTTCAAGATCAGCCTCAACGTATTCGATACCGCCGACGCCTCCACCAGGATCACCGACGGCAGCCTGGCCGAGGCCGACGTCATACTCGGCCCCGTGGCAACTGCCGAGATCCGCAGCACATTGGAAAGATGCCCCGAAGGCAAGTTCATAGTATCGCCTATGGAGCCCAAGGCAGCAGCCCTCACCGAAACCTGCAACGTCATCCAGGTTCCTGCCACCACGAACTCGCAGATCGATGAGCTCATAGGCTGGATAAGGCAGGACATGAGGCCTTTCGACCGCCTTGTGGTCGTCAAGGACGCATCAGTCACCGAAGACAGCGAGGCAAGCCAGCTGTTCGGCAGGCTCGAGGAATCAGGAATGGAGTTCAGCGTGATCGATTCTCCCAGGTTCGACAGTGTTCCCGAAACAACCGGAACCATGCGCGTCGTTATAATTTCAGAAAGGGATTCCTATCTGTGCAGTGCCGTCAACGCTGCAGGAAAGACGGGCGCCGCCAAGGGCAACCTCATGCTCTACAGCACATCCAAGCTGCGCTCGCTGGAAGGCATAAATGCCGAGAGCCTGTTCAATGCACAGTGCCACATGGTCAGCAACTATTTCATCGACTACACCGACCAGGACATCAAGGACTTCATCCTCGCATACAGGGCCCTCTTCAAGGCGGAGCCGAGTTCATTCTCCTTCAACGGATATGACACCATGTACTATTTCGTGAACATGTGCGCGGAATACGGACGTCAATGGTACAAGAAGCTCCCCGAGAAGTCATGGGAGGGACTTCAGAACGATTTCAGATTCATGGAGACGGAAACTGCAGGAAAGATCAACGGCGCCATCAGGCGCGTGGTCTACAGACAGAACCTGTCAATTGCCCTTCAATAGCTCCCTGGCGTTCGCCAGTGCAGCTTCAGTTACAGTAGCCCCGCTCAAAAGGCGGGCTATTTCGTTTATACGCTCATCAGGCGAAAGTTCCTGGATATGGGATACGGTCCGTCCGGATTCTTCAGACTTGCGTACGACATAATGGGCATTGCCTTTGGCTGCTACCTGAGGGAGATGGGTGATGCTGAACACCTGCATGTCCTTGCCCATGGAGCAGATCATCTGGCCCATCTTGTCGGCGACGCTGCCTGAGACACCGGTGTCGATCTCATCGAAGATAAGGGTGGGCATACCCACAAAGCGGGCCATCATTGCCTTGAGACAAAGCATGATACGGGATATCTCGCCACCGGACGCGCACTTGGAGACATCCTGCAGGCGGTCGCCGGTCGAACTGAAGAGGAAGGATATGGAATCCTTCCCCGCAGGGCCTTCGGCCGCAGGCTGAAGGTCGACTGCGAACGCCGCGGTGTCGAGCTCAAGGAAATGGAGATCGGAGCATATCCTTGATCCGAACTCGGGAGCGGCCTTCCTGCGCGCATCGCTCAGTTCCCTGGATATGCGGTCATATACCTTGCGTTCGGATGTTATTGCGGAATCGATGTCGGCTATCCTCTCCTCTATTGCAGACGAGTCGAAGAGTGCCTGACCAAAGTGTTCGCGCACCTGGATGAGTTCATCCACAGTCTTGCAGGAATGCTTCGTGAGCAGGGAGTACAGGAGGGACATTCTCTCCTCGACCTGCTCGAGACGGGAGGAACTGTCGTGAATGTTGCCGTCGAGGTCCTCCACTTCGGAGAGGATGTCGGAAAGTTCTATCCTTGCGCTTTCAAGGCGCTCCGACAGGGCTGCGGCGGAGCCAAGGTATCTGGCAACGTGGTCGAGCTGGCGGCGGGCTTCCTTGAGGGTCTGGTCGATGCTGTCAGTCTGCTGCGGTTCGAACAGGGAGGACACAGCGTTCAGGCCTTCCTTTATCTGCTCCGCATGGGCGAGCTGCTGATGTTCCTCCTCGAGTTCTTCCAGTTCGCCTTCACGAAGATTCGCCGCGTCCAGCTGCTCCCATTGTGCCTGATTGTAATCGCGGTCGGCCTGAAGGCGCCGCATAGTGTCCCGGGCGCTTTCAAGCTCCGCCTGCAGGGAGCCCAGTCTCCGCCAGCTTTCGCGGCACAGAGGCAGCCTTGCGGCATTGCCGGCAAAATGGTCGAGCACCCCAAGCTGGAAGGCATGGTCGGAAAGCAGCAGGGATTTGTGCTGGGAATGGATGTCGAACAGATGGTCCGACAACTCAGCAAGCATGGTTACACTTACGGGGCAGTCGTTCACGAAGGAACGGCTGCGGCCCGAAGCTGCTATGACTCTGCGTACCGTCACATTGCCTGAATCCCACTCCGCGCCGTTCTCCTCGAAGAGAGGCTGGAGCCCGGCATCGAGGCCGCTGAACGTGGCTTCGACAACACAGTTGTCGGCGCTACGGCCTATCATCGACGCATCGGCCTTGGAGCCCGCGAGCAGCGACAGGGCGCCAAGAAGGATAGACTTTCCCGCGCCGGTCTGGCCCGTAATAATGACTAAACCCTCCGGAAATTCAACTTCCAGAGAGTCTATCAGGATGTAATTCTTTATGTGAAGGCTGCAGAGCATCTTATGGCTTATTTGCCTGCTCCGTCTTCCTCAGCCACGCGGTAGTAAAGTTCATTCTCCTCGAACTCGGCAATGGCCACGAGGTCGGGTTTGGGCTGGCGCTCGTAGTACTTTGATATCTCTATCTGCTCCTTGTTCTCGAAGACCTCGTCCATTGTATCACGCTCGCCGCGGAAGTCCTCAAGCTTCTTTGAAAGCTCCTTCTTCTCTGCCAGGGCTATCTGGTTCGCACGCTTGGCGAGGATTACTACTGTCTCATAGATGTTGCCCGTAGGCTCTGCAAGGTACCTGGTGTCCCTTGTGATTGTGTTGGTAGGTATTTTCTTTTCCATATTATGATTACGCGGCATGCTGCCGGAAAAGTTTCATTATTTTTCTTTCACTTTCTGATACAGGGCTTCTAGCTCCTTGCAGTGCGGAGACCCGGGGAATTCGCCTATGAAATTCAGATAGTCGTCGATGAAGACGAGGTAACGTTCCTTCTGCAGTCGGGCATAACTGTTCTGGGCGAACTTGTAGGATGCCATTGCGGTATAATAGAGGATGTCCTCGCGGAATACATTTTCGGCATCGTCCTTGAGGACGTTCCTCAGAGCGACTCTCGCAGCCTTGTAGTCCTCCATCTTGTAATAAAGGAGGGCGTTCTCGAAGGCCTTCCTGTCAAGGCGCTCGCCAAGTTCCTTCAGCATCCTGTGGCATACCTGGGCGTTGGCGCCTGTGGGATGCTCGGTGAGGTATTCGCTGATCTTTGTGATTGCGGTATAGGTGGGAGTCTGGTCAAGCTCGTAGCGGAGGGTGGCCTTGTAGAGGCAGTCGATGCGCATGAACTGTGCGGACTCGGCGAAGGGTGAGCGGGGGTATCTGTCGAGGAAATGCTCGAAGTTGGTCTCCGCCGTATAGAAATCGCGCTGGGCATAGTTGCTCAGGCCCCAGTAGTACTGCACTGTGTCGTCCCTTTCCGTGCCGCTGGTGATGACGGAGAGATTCTCGAAAAGCTGTGCGGCCTTGGAGAACTTGCCAGCCTCATAATACTTGAAGGCGGCCTTGTACTTGGCGTCGGTGTCGTTGCCTTCGAGGAGAAGCTCATACTCGGTCTTGCAGGAGGCTGCAGCAAAAAGGACAAGGGCTGCAGCTAAGGCAAATTTGATGTATCTCATTTCTTCAGATATTTTTCTGCGTCAAGGGCCGCACGGCATCCCGATGCGGCTGCATTAATGGCTTGTCTGTACCTGGGGTCCTGCACGTCGCCGGCGGCGAACACGCCCTCGACATTGGTGAGGGAGGTGGCGCCCTGCGTGATTATGTAACCCTGTTCGTCCGTGTTCACCCACTTTGCGAAAATATCGCTCTGGGGATGATGGCCGATGGCAAGGAAAAAGCCGTCGACTGCTATATCAAAAACCTCGCCATTCTTGCGGACAAGCCTTGCGCCGGTGACGCCCATGGCATCACCGAGCACCTCCTGGGTGTTGCAGTTCCAGAGGATCTCGATGTTGGGTGTGTTCCTGACCCTCTCCTGCATTGCCTCGGAAGCGCGCAGGACATCCCTGCGGACTATCATGTACACCTTGCGGCAGAGACCGGCAAGATAGCTGGCCTCCTCGCAGGCTGTATCGCCGCCGCCGACAACGGCGACGTCCTTGCGTCTGTAGAAGAAGCCGTCACAGGTTGCACAGGCGCTCACGCCCATGCCCCTGAACTTGGTCTCCGAAGGGAGTCCGAGGTACTTCGCGGTGGCGCCGGTGGCGATGATCACGGCATCGGCCTCGATCTGGAGCGAACCGTCGACTGTCATGATGAACGGACGGACGCCGAAGTCGACAGCGGTGACCACTCCCCTGCGGATGTCGGCACCAAGCCTGGCCGCCTGCTCGCGCATTCCGGACATCAGCTGGTTGGCATCGACTCCGCCCGGGAAACCGGGATAGTTCTCCACCATGGTGGTTGTCGTAAGCTGGCCGCCGGGCTCATTTCCCTCATAGAGGACGGGTGAAAGCGCTGCGCGGGAAGCATATATGGCGGCAGTATACCCTGCGGGGCCTCCGCCTATTATGAGACATTTTACATGTTCCATCGGTTCGACGTCTTTAAAACTTACAAAAATAACAATTTTTGCAGAAGTCTCAAAGAAAAAGAACCTGCCCGTCGGCAAATGAAAAGAAGCTGTAATCGGATACTATCACGTGGTCGACAAGACTTATACCCACCGTCTTGAGGGCCTGCCGCAGGAGGTCGGTCATCCTGCAGTCGGCCGAGCTCGGCTGGGTGTCGCCGCTGGGATGGTTATGTACCAGGATGGTACCGGCGGCCTTGCGTTCCACGGCGAGACATACGGTCTGGCGTATGTCGATAACCGTGGAGTCGAAACCGCCGCTGGTGAGGCGCACGGTGTCCTGCAGCCGGTTCATGGGATCGAGGATCAGCACCCAGCATTCCTCGTGTTTCAGGCCCTTCAACCTCGGGCGCATCAGTTCGAACACGCTCCGGCCGCCCACCATGCTCTTCTTCGGCGCGTCCGCCTTCTCGAGCATGTACCTGCGGCCCAGCTCGAGGGCGGCAAGGATCACCGAGACCTTGGCCGGCCCCACGCCGGAAAACGAGCACAGTTCAGCATACGACATGGAGAAGAGCCCGTCAATCCGGCCTCCACATGTCTTCAAAATACGTTGAGACAAATCCAGCGCTCCTTCATTTTCAGAGCCGCTGCGCAGAAGAACGGCGAGCAGTTCGCCGTTGCTCAAGGCTGAAACGCCTTGACTGAGAAGTTTTTCCCGAGGTCTCTCGCTCTCGCACAAATCTTTTACCTTCATAGTCCGTCAGGCCCCGTATGCGGGGTGAGGACAAAGATAGGTAAAATCAGACCAGTTTGCAAAGCAATGTTGCCTGGGTGCAGTCCACGACTTCGACTTCCACGTAATCGCCAGCCTTGTGGGTGCTGTCGGTCCAGACGCACATCTTGTTCTGGGGATTGCGGCCGCAGAGGTCGGCGGGGGTCTTCTTGGAAGGGCCCTCGACGAGCACGGTGAAACGCTTGCCGAGATCGCGGCGGTTGCTCTCGAGCGACAGGCGGTTCTGCAGGGCGATTATCTCCTCGAGACGGCGCGTCTTGACCTCGATGCTCACATCGTCGGGATATTTGCGGGCGGCGAGGGTGCCGGGACGCTCGGAATAGTAGAACATGTATGCGGCATCGAAGGCGACCTCCTCGAACAGGCTGAGGGTGTCGGCATGGTCCTCTTCGGTTTCCGAACAGAAGCCGGCGATCACATCGGTAGTGATGGCGCAGTCGGGCATGATCTCACGTATCTTAGCCACACGCTGGAGGTACCAGGCACGGGTATAGCGGCGGCGCATCTTCTCGAGCATGCGGTCGGAGCCGCTCTGTACGGGAAGATGGATATGGCGGCATATGTTCCCGTGGCGTGCCATGGTTTCAAGCACGGCGTCGGAGATATCCTGGGGATTGGAGGTGGAGAAGCGCACGCGGAGTGTCGGGCTCACCTGGGCAACGCGGTCGAGAAGCATTGCGAAGTCGACGTCCCCGAACTTGTAGGAGTCCACGTTCTGGCCGAGCAGGGTGACCTCCTTGTATCCGGCCTCCACGCATTCGCAGGCCTCGCGGACGATGCTGTGCCAGTCGCGGCTGCGCTCTGCTCCCCTGGTATATGGAACCACGCAATACGAGCAGACATTGTTGCATCCGCGCATTATTGAAATGAATGCTGAGACTCCGTTACGGTCTATGCGGACGGGAGATATGTCGGCATAGGTCTCCTCCCTGGAGAGCATCACGTCAATCTGGGGATGGCCCTCGGACGCCGCCTGCAGCAGGGCGGGCAGCGAGCGGTATGCGTCAGGGCCGGCGACCACGTCGACCTTGCCGCTCTCCAGCAGGGCGTCCTTCAGACGTTCGGCCATGCAGCCGAGTATGCCGACCACCACACCCTTGCGGGCCTTTCTCTGAAGGTTGAACTGTTCTATGCGGCCCCAGATGCGCTGCTCCGCATTGTCCCTGACGGAGCAGGTGTTCGCCATGATGACGTCAGCCCGGGAGATGTCCTCGGTGCGTTCGTATCCCTCCTTTGAAAGGATGGAGAAAATCACCTCAGTATCAGCCACATTCATCTGGCATCCATATGTCTCTATATACAGCTTTTTCATTTCGGCTGCAAAGATAGAGATTTTTCTTATCTTTGTATTTGATATGAAACGGCTTGTAACGATACTTTTCTTCTGCGCGCTGATTCTTTCAGGCTGCAGCAAGACTTATAAGGACATAAAGGTCACCTCGTTCGAGGTCATCTCCATCACCCCGAAGGGGCTCAACCAGGTGGACGCCGTGGTTGATGTCGGCATATACAATCCCATCCTCGGTTTCGAGGTGACGAACGTGCTCGGAACCCTGAAGATGGACGGAACCCCTTGCGTCAACATCTCCTCCGACCAGCTGATGATAGCCGGTAAGTCAGAGCAGGTCTACCGCATCCCCCTGCACGGGGAGCTTGTGCCCGGATTCAATCCCCTGAGCCTTCTGAAAGTGGCCCAGACAATGGATTTCAGCAACTTCACCGCCGATGTTACGGGCAAGGTGGCCGTCAAGGGCGTTGGCAAGAATATTGAATTGAAGGACCTTAAGATAGGCGAACTCGCCACACAATAGGATTTATGAGAAAGATACTCTATATGGCGCTTCTCGTGCTGTCATGCTCGCTCGCACAGGCGCAGAGCATGGAGCCCGCCGTCGATTCCACCCTGCTGGGCACGAACATATTCGCAACGATGCCCGCAAATGTCAAGGTATACCAGTCCCCTGCAGTCCGCAGCGCTGTGTTCACACACGTGGAGCGCAACTCCGAGAAGATGTTCACCGGATTCAGGATCAGGATATTCAACGAGAGCGCACAGAATGCGCGTGCAATGTCGGAAGCCGCCGAAGCACGCTTCAGGGCTGCATATCCGGGCATAGCCACAAGCAGGACATATTCCGCCCCGTTCTTCACTGTAACCGCAGGCAATTTCCGCACAAGGGTTGACGCCGAGCGCGCCCTCAAGGCCATCAGGGAGGAATTCCCCACGGCCATAATCGTAAAGGAAAGGTTCAAATATCCCTCACTGGGCGACCGGGTTCCTCAGGCGGACACATTAACTGTATTCAAAGTCAGGAAGTAAGATGGCACAGATAGGCCAGAGCCTCGAGATAAAGCAGACACAGAAGCTGTCCCCCCTCCAGATCCAGACGATCAAACTGATCGAGCTGCCGATACAGGAGCTGGAGCAGCGTGTGCGCGCGGAGCTGGAGGACAACCCTGTCCTCGATGACTCGCCGGCCACAGACAGGGATGACGACGACACCCCCAAGGACATCTCGATCGACGAGATCAAGGATGACGACTACATTCCGTCCTACAAGACCAGCGTGAACAACTGGGGCAAGGATCCCAGACCGGAATACAACACATTCTCCGTCAGGCAGAGTTTCACACAGAGCCTGATGAACCAGCTGGGCTTCAGGAATCTCAGCGAGCACGAGCACGCGGTCGCAAGCTTCATCATAGGGTCCCTCGACGAGGACGGATACCTCCGCAGGGACATCGAGTCGCTGGTCGACGACATAGCGTTCCGTGCCGGCATCAGCACAAGCACCGACGAGGTGGAGAGAATGCTGCAGATAGTGCAGGAGTTCGAGCCCACAGGCGTGGGTGCGAGAAGCCTGCAGGAATGTCTGCTGCTCCAGCTGCAGAACTGCAACCAGACCGAGGACGTCATAAATGCCGAACGCATACTGGAGGAAGAGTTCTCCGAGTTCACCAACAAGCATTTCGCCAAGATAATGACGAGACTGGGGCTCGACGAGGCCAAGCTCAAGGCCGCCATGGCCCGCATCGTCAAGCTTAACCCCGCTCCGGGAGGAGATGTCGACGATTCCTATTCCGACCAGGCACAGCAGATTGTTCCTGACTTCGTGCTTGAAGAGCAGGACGGAAGGCTGTCGTTCTACATGCCGAGATTCAACATCCCCGAGCTCAGGGTCAACAAGAGATACGCCGACATGCTGCTCGAAGCAAAGGGAAGCGGCGAGCGTGCCCAGAAGGAGGCGGCCACATTCGTAAAACAGAAGCTCGAGTCGGCAAAGTGGTTCGTGGAAGCTCTCAAGCAGAGGCAGAACACCTTGCAGAAGACCATGCAGGCTATCCTCGACTATCAGACCGACTTCTTCATCGAAGGTGACGACGCATGCCTGCGTCCCATGGTCCTCAAGGACATTGCGGAAAAGACAGGATTCGACATATCCACCATATCCCGCGTGGTGAACAGCAAATACATCGAGACCCATTTCGGCATCTACCCTCTCAAATACTTCTTCTCCGAAGGAATGGAGAATTCAGAAGGAGAGGAGGTCAGCACCAAGGAGCTCAAGAAGGCTCTGCAGGAATGTGTCGACAACGAGGACAAGCGCAAGCCCCTTACCGACGAGCAGCTTGTGGTCGAGATGAACAAACGCGGCTACAAGGTTGCCCGCCGCACAATAGCAAAATATCGCAGCCAGCTGAAGATTCCTCTTGCACGCTGGCGCAAGGAACTTTAGCATCAATGTTGAACGCAATAGAAATATTCACGCTCGTCACAGGACTTGTGTTCATTATCATGCAGATAATGCAGCACAAGTACATGTGGTACATGAACATCATCACGGCGGCAGGCGCACTGGTGATCGCCCTGGCCAGCCGCTTCTGGGCGAATGCGGCCCTGCAGGCCTACTTCATAGTGATGGCCATTGTCGGGATCATCAAGTGGAAGAGGCTGCGCAGCGGCGAGAAGGACGAATACATCCATGTGGTCAAGATGCCCCGCAGCATACTTGGCATCAGCGCCGCCATCACCATCCTGGGCGGCAGCCTCATCTATTTCATTCTCCTCAGGACCAACGACCCTAATCCGGTAGCCGATGCCATCTCGTTCATACTGAGCATAGTGGCAGCCTGGTGGCTGGCCCGCTCATACATCGAGGAATGGATCATGTGGATAATTGCCGACAGCGTCGCCCTCTGGCTCTACGCCTCGCAGGGCCACTGGGGCATGTTCGCCCTCTATGTGTGCTACATCATCTCCAGCTTCATCGGCATCGTCCACTGGAGAAATGCAGACATGAAGAAGCGCCCGCGCTGATAATCCGGCAAACTCATCATTCAGCCCAAAGGGTAAGTGCTCCCGGGATATTATCTCTGCCATAAATCGGTCGACTTTATTCCCGAGAATCATCGTCTCGCCATGATTTCGTCGATATCGTGTCCGCGGGTCGCCACGCATCACCCCACTCTGCAATTCTACGCGCGCAGGTCGCACCAACATTCTGTTTGCACATAAACCGCAAAAGTGAGGCATTATATGTGCGCTCAAATTCCCCGAAATGCCTTTCTAAGCTACCAGAATGCCGATTCCGCCCAATTCACCGCACACATACTGTCAAACATTTTCACTATATGTGCACAGCCTTACATCAATGCTGCCTCCTCACTGCTTCTTTTAAATCTGAGCCCCAGGCTGGCGGCGGATGCCGACTGGCTGAGGGCGTCCCTACCTGGGCAAAAGGCAGACGGCGACCGGACTCAGCATACGCTTCGCAAGTAGCTATTACGTTACCCTTCCCCCAACCCCTTCCTCGGGACGGGGAGCGTCGCTTGCGCTCCGAATGTCAACCG
>JAZUFA010000023.1:0-2659 GCA_045640445.1 Candidatus Cryptobacteroides sp. | reverse complement strand
TTTTCAGGATGTGACTCTCTACAGCGGTGGCACTGCCTGGACCCTGGACGAGAAAGAGAAGACATGGTCGTCGGAAGGCGGAAGCAGCGGAGCCCTCAATTTCGGCAAGCTGACTTTCAAGAAGCAGTACAGCTGCAAGGTCGACGGGAAACCCTTCTATTACGACGAGTACAGCAGTTCGACCGGAATGAGCGTTAACCTCTTCTATGACTCCGGCAAGGTGTCGGCCATTGAAATATCATCAATGGGCCAGGTGGTTATGGCGATGTGGCTGCATTCGTGCTCGGCCCGCATTCCGTCGAGCATGTATTTCACCCTGACACCTTCCTGGAGGGCATCCGATGGTTCCAAGACGCCTCCTACGGCATCCGAGGCATGGAAGGACACTGCCGCCAGTAACGAACTTGCCTGCGGAACGAGGACGGACGCGCTTGTGGTGACCGACCGCAAACCGCTCGGCACCCCCGTGTATGCAAGCAACTTCGGTGCTGTCCAGTCGGCACCTGCTGTGAACTGGCGTACCACGGCTGACTATTCCATCGAAGGCATACTTGTGGCAAGGGACGTAATTGCCGCAGCGGCCGAGGCTATGACGAAGGACGAACTGCTCGATGCCATGCTGGCAGCGTCCGAGAATGACGCCAGTGCAATCTTCGCCGGGCAGGTCACCGGCGACCTCATCGAGTATGCCGTTGCCAGGGCCGCGCTCATTCCCATGCCTTTCTTTATAAACGGAGCCTGTGCACTCATCATGGAGGCCGGCAAGCCTGAGGTAGCGGAAAAGATGCTGGAGGCCGTGTATGAGAGCAATCCCGAGAACGTGGCCGTGGCATGCAATCTGGCGGAATGCTATATCGAGACCGGCAAGATTGCCCAGGCCCGAAAGGTGCTGCCGAAGGTCATCGGGATCGCACCGGCAATAGGGCAGCTCTATCAGCTGTATGCCACGACCTGCCTTGCCGAAGGCGATGCCTTTGGTACGATGGACAATCTCTGCCTTGCTCTGTCGAAGGGCTACTGCTCCGACATAACGGCGACCCAGCTCGAATACATGCTGCAGGTGATTACGGCGCCGATCGCTCATCTGAAGAATGACGGAGATGAATATGACAGGACCTTCAACAGGCTGTTCTCGGACAAGAACCTGGAACTTCTCAAACAGGCTGTGAAGTTCGGCCTCGAGGAACCTTCATCCACCCCGGCCATCCAGGACATGAGCTGGACCTTCGGCGGCGATGACATTGCATATACCTATCCTGCCCTTGAGCGGCACAGCAACAAAGTGATGAAGCTCTGCAACGATATAGCAGATAGAATGCCGGGCAACTTCCCCTGCTTTATAATGTGCATGCCCGATGGCAAATACGGAGAGAACCTCGCTTCCCTGAAGGCTGCCGGGATGGGAATAGACAGCTACGAGGCATCCAATTGCTGGGCGCTGTTCATGCTTCAGACTTACTACAGCATGAAGTGCAGTAAGGCGAGAGGCGAATTTGCATACCAGACCGAGTCGGGGGGGTACGAAGGCTGGTATAATCCTTTCTATGGACCGAGTCAGCAGAGGTGCAGCGAAGCATTGACCATACACGACCCGCAGAGGGAGAGCCTGAACTGGGAATTCGGTGACGCCAATGCGGCTTTCATGAAGAAATCACCGACTTCTGAAGAAATACAGATATTCCAGGCAAAGTGGAAAGTCAGGATGATCGAGGCTGAAGTCGGATGGGTGACAGACGAACGGAGTGCGCTTCTCAAAGAGCGGAGGAACTATTACGACAGTTGCATTCTGCCCATACTCCAGGAATTCTGGAAGACGACCGGCGAACTCGCCCCGTACCTTCAGGACGAACTCTCCCAGAGGTTCTTCATCGGGAATGCCAAGACTTACTGCCTGCGTGAATACAACCAGATCTTCAGCTATGGCATAAGTGCGGGAAAAGAAGTCCGTGCCGTTCACGATGCACTGGCCGGGGCAAGGGCGGAATATGACAGGCTGCTTGGCGCACAGGCTGAGAGGGAGCGCGCCGCCATGGAGGAACACCGTGCCCAGGTTCAGGCACTGCTTGACGACGGCGAATATTTCGCCAACTCGGACGGAGGCCTGGGCCGCGACGTGAATTTTGCGTTCACCTTCAAGAGCCCCCTGATTCCCTATGAGGGCAAGGTTGGAGTCAAAAACGGTCATCTGTTCTATGAGAAGACCGACATAAAGACAGGTGTGACAACCGGCAGGATCCCGTCGCTCGAACAGAATTACACGCGTGAAGTGGTCACTTCCGAGATAATGACCCTCGCAGAGGAACAGGAGGCCCGCGTGCAACAGTTCAAGAAGGAACGCGCCCAGTACTTCATGGATATGCTGACAGGTGAGATACCTATCGTGAAAGATGTGATGGAGGCCAGGGGGCACTTCACCCCGTCATCCACAACCGTGGTGCGTGAGGTCTACAAGACCCAGGACTCTGCCGGAAACATAATCCGTCAGGGCACCAGAACCACAAGCACTACAAATGTGGGCGGCCAGGGCTTCATCAGCACTACAACCGAAGCATCCCGTCACACAGGATCATATACCACAGTGATGCGGAAGAGTACGCATGTAGGCAAGACGGGCGGTCTAAGCCTTGGCTTCCGTACCAGAGCCAATTAATAGAGCAAG
>JAZUFA010000022.1:0-7930 GCA_045640445.1 Candidatus Cryptobacteroides sp. | reverse complement strand
GATCTGCTCAGTATGTGGTTACGAGCACGTAGGCACCGAGCCTCCGAAGAAGTGTCCGCGCTGCGGCGTGGAGGCGATGTACTTCGACGCGGTGGAGAAGTGATAGCCCATCCGTTAGGTGACAAAAAACAGTGCACCTGATCCTTTCAGAACAAATGCACTGGGATGAAGTAAAAAATAAGTGGATTTATTTGTGGAGTAATTTTGCTATATGGTGGGAAATTCATAATTTTGCGACAAGATTAGTAACTTTAAGATATAGTTTGTAAAACTGTTCGTGGTATGGCGACAAGGAGTGAGGTGGAGCAGTTCCTGAACCAATTTAAGGTAAAGCTGGATATCTGGGGTGTTTTCTTCTTGGATAATAGGGAGAAGAACAAGCAAACGATGACTCAGTTGAACTTCCGTAATCTGGAGAGGTTGAATGTGGTGAAGAATATTATTGTGGAGGATTATTCGGATGGGCCGATCAAGGATGAACTGAATGGTTTTGGAGCGTTGTGGGTGTTTGGCAAAGATGTCGATGGACATGAGATTTACATTAAAATAGCACTTGGCCGCCCTGGATCGAACACAATCTGTATATCATTCCATCTTGCGGAACATCCGATGCAGTATCCATTTAAAGAAGAATAGGAGAATTGACCATGCTGAACGATAAGAAGAATTTGGTAAGTCCTGTTACGGGTGGACAGATGATCTTAAAGTGGGACTTGGAAGAAATCGAGTACCGCAAGGAGAAGTTTAAGGTCTGGTATCCTTACTATGAGTGTGTTGACACTCGTAACCGGTTCACCACCACGGAGAGCGATGGAGTGTGGTGCCATCAGATGCATCACCAGTATTGCCAGAAGTATGGCATCCCTTATACGGACGAAATTATTGCACTTAGGGCGAGGTATGGCATTTCGGCGCAAAAGATGTCGCTGATTTTAGGATTTGGTGAGAACCAGTGGCGTAAGTATGAGCAGGAGGAGATACCGAGTGTGTCGAATGGCCGTGTGATACGTTCGGCAATGAATCCGAAGGTTATGATGGACTTTGTGAACAGTGCAAGGGGGGTGCTGACTGATAAGGAGTATGAAACAATCAGCCGTAAGGTGCAGGCCGTGATTGACCAACGTGATTCAAGGCGGATTGAACGCTATGAAACAAATAGGGTGTATGCTTGTGGACGTGGAGAGGAGAACGGCTTTGCACCATTGTCGCTGGAGAGACTGAAAGAAGTGATGCTGAGGGTGTTGGAGAAGTGCGGTGAGATGTGGGTGACAAAAATGAATAAGGTGCTGTTCTACATCGATTTTGTGGCTTATCGCGAGAATGGAATGGCAATAACTGGTCTTGCATATCGTGCTATTGACTTTGGACCTGTTCCTGAGCGTTGGCAAAGGGTTTACAGCCAGTTTGATGAGATAGGCCAGGAAAGCCGTGATATGGGTGAGTTCGAAGGGCAGGTGCTGGTTAGCAGGATTAAGCCGACGGAAGGCGTGCTGACAACTGGCGAGGTGGCGATCATCGATACCGTGTGCGAAAGGCTGAAGGACTTCTCTTCACGCAAGGTGTCGGAAATGAGTCATGGCGAGAAGGCCTGGACAAGGAACCACGAAGGCCACCGGATGATTCCGTATAGCGATGCGTTTGAGCTGAACCTCATATAGTTGCCGTAATCAGACATCAGACCACACTAAACTTACTATATCATGAACATCGATTCCAGGATTCTTGATGATTTTGTGAAGCCTTTCGACCTTGAGGTGATGAACTTCTGCATGGAAGATACAAAGATGAACATTCTGCATATCTGCGACTGGGAGGGCGTTTACGACGACCTCACGCGCTACGCCGCCTCTGAGGCCATCGCCTCCGGCCCCGGCGGCAAGATGATGCTGGGCGCAGAGTGCACAGTGTCCGACGCTCCGATGGCTAACATTCATGCAGCCATCACCACCGCTCATCACGGCGGGCAGGTTTCATTCTAAATTTGTTTTGATTATGTCTATGTTTACTGTGATGGTGCTGTTGCTGGTGGTTGTCAACCTGGTGGCATTCTTTGCATATGGTATAGACAAGCGCAGGGCGCGGCATCATAAGTGGCGCATCCCCGAGTCGGTGCTGCTGGGGCTCGCCGCCGTCGGCGGTGGCCTGGGCGCCTACGCAGGCATGCGCGTGTTCCATCATAAGACAAACCATCGCAAGTTCATCATCCTGGTACCTGTGCTGATGTTAGCCCAGGTGGCCCTCATCGTCTGGGCTCTGCTGGTAATAGATTTCTGATATCGTGCAGCTGATAAGATTACGATGAACTCTGACCTTCTGGCGCGGATATTTTCTTTCCTCATCTTCGTGGCGTTCACGGCGGTGGGGATTTTGTTTGCACGCTTCCGAGGAAAACTGGGGGAGTGGAGGGTCGGCCAGATACTGAGGCATCTGCCTAAGAAACAGTATATTGCGGTCAATGATTTATTGCTGTTCAACGGCGGGGCTTCCTCACAGATCGACCACGTGGTGGTGAGCGTTTACGGCGTGTTCGTCGTGGAGACGAAGTGCTACAGGGGATGGATCTACGGCAGCGAGAAGTCGGAGAACTGGACCAAGAACATGTATGGCAGGAAGTACCAGTTCCGTAATCCTCTTCTGCAGAATGCCGGGCACGTCCGCGCCTTGCGCAAGGCGACTGGCACGGAGCTCAACGGAGTGCCGATAATCCCGGTTGTCGTGTTCTCCTATGCGTGTGATCTCAAGGTACATGTGAGTTCGCCGGTGATTTACTGGGGACAGTTGAAGAAGTTCATCAGGGAGTATCAGCGGCCCGTCATGTCCGAGGAGCGCGTGGCCGCCGTTGCGGCCCTTCTCCGCTCCCTCGACCACGACTCCGCCGCCGACAAGAAACGTCATAAGAAATTCGCCCGTCGGAACGCAGAATATGGTTTTGGCAAGTAAATTGCAACATATACGGCTTGTGTAGCATCTTTATTAAGTATAAACATTAACACAAATTGAAATGAAGAAGATTTTCACAATCGTTGCAGCTGCTCTGCTCTTCGCATGCGCAGCAAATGCACAGACTTATTTCAACCTCGGTTACGGTTATGGTATGAACAAGGTTCAGTTCGGCGAGCTTGATCCCGACACCGTTGGTTCAAATGCAATCACAGCAGGTGTATCCCACAACTTCGGAATCGCAGGCAACTTCGGAATTGAGGCAGGACTCAACTATATGCACGACTGGAGCTGGGAAGGTCTCGAGGCCGGCGAAAGCAAGGGTGCCAAGAAGACCGGCGTGATGTCACGCTACGACGGTCTTAACGTTCCCGTTCTCCTCAACTACGCATTCCCTCTTGCAAGCGACTTCAAGGTAAAGGTTCTCGCAGGTCCCAAGATGTTCCTCGGCCTTTCAGACAAGTCCACAACCTACGTTAACGGCGAAAAGGGCCTGGTTTACAATTCTTATGAAGATGACAGTCTCAGGCGCTTCAACGTATCTGCATCATTCGGTGTAGCAGGCGAATGGATGGACAAGTTCCGCTTCATGCTCGGCTACGACCTCGGCATCAACGACATGGACAAGTCCGACCTCGCAAAGCGCAAGCAGAGCATGCTCACCTTCACCCTCGGCTACATCTTCTAGCATCTGATACTAGGTATTTTTACCTAATTACAACCCCTTACAAAAAGGCCGCGCCGGACCAACCCTCCGCCCGGCCTTTTCTCGTGTTCCCCATCATCCTCGTCCACCAGACCCCTCCCTAACCAAGCCCCAGCCTGGAAACCTGTCCGATCCAATCCAATCTAACCTCCGAACCTTGCCTCTCCCTGTAGCCTTTTAGGGAAGGCTACACCCTAACCAAGCCCCAGCCTGGCAACCTGCCCGAGCCAATCCAATCCAATCTAACCTCCGAACCTGATCTCTCCCTGAACTCTTTCCCCAGCCAAGCCCCAGGCTGGCGGCTGATGCCGACTGGCTGAGGGCGTCCCAACGCTCGCACATACTAGCCTCTCTATTTTTTTCTTTCTCTTCAGCAAAGCCCCAGGCTGGCGGCGGATGCCGACTGGCTGCGGGCGTCCCTGACTGGGCAAAAGGCAAGTGGCGCCCGGACTCCCCAAAGGATCCGGGCGGCGCTTGCCTTTAGCTGCCGGACGCAAGTTCGGCTGCGGTGCCGCACTTCACCCTCGCACTCCCGCACTCTAACCTAATATGACTTTTGGCACCTCGTCGTGCCAACCATCCTCCTTTGCCACCCTCGCGTAAGCAGACGGAACTTCAACCTCCTACTATCAGTCTAACCTCCGCCACGATTTCGCCGATTTTATTCCCGCAAACGGCAATCTCGCCATGATTTCCTCGATTTCGTGCCCGCTAACCGTCAAAACCCCCGTTTCGGGCATGATATCAGCAAAAACGTGGCAGAAACACGATTTGCGGACATAAATCCGTCATTTTTATGGCGGGAACCATGCTCCGTATCTCTTGATCTTATTGACTCAAGCCTGCAGCTGTGCCATTTTGATGTGAACCCGAAAGTATGGACGTGTATCCGCACTAAAATCTGCAACATCGCAGTCAATTCCGGCCAATTTCAAGGTCAAATCCTGGCCGGAATATGTGATTCGGCCTAACAATCGGGTTCTTTTAGGCGCGGGGCTTGGTGTTTTGCTGTTTCGCCTAGAATTCGTGATTATTTTGGCCAATCACATCATTCCCGCCAATTTGAAGCCTCATTTTAGGCCGGCAGAGTCGCTACCTTTTCAGTAATATTAAAGTTTCGTACAACACCAGGGGGACTTGACACGATTTGATGGATTAACGTGTCAGGTCCCCGGTTCAGAAGGGGGACCGGGAACGATATCCCGCATTTTTGTGCCCAGTCTTGAGAGAAAATGACAACACCTTCCAGGGAAAGGCCTTGAATCAAGGAAGGTCCCGACGAAAAGACTGACACCTTCCTTGAGGGCCGCGTGGGTGCGGGGCAAGGAAGGTGTCGGGTATTTTTCCCTTTTGGTTGTTCGTCTGGGATCGGCTCCGGGGGATGTTGGTCTGGGCCAGCGGGTTGGGGCCGGGGACCGGTCGGAGGGATAGGGGGCGATTACTTGACGGTGACGATGGCGACGGAGCCGGGCTGGGTGGAAACGGCCTGGGCGGGGGTGATGGCACCGGTCGTGATGCGCTCGGCGGAGATGCCGGCACCGGTGAGGATGTCGCGGACAGCCTTGTAGCGCTTGGTGGCGAGGGTGTCATCGGCCTTGTCGGAGAGTTTGTCGCCATAGGCGAGGATCTCTACTGTTGCACCGGGGTTGCTCATGAGGTAGGGGACGAGGGCGAGGATCTTGGCCTTGGTTGTGCTTCCGATCTCGATGCTGCCTTGGACGAAGGGTACGCTCACTGAGGACTGGGTGTTGTTCTGGTAGGCGACGTATGCGGCTGCGGTCTCGGGGTCGATGGGTTTCTTGGCTGCCTCGCCGGCGGCCTCCTTGCGCAGCTTGTCGGCTGCGGCCTGCTCGGCGGCTGCGCGCTGCGCTGCGTTCCTGGCCGCGCGGGCCTTGGCGGCGTTGCTCCTGACTACTGAAGCCAGACCTTCCTTCTGGGCCTTGCTGATGCCGCCCTTGGGCTTGCCGATGGCGAAGACAATGCCGGCCTTGGCCTCGGGCCTGCTGGCGCCGGCGCCTACTGCGTAGTCATACGCGCCCTGGGCGAAGATGCCGATAAAATGGTTGAACTGGTATTCGATGCCGGCGCCTGCGCCGGGGGTGAAGTCGGCCTTGTTGGGCCAGTTGTCCGCGTTATGGAATTCACCCTTGACCTGGATGAACGGGTATACGTAGAGACCGGCAGTGATGTGCTGCATGTAATGGAAGCTTGCGCCGAGGGATGCGGAGAAGTCCTTCTTGATCTGGTCTGCATTGATATCGACCCTTGCTCGCAGGTAACTGTATCCGGGGAAGTTGGGGACTATGTTGAAGTCGACGTTGCCGCTGAGAAAGTTGGCGAGGGGAGCGCTGCCGTAGCCATATGAGGCACCGAAGCTGACGGTGTGAGCGTATCCTATGGGCAGGGGCTCCTGGGCTGAGGCGATTCCGGCGGAAGCCGCGATGGCGGCTGCCAGCACTGTGGTCAATAACTTTTTCATAATGGTCTGTAAGTTTGTGAGCCAAAGATAAATAATATCTTTGAAATTAAGAAATATGGCCATTCCTTCCGTATCCTTTCATTTGGCAATAAAATTTATTAATTTTACGCCCTTATTGTATGAATATACTGGTAACAGGCGCCAACGGACAGTTGGGCAACGAGATGAGGCTCGCCTCCAGGGGCAGCGGACATTGCTTTGTCTTCACTGATGTGAATCAGCAGGAAGGCAATGCCACCGTGTATCTCGACATCACCGATCCCGATGCCGTGCGATCTATAGTCGCTCAGTACAACATCGACATTGTCGTAAACTGCGCCGCCTATACCAATGTGGACGCCGCCGAGTCCAACATGGCCCTTGCTGAAAAGCTCAATGCCGACGCCCCGGCAATACTTGCCGCAGCCATTCATGAAAGGAATGGCCTCCTCATCCACATAAGCACCGACTACGTGTTCGGCAAGGAACCCTATAACACTCCCTGCAGGGAGGACCAGCAGGGGACACCCACCGGTGTGTACGGCCTCACCAAGCTCCACGGCGAGCAGCGCATCCTCCAGGAGGGATGCGCCCATGTGATCATCCGCACCGCCTGGCTCTACAGCGAGTTCGGCAGGAACTTCTGCCGCACCATGCTGAACCTGACGGCCACCAAGCCCCAGCTCAAGGTTGTCTTCGACCAGGTCGGCACTCCCACCTACGCGTGGGATCTTGCCAATGCAATCCTTACAGTAATAGACGATTACGCAACAAACGGAGCCGGGCACCAGGGCATCTACCACTTCAGCAACGAGGGCGTGTGCAGCTGGTACGACTTCACTAAGATGATACAGCAGTACAGCGGCCAGACCGCCTGCGACGTGCAGCCCTGCCACAGCAGCGAGTTCCCCAGCCCGGTGACCCGTCCGTCGTACAGCGTCCTTGACAAGACAAAGATCAAGCAGACCTTCGGCATCAGCATCCCTTACTGGACCGACAGCCTGCGCAAATGTATAGATAACATCAGGAAGATATGAAAGGAATAGTTCTCGCCGGCGGTTCCGGCACCAGACTCTACCCGATCACCAAAGGTGTGAGCAAGCAGCTTCTGCCCATCTTCGACAAGCCCATGATATATTACCCCATATCGGTGCTCATGCTTGCCGGAATCAGGGATATCCTCATCATATCCACTCCATACGATCTCCCCGGCTTCAAGCGCCTGCTTGGCGACGGCAGCGACTACGGCGCCAAGTTCACCTACGCCGAGCAGCCCAGCCCCGACGGCCTTGCGCAGGCGTTCACCATCGGTGAGGAGTTCATCGGCGACGACTGCGCCTGCCTCGTGCTCGGCGACAACATCTTCCACGGCGCCGGCTTCGTGCCCATGCTCAAGGAAGCAGTCCGCGCAGCGGAGGAGGACAGCAAGGCAACCGTATTCGGCTACTGGGTCAGCGACCCTGAGCGCTACGGTGTTGCTGAGTTCGACCAGAACGGCAAATGCCTCTCCATCGAGGAGAAGCCCGCTCATCCCAAGAGCAACTACGCCGTTGTCGGCCTCTACTTCTACCCGAACAAGGTTGTGAACGTGGCAAAGACTATAAAGCCCTCAGCAAGAGGGGAGTACGAGATAACCACCGTCAACCAGCGCTTCCTGGAAGACGGCGAACTGATGGTGCAGACCCTCGGCCGCGGCTTCGCCTGGCTCGACACCGGCACCCACGATTCCCTCAGCGAGGCGTCCACCTACATCGAGGTGCTCGAGAAGCGCCAGGGTCTTAAAGTTGCATGTCTCGAGGGCATAGCCTACAGACGCGGCTGGATCA
>JAZUFA010000021.1:0-14787 GCA_045640445.1 Candidatus Cryptobacteroides sp. | reverse complement strand
TTGCTGACATCCTCCGATTCAAGAAGAGCGACAGCTTTATGGACAATAATTGGAAATAATTGTTATATTTGCACATCATTCCGCAGGGCGGTATAATTCGTTGCCCCCTGAATAATCTATTTTATATATGTCACATAGCTTATACGAGCTCAGTTTAATGAGTAGAGAAGAGCTCGAAAAACTTGCGAACGATTACCAGATCAAGACCAAGAAAATGTCGGCGGAGGACATGGCCTACGCCATCCTCGACAAGGAAGCCGTCCTTGCAGCCGCAAAAGCAATAGAGGAGCGCCCCAAGGCACGCCGGGGCCGTCCTAAGAAGGAGAATCCCGCCACACAGGAAAAGCCTGCAGCTGAGGCCGCAGAGCCCGCAAAGAAGGATACCCCCCAGGTAAAGAAGAGGAAGAAGGCCGAGCCCGCTAAAGAGGAAACCATAGTTGAGCAGGCGCCGGCCCAGGAGGCTGAACCTGCAGCAAAGGCAGAGGAGTCCGCACAGCAGAAGCCGGAGAACAAGAAGCGTGGCCGCAAGCCCAAGGCACAGGCAGAGCCTGTAAAGCCCGAAGAGCCCAAGGCAGACACTTCGGACGCCGACCGCAAGGCCATTGAGGCAAAGAAGGCCGCCGCTGCAGAAAAGGCGGCTGCCATAGTTGCGGCAGCCACCGCAGTACAGCAGCAGAAGGCTGCCCAGGAGGCTGAAAAGGCCCAGCAGCAAAGCCAGCAGCAGAACCAGCCGCAGAATCCTCAGGGCCACAAGCAGCAGGGCCAGCCCCAGCAGCAGAACCAACAGAAGCCCAAGCGCCACGTTCCCGAGTTCGAGGGAACCGTAGAGGCAACGGGCGTCCTCGAGATCATGCCCGACGGATACGGTTTCCTGCGTTCATCCGACTACAATTATCTCAACTCCCCCGACGACATCTACGTCAGCCAGCAGCAGATAAAGGTCAACGCCCTCAAGAGCGGCGACACCGTAGTCGGCGAAATCCGTCCTCCCCGCGAGGGCGACAAGTATTTCCCCCTTGTAAAGATCAAGTACGTCAACGGACGTACCCCCGAGTTCATCAGGGACCGCGTTCCCTTCGACTTCCTCACTCCCCTTTTCCCCGACGAGAAGTTCAACCTAACAGGCGGTCAGAGCGGCAGGGACATTTCATGCCGTATCGTCGACCTCTTCTCTCCCATAGGCAAGGGCCAGCGCGGTTTGATCGTGGCACAGCCCAAGACAGGTAAGACCATGCTGCTCAAGAGCATAGCCAACGCAATCGCCGAAAATCATCCCGAAGTATACGAAATCGTCCTCCTGATCGACGAGCGCCCCGAGGAAGTCACCGACATGCAGCGCAGCGTAAAGGCCGAAGTGGTTGCTTCAACCTTCGACGAGCCCGCAGAGCATCATGTAAAGGTAGCCAATATGGTTCTTGAAAAGGCCCGCAGGCTCGTGGAATGCGGACATGACGTCGTCATCCTCCTCGACTCCATAACCCGACTGGCACGCGCATACAACACCGTCCAGCCCGCTTCAGGCAAGGTTCTCACCGGTGGTGTCGACGCCAACGCACTCCAGAAGCCCAAACGCTTCTTCGGAGCAGCCAGAAACATCGAGGGCGGCGGCTCGCTTACCATACTTGCCACCGCACTTACCGAAACCGGTTCCAAGATGGACGAAGTCATCTTCGAGGAATTCAAGGGTACCGGCAACATGGAGCTCCAGCTCGACAGGGCACTCTCCAACCGCCGAATCTTCCCTGCAGTCAACGTCGTACTCTCCGGCACACGCCGCGACGACCTCCTTTACCCGAAGGGCCAGAGCCAGCGTATCTGGATTCTCCGCAAGCTGCTCGCAGACATGAACCCCACGGAGGCCATGAACTTCATGCTTCAGCTGATGGACGAATACAAGACCAACCAGGACCTCCTCGACAACATGTCAAAGGTCAGTCCCAGGGACGCAAAGTATTACGACTATTAACAGAGTTATTTGACTCCCGTACTTCCAAAACCGCCTTCTCCCCTTTCGGAGGAGGCGAGTTCGTTTACGCTCTCCCAGTCGATGCGCTCATGCTTTGCAAGCACGAGCTGGGCGATGCGCTCGCCCTTTTCCACCACAAAGTCGGCGTCGGACAGGTTGACGAGGATGACACATACTTCGCCGCGGTAGTCGGCGTCGATTGTGCCGGGAGCATTGAGAACCGTTATGCCCTTCTTTGCAGCAAGTCCGCTGCGGGGACGCACCTGGACCTCATATCCTGCAGGTATCTCCATGAAGAGTCCTGTGGGGACCATGGCACGCCCGAGAGGCTTGAGAACAATGGGTTCCGCATTGTCGGCGCGGACATCGAGTCCGGCGGCGAGTGCAGTGGCATACTCGGGCAGTGCGTTTCCACTGCGGTTGATGACTTTTACTTTCATGCTATTTCGGGGCTAATTTATACAGTACGGCGGCAATGATGGTATATACCAGGTTAGGCATCCACAAGGCGGCTGCAGCGGACATTACGCCCGTATGGACGAACATTTCGGAGAACTTCAGGAAGAGGATGTACAGGAACGCCAGACCGATGCCCAGGGCGATGTTCCAGCCCGTGCCTCCCCTCTTCTTCTTGGACGTCAGAGCAACGCCCATGATGGTGAGGATTATGGCGGAGAACGGCAGGGTCATGCGCCGCTGCTTCTCTATCTGGGCATACATTATATTGTCGTCGCCGCGCATCTTCTGCGTTTCGATAAGCTCGTTCAACTGGCCGATGGTAAGGGCTTCGATAGTCTTCTCGTTACGGTAGAAGTCGGTGACTGTCAGGGCTATGACGGTGTCGAGCTTTTCGCCGCAGCGGACTTTGTCCTGAAGGCCCTCGGAATAGTCGCGTATCATCCACTTGCGCATGTGCCAGCCGGCCATGGTGCTGTCCCATACTGCGGACTCCGCGCTGAGCTTGCTTACGAGCTTGTTGTTCTCCACAGTCTCGAGCGTCATCTTGTATGCGGTGTTGTTCCAGGTACTGAACGACTCGACGTATACGAAGTTGCCGGGCGCTATCTGATAGTGGATGTTGCGCCGGTTGAACACACCTTTGCCTTTGGAATACTTGATATATGTCTGCTCGAACTCCACACGCGTGACGTTCGCCTTTGGAATCACATAGAAGTTGAGGGCAAGCGACAGCAGGGCTATTATGAAAGCCGACATCAGGTACGGAACCATGATGCGGTGATAGCTTTCACCACCGGAGAGCATTGCGATGATCTCCGAGTTGGCGGCGAGCCTCGATGTGAAGAAGATGACCGTAATGAACACGAACAGAGGCGAGAACATGTTCATGAAATACGGTATGAAGTTGATGTAGTAGTCGAAAATGATCGACTTCAGAGGGACTTCGTTCTTGACGAAGTCGTCGATCTTCTCGGATATGTCGAAGATGATTACGATGACGATGATGAGCAGAAGGGCTATGAAGAAGGTCGCCATGAACCTCTTCATAATATATCTGTCTAGTATCTTCGGTTTCAGATCCATCGCCTTACATTCTTTGTGTTATGCGCTTTACGGCTGCATCCTTCCATGCAAGGAAGTCGCCGGCCTGTATGTGCTCGCGGGCCTGCCGTACAACGTCGAGGTAGAAGGCCAGGTTGTGCTCGCTTGCGAGCATTGCGCCGAACATCTCGCCGGATTTGAAGAGATGGTGCAGGTATGCCTTTGTATAAGTATGGTCGACGAAAGAGGTGCCTGAAGGGTCAAGCTCAGAGAAATCCTGGTCCCACTTGGCGTTGCGCATATTCATGATGCCGTTCCAGGTGAAGAGCATGCCGTTGCGGCCGTTCCTTGTGGGCATGACGCAGTCGAACATGTCGATGCCTCTGGAGATAGCCTCGAGAATGTTTGCAGGGGTTCCTACGCCCATGAGGTAGCGGGCGCGGTCCTGCGGTATCTGGGGGCACACTGTCTCTATCATCTCATACATGACTTCCGTCTCCTCGCCCACTGCGAGTCCGCCGATGGCGATGCCAAGCTCCGAGAATTGCAGTGCGTGCTCCGTTGCCTCCAGACGGAGGTCGCGGTAGGTACAACCCTGGATTATGGGGAAGAAGGTCTGCTGGTAGTCGTAGAGAGAATCGGATTCGCGGAAGCTCTTTGCATAGCGCTCGAGCCAGTTCTTGGTGAGGTCGAGGCTCTTGCGGGCGTAATTGTGGTCGGCGTCGCCGGGGCAGCATTCGTCAAGTACCATCATTATGTCGGCACCTATGACACGCTGTGTGTGGACGTTGTTCTCAGGGGTGAAGGTGTGGCGGGAGCCGTCGATGTGGCTCTGGAAGGTGCAACCTTCACGCGTGAGCTTGCGTATGCCGGTGAGGCTGAAGATCTGGAAGCCGCCGGAGTCGGTGAGTATAGGGCGGTCCCAGCTCTCGAACCTGTGCAGGCCACCTGCCTTGTAGAGGGTGTCGAGCCCGGGGCGGAGATAAAGATGATATGTGTTGCCGAGGATGATCTCGGCCCTGATGTCTTCCTTGAGGTCCCTGTGATAGACGCCCTTGACACTGCCTACAGTGCCTACGGGCATGAATATGGGGGTATGTATCTGCCCGTGGTCCGTCTCAATGACACCACATCTCGCAGCAGAGCAGGGATCCTGGCAGGTCTTTGTGAATTTCATTCTTCAAAGATAAGGATTTCCGACGAAAATATCTTAATTTTGTTGCTTATAGGAATCAAAAGCGCTAACACATAATCAACAGAATAATGAAGAACAGCAACATTACATTCAGGCTCATCGTGATGAACTTCCTGGAGTTCGCCGTATGGGGAGCCTACCTGACCTCCCTCGGCCGTTACCTCGGCCAGATCGGGATGGGACCGCAGATCAAGTGGTTCTTTGCGATGCAGGGCATCGTATCCATATTCATGCCCGCCCTCATGGGCATCGTCGCCGACCGCCACATACAGGCACAGAAAGTGCTGTCGCTCTGCCATGGCTTCGCCGGCCTCTTCATGATAGGAGCAGGCATCTACTGCATGCAGTCAGGCGCAGCAATACAGTTCGCTCCCCTCTTCGTGCTCTACAGCTTCAGCGTGGCATTCTTCATGCCCACCATCGCACTCGTGAACTCAGTGGCCTACAATGCGCTTGAAACCGCCGGCAAGGACCCTGTGAAGGACTTCCCTCCCATCCGCGTATTCGGCACGGTAGGTTTCATCGTGAGCATGCTCGTGACCAACTTCCTCAAGATAGGCGGCACTGCAATGCAGGATTCATTCACCCAGCTCCTGTCTTCAGGTATCCTCAGCCTTGTTCTCTGCGGCTATGCCCTTACAATGCCCGCATGCCCCACAAAGAAGGGCGAAGCCGGCCAGAGCATCATCGACAGCCTCGGCCTCAGGGCGTTCACCCTCTTCAAGGACGGCCAGTTTGCAATATTCTTCATCTTCTCGATGCTCCTCGGTGCTTCCCTGCAGATCACTAACGGATATGCAAACACCTTCCTCGGCTCCTTCGGCGAGAATCCCGAACTTGCAGGCACGTTTGCCGTAAAGAACTCCAACGCGCTCATCTCCATCTCCCAGATTTCCGAAACGCTCTGCATCCTTCTCATCCCCTTCTTCATGAAGAAGTTCGGCATCAAGAAGGTCATGCTCATCGCAATGTTCGCATGGGTGTTCCGCTTCGGCCTCTTCGGCCTCGGCCAGCCTGACATGCCCGGCGTGCTGCTGTTCATCCTCAGCTGCATCGTATACGGTGTCGCATTCGACTTCTTCAACATCTCAGGCTCACTCTACGTCAACGAGAATGCTCCCAAGGAGATCCGTTCTTCCGCACAGGGACTGTTCATGCTCATGACGAACGGCCTCGGCGCAACATTCGGAACTCTTGCCGCAGGCAAGGTGGTTGACGCTTGCGTATACAACGCCGCACAGCCCAACTGGTCAAACGCATGGTACATTTTCGCAGCATATGCGCTGGTTGTAGGTGTAGCATTCATGATACTCTTCAAGGACCCCCAGAAAAACAAAGCATAAAATGAAGACAGTAAAAGGTTTCCGCATGCGCAAACTCGGTCTTGAGTACATCATCACCGCAGAAGGCGTGGAGTTGATAAACTTCAACAAGATGATAGCCCTGAACGAATCCGCAGCATATCTGTGGGAGTCGGTTCAGGAAAAGGAGGAATTCACAGTCGAGACCCTCGCCGACCTCCTCGTGGAGCAATACGGAATAGACAAGGAGCTTGCCCTCAAGGATTCCGCCGCCGTAGCCGCCAAATGGATCGAGGCCGGCATAGCTGAAGAATAGCATTCCCCTGCAATAATAAAAGAAGAGGCCACCGAAACGGTGGCCTCTTCTTTTATTATATTCCCGATATTACCTTCTGCCACCTTTCTTGTGGCGGTTCTTCTTGCGGTTCTTAGCAATTACAGCGGCAGCGGCGATGGCTACGACTGCGCCTGCGATGATGATGTATGTCAGCGCATTTGCGCTGTCACCCTTGACGCGTGACCACATTTCCTGAAGGGCGGCTGTACGGTCGCCGGTGTCGTGAAGCATACCGCAGCGGGCGATGATCTCGTCTGAAGGATACTGAACGGGATCGATGCATACACCCTTTGCATCCTCTCCGAAGAAGTAAGTGGCGTCCTCAGCGGCGAACTGGGTTGTATCCTGCTTTGCGGCGAGGATCTCAGATCCGCCGATAGCGCTGACGTATCCGATCTCGTCCATGTTGCGCAGTGCCATCTCGGGACGGCAGAGGAAGTTGATGAAATAGCGGGCTGCATCCACGTTCTTGGCGTACTTGGGGATTACCCAGCCGTCGAACCAGACGATGCTGGCCTCCTCGGGGATGGCATACCTGAGCTCTACGCCCATCTCCTTGGCCTCACCGATGGCCCATGCGGCGTCACCGCTCCAGCTGAGGTTCATCCAACCCTTCTCCTGGGTCATGTACTCCTTGCCGAAATCGGCCTCGTAACCGGCGATGTTGGGCTTGCAGTCGTTAAGGAACTGCTCGACCATGGCGATGGACTCGTCTGAAGTGTCGAAAGGAAGTTCCTCGATGGTCTTCTCACCGGCATCGATGGCGTCCTTGTTGAGGGCGATGAGCAGAGTGGTATATACGTCACGGAACGCTTCCTTCATATAGATCTTGTCCTTGAAACGGGGGTCACGCAGAACTTCCCAGGTCTTCACATCCTCGTCGGAAACGAACTTGGGGTTGTAGATGATACCGATGGTACCCCACATATATGATACAGCGTAGTCGTTGGCATCCTTGCCGGAACCCTCGATCTGCTTGAACTTCTCGACGATGTACGGAGCCACGTTCTGAGTGTAGTCAGGAGTGTCGCCGAAATTGCGGTCGATGGGAAGAAGAAGGTCGCTGCGGAGCATGCGCTCGATGATGTAGTCGGAAGGACATACTACGTCATAGTCCTCATGACCCTTCTCGATCTTGGTGAGCATTGACTCATTGACGTCGAAGGTCTGGTAAACGACGTGAACCTCCTTGCCGGTCTGCTCCTGATACCACTGCTCGAATTCGGCGATCTGCGCCTCGTCGATGTAATCGGCCCAGTTGTAGACCTTGAGGATCTTGCTTCTGTCGGTGCTGCAGCTTACGAGTGCAGCAAGGGCTGCGATTCCCAAAAAGAGTTTTTTCATTGACTTATTTGTATTATTGTTTGATTTTCCTGGCTTGTTTTGCACTCCTGAGGTTGATTATGAGGAGCACGATGAGAACGAATGCGAAGATGAGCGTCATGAGCGGCCTGAGCTCTACGGTGAGGCCGTTCTTGCGGGCATCGTTGTAGATGAAGGTCGAGAGGGTCTCGATACCTTGTGTTCCCTTGGTGAAGAATGTGACGGCAAAGTCATCGAGACTCATGGTGAAAGCCAGGATGAAGCCTGATATCATACCGGGGATCAGCTGGGGCATGAGCACCTTGCGAAGTGCCTGTGCGGGAGTTGCTCCAAGGTCCAGGGCCGCCTCGTAGATGTTGGGATTCATCTGGGTGAGCCTGGGCATCACACTGAGCACGACATAAGGTGTACAGAATGAGATATGCGCCAGTATCACGGTCAGGTAGCCCTTGGTTATGCCCATGAACACGAACAGCAGGAAGAGCGAAACACCCGTGATGATGTCGGGATTGATCATGGGGATGTTGTTCACGAACATCAGCGCATTCCTCCTGCGCCCTGCCATATTGTGGAAGCTGATGGCTGCCAGTGTTCCCAGGAAGGTTGCCACAAGTGCGGAAACCACGGCGATGACCAGGGTGTTGAGAAGGGCTGAATAAAGAGCGCTGCTGCCCTGGAAATTGCCTGTGAAGAAGTTCATATATACATCAAAGGTGAAACCTGTCCAGTTTCCCATGACCTTCGACTGGGTGAACGAGAAGATCGCGATGAAGATCAGCGGTGCATAGAGCAGGATGAGAAGGAGCCATACGTAGGCCTGTGCGACGAACTTTTTCATCATATGAGCCCTCCTTCAGCCTGGCTGTCGGAATCACTGCTGGTAAGCAGCGTGGTGATGCCGATGATTATAAGCATGATGAACGCCAGTGCTGCACCGTAGTTCCATGCGTTTGCGTTGATCTTGTCCTGAATGATGGTACCGAACAGCTTTATCTTGTTGTTGGTCAGGAACTCTGAAATCGCGAAGGTGCTGACGGTAGGCATGAACACCATCATGATGCCGGACATGATTCCGGGTTTTGACAGCGGAACGGTCACCTTCCAGAATACCCTCCATGGTGTTGCTCCCAGGTCTTCAGCAGCCTCGGCATATGAAGGGTCGATCTTCTGCAAGGTGTTGTAGATGGGGTATATCATGAAAGGAAGATAGTCATATACCATACCGTAAAGCAGCGTGCCCTTGCCAAGGGTAACGCCGAGCATGGTGAACAGTTCGGCCGTTGCGAGTGTCCTCATCAGGGCGTTCACCCACATGGGGAGGATGAACAGGATGATGGTGACCGCGCTCCTGTTAAGCTTCTTGTTGGTAAGTATCCAGGCTACGGGATAGCCGAGAAGAAGGCATATTGCGGTGTTCTCGATTGCGACTTCGATAGAGAGCGCGAAGGTCGAAAGCGAGTCCTTGTCCTGGAAGAACTTGGTGAAGTTCGAGAGGGTGAAGTGCCCGTTGCCGTCGAAGAACGCATAGGCGATGATGAGGAGCAACGGAAGCACCACGAACAGCGCCATGAAGATCACATAGGGCAGGCACCAGGATGAACGGTTGATGGACTTCATCTTATGCAATTACCTTTATGTCGTCAGCTGCAATGGAAATACCTACAAGGTCGCCCTTGTCCCAGATGTCGTTCGTATCCACCCAGAGGCGGTCGTTGTCGTCGGTCTTGATCTCAAGATGGTAGTGGTCGCCCTTGTAGAGGAGGAAATGGACCTCGCCTGCGAGGGCACCGTCCTCCTGGTAGTCGAGAAGCTCGACCTTTTCGAAGGGAACCTCGACCTTGACCTCAGCACCGCTCTCCAGACCTGCAGGGACCTTGCATTCGAAGTCCTCGCCGAGGAAATTGACATGGGTCTCATCGACAACGGTACCGGCGAAGGTGTTGCATACGCGCTCCTTCTTCATGACCTGGATATCCTGGGCCTTTATTACCAGACCCACGGTGGAACCGGGTGTGAAGCCGTTGTAATCCTGGATCTGAAGCTCGTAGCCGTTCTCGGTCTCCACGTACATCTCATAATGAACGCCCTTGAAGGTGCATGACTTCACCTTGGCGGTGAACTGTGCGCCTTCGGTCTGGTTCATGATATAGATATCCTCGGGCCTGATGACCACGTCGACGGGAACGTCCTCGCCGAAGCCTTCGTCGACACAATTGAACTCGTGGCCGATGAACTCGACCTTGCGGTCGCATATCATGCGGCCGTTAAGTATGTTCGACTCACCGATGAAATCGGCCACGAATGAGTTCTGGGGCTCGTTGTATATGTCGGCAGGAGTGCCTATCTGCTGGATCTTGCCCTCGTTGAGGACAACGATGGTGTCGCTGAGGGTAAGGGCCTCCTCCTGGTCGTGGGTCACATATATGAAGGTGATGCCCAGCTTCTCGTGCATCTCCTTGAGTTCGATCTGCATGTCCTTGCGCATCTTGAGGTCAAGTGCGGCGAGGGGCTCGTCGAGAAGAAGCACCTTGGGCTGGTTCACGAGGGCGCGTGCGATTGCCACGCGCTGCTGCTGGCCGCCGGAGAGGGACTCCACGTCGCGGTCCTCGTAGTCGGACATGCTCACGAGCTTGAGCACCTTGCGGACCTTCTTGTCTATCTCGTCCTGGGGCTCCTTCTTGAGCTTGAGGCCGAAGGCGATGTTGTCATAGACATCGAGATGCGGGAACAGGGCATAACGCTGGAAAACGGTATTGAGAGGACGCTGGTAAGGCGGAATCTCGGCTATATCGTTTCCATCGAGCAGGATACGGCCTTCATCGGGATTGATGAAACCTGCAATCTGCCTGAGGATTGTGGTTTTTCCGCAGCCTGAAGGGCCAAGGAGTGTGACGAATTCGCCCTGACGGACGTAGAATGAGATATTGTCAAGAACCTTCTTGCCTCCGAAGGACTTGCTGAGATTCTGGATGTCTATAATGTGATTTGCCATGTCACACCAAGGTTGAATGTAGGAGCTTCGATGAGTGAATCATATGCTGCGAGAGCATGAACGCGAAGGCACTCGATTGGGTTCCAGCATGCGAGGAAGCCGGTGAACCAGCGGTCAAAGTTTTCGTCGAAGAACTTTGCCCTGTCAAAACCGCCCCTAAGCATGAAATACCAGTTATCGGCAGGCCTGTAGTTGGCGTAGAGCATGTTGGAGCCCATATAGCCACTGCCTGCGAAATCAGTTGTACTGTCCCATACAAGTTCCCAGTTATCGCCGAGTATGAACTTGGTTCCCATGTTGAAAGCGGACTCGACACCCTCACCGGTATCGAACACATTGTAGGACCACAATCCGTTGTACCAGTCGCATCCGGACCAGGAAGCGGAAAGACCGTACTGGAACAGTCCGCTGGCGAAAGGTCTTTCGCCGAAGGGTGAAGTGGTGAAGTTGGCGCCGAGATAGAAATCCTCGGTGGGAGCCCACCTCAGGCATGTTCCCCACTGGTAGATGGGGAGGTTCAGCCAATAGGAAGAAGCCAGGTCATACCATGAATCAAAATCGTACTCCTGCATTTCAAAGGTGCCCCATTGCATCATGTTCTTTCCGAAGTCAAGTTCGAACTGACCGAAACTCCAGGTCAGATATGCCCAGTCGAGCCAGTTGGTGGTGTCGGAATACAAGGTTCCCTGATACAGCGCTTTGGGATCGCTGCTCAGAAGATGGGTTGCAACACTGTAGGAAAGGTTTTCTGAAAATGCGCCGTCGAGAAGCGCGTAAATGGAAGAGTTGCCAAGATGGTCATCCTGTACAGAGGAATATTCTGCCCTTGCAACGAAGGTCACCTCGGCATATTTACCGGGGTCACTAGCCTCTTGCGCGATTGCGATTGAGGCAGGCAGCAAAACTGCCAACGATAAAAATAATCTCTTCATTTAGTCCCATAAAAAGGTATTTGGTGAAACTTCGTTGCAAATATAGACAAATTTTGAGTAAATTTGTAGACTTCACAATTAAATGTATTTAAAATACATATGTACAGATAAACCGATAACCAACACATCTTAATAATGGCAGACAAATTACAGGAACTTACAGACAAACTGTATAACGAAGGCCTCTCGAAAGGCAAGCAGGAAGGTGAAAGGATACTCGCCGACGCAAAGCAGAAGGCCGCCTCTATAATAGAGGAAGCAAAGGCTGAAGCCCAGGCAATTCTCCAGCAGGCTCAGAAGGAGGCCGAAGACCTCAGGACCAAGGTCGGTTCAGACATAAGGATGGCATCCGACCAGTGTCTCCAGGCAACCCGCAAGGACATCGAGAACATCCTCCTCAAGGAAACAACATCCGACAAGGTCAAGGCCTCTCTGGCAGAGCCGGAGTTCCTCAAGTCGATCATAACGGCCGTGGCCGGAAAGTTCAGCGCAACTGAGGCAAGCGACCTTGCCCTCGTACTCCCCCAGAATCTCAAGGACGAGCTTGAGCCGTGGGTTGCTTCAGAGCTTGCAAAGTCACTGCAGAAAGGCGTCAAGGCCGACTTCAGCAAGAAGATGGCAGGCGGGTTCACCATCGGTCCCAAGGACGGCAGCTGGTTTGTCAGCCTCACCGACGAAACCTTCGCAGCCCTCATCGCCGAGTACATGCGCCCCGTAACAAGAAAACTTCTGTTCGGTTAGGCGCTGATGGACAATTACGAATACATCATCGCATCGCTGCCCGTCATAGAACAGGACAACCGGAATGCCAGGGACCTCGACGTGCCCGGCATCCACGCTATGATCCTGGAGCAGCTCTCCGGGCGCGACAAGGTATCGTTCGAGCTTCTTCTCTCCGGCTTCGATCCGGAGAAGCTTGACGCCGGATTCTACCGCAGCGCACTGGCCGACCACAACGACTTCATAAAAGGGTATTTCACCTATGACCTCAATGTGAGGAACACCAAGGTAGAATACCTGAACAGCGAGCTTGGCAGGCCTGCCGGCACCGACATCATGCTTCTGGACGAAGACGCGGATCCCGAAGAATTCGAAGGCAAGGCCGAAGTCATGGCCGTCCTCTCCCAGCAGGACATACCCGGCAGGGAAAGAGGCCTCGACGACCTCATGTGGAAGAAGTGCGAGGAACTGACCCTCATGCACGTCTTCGACATGGACGTCATACTCGGCTTCACGGCCAGGCTGCAGATAATCGACCGCTGGCTTAAGCTCGACCCCGAAACGGGCCGCGAACTCTTCCGCAAATTGGTAAATGAAATAAGAAACAGCAAATCAGAATATGGCAACTAAAGGTATTGTTACCGGAATCGTATCCAACCTCGTAACCGTACAGGTCGACGGCCCGGTGGCTGAAAACGAGCTCTGCTTCATCAACGTCGGAGGAACGGACCTCATGGCCGAGACCATCAAGGTCACCGGCGACAAGGCATCCGTCCAGGTGTTCGAAAGCACACGAGGGCTCAAGAACGGCGACAAAGCGGAATTCCAGGGAAAGATGCTTCAGGCAACCCTGGGTCCGGGACTTCTCTCAAGCGTTTACGACGGTCTTCAGAACGACCTCACCACAATGGACGGCGTCTTCCTCAAAAGAGGCGAGTACACCGATCCTCTCAACCACGAAAAGCTCTGGGACTACACTCCCCTCGCCAAGCCCGGCGACAAGGTAGTGGCCGCCGACTGGCTCGGCGAAGTGATGGAAGGCTGGCTGCACCACAAGATAATGGTGCCGTTCAGTTTCAAGGGTGAATACACCATCAAGTCCATGGCCCCTGCAGGCTCATACAACATCGACACCGTAATCGCCGTCCTCACCAATGCCGAGGGCGAGGATGTGAATGTGACCATGGTTCAGAAATGGCCTGTAAAGGTTGCCATCAAGGGATACAGAAACAAGCCCCGCCCACAGAAGATCATGGAAACGGGCGTCCGTGTCATCGACTCCTTCGACCCCATAGCCGAGGGCGGAACCGGATTCATCCCCGGACCTTTCGGCTGCGGCAAGACCGTGCTCCAGCACGCAATTGCAAAGCAGGGTGAGGCCGACGTCATCGTAATGGCCGCCTGTGGCGAGCGTGCGAACGAGGTTGTGGAGATCTTCACGGAATTCCCCGAACTCATCGACCCTCATACAGGCAGGTACCTCATGGAGCGCACCACCATCATATGCAACACTTCGAACATGCCCGTAGCAGCACGAGAGGCATCCGTCTACACGGCCATGACCATCTGCGAGTACTACCGTGCGATGGGACTGCGCTGCCTGCTGCTCGCAGACTCCACATCACGCTGGGCCCAGGCGCTGCGCGAGATGTCCAACCGAATGGAGGAGCTCCCCGGAGCGGACGCATTCCCGGTCGACCTCTCCTCGATAATCTCCAACTTCTACTCACGCGCCGGCATGGTAGTCCTTAACAACGGCCAGACCGGAGCGGTCACGTTCATAGGAACGGTCTCCCCCGCCGGAGGCAACCTCAAGGAGCCGGTCACAGAGTCGACGAAGAAGGCGGCGCGCTGCTTCTATGCACTCGAGCAGAGCCGTGCCGACCAGAAGCGCTACCCCGCCGTCAACCCCATCGAATCCTATTCCAAGTACCTCGAATATCCTGAAATCGCGGAATTCCTCGACGAGAAGGTCGAAAAAGGCTGGGTCGGGAAGGTCGGCAGGGTGAAGAACATCATCAGGCGCGGCAAGGAGATGAGCGACCAGATCAACATCCTCGGCGACGACGGCGTTCCCATGAGCTACCACGAGGCGTTCTGGAAATCCGAGCTCATCGATTTCGCATTCCTCCAGCAGGACGCATTCGACGCAATAGACGCCCTCTGTCCGATCGAGAGGCAGAAATACATGCTCGACCTCATACTCGACATCTGCGAGCGCAGCTTCGAATTCGGGGACTACGAGAAATGCCGCGCATACTTCAAGGAAATGATCAACATCCTGCGTCAGATGAACTACTCCGAATGGCAGGGTGAAAACTTCATGAAGTACTACGAAGAACTCCAAAAACTCCTTTCAGAAAATGGCAAATAAAGCATTCCAGCGCACATATACAAAGCTCGAGGCCATCACGAAGGCAACCGTGACCCTCAAGGCGGACGGAGTGGCGAACGAAGAACTCGCCACCGTCGGCGGCAAGCTTGCCCAGATAGTGAAGACCAAGGGTAACGACGTCACCCT
>JAZUFA010000020.1:0-107536 GCA_045640445.1 Candidatus Cryptobacteroides sp. | reverse complement strand
ACCTTTCACCGTTTCAACCGTTGGGTCTTGGTCGGAACAGCCGTTCTGTCATTCGTGCTTCCATTGTGCGTCATCACTATCCACAAACAAGTGGAAATGGAGACGATTGTCATGGAGCCGGAAATCAGCACTTCGATGGATGTCCCTGCCATTGTGGAATGCAGTGAACCATGGTGGCCGACGGTACTTGCAATACTGTTCTGGGCTGGCGTGGCTTTCGTCCTTGTCCGTGTCGCCGTGTCCATTGTTTCCATCATGAGAATAATCCGGCAAAGCGAATCGGTGCAGGAAAGTGATGGCTGCAAGGTTATGGTTACGAATAGCGATATCGAACCGTTCAGCTGGATGCGGTACATTGTTCTAGCCAAGTCAGATTGGGAAAGCAACCACTCATCCATACTTGTCCATGAGAAGGCTCACGTCAAATCAGGGCACTCGATAGAGTTGTTGCTCTTCGACATTCTGTCAGCCTTCCAGTGGTTCAATCCTGCTATCTGGATGCTCCGGGCCGACCTTCAGGAGCTTCATGAGTTTGAAGCCGACGATGCTGTGCTCAGTTCGGGCGCTGACATCAAGGAATATCAATATCTATTATTAAAGAAAGCTGTCAGCAAGAGCGGCTACTCAGTTGCCAACAGCTTTAATCACAGTATCCTTAAAAATCGTTTTACTATGATGTCAAAATCAAAATCTCCTCTGTCAAGAGGATTGAAGGCGCTTTATGTGCTCCCGCTTGTCTGCCTGTGCATCGGCCTTCAGGCAAAAACGGTCAATGAACCCATTGACAAAGTTAATGAAAACACCGGTAACTCCATAACCGTTGTCACCACGTCAGACTCCGCACCATTGTTCATCGTGCGTCAGGTCTGGGGCGAAGAACGTGAAATCACCAAGGCTGAATTTGACGAAATCGAATCGTACCGTATCAAAAGTATAGAAGTGCTGAAGGATGCTGACGCCAAAGAGAAATACGGTGAGAAGGCAGAAAACGGAGTCGTTGTCGTTACAATGAAAAGGCCTCAGGAGCTGGACGAAATCGTTGTGATCAGCTACAGAGACACTGATGAAGCCGTTCCGATGTATATTGTCAAGCCGGATACTATGCCTACGTTCCAGGGTGAGGGAATGAACGCATTCTCTAGATGGTTGAACATGAGGATAGCCCGCCCGAAAGGGTGCAAGCACGTTGGAAAGATGTTAGTATCGTTCGTTGTTGATAGCGAAGGCGTGGTGGGGGACGTCAAAGTAGTGGAAGGCGTTTGTGAGGAGCTTGACAACCTTGTCGTATCTCTTGTCGGGCAATCTCCGAAATGGGAGCCGGCAACTGTTAAAGGCAAGCCCGTGTCCCAGTGTCTGACCATTCCGATCACATTCCAGATGCGGTAAGAGTATCTTCTTATGTGCCTGGACCTTCCCTGTTCCATACGAAGCTGCATAACCACGTCGTCCGGCACTCTCTTGCGGTTGACGTTTGCAGGGCAAAAGTGATTGATATCAACACGATGAATATTGCCAACATACATACTATGACTAAGAAAATGATAATGTCGACGGCAATTCTTATGCTTTGCCTCCTATTTTCCGGCTGCACAAAGACTGAGCCGGCCTGGGAAGACGGAATTGCCGGCGACATTGCCGGGCTGCCGCATGTAGTATCGGTAACAAAAGAGGAAAGCACCGAGTTCGTGGCAAGATTCAAAGTGTTTTTCGAGCAGCCGATTGACCATGACAATCTGAGTGCAGGGACCTTCAGGCAACTGGTATATGTATGTCTGACGGACCCTGCAGCTCCCAATGTGCTGATTACTGAGGGCTACTACGCATTCGATGCCGCTTCGACCCATGAGCTGGCAAAAATGCTTGACGCGAATCAGATTGTGGTCGAGCACCGCTACTATGGAGAATCTGTCATCGAAGATCCGACTTTCAGATATAACGACACCGTGAATTCGTGCGACGACCTTCATGTAGTTGTATCCGAGCTGAAATACTTGCTCTCGGGCAAATGGATTTCGACAGGCCGCAGCAAAAGCGGTCTGACCTGCAATATGTACCGTGCATGCTATCCGGATGATGTCGATGTCACCGTCCCATACAGTTCTCCGTTCTGCCGGAGCCGCTATGACGGCCGCATGGCCGATGCATTGAATACCTGCGTCGGCACTCCGGAAGCTCGCGCAAAACTTATCGATTTCCAACGCGAAGTACTGAAACGGCGGGACGCGATGGCCGTAAGATGGGAGAATTCAGCTGCTGAACAGGGCATGCAGATGAGACTGACGGCAGGCCAGATGATAGACCTCAACATATTGGATTTCAGAGTCGGGTTCTGGGCCTTCGGCTTCAATGCTGACGATATTCCCGGGCCGGCGGCATCGGACGACGAAATCTTCAACTATATGGTATCCCTTTCAGGACCGGATTCATGGGATGCCGGCGCCGATGTGAACAAGTACTATACCGAGGCATATAAGGAGCTCGGGCACTACGCTCTGCCAACCGACGGCCTTGAAGACCTGCTTACAGTGGATGATAACATTCTGCAGGACTTCCTGAAATATGCGTTTGTCCCCGACAGTGTCCCTGAAACATTCTCTACGGACATGCATCAGAAAGTGGATGGATTCCTGCTGGAGACCGACGCAAGGTACATCTTCATCTACGGCAGCTGGGACCCTTGGTGTTACGTTGGCATAGGTCATGAATATGAAAAGGACAATATCCGGCGTTATGTTCTTTCTGAAGGTACTCACCACACAAATATATCCGACTTCGATCCGGCTGCCCAGGCTGAAATCAAATCCCTGCTTGTCAGGTGGATTGACGGCGACGAGTGAACTGTTCAAGTTTTTTTATAACTTTGCGCGCTTTAATTTATCAGAAATATGAAGAAGATTTTTTTAATGCTTGTCCTGGCAGTTCTCAGCCTCACATCCTGCAACAAGGAGAAGTTCGACACATTGGTGGAATGGGGCTTTGCAAAGGACACAAACAGCGAGATTGAGAATGGTCTGGAGACAATGCTCGCGTCAGCGCAGGTTATATTCAACGCATTCGACACAGCTTTCTACCATGACTACGAGAATCTCGGGATGCAGCATGAGGCTATGATGAAACTCCAGGAAGGAGAGGACGCAGCCGCCAGAAATGCAAAGAAGACTGCCGACAAGGCACATTCAATGATAGAGGCCGGTCATGTCTGCCCCGCCAACTACATATTCGTAGTACGCATCAAATACGGCGGCGAGGGTAAATACAAAACCGTATGGTCACACGACTACAGAGGCAACAACTAGGATTCTTTGATTTCAAGCCATGAAGGCAAACAGATTATTCATATTCGTTGCGGCAGCAGTGATGTCAGTTGCAGCCGGTTGCTCGAAGTATGACGACACCGCAATTCTTCAGCAGCTCAAGGACCACGAGGAAAGAATAGCCGGGCTGGAGACTCTCTGCGCACAGCTCAATACGAGCATCTCGTCCATACAGGTAATACTCAATGCCCTGGCGAACAAGGACTATGTAACCGCCGTCATCCCAGTCAAGGAAGGCGACGAGGTTATTGGCTATACGGTCCAGTTCGAGAAGAGCGGCGACATAACAATCTATAACGGCAAGAATGGCAGCAGCCCTGCCGTTGCTGTCAAGGAGGACACCGACGGTATCCTTTACTGGACAGTCAACGGAGAATGGCTGCTCGACGCCAACGGCGCAAAGGTCAGGGCATCGGCGGAAGACGGCATCACTCCCATCTTCAGGATCGAAGACGGCAAGTGGTTCATCTCCACCGACAACGGCAGCACCTGGGCAGAGGCCGGAAAGGCAACCGGCGACTCGATGTTCAAGGACGTTGTAGTGGGCGAGGATACAGTCGAGTTCATACTTGCAGACGGAACGAGTTTCTCCATTCCCAAGAACACCGCCGACTTCTTCACAATACCCTACGGCATCATCATGCTTTCCGAACGCTTTGATGATGTTGTCAAGGGAGACACTCTGGCCGTGGATTTCGTGGTCAACCCGTCGAATTTCAAGCTTAACCCCGATGATCTTTCATTGCTTGTGAGCAACGACATCTATACGAAATACGATATCGTGACCGTTGAGAAGGACGGAGAGATGGTCGAGGAAGAGACTCCTTTTGACGAAACCGCACACTGTGACTTCAACATCATACACGTTGAACAGGCCGGCGACTATCCCGGATCATACAGGGCATTCATAGCGGTCGGCGGAGAAGGCAATTTCTTCGATGACGCCAGAATATACCTGCTCTACGGTAACAAGGACAGCAAGGACGAGCAGCGCTACATCTGCGCAAACACCGAGTTCGACATAAATGTTATACCCTCTCTGGGCGAGGCATTCACTCTTGCAAACGGCCATCAGTCATTCCGTACCTTCAACAAGGAGACACGGTCTCCCGGTTCTGTAAAGAGCTACATCATCGCACTGTGGGCAAACACCTACAAGAACATCGGAGGTGCCATCAGGGTTTATGACAAGACAAAGGTGCAGTCGGTTAGCAGCACGAATGCCGACTTCAAGTTCGACAGCAAGTATTTCACCGATTACGGTTTTCTGACCATGACTCCCGACACCGGGAGCGAGTTCTGGGCACCTTACATAAACCCGGGCGAGGATGATGAGGAGAAGGAGGAAGCCCCCGACTATGTAGAGTTCGAAGAGTCCATAAATCTCACCAGGGCGAGTGAGAATGCATCATATCCGTTCACAGGAAGGACATATTTCAATGTAATCGTGAATGAGGAAGAGTCGATAACCGAAAGCGCCCTGCGGGAAAAAATCGCGGGCAAGGAGAACTTCTCATTCGACCTGATGCCGGCATATACAAAATGCGGAGCTTATGACGCCGACTTCACATCATACAGATCCATCGCCATCGGAATCAACAATGCCACATTCGAATCATCCAACCTCTTCCTGTTCAAACTCAATATGGAGACGATGAAGTTCGAAGGAAGGTTCACATCATTCCCTAAATGCAACCCTGCAGGATGGGTTTACCTTTTCGGATACGACCTGAAGGTTTCCCAGGCCAAGGACGGGCAGATGGTTCCGGCCCTGCCCGAAGGATTTGACGGTTCATTGATGGAATTCTGTGTAATACACCAGATCGACATTGCGATGGGAGAATAAATAGTCCTCCAATCATCCTTCGGCGAAAGCAAGCCTGGAATTCATAGACTTTGCAGACGGCCGGAAGAAATATCAGAAGCCTCGGAAATATCCGGGGCTTCTGTAATATCTTGAGGATCTGTTTACCATTATTCAGCGGGGCCTTCAGTTCTGATATACGGAGATGCTGAGTGGTCCGAGGAGGCCTGATTCGAAGGGGCTGGATCCGGTGAAATATGACAGTGCTCCATCGGACATGGGGCTGGTGATGTGAAAAGGCTTTCCGTATTCCCTGACATCTGCGGTCATCCTGTTATGCAGGGTTGTGGCCACCCTGACCTCAAGGACATTCCCCTCCGGAAGCAATCCGTCAATGAAAAGGTCGGTGTCGTCGTGCCATACATCTCCGATTGCCGCTCCGTTGAGGCTCACGCTGGCAACGGCGTCCAGACGGCCGAGGTTGATTGCCATACGGTCGCCCTCACGGAGACCGTCGGGGGCATCGAACTCTATGCGGTAGTTCACAAATCCGCCGAAGTTGCTGACCTGCTCGTCTTCATACAGGGTCAGGGATTGCAGCCAATTGCAACGGAACCCTTCCACCTCTGCGTCGTACACCGGATCGAAGTTCAGCGTGGCCATATAATCATCCAGGACGATAGTGGCCTTCTTCTTCGGGAATTCAGGGGCGGAAGACTCCGCTCCGAACACAACGAACATTGTCTGCAGCGCCTTGAAATCAACTTCCACGGCTGTGCGGCCGTCTCCCAGGTCCTTCCATGAGGCAGGGGAGAAGACTTTTCCCGTTTCGGGGTCCCACAGTTCCGGAACCATCCCGGCTGTCCTGAAGACCACTTCTCCGCTGAAAGCTTCATCAAACTGGTTGAACAGCAGATATGCTTCCTGACCGTCAAAACGCTTGTGCAGGAAGCGGAAATTGCGGGCGCCATTCCCGGCGGCAAAGTCAGGAGCGATGCTGAATGGTATGGGCTCTCCGTTCTTGGCGTAGAAGATCTCCACTCCGGCCGCCGCAAGTTCAGCGAGTTTGTCCTTGGTCCGCTGTTCAAGCATGACGCCTTCCGGAATGATGAGACGGCTGAAGCCGTCGGCCACCATGCGGTCCAGGTAGGCGTAGTCGCAGCTGCAGGCCCGGTATCCGAAAGGAACGTCGTGATGGGTAAGCTGCAGAGGGAAGTTCTGGGTGAACTGGTCTCCTATATAGTAGAGGGCGTCGATCACGGGCTTTCCCTGCTGGGTAACATATTGTATGCGCTTCTGATACAGCGACCACTCCGCAGCCATTGTCCACCAGGGGTTGTTGCGGTTGAAGTGACCGCCGAAATAGTCCATAAGCATCAGGACCGGTTCCCTGTCGGACGGCTGCATGACGTAAGAATGAAGCACCAGCTGGTTGATTCCGGCGCAGAAGGCGGCATCTCCGAAAGGACGGAGGAGCTGGGGCGCATCGCAGAAACGCCCGTCGGCAGTATATGCCTCCGCGCCTATGACATCCTTTCCGCAGACAAGGGCGGCATCTATGGCAAACTCGTCGAACAGGAATTCCTTCCAGTCGAAGTCCGGCCTTCCGTCCGCTCCGGGATAAGCCCAGAACTCGGTCATGGGTACGTCGCAGCACCCGTTACCCTTCAGGCAGAATGCCGGCGGGTACTCCAGGGAATTCCCGTATATGGGTTCAGCATGCAGATCCAGGCCGGCTGCATGGGCGAGCTCCGCGAATTTCTGATAATAGTTCCTGTCTATCAGCGTTGCTATCGTCTTCTGATAATCGTGAAGGAAGCTGGCGGTCTTTTCCGGACTCTCCACTACATAGCCGCACATTGCGGGAATCCATACATCGAGCGGATACCCGTTGAGGGCCTCGAATTCGTTCTGGAAGCCTTCGGTCCAGTTGGTGTACTTGCACTCCCAACTGTCTATCAGCAGGAATTCGAAAGCCTTGCCCACGTGAGTGCCTGCAGCCTGCACGAGCCAGGAGGGGAAGTTCCTGAAGTGAAGTTCCACTGCGGAGGCATCCATCTTGTCGCATTCCAGTCCCGTTCCCTCCGGAGTTGCCGGCTTGTTGACCTCGGCCGTAGTCGTATAGCCCATCCGGACAATACGCCAGTTCCCCTTGGGAGCCTTCCAGACCAGACGGCCGTCCGGCTGCATGCACTGGGTGATGTCCACGACGGAACTGCTCTTTACAGGCACCGCATCTTCAGCAAACCGGGGCTCTATATCCCTGATTCCGGTATTTGACTTAAGAGCGAAAAGTTCCTTGAAATTCAGGAAGCCCGGCCCGCCGGAGCCGGTCGCCGGGAATGCGACAACCTTGTAATCGCAATAATAATCCAGTTTGCAGGGAGGCTGGGGGAGCACGAGGTCCAGGGTGCTGCCACCCTTGACGGAAGTGTCGCTCCAGGTGTATGTCTTCATGGATTTCTCAACCGGAATCCACGGACCTCCGCTCTCGCTCCATCCGTCACAGTTGTGCACACCGAGGGCCATCCCCAGGCTGTCGGCGACATCGAGGGCATAACGGAACATCCCCAGCCATCCGGCTGAGGCAAAATTCACACGGGGGACATATTGCCCTGAACCATCTGCATTAAGGATGGTGGCACGTTTGATACCGTTGGAGTGCATGCTGCACAGGTCCTTCCTGATGGCCTCGCGGCTTATGTTGCCGTTCGGCCAGTGCCACCAGATATCCAGGCCATAACGTGTATCGGGATTACTGAACTCCGTCCTGTCCAGGCGGCCTTGTGCCGGCAGGTTGATGGCTGCACAAAGCAGCAGGCAGAATGCGGTTATCTTCTTTAACATCTCATCCAAAATTAGCCATATTGCGTCAATTAACCAAATGGACGGTATTGTTGTCGGCGCGGGATATCTATTTTTCGATACTGACCTATGTAGTCCGGGGCACTGGTGGCGGGACCGGAATCTTCCGGTATGTTTTTTCCGCAGTTCGGTGAATAATGTTCGCAAGCATAGCTTGCATTGTTCCATAGTTCGGGAAACATTGTTATATTTGAAAGATTAATTGCCCCAAATCCGTATGAAGTACATTTTTGTCATCAACGGCCGATACGACAAAGTCGATTTCCTGGAGGACATCCGGAAGCAGATTGACGAGTTCTGTCCCGGCTCGCTGCAGTATAAGACCATCGGAGTAGGCGACGGAACCCGTTTTGTCCGCTCATATTGTGAATTCCATCAGAAGGAGGAGATCTGCTTCGTTGCCTGTGGAGGCAGCGGTACGGTCAATGAGGTCGGCGCCGGCCTGATCGGATACGAAAACAAGTGCATGGCTGTTCTTGCATACGGCACGACCAATGACTTCACGAAGTATTATCCCGGGAGGGATCACAGGTCGTTGAGGGATATTGTAAGGAACGGTGAAAATGTACTGATAGACGCAATCAGGTGCAACGACGATTATTCCTTCAACGTCATCAACATCGGATTCGATTCCAATGCCGCATATGAGACCAACCTGTATCTTGAGGCCGGAGTCAGGAACGGATATAAGCTTGGCGTTTTGAAATCCATCTTCACGAGCCGCTTCAACAATTTCAGGATGGTGGTGGATGGCGAGAGAATCACGAAGGGCCTCACCCTGCTCTGCACAGTTGCGAACGGAAAGTATTGCGGTGGTCAGTTCCTGTGCGCTCCGCGCGCCAAGAATGATGACGGGCTGATGGATGTCTGCCTGATCCGCGGCATCAGCATGCTATCTTTCCTGATCATTCTCCCGAAGTTCATAAAGGGCACGCATCTCGACAGCAGATTCTGCATGAAGAGGATGGTTTACCGTCAGGCAAAGAAGATAGAACTCAGCTGCAAGGACCTCATGTATGTGAGCAATGACGGTGAAATCCTGGCATCTGACCATTTTGACATGGAGATATTGGAAAAGGCTGTTACGCTCAGGCTGCCCGGTCTTAAAAAGGAGGACGTACAATGAAACTCAACCAGTCATTTTCAGCAAGGCTGAGCCTTTATATCATACTTGCCACGTCCATCCTGAGCATAGGCGGACTGGTGGCTGCGGAGATCGTGGCGGTCAAGGAGCTCAACAAGTCGGTATCCAAGGATGCCGGCGAGATACTCAAGGTCCAGATAAAGGATGTGGAGAAGGTCCTGGCAGAGGTCGAGGGCGCTACGGAGAGTATGGTCTGGGTCGTGAAGGATAATCTTGATGATCCCGAATTCATGTACAGGGTATGTGAAAACACCGTGAAGTACAATCCCCATATCATGGGCGTCGCCGTTGCCTTCGAGTCGGATTATTATCCTTCCAAGGGCAAGTGGTACGCGCCATATGTGTCTCTGAAACCGGACGGTGAAATTGTCTCATATCAGTGTGGAACCGGGGACTACGACTATTTCAAGGAAGACTGGTATAACCTCCCAAAGAGCCGGAATTCCGCAATCTGGGTGGATCCGTATTACGACATGGACAATCTCGAGCATGGCCTGGACCAGTATCTGACCACCTATTCCGTACCTCTCAAGGATGAGAACGGAGAATTCTTCGGTGTGCTTCAGTCCGATGTCACGCTGCAGGATATCACCGACAAACTTTCCTCTCTCGAGGGATACGAACACTCCTATTCGATACTTCTCGGGCGCTCCGGATCCTTCATCAGCCATCCCGACTCGGCCGTTGTCAATCTTGCGACTATCTTCGAGTATTCCGACCATGTCAGGAACAAGGGAATCGCCGACCTGGGCGTTCAGATGATCTCCGGAGAATCAGGATTCACGACTATAGTCAATCAGAAGCATAAGAGTTTTGTGGCTTACGGTCCTTTGTCCAACGGTTGGTCGATGGCCATTGTCTGCCCGTATGCCGATGTATACAGCTCGATCAAGAAAACAAACGTCATACTGTTCCTGGTGATACTTCTGGAACTGCTGCTGATGTTCTGGCTTGTCAGGAGGATCGTATTCCGAACGACGAAGCCTATCATGCAGTTCGTCTATTCCGCACTTACCATCGGAAAGGGCAATTTCAAGGCGCGCATCCCTGAAGTGAAGACCCACGACGAGCTCAGGAAGCTTCACGATTCGCTCGAGTACATGCTCATGTCGTTCAACGATTATATCGAGCATCTCAAAGCGTCCACGGCGTCCAACGAAAGGTATGAGAGCGAGCTGAACATCGCCAGCAACATCCAGAAGCAGATGCTTCCATACTCGTTCCATAAAACCGAAAAGTTCGATATCTACGGCAAACTTACTCCTGCAAAGGAAGTCGGTGGTGACCTGTATGACTTCCTGGTGCGCGACAACTATCTGTATATCGCCATCGGCGATGTATCGGGAAAGGGCGTGCCTGCCGCTTTGTACATGGCCATCACACGTTTTGCATTCAACTTCATATCCAACCTCGGGTTCAGCGTCGATGACGTGATGGTGAAGATCAACGATGCCTTCTGCAAGGGCAATTCGATGATGATGTTCGTGACCATGTTCATTGCCGTGATCAATCTCGACACCTATGAAATGGAATTCTGCAATGCCGGTCATAATCCCATCGTGGTCAAGGACCCCGACGGAAGTGTGCGGTATCTGCACGCAAAGTCGAATCTTGCTATCGGCCTGGTTGACAATTTCACTTATGTGAAGGAGAGCCTGCAGCTCAGCAAGGGCTCGCGCCTGCTGCTTTACACCGACGGCGTGACTGAAGCTGAAGACATTGACAAGAACCAGTACGGCGAAGACCGTCTGCTGGAATTCATCAGGAACATATCCGGGACCGACAGTTCCCAGGACGTCATTGACAATCTGTTCGCTTCCGTAAAGGAGTTTACCGGCGAAAACGCTCAGAATGACGATATCACCGCATTGACTGTCAAACTTTAAAACTGCTTGTATGAAACGGCTGTGCGCGACATTCCTGTTTGCCCTGATGGCATTGGCTTCTGCCAATGCGACATCGGAGCAGACTCTGATTCAGTATCTGTCCGGTACGGGCAGCGACAACACGGTAGACTGGGACTTCTTCTGCACTGCCGGACGCGGCAGCGGCAAGTGGACGACCATCCCGGTGCCGTCCTGCTGGGAGTGCCAGGGTTTCGGCGAGTATGTCTATGGCCATAAGCCTTTCGATACACGTCTTCACGAGTCGGGCATATACAGGCACAAATTCACAGTCCCCGCCGACTGGAAAGGACGTGCCGTCGATATGGTGTTCGAGGGCGTGATGACCGACACCGAGGTGCTGATAAACGGCAGGAAGGCAGGAGAGAAGCACCAGGGCGGATACTGTGAGTTCCGCTACGATGTGTCCAAGCTCCTGAAATACGGCGGGGAGAACACCATCGAGGTCAGGGTTGACAAAGAATCCTCGAACCGGAGCGTAGTGGGAGCCGAGCGCGAGTGCGACTTCTGGATCTACGGCGGAATCTACCGTCCGGTATATCTCGAGGCCAAGCCGGCCGTCCATCTGGAAGATGTCTCCATCGATGCCCGCGCCAGCGGCAATCTGTCTGTGAATTTCAGGGTTGCAGGGAAGACGCATAATGCCTCCGCTGTCCTGGAGGTCGTCGCTCCTGATGGAGAGTCCATCAGCAGATTCGAATTCCCGGGCCGTATCGATGATTTAGCAGAGAACGGGGAAGCGGTATTCGAGGTCGGAATCAAGAACCCCGACCTCTGGTCCGCGGAATATCCCAATCTTTACGGCTACAGATTGACTCTCGAGAAGGACGGCAAGGTCCTGCACAGCGTCAGCGGAAAGTTCGGCTTCCGCACAATCGAGCTGCGCCCGCACGACGGCGTGTACGTCAACGGCGCCAGGATAATGTTCAAGGGCGTCAACCGCCATTCTCACTGGCCTACCACGGGCCGCACGCTCAATCACAGCATCAACCTGCAGGATGCGCAGCTCATTAAGGAGATGAATATGAACGCCGTGCGCATGTCGCACTATCCGCCTGACAAGGATTTCCTGGATATCTGCGATTCGCTCGGCCTCTATGTGCTCGACGAACGTACCGGCTGGCAGGATTGCTACGACACCGAGGTTGGAACAAAACTGGTGCGCGAGCTTGTCAGCCGCGACCGCAACCATCCCTGCGTGCTGATGTGGGACAACGGCAACGAGGGCGGGTTCAACTTCGACCTCGTGCCCGTCTATTCGGAGTGCGATCCTCAGAACCGTCCCGTAATTCATCCCTGGCAGAAGGAGGATGGCTGGAACACTTTCCACTATCCTACCTGGGAGGAAGCCCGATATATCCTCAATCAGGAGCGCAATGTCTATTTCCCGACAGAGTTCATGCACGGCCTCTACGACGGCGGACATGGTGCCGGCCTGGAGGATTACTGGGATCTGTTCCGTTCATCTCCGCTCAGCGCCGGCGGCTTCCTCTGGGACCTTGTGGACCAGGGCCTCGTGCGTGACGACAAGGACGGCTTCATCGACACCGACGGTGACCATGGCGCCGACGGAATAGTCGGTCCGTACCGCGAGAAGGAGGGCAGCTTCTATACCATCAAGGATATATGGTGCCCCGTTCAGGTCGAGGGAGGGAAGTACCTTCCGACATGCTGGGACGGTACCCTTACAGTGGAGAACTGCTACAACTTCACAAATCTCGCCGAGTGCCGCTTCGAGGCGGAATATTCAAGTGTTGATTTCCTGACTGGTGAGCGCACTGTGCAGGAAGCCAGTGTCGAGTCTCCCGATGTGGCCCCTGGAATGAAGGGGAAACTGCATTTCGAAATACCTCAGGCCGATTTCGATTTCCTTACACTCAAGGCTTTCGACCGCACCGGAATGGAACTGTATGCCTGGACCTTCATCGCCACACCCGCCAGCCGTTATGCCCCCAGGGCCATGGCCGACAACAGCGGCTGCAGCATGATTGTAGAGGACGGCCGGTTGAAGGGCCTCAGGAATGACGGTGCGGAACTGACCTTTGGCAATGGCCTGCGCGCTGCATCCCATCCTGACAGGTACAGTATAGAATTCTCCCAGACCGACAACGGCTGGGTCGAGGTGAACTACACCCTCGGACATAATGGCCAGTACGACAATATAGGCGTCACATTCGACCTGCCGGAAGATTCCATCAAGGGAGTCCGCTGGCTCGGGAACGGCCCGTTCCGTGTCTGGAAGAACAGAACGCGCGGCGTGGAGCCCGGGCTTTGGGAAAAGGACTACAACGACACCCGCACAGGCCAGACCTTCGGGTATCCCGAGTTCAAGGGATATCATTCCGGCCTGTATGCGGCAGATATAATCACCACTTCCGGCACACTCAGGATAGTGTCCGATACCGACGGACTGTTCCTCCATCTGCTGAATCCCGCCCTTCAGGGCAACGACAACGTTGCCGGGCGCTATCCGGATGGTAACGTTTCCATACTCAATGCTATAAGCCCCATAGGGAACAAGTTCTGCGGTGCGGATACGATGGGCCCCTCAGGCCAGAAGAACAGGGTCAATGTCGGACACGGCCCTCTTGGAATTTCAGGACATTTTTATTTAACACTAATCAGATAGCACATGAAGAAGACAATGATCATTGCGGCGCTGGCCCTCGTTTTCAGCACCGCTCTCAATGCAAAAGTCGAACTTCCTTCAGTAATCAGCGACAATATGGTTCTGCAGCAGCAGACCAATGCCGCTCTCTGGGGCAAGGCTGATCCAGGCAAGAAGGTTACCATCACTACATCATGGAATAAGGCCAAGACCGTAGTCTATGCCGACAAGCAAACCGGCAAGTGGCTCGCACGCGTGGCTACACCTGCAGCAGGCGGCCCTTACGAGATCACCATCTCCGACGGTGAGAAGGTCACACTGAAGAACGTCCTCATTGGTGAGGTATGGTTCTGCTCGGGACAGTCGAATATGGAGATGCCCATGAAGGGTTACGATTCCTAGCCTGCAAAGGGTGCTGTGAAGTATATCGTTGGTGCCAAGGCATCGACTCCCATACGTGTCTGCAATATTGCGAGGAAGAGCTCCAAGACACCGCTCGAGACCTCGGAGGGCAGCTGGCAGGAGAATACTCCCAATGCCGTTGCCGAGACCAGTGCCACAGCCTACTACTTTGCCCAGCAGCTGCAGTCGGTGATCGACGTGCCCGTCGGCATCCTGGTTTCCTGCTGGGGAGGTGCCAGCATCGAGACATGGATTCCCAAGGAAGTGATAGAGAAGGAATTCCCCGAGTTCAGCCTCGACCACCTTACCCCTGAAGGCAAGATCCATATCGACAACCAGGATCCCTGCCTGTGCTTCAACGGACAGATCGCACCGCTCGTGCCTTATACCTTCAAGGGAATGATATGGTATCAGGGTGAGACCAACCGCGGCCGTCACGACCAGTATATCCGTCTGCAGGACGCCTATACGAGGTTCATGCGTGAGATGTTCAGCGTTCCCGACGCTCCTTTCTATTTTGTTCAGATCGCTCCCTATCCGTATGACGATCCCAACGGTTTCTGCTCAGGCTATTTCTATGAGGCACAGCAGAAGTCGCTCGATGTGATAGCTCACAGCGGTATGGCAGTCACCTGCGATATAGGTGAGTTCGGTACCATCCATCCCTGCCAGAAGGAGGCTGTAGGCCAGAGACTCGCATTCCTTGCCCTCAAGAACGATTACGGCTGCGATGCCATTCAGGCTGATGCTCCCACTTACCAGTCCGTCGACTTCAAGGATGGCAAGGCCATAATCAGGTTCAATGTTACCGGCGGCCTCAGCCCCATGGGCGGCGGCATCCCCGGTTTCGAGCTTTCCGGTGCCGACAAGGTGTTCCACCCCGCAAAGGTCGAATTCGTATACGGCAATATGGTTGGCGTATCATGCGAGGAGGTTCCCGAGCCGGTTGCAGTTCGTTACTGCTTCCGCAACTGGTGTGTAGGTGGCCTTTACAACAACTACGGCATCCCTGCCGCTCCTTTCCGTACAGACGACTGGGATCTTTAGCATACCACCTTTATATAGAATGATTTACGTCCCGGGCTTCCGGGACGTTTTTTTGTAATTCCGTAATTATTATTAATTTTACAGTCTTTGCTTGAAAAATAGGTTTTTATGAAAGATACAACTAATAGGAACATGGCCTACCGCGCACCTGAGATGGACGTGGTAGAGATTGCAGCGCGCAATATACTTTGCGTGAGCCCTTCCGGCAGCGGCGCAGCAGGAATAGATAATATCGAAGGTGAAGACAATCTGGACTGGTAGTATGAAAAAGAGCATCATCCCTATACTGGCAGTGCTTATGCTGCCTGCATCCTGTGCAAGGATGGAGATTCCCGCAGATCCCGCTGAACAGCAGCAGGGCGAACGCATCGAAGGCGCGCTGGTTATCAGCGCCAGAACCGGCGCTGACACCAAGGCCGCCCTCGTCAACGAAACTGGAATTGCTTTCCAGGGCACGGACGCTTTGTCTGTGTTCTCCGGAAGCGGTGACGGCTATAGCAATGACTGCTTCACCGTCTTGAACGTCTACGATGATGGTACGGCAGATTTTCAGGGAACCCCGGCATTGGAAGCGGGAGCCGGAATGGCCGTTATGTACCCTTATCAGGAAGACGCCGTTCTTGAGAGATACGGCCCTGCAGCGGCCAATCAGCGCAAACTGACTTTCACCATACCTGTAGAACAGACCGCCACGGCCGGCAGCTTCGACCCTGCTGCATTCATCTGCACAGGAGTGACCGAAAGCATCGACGAAAGCGGCTTGAACGTGACCCTGGGCACTGTCTGCGCCCTGGTCAAGTTCACCATGCCGGAAGGCAGCTACTCCAAGGTGACCCTCACGACCAATGGAGGCGAGTCCCTGGCGGGACCTGCCAGTGTCAGCAAGGCCGATGACTATAGGGATGTCATCACAGGGGAGACCTGGAGTACAGTGACCCTAAGCGGTCAGTTCACCGGCGGGCAGACCTACTACATGACCGTGGCTCCCGTTATCGCAAGCAAGGGCATCACGGTGAGCATCTTCGACCCGGAGGGCAACCTTGCCGGAGAGAAGACCACCACCAAGGAGGTCGGCTTCACCAGGAACAGGATACTCAACCTCGGCACACTGACCGGGCAGGACGAGAACAAGTGGCTCGGCAAGGGTACGGAGGCCTCTCCGTACATCATCTCCTGCCCCAATCATCTCAGGATGCTCAGCACAGCCTACTCGACCAAGGAAAGCGCCGAGAACTACGCCGGCAAATACTTCAAGCAGGTCAAGGACATCGACATGGGAGGCGAGCCTCTCACAATCGGCACTTTCATGGAAGACGTGAACCCCAGAGACTTCCACTATGGTGCCACATTCAACGGTACCTACGACGGCGGTGGCCATATGATCAAGGGCTATAAGCTCATATTGGTGGCTGAAAAGCCGGACTTTTCTGCCCGCAGGTATGCGGCAGGACTGTTCAACATTGTGAAGAACGGCACCATCAAGAACCTGACGGTGCTTCCCGAGGCCGGTACCAACAACGTCACGATGAGTGCGGAAGCCTTCGACAATCATCTGGGCTCATACTACATCGGTCTTCTGGCTGGTATAGTATCTGGCAACAGCACAATATCCAACTGCCACTCTGGCAAGTGGACATACAAGTTCAACTGCGAGGGCGACAGCATCAGCAACTCCATGGACATCATGATCGGCGGACTGGTGGGAGCGACCAACGGAGTTTATGGTGACAGCGATGCCAGGTTCCCGTCCATCAGGAACTGCACCAATGAGGCCACGGTCATAGTGAACGGTGGCTCTGACCAGATCAGCGTGGGTGGCATATTGGGCAGCAACCTGCCCGCCAACGAGATCTGCTACATCGACAGGTGCCGCAACAAGGGCAAGATATCCGTGACTTCCACGGATGCACAGGTCTTCGGCGGAGGTATTGCGGGCCGCATCAGTTATAATAACGAACATGGAACCGCCACATACCGTTTCTCCAACTGTGTCAACGAAGCCGACATCGAAGCGATTACGACTTCAAATGATTATGCCTGTGCAGGAGGAATCATAGGCAGCCACAACGCCGACGGCGATTGGGGAGATGATCCCTGGTTCCACAACTGTCTCAACAAGGGCGACATCTTCGCCAGCGGGGGTGACGACATCGTGTTTGACATAACAGGTGCCAACGCTGGAGGAATATGCGGATACTGCGTCGACGAGGATACCAAATTCGCTCTCTGCATCAACGTGGGTCGCATCAATGCGGAGGTTGACCCGTATATTGCGCCCATCACCGTGACTGACGGTGACCAGTACTGGTGCTACTGGCTGAATACCGATCAGTTCAACGGCTACAAGCCGGACGGCAGCTACTACAAACTGTTCAGCTGCGATGGCTTCATCAACGGTAATGGCAGTGGTACCGACAATCCGGAATATGTCAGGACACATGGAAAAACCGGCGACGACAAGTCAAGCAAGACTCTGTACACAGAGACAGAGTGGGGCGAGTCCGAGTGGAAGGCTGCCGCAGCATGGACCGGTCTCTCAGACAGCAATTGGGGCGAACCGGGTCACAGGAACGACCTTGACCTTGATTTTTAACTGTAACTGATGCAGTATTTCACGGCTTCTTTAGTTTATATATGCAGAAACTGACTTTGATATGAAAAGGTTGACAATTCTTTTTGCTCTTTTTGCCGGTCTGGTCTCCTGCAATAACAAGGAAGTCCCGGATGATGGCGCCGTCACACCAGCTGCTCCCATCGAACTGACAAAAGCGGAGTTCAAGGTCGCGAACTCCGCCAATGTGTTCGCTTTCGACGCTTACAAGGCCCTGTACAAGGATGACCAGATGCTCGTCTCTCCGCTCAGCCTGTCTCTGGCTCTGTCGATGACGGCATGCGGCGCTGATGGAAAGACGGCGGAGCAAATGGCGGCCACCCTTGGGTTCGCCGACTTCTCCGTCGAGGACATAGCCGGTTATTACAACAAGATGGTGTCCACCCTCACCACCATAGACAAGAAGACAACTTTCGAGTGCGGCAATTCAGTATGGATCGATAACGGATTCCCGGTAAGGACGGAATTCCTTGCCACTGTGGAGGATCTGTTCGCTGCAGAGGCGGTGAATGCCCGCTTCGCCGATCCTGCAACTCTCGATGCCGTAAACGGCTGGTGCTCGAAAAAGACCCACGGAAAGGTTGAGAAGATGCTGACGGAGCTGGATCCCTATACGGTGATGCTGCTTATCAACGCGATTTATTTCAACGGCAAGTGGGCCTTCGAGTTCGATCCTAAAACGGAAAAGGAGCGATTCAGCACGTTGGACGGTGAAAGTGTCAAGGTGGATATGATGCGCACGGAAAAGACTTTGACATATTCCAATGTTGAAGGCTGGTCGATGGTGGAACTGCCATATGGCAATGGCGCCTTCGAGATGGATGTGATCCTTCCTCCATCCGGAATGGCGTTCAGCAAGGCTGCGGAGTCCCTTGATTACGAACGCTTCAATTTATTGCGGCAAGCGGCAATGCAGTATACCGTTTCTCTGAAGATGCCGGAGTTCAAGATCGAATACTCTGTGGATGGGCTGAAGGATGCCCTCGAATCTCTTGGAATGAAAGATGCATTCACTCCTATGGCTGACTTCTCGAAGATGGCGGACATTGTACCCGGTGATGCATTATACATCGGCGACGTTAAGCAGAAGACGTTCATCGATGTCAATACCAAAGGCACGGAAGCTGCGGCTGTGACCGTGGTGGAAATGAAATATAATTCAGCCGGGCCTCCTGTGCTCAAGAATGCCACCTTCGTCGCAGACAGGCCTTTCTTCTTCCTTATCAGGGAAACCAGCACAGGCTCCATCCTGTTCATCGGGCAGAAGGTAAAGTAAGCCGATGAGCCCGGAGCAGTCACTCTCAGAGAGATGCAAACGCGCTGAGAGGCCGGCATTCAAGGAGCTGTACGACTCCTACGCCGGCCGTCTGCTCTCACTGTGCTCCAGATACGTTGGGACACGGGCTGCAGCCGAGGATGTTCTTCAGGATTCCTTCATAAAGATCATACAGTCATTCGGGTCCTTCAAATACAGAGGGCCGGGCTCGCTCTATGCCTGGATGAGCCGGATAACTGTCAACAGGGCGCTGGATGCCGTGCGGCAGGACTGCAAGGTCCCGACAGTGCCCATCGACAGCGGAAAGGCCGGGGAAGTCGGGATTGAGGACGATGACATCTGTGCCGTTCCGCATGAAGAGCTTCTGAGAATGATACGGGAGCTTCCACCAGGTTACAGGACCGTATTCAACATGTACGCGTTGGACGGATACTCGCATAAGGAAATAGGCCGGGCACTGGGAATAAAGGAAAGATCATCATCATCGCAATATTTGAGAGCAAGGGCGATGCTTGCAGAAAAGATAAAAGACTATTTGAACAGAAATGACTGAAAAGAGAAATACCGATTGGACTGACAAGTTGCGCGAGCGCCTGTCGGATTCCGAGCTGCCGCCTTCAGCCGATGTCTGGTCAAAGGTTGAGAGCGCGGCTCCTGCACGGAAGTCCGTGCCTGCCGCAGTCTCGTGGGGCTTTGCATTTGCCGCCGCTGCAGTCGCTGCTCTGCTCTTAATCCCCAGGAGAGAAAACGTGGTCAAGGTGACGCCTGATACGCAGCAGACGCTTATGTCCGGGCTGGAGAAAATGGATGAAGATCCGGCGGTCGATGAGCAGACCGATCTTGCCACTGCAGTTCCTGAAACAACTGCACAGGTTGCCGTAAGCGTTAAACCGGAATCATCCGCCCCCGTAGCTCCGGCTGTTGCCGAACCTCTGGGATCAGGTACAATTGCCGAGGCCCTGACACAGGATTCTGTTACTGAAGAAACTGAAGCAGCCACGGAGTCTTCTGCCGTCGCTGTTTCACCCGCAGCCGGAAGTGAGCCGGCGGCGGAAGATTGTTTCGGAACACTTCCGGAGGAAAGCGTCAAACTCCGTAGGAAGGCGGCAGTATCCCTCTTCGCTTCCGGAATCCCAGGGAATTCAGGCTTGAACAGCCGTCCGGACCTGTATTTCGCCCCCATTGGGATATCGTCTGGCGCTATGGGCTCAGAACTGTCGATGCTATATACAAATGGCTATAATTCTGTCGTGTTCGTAAACAATTACACCGCATTCATCGCAAAGAATGCAGACAGGATAAACGGTGGATATTCAGGCATTGCCAACTTTGATGAATACTTGCGGATAAATGGTTATGAAGCGCGGCATCATCGTCCGGTAAGTGTCGGGGTTACCTTTACTTATCCGCTGGTCCGCAATATGTTCCTTGAGAGCGGGCTGAGTTATACCTTCCTCAGGTCCGAGTATACGGGAGGTATTGGTGACCAGCGGCTTCATTTCCTGGGAGTTCCTCTCAAGCTGGGGTACCGGTTCAATACTCCCACCAGCTTTTCTGTGGCCCTGAGTGCCGGTGCGATGGCGGAGAAGTGCATCTACGGCGAACTGTTCGGCAGCAGGATCACGGTCAGGGAACCACAATTCTCAGCGGTTGCCACAGCTTCTGTATACTATAACCTCGGGCAGCAGCTTTCGCTCTTTGTTGCACCGGATATCAGTTATTATTTCACAAGTACATCCGTTCCCACATACAGGACGGAAAGGCCGTTGAGCATTACCTTGCGTCTTGGAGTGAATCTTGATCTCGGAAAATAATCATTATCTTTGAAACTGATATGTAACGCATTTTGATCTATGGCATATACAGTTTCTGAAATTCAAAGGACTGTCGAATCGCAGAGGGCCTTTTTCCGTACCGGAACCACTTTGGACATCAAATGGAGGCTCAGGCAGCTCCGTGCGCTGCGCGATGCAGTGATCGCTCACGAAAAGGAGTTCGAGGATGCCCTCCATGCTGATCTTGGCCGGAGCGCCACTGAGGCGTATCTGTGCGACATAGGCCCTGTGGTCGTGGAAATCAACGAAATGCTCCGCGGCCTCAGGCGCTGGGCCCGTCCGGAAAGACATTTCAGCGGGCTGATGTGCTTCCCGAGCCTCATTACCAGGGTCTACAAGATGCCATATGGTGTGACATTGGTCATAAGTCCGTTCAATTTCCCGATTCTTCTGACTCTTGGTGTGGTCGCTGCCAGCATATGCGGAGGCAATACCGTCGTGATCAAGGCCAGCGCCAAGTCGCGCCATTGCACTGAGGTAATGAAGAAGTTCATAGCTGAACTCTTTCCTCCGGAATTCGTGACTCTGATCGACGGCGGCCACGATGTGGCCGACATGTGCCTGGAGCAGCGGTGGGACAAGATCTTCTATACGGGCTCACCCAAGGTGGGCAGGCACGTGCTTGCCATGGCAGCAGAAAACCTGACCCCTGTTGCACTGGAACTGGGAGGGGAGACGGGAAACTGGTGCATTGTCCGTAAGGACGCCGACATTGAGGATGCGGCACGCAAGATAGCATTCTTCAAGCTCTGCAATGCCGGACAGATCTGTATCGACATCAACCAGGTGGCCGTTGCCGAGGAAGTGGCCGGACCGTTCCTCGAAGCCCTGAAGGCCGAATTTGTTCGCCAGATCGGTGAAAATGCTGAGAATAATGAGGAATATCCCAGGCTTATAACGCCCCAGGCCTATGACAAATGCGCCTCTCTGGCTGGAGAATACAGCAACAGGATAATATTCGGAGGCACAGGCAACCGGGATTCTCTGCGCTTTGCGCCTACCATCATCTATCCGGTGCATATTGACGAGGAAATAGTGCGGAAGGAACTGTTCTGCCCGTTGCTCCCCGTCGTTCCGTTCAAGGATGGAGACATCGATTCCGTTCTCGATATCATCGAAAGCCGGGAGCATCCTCTGGCAATGTATCTGTTCACAAAGAACATCAGATGGGCAAACAGGGTGATGAGCTCACACCAGTACGGCGGAGGCTGCATAAACGAGGTCTGTCTGCATCTGATGGTCAAAGGCGTGCCTTTCGGAGGCGTCGGCCATTCCGGAATGGGTGCCTATCACGGTGAATGGGGATTCCGGGAATTCACACACCCGTCCACCGTCCTGACAGGCAGCACGCATTTCAACCTATCAATGAGGGAACACCCGTACCGCGAGTCGCGTATACTTCCGCTCCTGCGGCGTCTTGAACGGTAATCTTAAGATTCGTCTTCAAGAGAAGATATTGCACGCACTGTAACTGTGCGGTCGTAGCATTCGAACATCCTGTCGATCTCTTCCTGGCCCCGGGGCTTGCCGAACATGCTCACTGCTGGAACAATGACGAGCCCGAGCACCATTGCCAGTACACCGGCATTGATGGGGGAGGTGAAGAACGGAGAGATGAAAGTCTTGCCCGTGAATGTGCAGTACATGCATCCGCACATCACGGCCACGCCTGCCACGAAACTGGCCCATACCGCAGCCTTGGTGGTGCGCTTCCAGTAAAGACCATAGAGGAAAGGTGCCAGGAACGCGCCGGCCAGTGCGCCCCATGAAATGCCCATCAGCTGGGCGATGAAGGTCACTGAACTCCTGGCCTGTACAATGGCGATGATCGACGATACTGCAATGAAGAAGAGCACGAACAGGCGTATGCAGAGCAGCTGGCCGCTCTCCTTGAACTCCTTGCCGCCCCTGTTCACAGCCGGTTTGATGATGTCGAGAGTCAGCGTCGACCCTGACGTGAGCACCAGTGAGGAGAGGGTGCTCATGGAGGCTGAAAGGACGAGGATGATGACTATGGCGATCATGATGTCGGGCAGGGTCTCCAGCATCGAGGGCACTATGCTGTCGAAGACGGGAGTGCCTGCGGCGGTGCGCTCGATCTTGTCGGCATACAACCTGCCGAATCCTCCGAGGAAGTAGCATCCGCCTGCCACTATGATGGCGAAGAAGGTGGAAATGACGGTTCCCTTGCGGATGGCGTTCTCGTCCTTGATTGCATAGAACTTGCCTACCATCTGGGGCAGACCCCAGGTGCCGAGCGATGTAAGGAGCACGACGCCGAGAAGGTACAGCGGCTGGGGACCGAAGAATGAGATGAACGGTCCGGCCATTCCGTCAGCTCCCTCGGCGGGAATCTGCGACAAGGCCTCCACTGCATGGGTGAAGCCGCCGTTGCTTGCCAGGACGGCGCCTATTACGGCGCATATTCCAAAGAGCATGATTATGCCCTGTATGAAGTCGTTGATTGCCGTTGCCACATATCCGCCCACAAGCACATATATGCCCGTCAGCACGGCCATTCCGAGCACGCACCATACATAATCGATATGGAAGGCCATCTCGAAGAGACGGCTGAGGCCGTTGTAGAGCGATGCGGTGTAGGGGATGAGGAATACGAATACGATTACTGAAGCGGCAACCTTGAGGGCATTTGATCCGAATCTGCGGCCGAAGAAGTCGGGCATGGTCGCGCTGTGCAGATACTGGGTCATCAGCCTTGTGCGGCGCCCGAGCACCCTCCATGCGAGGAGGGAACCTATGAGCGCGTTTCCGAGGCCTATCCAGGTTGCTGCCAGGCCGTACTTCCAGCCGAACTGTCCTGCGTAACCCACGAAGATGACGGCTGAGAAATATGAGGTTCCAAAAGCGAAGGCGGTCAGCCATGAGCCTACGTTGCGTCCGCCGAGCACGAAGCCCTGCACATCCGTTGCACTTTTATGACAGTAGATGCCGACTCCGATCATTACGGAGAAGAAAAGTACCAGGAGAATGATCTTCAGTATCATATCGATTCACTAACTAACGTTTGAACTGCAAATATAGTAAAGAAAAACGGGGATTCGGCATTGCCGGACCCCCGTCTTCCGTTTGTCTCATTTCAGGACTAATATCCGAAGATATCTTCGAGGGTGACGATCTTGACCGGGCCGAGTGTGCTGAGATACTTGGTGTCGAGGTCGCTGATATCGCCGAGGATTGCGTAAGTGTAGTCGCGTCCCTTCACCCATTCCTGCTGGGCGGCGGAAACATCCTCGAGGGTCATGCCCTGAACCTTCTCGAACACCTGCTTTGCCATAGGCTCGCTTATGCCGAGACGGCGGCATGCACGGTAACTGTTGAGAACGTCAATGCCTGTTGTGCGCTGGGTGCGCAGACGGCTGATGAGGGCCTCCTTTGCAACGCTGAATGCGGCGTCGGATTCGGGCATGTTGTTTATGATGTCGTCGAATGCCTCGATGGCAATCTGCATCTTGTCGTTCTGGGTTGCGATGAATGCCTGATAATAGTAGTCATCGTCAATGTTCTGAGGACCATACAGGCGCGCCCATGCGCTGTACGCAAGGCCGCGGGCCTCACGCATCTCCTGGAAGACGATTGTGTTCATGCCGCCGCCGAAGTACTCGTTGTAGAGGTCGAGCGCTGCTTCTGCATCAGGGTTGAACTTCTCGCCGCGGTTCGAGTACTGGATGTAGTAGATCTGCTTTGCATCGTACTGTGCCATTACTACGCTGCTGCCGGTAGTGGGCTGCTTTGCAGGGAAGCACTCGGGAACAGGCTGTGCATCCTCGGATACCTTGTGGTTCGCTGCGAGCGAAGCCTTTACGTCAGTCTCCTTCATGGGACCGTAGTAGAGAACCTCGTGGCCCTTTGCGTATACGTCCTTGATCTTTGTGAGAAGATCCTCTGAACTCAGAGCTGCGAGGGCGTCATTGGTGAGGGTGGTGTTCTTGATGAACTCGGGTCCGTATACGGTATAGCGGGTGAGGGCGCTGTAGCATGCGCGCTGCTGCTTCTTGTTGTTCTCGCGGCTGCGGAGGGTCCTTGCCTTGAGCATTGCGAGCACGTTCTCGTCGGCCTGGGCGTTGAAGATGAGGTCTTCGAGGATTCCGAGGGCCTCGGCCATATTCTCGCTGAGTCCGCTGACGGATACGGTTGTCTGGTTGTTGCCTGCGTATACGCCGAACTCACAGGCGAGTTCGTACATGCGGGTGGAGATCTCCTCTGCGGTCATGGTAGGGGTGCCGAGGTACTGGATGTACTGGCAGGCGGTGCTGATGGTGGGGTCATCCTCGGTTCCGGTATTGAACACGAAGTCGAGGGTGAAGATATCGTTGATCTCGTTCTTCTTGTAGAGGACGTTCACGCCCTGTGCAAGCTCGAACTGGCTCATGTCCTTGCTGAAGTCGACGAACACGGGCTCGATGGGCTTCACCTCGCTCTCCTTGATCTCTGTAAGGAATGCACTGGTCATGTCGCGGTTGGTGACGATGGGGGTGATGGCGGGAGCGCTGATCTTCTGGACGGTGTTGTCCTCGCCCATGCGCTTGTAGACGATGGCGTACTGGTTCTCGCCGAGATACTCGTTTGCGAATGCAACCACATCCTCCTTGGTGACCTTCTCAAGACGCTCGATGTACTTGCACTGGTCCTTCCAGTCGATGCCGTTGATGAATGCGTCCACGTAGTTGACTGCGCGGCTGGCGTTGCTCTCGAGCTGGCCTTGTGCCTGGAGCTTGAGGTTGTTGATGGTGGCTGGGATGAGGGATTCGTCGAATTCGCCGTTACGGAGTTTTGAGAACTCCCCGAGAATGAGGTCGCGGAGTTCCTCGAGGGTCTGGCCTTCCTTGGGGGTTCCCATTGCTATGAAGCTGCAGTAGTCGGGCTGTGTCTGGTGTCCGGCGTTGACGCGGAGAGCCTTCTGCTGCTGGTTGATGTCGAGGTCGATAAGGCCGGCTGAGCCGTTGTTGAGGATGTAGCCTGCAATTTCAGCTATCTCGTTGGTCTTGAGGTCCTTTGCTGCGGGAAGCCTCCAGCCCATTGCGATGTTCTCGGCCTCAAGGCCGTAGACGGTTTTCTCGATGGGGGAGGTGATGGGCTTCTCGGGCTCGTACTTGAGTGCGGGGATCTCGGGATTGGGCTCCCAGTCGCCGAAGTACTTCTCTATTGCTGCAACCATCTCCTTGGGGTCGAAGTCGCCGGATACGCATACTGCGATGTTGTTGGGTACGTAGTAAGTGTCGTGGTACTTCTTAACGTTGGTGATGGAAGGGTTCTTGAGGTGCTCCTGGCTGCCGAGGGTTGTCTGCTGGCCGTAGGGGTGGTGAGGGAAGAGAGCCTGGTCGAGGCTTTCCCATACCTTGCGGCTGTCCTGGGTGAGCGACATGTTCTTCTCCTCGTAGATGGTCTCGAGCTCGGTGTGGAAACCGCGGATCACGTTATTGCGGAAGCGGTCTGCCTGTATCCTTGCCCAGTTGTCGATCTGGTTGGAGGGGATGTCCTCGGTGTAGACGGTCTCGTCAGCGGATGTCCATGCGTTTGTTCCGTCGGCGCCTATGACTGCCATGAGCTTGTCGTACTCGTTGGGGATGGCGATTTTGGATGCCTCGTAGCTGATGGAGTCGATCCTGTGGTAGATGGCCTTGCGCTCAGCTTCGTCGGTGGTCTTGCGGTAGACCTCGAAGAGCTGCTCGATCTCGTCGAGCATAGGCTTCTCTGCTGCATAGTCGCTTGTGCCGAACTGCTCGGTGCCCTTGAACATGAGATGCTCGAAATAGTGGGCGAGACCGGTGGTCTCCGAAGGATCGTTCTTGCTGCCGACCTTTACTGCGATGTAGGTCTGGATGCGGGGCTGCTCCTCGTTTACGGACATGAAGACCTTCATTCCGTTGTCTAGAGTGTAGATCTTTGTGTTCTGAGGGTCGCCCTTCACTGTCTTGATGCCGCTGCATGACAATGCTGAAACGAGCACGGCCGCAGCTGCTGCGATGTAAAGTAACTTCTTCATAAATAGGGAAATTGAATAATTCACAACTAACATTCACAAAGATAATTTATTTTGCGTAACTTTGTGTGTTTGTCAGTAGATAATTATATGAAGCAGAAGCGTTTTTTTCTGACTGAAGATCAGATTCCCGAGCAGTGGTACAACATACAGGCCGACATGCCCAACAAGCCGTTGCCCATGCTTGACCCTGTCACCCGTCAACCCGTAACCCTCGAGCAGCTCAGCCAGATATTCTGTACGGAATGTTCCCGCCAGGAACTGAACATGACCGACCGCTGGATCGACATTCCGGAACAGGTCAGGGAGATGTACACCTATTATAGAAGCACACCGCTCGTCCGTGCATACGGACTCGAGAAGGCCCTCGATACTCCCGCCCATATCTATTTCAAGAACGAGAGTGTCAGCCCTGTGGGCTCCCATAAATTGAATTCCGCCATCCCTCAGGCATATTACTGCAAGCAGGAGGGCATCACCAACGTCACCACTGAAACCGGTGCAGGCCAGTGGGGCACCGCCCTGTCATATGCAGCACGTGTGTTCGGCATGGACGCAGCCGTATATCAGGTGAAGATCAGTTATGAGCAGAAGCCATACCGCCGCTCCATGATGCAGGTCTGGGGCGCCCAGGTGACCCCTTCGCCTTCGATGAGCACCAGGGCCGGCAAGGATATACTTACCCGCAACCCGAACCATCAGGGCTCCCTTGGCACCGCAATCTCCGAGGCTGTCGAACTTGCTCGTACCACTCCTGAAAAGTGCCGTTATACCCTCGGTTCAACGATGAGCCACGTATCGCTTCATCAGACCATAATAGGTCTGGAGGCCGAGAAGCAGTTCGAGATGGCAGGGGAGTATCCCGACGAGGTCATCGCATGCTTCGGAGGCGGCTCGAACTTCAGCGGAATCGCATTCCCGTTCATGAGACACGTAATTGCAGGCGAGAAAAAGACGAGGTTCACAGCCTGCGAACCGGCGTCATGCCCCAAACTTACAAGAGGCGTGTTCACGTATGATTTCGGCGACGAGGCAGGATACACACCTCTGATCCCCATGTTCACTCTCGGACATGACTTCATGCCCGCCAACATACATGCCGGCGGACTCCGTTACCACGGAGCCGGCGGAGTAGTGAGCCAGCTCCTCAAGGACGGTTTCATGGAAGGCATGGACATAAACCAGATCGAGGCGTTCGACTCTGCAGTCCTCTTTGCAAAGACCGAGGGAATCATACCCGCACCAGAGTCATCCCATGCAATTGCCGCAACCGTCCGCCGCGCCCTTGAATGCAAGGAATCCGGAGAACAGAAAGTCCTCCTCTTCAACCTTACCGGGCATGGCCTTATGGATATGAGTGCATACGATTCCTACTTGAGAGGAAATCTAATAAATTATAACCTGGAGGACGAAATAATTAAGAAATTTACTGAAAAACTTGGCAGATTGTAGAGGTTTTTATATATTTGTATTGAAGTTTTTCATAGTTTAAGTTTAGGTTAAGTAGCGGGGCGCTCGCAGTGATGCAAGCGCTCCGTGAATTTTTATGCAATAATTATAATATTTCGTATTCTTTCGCCCCCTTAAGTCCGACTATTCCGAAGTATGCGTCCACGACCTCGCCGCATATCATTACCTGGGCGCCCAGAAGGCCCGGGTTATCCTGAAGATTCAGTTCATCCCTGATGTCGCCCTTAGGCAGTTCGACCGACAGAAGGTATTCCGGTGCAGTGGAGTTCGTTCTCAAGCCAAGGACAATGTTCGTGTTCTTCGTGAACGGGCCCGTGAAACTGAATTTGCCTGTATTTGTTGCCACCCCTACTATGTAACCCTTTATCCAGACGTTCTTTTCGCCTATATGCTCCCTGACCTCAGTTACGGTGTAAGTGCTGGAAGTGGAGCCCGTGCCGCCTGAATCGATACTGTCCGACACCCACGTCCTCGAAGTGTCGACCTGGACGGTGATCCTGCCTTCCGTGTTCTCCACAAGGTCTGCCGTGAGGCCGAGGCTGAGTATTTCCCGGGGTATGAGCTGCCTGCTGCAGATCGGTTCCTGCCTGCTGCCTTCGGCAAGTATTATGGATATGGTTCCCGGGGCGAAGAATGCTATGCGTTTTTCCTCATAACCATACATGAGCGAACCCCCGTTTCCCTTGATGAAAAGCGTGGAATTCGGGTATGCCGTCCTGAATGTGGCGTCCGGCAGCAGCCTGATTCCGCTGTTCATCTGGGTGCAGTTCATCAACACGTTCACGCATTGTCCCGTGCCCACGCTCACAACCTGGGTGTCGCCCCATTGGGGGGAGTCGAACAGCGGCTCGTCGAATTCGCATGAACGGACCTCCACGGTATAGGAACCGGATGCAACTTCCATATGTTCGGGGGAGGAGGAGTATGGCCCGGAGTAAATCTTTTTACCTTTTGAATCTGTGACCGTGAGGATGAATGTACCCGGGTCCGGCATGCCGTGGCCGGATTTGGTTTCTACAGACAGGTCCTTGGGGAAACTGATGAGCAGGGTGCCCTTGCCGCCTTCCAGCAGGCTCTGGCATGAGCCTGCCGCTGCCATGCAGCCGATGGCGGCTGCGATTGACAAAATAGATGAACGATGTTTCATATGCAACTGTTTTTCTGCAAATGAAACGGTCTTCGGTGAAAACGGAGGTCAAAAAAAGAAAAAGCGACATCGATTTTTTTCGATGTCGCTTAAGATTAAGCGTCTGTGACGTCAATATTATTTGATGTAGAGGTTTACGATTGTCTCGTAGAGCTCCTGCTTGCCGGAGGTCTGCTTGGGCTCACCGTTTGCCTTTGCATACTCGACAACCTGCTCGAGAGTGAGCTTGCCGTCCTCGAAGTCCTTGCCTGCGCCTGCGTCGTATGAAGCATAGCGCTCCTTGAGCATTGCGGGGATGGGTGAGTTCTCGAGAATGTCGGCTGCGATGAGGAGTGCGCGTGCCATTACATCCATACCTGATACGTGAGCGATGATGATATCCTCAAGGTCGGTTGAGTTGCGGCGTGTCTTTGCGTCGAAGTTGGTACCACCTACGAGGCCGCCACCCTTGACGATGACCATCATGGCCTGTACGAGTTCGTATACGTCAACAGGGAACTGGTCGGTATCCCAGCCGTTCTGGTAGTCGCCGCGGTTTGCGTCGATTGAACCGAGAAGGCCTGCGTCAACTGCACACTGGAGCTCATGCTCGAATGTGTGGCCTGCGAGGGTTGCGTGGTTGACCTCGATGTTAACCTTGAAGTCCTTGTCAAGACCATGTGCACGGAGGAAGCCGATAACGGTCTCGGTGTCGACATCGTACTGATGCTTTGTAGGCTCCATGGGCTTGGGCTCGATGAGGAATGTGCCCTTGAATCCCTTTGAACGTGCATAGTCGCGAGCCATGGTGAGCATGGTTGCCATATGCTCCTTCTCACGCTTCATGTCGGTGTTGAGGAGTGTCATGTAACCCTCGCGGCCGCCCCAGAATACGTAGCACTCGCCGCCGAGCTCGATGGTTGCATCGATGGCGTTCTTGATCTGAACCATTGCGCGTGCAGCTACGTCGAAGTCGGGGTTGGTGCTTGCACCGTTCATATAGCGCTTGTTGCCGAATACGTTTGCTGTACCCCAAAGAAGCTTGATGCCTGTCTCGGCCTGCTTCTGCTTGAGATATGCGACAACCTCCTTGAGATTTGCCTCATATTCCTCGATGGTAGCAGCCTCGTCTACGAGGTCTACATCGTGGAAGCAGTAGTACTCGATGCCGAGCTTCTGCATGATCTCGAAGCCTGCGTCAACCTTTGCCTTGGCGCGCTCGATGGGGCACGCTGATGCGTTCCAGGGGAAAGTCTTGGTGCCGCCGCCGAACTGGTCAGCTCCCTCTGCGCACAGTGTGTGCCACCATGCCATTGCGAACTTCATCCAGTCCTTCATCTTCTTGCCAGCTACAACCTTCTCGGGGTCATAGTAGTGGAATGCCATAGGGTCCTTTGACTCAGCTCCTGCGAATTTGATCTTTGAGATTTCAGGGAAAAATTCTTTCATGATTCAATGTTATTAAAATAGATTGTTGATTTATGCCAATTTGTTGAGTTCGGTCGTCCAGCGCTCGTATGCTTCTGCAAGCGGCTGCTCCCAGGTGGGTTCGGGATCGACTGTCCTGGTCTTTGCGAGGGTTGAGAACGCCTCCTTTGCTGAAGAGTAGAAGCCTGCACCAAGTGCGCCGCCGCGGGCTGCACCGAGCGAGCCGTCGGTGTCGAAGAGCTCGATCCTGGCGCCTGTGAGGGTGGCGAGGGTTGAGCGGAATACGGGATTGAGGAACATGTTGGCCTCTCCGGCGCGGATCACATTGGGCTGGAGGCCGAGGTTCTTCATGATCTCTATACCGTAGTTGAATGAGAATGCTATGCCTTCATGCACTCCACGGATGATGTGCGCCCTGTTCTGACGGACAAGGTCGATGCCTGCGAAGCGTGCTCCGACGTTCTTGTTGCAGAGAACTCTCTCGGCTCCGTTTCCGAAGGGGAGTACGGTGAGACCTTCTGCGCCGACGGGTGCTGTTTCTGCAAGCTCGTTCATCTCGGCGTATGAGAGGTCGGGGGCTACGTTCCTGCGTGTCCAGGCATTCATGATGCCGGTTCCGTTGATGCAGAGAAGCACGCCCATGCGGGCCTCCTTGGAAGGGGTCACGTGGAGGAATGTGTTGACGCGTGAATAGGGGTCTGCCTTGGGAAGGTCGGTAACGCCGTAAACAACGCCGCTGGTGCCGCCTGTTGCTGCAATCTCACCGGGCTCGAGCACATTGAGGGAGAATGCGTTGTTGGGCTGGTCGCCGGCCCTGTAGCTGATAGGTGTGCCTTCGGGAATGCCGAGTGCCGCCTGGGTTGCTGCATTCGTATGGATGTCGTTTCCGATGGCGGGGACGATGGGGCAGAACTTGCTGCTTTCTATGCCGTAATATTCAGCCACGAAGTCGGCCCTGCTGCTGGTCTTGAAATCCCAGAGGATGCCCTCTGAAAGTCCGGTTGCAGTGGTGCTGAGCTCGCCGCTGAGAAGATATGCGATGTAGTCGCCGGGGAGCATGAACTTGCTGATTTTTGCGTAGAGGTCAGGTTCGTTGCGCTTGACCCATGCGAGTTTGCTGGCCGTGAAGTTGCCGGGGCTGTTCAGAAGATGCTCCATGCAGGTGTTGTAGCCGATTCCCTCGAGTGCCTCTGCGCCGAGGGCCACCGCACGTGAGTCGCACCAGATGATGGCGTCCCTGACAGGGATGTTGTTTTCGTCCACGGCAACGAGACCGTGCATCTGGTATGAGATTCCTATTGACTTGACCTCAGCCATGCTGAAGCCTTTTGATGCCATTTCCTTGATGCCGTCGCTCATGTAGTTCCACCAGGACTGGGGATCCTGCTCGGCGAATCCTTTCTGAGGGCTCTTGATGAGGGCTTCCTGTTTGGGATTTGTTGCTGAGCATACGCACTTGCCGCTCTCAATGTCGAGGAGGGCGACTTTGACTGATGACGAGCCGACGTCGATACCTAATGAATACATAATTTCGTTTCTATTTCAGATTTACAACCCCAAATTTAGGAAATATTATTATCTTTGTCCCCGCATCGGGATACAAAAATTTTTAATTTTGTAACCATTGCACTTGCAGGATTAGCACATCGGTAGTGCATCGGCTTCCCAAGCCGAGGAGGCGGGTCCGACTCCCGTATCCTGCTCTTTTTTTTATGCCCGGCGCTTTGACTAAAGCAAAATTTGGCGTATCTTTACGCGATTTTGTTTATATACTATGAAAAGATACAGAATATTGGCCCTGATGGCCGTGGCAGTTATCTCAGCAGCCTGCTCCTCTTACAAGGATATCATTTATTTCCAGGATATCGACGATGTCCAGCTCGCACCCATTACCAATGAGTTCGAGGCTGTCATCAAGAAGGATGACCGCCTGACCATCGTTGTCAGCGGCCCCGACAAGTCCGTGACAGCTCCTTACAACCTCACCCTGAGCGAACTGGGCAACGGCATGTCGGCAAGCACCGACCCTGAGCGCGCCACACTCTCATATCTGGTGGACGCGAACGGAGAAATCGATTTCCCCACACTCGGCAAGATACACGTGGAGGGCATGACCCGCAACCAGCTGGTCGACTACCTGACAAAGGAGATCGGCAAGGACGTGAAGGACCCTATTGTATATATTAGTTTCAGGAACTACAAGATCACCGTCCTCGGTGAAGTCCGCAGCCCCGGAACATACGTGATAGACTCCGAGAAGATCAACATCCTCCAGGCTCTCGGCAAGGCCGGCGACCTGAACCTTACCGCACAGCGCGACGGCATCATCCTCATCCGTGAAGTCGGCGGCGAGCAGAAGCACTTCAAGATCGACCTCAAGGACAGCCATCTTCTCGATTCCCCCTATTTCTATCTCCAGCAGAACGACGTGCTCTATATACCGCCCAGCCCCACAAGAGTTGCCACAGCAACCACAGCAACCGGTATCTGGAGCGTCATCCTCAGTTCTGTAACCACCACCATCGCACTTCTTTCACTGATCCTCCATTAATATGTCAGAGAACAATAACGGCAATCCGGCACCCGTAAACCAGCCGGGAAACAATTCATCGCTCAGCCTCAGGGAAATCTTCGAATTCCTCTGGCGTCTGCGTTACTGGATAATAGCATCCGCAGTTGTCGCCCTCGTTGCTGCATTCATCTACGTGCGCATGCAGAACCCCGTCTACCAGCGTTCCGCATGGATCAGGCTCAACCGCAACGACGGTACCGGAGCCGAGATGGAACTGCTGTCCGAGTTCTCCGGCAAGGCCCTGACCAAGCCAAACGTCGAGAACGAGGTCTTCATCATCCAGAGCCCCACCATGATGAGCAAGGTGGTCGATGAACTCGGCCTGAATTACCGGTACTATCATTACGCCATGCCCGTGGCTGACCGGCTCAAGGTCGGCCGCGCCATCTTCGGCCGCAAACTGGTGGAATATTATGAGGACAATCCTGTCGAACTGAAATTCTGTGTCGACTCCCTCTATCCCGAGGAGATGCGTCCGGGCGCCATTTCGGTCGAGTTCAAGAACCTCAAGCAGGAGCAGTACCAGGTGCGTGACGTCATCGTGAACGGCAAGAAGGTAAAGCTTGACGAGAAGAAGTACTCATATGGCGATACGATCTCGCTTGCCGGCTGCAGGTTCTCCATTGACGTTGTGGACCCTGAAGGCCTCATCAACAAGGACAATTACATCTGTTCATGGACCAATTCCTTCAATTGCGCCAGAGGCTTCGTGAAGAACCTCGCCGTCGAGGCACAGGGTCAGAAGATGAAGCTTAACGACGTGGTTGTCCTTACAATGAAGGACACCAAGGCGCAGCGTGCCTCCGATATCCTCAATACCTTGATCTACAAGGTGAACGACGAGGCCAGGGCATATGGCAACATGGCCATTGTCAACACTATCAACTTCATCGACCAGCGTCTGGCCGACATCTCCAAGGACCTTGGCGACGCCGAGGATGACTACAAGCGTTACCAGTCCAGCAAGATAGTTGTCGACATCAATTCACAGTCCCAGGCTTCCATCGCTTCCGACCAGCAGTACACCGACCAGTTGAACGAGGTCCTCCTTCAGCTTCAGGTGCTCGACATGATCACCGAGTTCATCTCCGAGGACAATTCCGGCAAGTATACCGTTATCCCTGCTAACATCGGTATCAACGACGCCGGACTCAACAGCATCATCGCATCCTACAATACCATGGTTGCCGAGCGCAACAGGATGGTGACCAACTCTTCGGAGACCAACCCCCGCGTCCTCGGCATGAATGCCCAGCTCGACGACCAGAAACGCAGTATCGAAATAACAGTTGCCAATCTCGTACGCGTATACACCATACGTGCAAAGGAACTCGGCAAGACCATCAGCGCAGGAAAGCGCAAGATGGCCGACATCCCTCAGCAGCAGTTCGAGCTCCAGCAGCTCAACCGCCGTCTGGAGGTCATCGAGCCTCTATACCTTATGCTCCAGCAGAAGAGGGAGGAGTCCCAGATCAGGATGTATTCCCAGGTCGAGACCTTCCGTGTGATCGAGACCGCATTCGGCAATCCCCGTCCGGTCAGCCCCAACAGCATGCAGATCTACCTTCTCGCACTGATACTCGGCTGCTGCATCCCTCCTCTTGTAGTCTGGGCCCGTATGCAGCTCCGTACAAAGGTCGAGACTAAGAAGGATGTAACCGACAAGCTTTCCAACAATGTGCTTGCCGTACTGCCCAAGGCTGGCGGTACCGACACTGAGCTCATATCCCTCAACGGCCGTGATGTCGTGAGCGAGGCATTCCGCAACCTCAGGTCAAACCTGCAGTTCATGCCCGGCTGCAAAGTCATCCAGGTAACTTCTTCGATTGCAGGTGAAGGCAAATCGTTCGTCGCCTCCAACCTTGCCGTGAGCCTGTCTCATGTAGGCAACAAGGTGCTCATCATAGGCCTTGATATACGCAAGCCCCGTCTTACAAGAATCTTCACAGCATCCAACAGCAAATATAACACGGTTGTGGGTTATCTGATCGGCAAGGCGGACAGCATCGATGCACTGGTATGCCCTTCAGGCGTCAGCGACACCCTCGATGTTATCTTTGCCGGGCCGGTTCCTCCCAACCCCACCGAGCTCCTCCAGCAGGGCAAGGCCGGCGACATCATCACCCATTTCCGCGACAAGTATGATTATATAATAGTGGATTCGGCACCGTATCTTCCCGTATCGGATTCATTCATAATCAACTCTTACGTTGATGCAACCCTGTTCACAGTCCGCGCAGGACATACTCCTCTGAGCATCCTTCCTGAGATCCAGGAGGCACTCACCAGCGAGACACGTCCCGTGAAGAACGTAAGCATCGTCCTCAACAGCGTGGACCTTGAGGCCGGCAGATACCGTTACGGTTACGGCAGCGGTTACGGCTACGGCTATGGACATGGCAGCGGCTACGGTTACGGCTATGGCTACGGTTATGGCGAGCCGGAGACCAAAAACAAGTTCGGACGCAAGAATCACAAGGCGGAGAACATAGAGAGCGAATCATAGCCCATGAACCTCTGTCCCACTGAAATTCACTGTCATCTGCTCCCCGGAGTGGATGACGGTTTTCGTAATGAGGAGTCCTCTCTCCGGGCCATCGGCCGCATGATGGAGGCCGGAACGAGGAATATCATATTCACCCCTCACATGAATCCCGATGTCTATCCCGACATGGATGAGCAGAAGCTCAAGGATGCATATCAGAGATTCAGTACAAGGCTGCCTGCGGGGCTCGGAAGCCATCTGGCAGCGGAGTATATGGTGGTGAACGGCTTCGACGAAAGGGTGGAGAGGGAGCCCGGCTCGCTGCTCGTATTCCCCGACAACTCCATCCTTATAGAGATGTCGTACTACTTCAGGAGCCACAATCTCGAGCAGGCCGTTTTCAACCTGGGAATTGCCGGTTTCCGCCCCATAATCGCCCATCCTGAAAGATATCTGTACATGTCGGAATGTCTTGCAGACTTTGACAAGCTGGCCGACATGGGCTGCCGTTTTCAGATGAACCTCATGTCCCTTACCGGCAAATACGGCAAGTCGTCATTGAAGATACTCAAATATCTTCTCAAGAACGGGATGTACTCCTTTGTCGCCACCGACCTGCATTCCAACCAGCAGCTCGATACGATCCTGGGCGCAAAGGTTCCTTTAACCTTGCGCCGCGCATTCGGGAAGGCAGGCTTCGATCAGGCCTCGAGCCTTCTGCTGCAGCGGATTCCGTAGACGATAATTACAATGAAACAGATGAGCGGCAGCACGAAGCTGACGTTCACTGCAGGGTGACCGAGAATGGTGCCCTGGTCGATTATTGCGCCCTGAAGAGGCGGCAGTATGGATCCTCCGACTATGGCTTCTACGAGGAAGGCCGCACCGAGCGATGAGTCCTCAGAGCTGACATTCTCAAGTGATATACCATATATGGTAGGGAACATGAGGCTCATGAACGCACTTACTGCCACCAGGCATCCCAGGCCGACGGGGCCGACTATGCAGATGGCGCCGATAGTGCACAGGGCTGCACCGCAGCCGAAGATGGCGAGAAGCTTCCTGGAGTTGACATACTTCATCAGGAAGGTGGATATGAACCTGAAGCACAGGAATGACGCCATGGCTATGATGTTGTACTTCTGGGCCGTGGCCTTGTCGATTCCGAGATTGTCGGCGTACTGGATGATGAATGTCCAGGTCATGATCTGGGCGCCTACATAGAAGAGCTGCGCGATGACACCCTCCCTGTAGGTCACGTTGTGCCAGAGCCGCCTGAGCGATTCCTTTGCGCTCATCTTCGACCTGTCGGCGTCGTTTGCCGGCATCTTTGAAATGGCGATGATCACCAGCACGATTGCCACAACTATTCCGATTGCCACATATGCGTTGCGTATGGTGGCGAGGTCCTGCAGCCTCTCGGCAGCCTTGACGTCTTCCGGCAGGGAGCTGAATGTGAGCTGGCCGGCGGCATCGCGGTGACGGTCGCTGAGCAGTGCCGGCAGCACGATGAACGATGCCACTGCCATTCCGGACAGGGATCCCATGGGGTTGAACGCCTGTGCGAGGTTGAGGCGGCGTGTCGATGTTTCCTTGCTGCCGAGGGAGAGAATGAAGGGATTGGCCGTGGTCTCGAGGAATGCCAGGCCGAATGTGAGGATGTAGAGGCTGAGGCAGAAGAACAGGAAGCTCTGCTGCGCTGCTGCAGGGATGAACAGGAACGCGCCCACCGCATAGAGCGAGAGGCCCAGCAGAATGCCGCTCTTGTAACTGTATTTCCTTATGAAGAAGGCGGCGGGTATGGCCATGGTGGCGTAGCCGCCGTAGAAGGCGAACTGGATCAGCGAGGCCTTGGCCGCAGACAGTTCCATGATGGTCTGGAACGCCGCAACCATAGGGTTGGTTATGTCATTTGCGAATCCCCACAGAGCGAACAGTGTGGTTACGAGGATGAAGGTGAGAAGGTATCTTCTCTCTACGAGTTTATTGCTGTTTACCATTGCTGAACTGATTCGAAATCATACGAAGATAATGAACATTTTTCAATGTTCGGCATATTTTGTATTTTTGTAAGTATAACCGTAAGATCCGTGATGAACAGATTTCCAATCATTTTCCTGCTGGCCGCCATGCTTTGTTCGTGTTCGGGCGCAGGCCTGCAGACGGGCGACCTTGTGTTCGTCGGCGTGCCCAAAAAAGATGCGCCGGGTGAATACAACTACGTCCACGCCGCCATGCTCGAGGTATGCGGCGACGAAGTGTGGGTGGTTGACGCCACCCTCAAGCGTGGTGTCGACAGGCATCCCCTCGATACATTCATAACCGACTATACACGTCACGACGGCAGCTATCCTTTATATAAGGTGATGCGCCTGAAGGACAATTCCGGTGCGGAAGCCTATCTGCGCAATGCCAGGGCCTTCATGGGCGAGGCATATGACCTTGAGTTCGCATCCGGCAACGGCACGCATTATTGCACGGAACTGATTTATGACTCATATGTCGATGACGGCGTACATGTCTTCGACGAGTATCCCATCAATTTCAGGGACCCTGACGGAACCCTCGACCCGTACTGGGAATACTTCTTCGGGAAGTTGGGAATGGATGTCCCTGAGGGCGGCACCGGCACCACGCCCGGCGCCATGCTCGGGTCCGACAAACTTATACCTGTAGATTTTGACCTGCTATGGAGAAGGAGAGAATAGTATTTGCCGACTACCTGCGCGTGCTCGCATGCTTCCTTGTCATGCTCGTGCATGCCGCCGAAAATTTCTATGGCGCCGACAATTCCGGCCTCGCCGGCAACGTGTCAATGCTTGCAAACGAGGCCAACCGCTTCTGGGTGGCCTTCTATGACGGTTTCTGCGGACGTACCTGCGTCCCTCTGTTCATGGTTCTGTCCGCCTTCCTGCTCGTGCCTCTGAAGCCCGGCGATACCATGCTGCAGTTCTACAAAAGGCGTTTCCTGCGCATCATACCTCCCGTAGTGGTGTTCATGCTCATCTACTGCTTCCTCCCTCTTGCGTGGGGCGGAATGACATGGGAGCAGTCGGTTGCCGACATAAAGCATATTCCCTGGAACTTCCCGTCCATGGCCGGCCATCTGTGGTTCATCTATCCGCTTATCAGCCTCTACCTTATAATACCTGTGGTGTCACCCTGGCTCGAGAAGGCTACGGCCAAGGAGGAACTGGTGTTCATCGGCATATTCGTGGTGTCGACCTTCCTGCCCTTCATCCACCGCTTTGTGACCCCCGAGGTCTGGGGTGAGTGCTTCTGGAACGGATTCACCATGCTGTGGTACTGCTCGGGATATCTGGGATACCTCGTGCTTGCGCACTACATCCGCACCCACCTGAAGTGGGAGAGCGGCCGCAGGATGTGCGTTGGTGCCATCTGCTTCCTTGCGGGTGCGGCGTTCACCGGCTGGGCATTCTGGTACAGAGGCGTGCCGGGCCAGCTCATCGAAACACCCATGCTCGAGTGGGCCTGGGAGTTCTGCACTCCCAACGTGCTGCTTGCAACCTTCGGCATGTTCCTGATGTTCAGCAGTATGAAGCGCAAGTCCGCTCCCGCTTTCGTCACCGGCATGTCGAAGCTGACCTTCGGCATGTACCTCATGCATCTTCTCTATCTGGCACCCATAGCCAAGATAGTCATAGGCGGCGATGTGGCTTCGCCTGCAGTTCCTGTATGGGCTGCCATCCCGCTCATCGCAGTACTTACTTTCATATGCTCCGCGGTCACGACCAAGGTTCTGTCGCTGATCCCGGGCAGCAAATGGTTCATAGGAGCATAGGAGATGCCGGTCCGCAAGTTCATATGTCTTTTCCTCGCATTGGCGTGCCTGGCTTTCAGCGCGTCGGCGCAGTCAGTTACGCTGGACCGGCGTGGTGACGGCTATTCCGGCTCGTCCAAAGGCTCGTCGCGGGGGATGATGGGCAAGCCCATGTCCCCGACGAAGCTCGACGCCGATGCAGGTGCCGTGGGCCACGGCCGCTACAGCGACGAAGGCCTCAAACGGCTTGAGAAGGAGATGGCGGAACGCGACTGGGCAAGCGAGGACACGGCCTGGGCGCGTGCCCGCGAAATGGATACCGTGGAGTCATACCAGCGGTACATAGCCATCTACCCGAACGGCCCGCATCGTGCCGAGGCCACCCAGCGGCTGATCGACAAGAACGTCGACAATGTATTCAACTCCAACCATGGCGGCCTCCCGCAGATGAAGTACGTGGCCCCCGATGAGGATTCTCCCACAAGTACGATAACCATATTCAACGAGACCAGATATCCGCTTACCGTATGGTACAGCGGCGAAACAAGCCAGAGCACCGTCATCATCCCCGGGTCGTTCGATACTATCACTGTCGAGAACGGCTACTACAGGATTGCAGCATCGGTTCCTCCTTTCAATGTGCGGCCCTTTGCCGGTACGGAATACTTCCGTGGCGGCCATTATGAGGTCAGCTTCTATGTGGTCTCATCCATGTGGTAACCAAAGGTTTATGTCAAGTTCACCGGATATCATGAAAATCGCCGGGACGGCAGCCCTTGCCGCTCTGGTCCCTCTTGCCGTCAGCTCATGTTCGTCGCGCAAGGCGCCCCGGAAACCTATGAACATAGTTTACATCATGTGTGACGACCACTCTTATCAGACGGTCAGCGCATATGATGACAGATATCTGGAGACCCCGAACATCGACAGGATAGGCCGCGAGGGTGTCCGTTTTACTAACAGTTTTGTCGCAAACTCGCTGAGCGGCCCGTCGAGGGCCTGCCTGCTTACCGGCAAGCATTCCCATAAGAACGGTTTCACCAACAACGAGCACGGAGTGTTCGACGGTTCCCAGCAGACCGTCCAGCAGCTTCTCCGCGATGCCGGTTACACCACTGCGATGATAGGGAAGTGGCACCTTGTCAGCAAGCCTACAGGCTTTGACCACTGGGACATAGTCTCCGGCCAGGGCGATTACTACAATCCGGTGTTCATGAGTGAGGATGGCAGCCGTGTCGAGCACGGATACTGCACGAACATCACCACCGGCCTTGCTCTGGAATGGCTTGAGAACGGCAGGGATAAGTCGAAGCCGTTCTGCCTGTTCCTGCACCACAAGGCACCGCACCGCAGCTGGATGCCCGACCTTTGCGACCTTGATCTCTACAACGATGTGACTTATCCTCTGCCGCAGAACTTCTATGACGATTACTCCGGCCGCAAGGCCGCCTCGCTGCAGGAGATGAGCATCATAAAGGACATGAACGTGGTCTATGACCTGAAGATGGCCGACAGGGAGAACGAGATACACACCCCGGAGAATCCGGAACTGGAATCATACGGCAGGGGACTGTACCTGCAGCCGGCCGACGGCTCCCTGCGCCCCGGCCGCATGGACCCGGAGCAGCAGGCCGTATGGGACGCCCATTACGGGCCGCTGATCGAGCAGTTCAAGAAAGACAGCCTCACTGGCGACGCACTCGCCGTGTGGAAGTACCAGCGCTACATGCGCGACTATTGCCGTGTGATACATTCTGTCGACCGCAATGTGGGTGAAGTGTACGATTATCTCAAGGAAAACGGACTTCTCGGGAACACCATCGTGATCTATACATCCGACCAGGGCTTCTTCATGGGGGAGCACGGCTACTTCGACAAGCGCTTCATGTATGAGGAAAGCTTCCGTACACCTCTCCTTGTCAGGATGCCGGACTGCATGGGAGACAGGATGAGGGGCAGGGATGTCGACGGGTTCGTGCAGAACATCGACCATGCCCCGACATTCCTCGAGCTTGCCGGGACCGATATCCCGGACGACATCCAGGGACTCAGCTATCTGCCCCTTCTCGAAGGTCGCAGGAAGACCTTGAGGAAGTCTCTCTACTATCATTACTACGAGTATCCCGCCGAGCACAGCGTCAGGCGTCACTATGGTGTCCGCACTGCCGGATGGTCGCTCATGCACTTCTACAACGACATAGACGAATGGGAGCTCTTCGACCTCAGGAATGACCCTGGGCAGATGCACAACATCTATGGCGAGCCCGGTACTGAGAAGATCACGGCAAAGCTCCGCAAAGAGCTTGAAAGGCTTCAGACCGAATACGACGATCCAATAGAATCACAGATATGAACAGAGCGCTTTCCCTTATTCTTGCAATGACCTTGGGAGTCATGGCTGCATCTGCGCAAAACGCTGATGAAAAGATAGTTGCATCATATGTCACCTCGTGGTCGGAGGTTATGCCCGACCCCTCGCTGCTCACCCAGATCAACTATGCCTTCGGCCACGTCACGAAGACCTTCGATGGCGTCAGGATCGACAATGTTCCGAGGCTCAGGCAGATTGTAGCCCTCAAGGAGCAGAACCCCGACCTCAAGGTCGTCCTTTCCATAGGAGGGTGGGGAAGCGGCAACTTCAGCGAGATGGCGGCCGACAGCCGGAACCGCAGGCGCTTCTGCAAGGACTGCCTGAAATGGTGCAGGAAACTTGGACTTGACGGCATCGACATCGACTGGGAATATCCCGGCAACGGCAAGGGTGCCAAGATTTCAGAGTCTCCGGCCGACAAGGAGAACTTCACCCTGCTCATGAAAGACCTGAGGAAGGCGCTCGGGAAGAGGAGGCTGCTGACCCTTGCGAGTTGCTGTGACCCTCAGTATATTGATTTTCATGCAGTTGAAAAGTATGTTAACTTTGTGAACCTCATGACATACGACATGTCGGGAGGCAGGAAGATACATTGCGCCCTTTATGATTCCGAGCTTGCCGGCCACTGGAATACCGACAGCTCTGTCAAGGCCCACATCGAGGCCGGCGTTCCCAGGGACAAGGTCGTGGTGGGCGTTCCCTTCTACGGCAAGGGACTTCCCGAATACAAGGACATGTACGACTACAATACCATCTATCCTCTGCGTGAGGGCCTTGTCGAAAAGTGGGACGACACGGCCAAGGCTCCTTACCTTGTGAACGGGGAGGGCGAGTATGTCTTCGGCTTCGAGAACGCACGTTCACTCGAGCTCAAGGTGGAGTATGTCAGGGAGAACGGCCTCCGCGGAATAATGAACTGGGAGTACGGCGGCGACGACGAAGCCCTCACTCTCACCAGAATCATGCACTCCCTGATTGCCGACGGGCAGTAATCCGGCAGAATAAGTTTCATTTTTGAAAACAATGCTTGCACTTTTGAACAATTAGTGCAAAGGGACCTTTATCTCATAGAGATAATGTTTATATTTGTGTAATTGGAAAACATATACACACAAAATAACACAGAAATGAAACGTTTTGCTAAAATCGCATTCGCGGCCCTGCTCGCAGCATCCTGCTCGACAGCACCGCAGCTCACAAAGTCGGGCCTGAACCCCGCCGACTTCGATTCGGAGTACGCCGGTCAGAAGACTCAGCTCTTCACTCTCACAAACGCATCCGGCATGGAGGTCTGCATCACCAATTTCGGCGGCCGTATCGTATCGGTCATGGTGCCGGACAAGAACGGTGAATTCAAGGATGTTGTCCTCGGCTTCAGCACAGTATCCGAATATTTCCCCGAGAACAATGACTCCAACTTCGGCGCATGCATCGGCCGCTATGCCAACCGCATAGGCGCAGGCAAGTTCAGCATCGACGGCGAGGAGTACGTCCTTCCCAAGAACGACGGCGACAACACCCTCCACGGCGGCCCCACCGGTTTCCACTACAGAGTGTTCGATGTAGTTGATTATGACGCACAGCATGTCACCCTCGCCCTCACATCGCAGGACGGCGACAACAACTTCCCCGGCACAGTCAACGCCAAGGTGACCTACACCCTCACCGATGCAAATGCCATCGAGCTTGCATACGAGGCAACCACCGACAAGCCTACAGTCATCAACCTGACTAACCACTCATACTTCAACCTTTCCGGCGACCCTGCAAACCACAGCGTTGAGGACGACGTGATGTATGTGAACTCAAGCAAGTTCACTCCCACCGACGCAGGCCTCATCCCTACAGGCGAAATCGCAGACCTTGAGGGTACACCCCTCGACTTCCGCACAGAGACCAGAATAGGCGACAGGATCGAGCAGACAGACTTCGAGCCCATCAAGCTCGGCGGCGGCTATGACCACAACTGGATACTCGACACCGAATGCGACATCACCAAGGTTGCCGCAACCGTAACCTGCCCTGAGACCGGCATCTGCCTCACCGTCTACACCGACGAGCCCGGCATCCAGATCTACTCAGGCAACTTCCTCAACGGAACCATTACAGGCAAGAACGGAGCCATCTACGCAAGAAGACATGCCATCTGCCTCGAGTCACAGCATTTCCCTGACACTCCCAACAAGCCCGAGTGGCCTTCAGCAGTGCTCCGTCCCGGTGAGACCTATACCAGCCACTGTACTTACGCATTCAGCACAAAGTAATATCGTATGAACGTATTTGACGCTATAGCATCCTCAGGATTCAGAGTAGTCGACCTCATCATCGTGGTCGTCTACCTCTGCCTCCTCATTTTCCTCGGACTCTTCCTCGGCCGTACCAAGAAAGGCGAGCAGAAGAGCGCCAACGATTACTTCCTGGCCGGCAACACCCTGACATGGTGGGCTGTCGGCGCTTCCCTCATCGCAGCTAACATATCCGCCGAGCAGTTCATCGGAATGTCCGGAACAAGTTATGCCGACGGTATTGCCACGGCTGCATACGAGCTCATGGCAGCCGTGACCCTCATCGTCATCGGCAAGTTCCTGCTTCCTGTCATGCTCAAGCGCAAGATCTTCACCATCCCCCAGTTCCTCCGCGAACGTTACAACGACGGTGTGGGCCTTGCATTCTCCATCCTCTGGCTCTTCCTCTACGTGTTCGTCAACCTGACATCAGTAGCATGGCTCGGCGCACTCGCAATCGAGCAGATACTCGGTCTCCAGGGTGTGAGCATCGCAATCGGCAGCTGGACTATCTCGATGAGAATGGTCATCATCATCGCACTCTTCGTCATCGCAGGTATCTACTCAATCTACGGAGGACTTGCCTCTGTTGCATGGACTGACGTGCTTCAGGTGACCTTCCTCGTAGGTGGCGGTCTCGTTACAGCCGTATTCGCCCTCAAGGCAGTCGGCGGCGGCGAAGGTGTCCTCGCCGGCCTGAACAACGTATTCACCGACCTTACCACCGGCGAACATCTCAACGACAGCCACCTGCACCTTGTAATCCAGCAGAGCCACGGCGAGAGCGCATTCGCAAACGTTCCCGGTATCGCTGCCGTAGTCGGCGGCGTATGGCTCACCAACCTCGGATACTGGGGCTTCAACCAGTACATCATCCAGAAGGGTCTTGCTGCAAAGAGCGTCCAGGAGGCTCAGAAGGGTCTCGTGTTCGCCGGATTCCTCAAGATCCTCATCCCCTTCATCGTGGTTCTCCCCGGTGTATGTGCATACTACATCTCCCTGCATCCCGAGATCGTCGCCAACCTTCAGGGCTCCATCAACGTTGCCGACGACGCCTATCCCTGGCTCGTGCGCAACTTCACTCCCGTAGGTGTGAAGGGCCTTACCTTCGCAGCCCTTGCAGCAGCCATCATATCTTCACTTGCTTCCATGTTCAACAGTACTTCAACCTTGTTCACCATGGATATCTTCAAGAAGTACATCAACAAGGATGCTGACGACAGGAAGCTCGTGAAAGTCGGCCGTATCACCTCACTCTGCGCTCTCGTGATCGCAGCTGTTGCAGTGAAGCCCCTCCTCGGAGGTCTCGACCAGGCATTCCAGTACATTCAGGAATACTCAGGATTCATCTATCCCGGCATCATCACCGTATTCGGCCTCGGCCTTCTCTGGAAGCGCGCTTCCGGCAAGGCCGCAGTATGGACTGCAATTGCAACCATCCCTCTCGGAGTACTCTTCAAGGTATTCCTCGGCGATGTTCCTTTCCAGTTCCGCGCCGGCTACATCTTCATGATACTTCTCACAATGTTCGTCATCATCTCACTCATCGACAACAAGAAGAGCGAGGCATGCGAACTCCCTGCTGAGGAAGACCGCAAGTCCATGCTCAAGTGGGCGAAGATCCTTGGCGGCACAGGCCTCTTCTTCATCGTTGCCGCTGCAGTCGTTGTCCTCATGGGCAACAGCACCGCAGTCACAACCTATCTGAACGACATCGGCTTCCAGGCATTCTTCTTCTTCGGCGTGCTCGTCGGCTGCTCCGCCATCTGGCTCTACAGCAACTCCAATGACAAGCTCCGCGACCACAAGGCCCTGCCCGTTGACCTGTCTCTCTTCCACACCAGCAAGGGATACGCCGTTGGCGCATTCTTCATCGTGGCTATTGTTGCATTCCTTTACGTAATTCTTTGGTAATATGATAAAAGCATTTGAAAATCAGGAAGTCTGGTTCGTAACCGGCGCACAGCTCCTCTATGGTGGCGACGCAGTAGTCAAGGTTGACGGACATTCCAAGGAGATGGTTGCAGGGCTCAACGCCTCCGGCAACATTCCCGTAAACATCGTATACAAGGGCACTGCCAACTCCTCCAAGGAAGTCGAGGAGGTAATGAAGGCTGCCAACAACGACCCCAAGTGTGTAGGTGTCATCACATGGATGCACACCTTCTCACCCGCCAAGATGTGGATCAAGGGTCTTCAGTCTCTCGAGAAGCCTCTCCTTCACTTCCACACCCAGTACAATGCCGAGATTCCCTGGGAAGACATCGACATGGACTTCATGAACCTGAACCAGAGCGCCCACGGCGACATCGAGTTCGGTCATATCTGCACCCGCATGCGCATCCCCAGGAAGGTGGTCGTAGGCTACTGGAAGGATGAGGAGGCACAGAAGAAGATAGCCGTCTGGGCACGCGTTGCAGCTGCAGTGGCAGACGCAAAGAACGTACGCTGCCTCATGTTCGGCATGAACATGAACAACGTTGCCGTCACCGACGGCGACCGTGTGGAGTTCGAGCAGCGCCTCGGCTACCATGTTGACTACTATCCCGTATCCTCACTCATGGAGTACTACCGCAAGGTCACCGACGCTGAGGCAGATGCTCTCGTTGAGGAATACAAGAAGCTCTATACCATCAAGATCGACGAGTCAGGCGAGGAGGTTTACTGGGAGAAGGTCAAGAACTCCGCAAAGGCTGAGATAGCCATCCGCAGGGTGCTTGCCGACGAAGGTGCAACCGCATTCACCACCAACTTCGACGACCTCGGAGGCGCCGACATCGACGCACCCGACTTCTTCGGATTCGACCAGATCCCCGGCCTCGCATCACAGCGTCTGATGGAGGAGGGTATCGGCTTCGGTGCAGAAGGCGACTGGAAGACCGCATGTCTCTGCCGCACCCTCTGGGTGATGTCTCAGGGTCTTCCCACAGGATGCTCTTTCCTGGAGGACTACACCCTCAACTTCGCAGGCGACCGCAGCTCCATCCTCCAGTCACACATGCTCGAGGTATGTCCGCTCATCGCTTCAGACAAACCCAAGCTTGAGGTCCACTTCCTCGGCATCGGTATCCGCAAGCAGCAGACCGCACGCCTTGTGTTCACATCCAAGACCGGCCCCGGCATCAAGGCTACAGTAGTAGACCTCGGCAACCGCTTCCGCCTCATCGCACAGGATGTGGAGTGCATAGAGCCCAAGCCCATGCCCAACCTTCCCGTTGCTTCCGCACTCTGGGTACCTCAGCCATCATTCGAGGTTGGCGCCGGTGCGTGGATACTCGCAGGCGGTACACATCACTCAGCATTCAGCTATGACATCACAGCAGAGTACTGGGATGATTTCGCAGAGATGACAGGCATAGAGTTCATGCATATCAGCAAGGACACTACAATAGAGAACTTCAAGAAAGAGCTTCGCATGAATGAAGTCTACTTCTTCATAAACAAGGCCCTCAAGTAATATGGACGCAAAGACGACAATCGCTGCCGGCAAGGCAATCCTCGGCATCGAGTTCGGCTCCACCAGAATCAAGGCGGTGCTTATCGACGGTGAGAACAAGCCCATAGCCCAGGGCAGCCACACTTGGGAGAACAGACTTGAGAACGGTCTGTGGACATACAGCCTCGAGGATATCTGGGGCGGACTTCAGGACTGCTACCAGGACCTCCGCAAGGACGTAGCCGCAAAGTACGGCGTAGAGATAGAAAGCTTCGCCGCCATCGGCATCAGTGCAATGATGCATGGCTACATGGCTTTCGATGCAAAGGGTGATATCCAGGTGCCTTTCCGCACATGGCGCAACACCAATACCGGCAAGGCCGCAGCCGAACTCTCCGAGCTCTTCGGATTCAACATCCCTCTCAGGTGGAGCATATCACATCTCTACCAGTGCATACTCGACGGTGAGGAGCATGTCGGCAATATCGACTTCCTCACAACCCTCGCCGGTTATATCCATTGGAAGCTGACCGGCTGCAGGGTGCTCGGCATAGGCGATGCATCCGGCATGATCCCGGTGGACTCTGACACTTTAGACTACTGCGCCGACATGGTCGCAAAGTTCGACGAACTTGTTGCTCCCCGCGGCTATTCATGGAAGCTCCTCGACATCCTTCCCAAGGCAATAGTTGCCGGCAAGGATGCAGGCTGCCTTACCGAGGAGGGCGCAAAGCTCCTCGATGTAAGCGGTCACCTCAAGGCCGGTGTTCCCCTGTGTCCTCCCGAAGGCGATGCAGGTACCGGAATGGTTGCCACCAACGCTGTCAAGAAGCGTACGGGCAACGTTTCCGCAGGTACTTCATCATTCTCGATGATAGTGCTTGAGAAGCCCCTCAGCAAGCCTTATGAGGTCATCGACATGGTTACCACACCCTGTGGCAGCCCTGTTGCCATGGTGCACTGCAACAACTGTACGTCCGACATCAACGCCTGGATCAATATCTTCAAGGAATTCGAGGAACTCATGGGCATGCCCGTCGACGTTCCCCAGCTGTTCACCAAGCTCTTCGGAAAGGCACTTGAAGGCGATCCCGACTGCGGTGGCATCCTGTCGTACAACTACATCTCAGGTGAGCCTGTAGCCGGTCTCGTCGACGGCCGTCCTCTCTTCGTGCGTTCCGCCAATGACAAGTTCAACCTTGCCAACTTCATGCGTGCGCATCTGTATGCCTCTATCGGTGTGCTCAAGATAGGTAACGACATCCTTCTCAAGCAGGAGGGCGTCAAGGTTGACCGCATCACCGGTCACGGCGGCCTGTTCAAGAGCACGACGGCAGGCCAGCGTGTGCTTGGCGCAGCCCTCAATTCGCCCATCTCCACCATGGAGACCGCAGGCGAGGGCGGTGCATGGGGCATCGCACTGCTCGCTTCATACCTTGTGAACAACGCTGACAACCTTTCTCTTGCCGACTGGCTCGAGGCAGTTGTCTTCGCCGGCAACAAGGGCGTAGAGGTTGCTCCGACTCCCGAGGATGTCGAAGGCTTCAACCGCTATATCGAAAACTACAGGGCAGGCCTTGAGATTGAAAAGGCTGCCGTTGTAGCAAAGGCTTAAAAGTTTATTTTGCCCGGATGCGGCCTGACCGCCCGTCCGGGTCCCAATTCATTTGCCTGATGGCAACATTGTTACCCCAGTTCCTCGACAGGAATATTTTCAAGATAGTGGGAGAAGTGGCCGCACAGCGTGGCGTCCGCGCCTTCGTGATCGGCGGATATGTCCGCGACTGCTTCCTCTCACGCAAATGCGACGACATAGACATAGTGGTGGAGGGCAGCGGCATCGACTTCGCCAGAGCGGTGGGGGAGAAGACCGGCAAATATGTGTCGTATTTCAAGAACTTCGGAACGGCCATGCTGCATTTCGAGGGGGCCGAGATAGAGTTTGTTGGCGCCCGCAAGGAGTCTTACCGCCGCGAGAGCCGCAAGCCCATAGTCGAAAACGGCACTCTTGAAGATGACCAGCTCCGCCGTGATTTCACTATAAATGCGATGGCGCTCAGCCTTCAGCCTGATTCCTTCGGCGAGCTTGTGGATCCTTTCGGAGGCGTGCGTGACCTCGCCTCCGGAATAATCAGGACACCTCTCGAGCCCGATACGACCTATTCCGACGATCCTCTCAGGATGCTGCGTGCTGTCCGTTTTGCCAGCAAGCTGAGCACTCCGGAACAGAAGTTCACAATCGTCCCGGAATCGATGGAGTCCATGCGCCGCATGGCCGACCGTCTGAAGATCCTCTCCATGGAGCGTATCGCGGAGGAGCTTAACAAGATGCTCATGACTCCGCGCCCCTCCATCGCCTTCCGCCTGATGGACGAGGCCGGCCTCCTGCCGTACATCCTCCCCGAAATCACCGCCCTCAAAGGCGTCGAGACCATGGACGGCAAAGGTCACAAGGATAACTTCGAACACACCCTTTCAGTATTGGATAATGTAGCGCATGCTACATTATCCAATACTGATTCCGTTCTCTGGCTGCGTTGGGCTGCTCTTTTACACGACATAGGTAAACCGGCTTCTAAGAGGTTCGATAAAGCCATGGGGTGGACATTCCATGGGCATGAGATCATAGGAAGCAAGATGGTGCCGGGGATATTTGGTCGGCTCAAACTGCCGATCGATTCCGGCAAGTATGTTCGCAAACTTGTGTGGCTGCATCTGCGCCCGATCGCCCTTGTGGATGATGGCGTGACCGATTCCGCCGTGCGCCGTCTGCTCTTTGACGCAGGCGACGACATCGACGACCTCATGGTTCTCTGCAATGCCGACATCACATCCAAGAACGAGGCGAAGGTGGCCAGGATACGCGCCAACTTCGAACTTGTAAAGCAGAAGATTGTGGAGGTCGAGGCCAAGGATGCAATCCGCAACTTCAAGAACCCCATCACCGGTGAATACGTCATGCAGGTATATGGAATATCTCCATGCAGGGAGATAGGCCAGCTGAAGGAGATGGTGAAGGAAGCCATTCTCGACGGCGTGATCGGCAACAACTTCGAGGAGGCCGACGCATTCCTGCGCCAGCATGCCGCAGATTTCGGACTCAAGGAGAAATGATAGGGAAGTTCCTCACATACATCGGCTCGGTCCGCCGTTATTCCCCCCGCACGTGCGAGATATATAAGGACGTGCTTGAGGAATACTTCGCATTCTGCGGCAATGCCGACGGCAATCCTGCCGATGCCCTGACGTACCAGAACATACGCAGCTACGAGGTGTATCTGCTCGATACCAGGAAGGAGAACGCCCGCACGGTGAACCTTCACCTGAGCGTGCTCAGCAGCTTCTGCAAGTTCCTCATGAAGGAGGAAGTCCTGCAGAGCAATCCGGTTCATCTGGTAACCAGGCCCAAGCAGGACAAGATGCTGCCTCTCTTCTACAGGGACGAGTCGATGGACGAGTACTTCGAATCGCATGTGGGCACGCTCGAATATGGCGATTACGAGGCCAAACTCAGGTATATCATTGTCAGCATACTTGCAAATACCGGCATCAGACGGGCCGAACTGATCGGGCTCGACGTGAGTTCCGTGGATCTTTCACGCAAGGTTATGCGTGTAAGGGGCAAAGGAGACAAAATGCGAGAAATTCCATTGGTGCCTGTTATTTGTGACGAAATTTCATTATATTTACAATCGGTAAGTTCTTTGAAGGATGCGTCGTCCGGGCCTGACGCCCCTCTTCTTCAAACAAAGAAGGGCGGCCGACTCTATCCGGTTCTGGTCGACAGGGCAGTGAAACAGGAACTCGGTGAGGTCTCCGGTATCACAGGCCGCAAATCCCCGCATGTGCTCAGGCACACTCTTGCAACAGATTTGCTCGGCTCTGGAGCGGACCTCAATTCAATAAAGGAACTCCTCGGCCACTCGTCCCTCGCCGCCACCCAGGTCTATACGCACAATTCCATCGAGAGGTTACAAAGTGTTTACAATAACGCCCACCCAAGGGCAAAAACCAAAAAAGACGGCAAAAATGGAGATTAAAGTCAAGGCAATTAAGTGCGAAATCAGCGAGAAGCTCGCCGAATTCGTCGACAAGAAGGTTTCCAAGATTGGAAAATTCTTCGAGGGCGCTGCCCAGGTAGCAGAGGTAACTCTGGAAGACTTGGCAAAAGAGGGCAAGAAAGCCAAAATCCAGATCCATGTTCCCGGAGAGGACCTTGTGATTGAAAAGGTCGCAGACACATTCGAGAATGCAGTAACCGAATGCGCCGACGTAATGAAAGAGAAGCTCACCAGAGTTAAGGAAAAGAAATACGACGCATAGAATCATAAACGGGCCGGCTGCAAAGCCGGCCCTTCTGAATATTATGAAGAGACTCGTCATATCCCTGATGTGCGTGCTTATGGCTGCGCCGGCCTTTGCGTGCACCACTGTGATCGTGTCGGCGAAGGCCAGCGCCTCCGGCCGTCCGCTTATGTGGAAGCAGCGCGATACATCGGCCGAGTTCAACTACCTGGACTTCTTCCCGGCCACTGACGGCAAATATTCCTTCACAGGCGTAGTCAATACCGATGACGTTCAGAAGGAGAGCGTCTGGTGCGGAAGCAACGAGGTGGGCTTCTCCATAATGAACGCAATGTCGTACGGACTCTCGCCGCGCGTCACCAGCGACCGTCCTTACGAGGGTATGATAATGAAGAAGGCACTTGAAATCTGCCGCACGGTTGCCGATTTCGAGGAATATATAAAATCTCTTCCTCAGCCGGACGGCCTGGAATCAAACTTCGGCGTCATCGATGCCGAGGGCGGAGCCGCATATTTCGAGGTGCACGATTACGGCTATGTCAGATTCGACGTCGCCGACGCCCCGGAGGGTTATCTCATCCGTTCCAACTGGTCCGTCACTGGCCGCGAGGGAGAGGGCAAGGGCTACGACCGCTATGATGTGGCTGCCGCAAAGATGAAGGCGCATACGGGCGGATTCACTGCCGAATGGATCATCGACGAGTTGGGCCGCGACCCTCTCATTGCCCGCAGCAAGACCGTGAACAGCGTAGTGTTCGAAGGCGTCGGACAGGGTGAAAATGAAAAGTCCACAGTCATGTGGACCGTAATGGGATATACCCCTTACGCATTCGCCATGCCCGTATGGGTGGCTGCGGAGGGGATTTTCCCTGCAGCCCTGGGCGTTAATGGACAGCGCGGCTCCAGGCAGAATGAATATGCAAACCGGGCACTCCGGTCATTCGGCGACATAGAACCGGGCACTCCCTTGACCGGTGACCAGAAACGTCTGATCGATGCATGCCGTATTGCAGAGTCCGAATCGGTGGGCAATGCAAGGCTGATGGACCATTCGTTCAGGGAGAATGGCATCGACGTCAAACTTGTCAAGTTTGTTAACGGCTTTTTCGACAAGCTTTTCGATACTTATATCAAGGATTGTTTTCCTGAAGATTAAAGGGCCAGGATCTTTGCCACCAGCTCCACGATGAGCTGGTCGGGCGTTGCGGCTCCGCCGTCGCCGCCTTTGCCCAGATAATCATACTCGCACAGCAGACTTATGACTGCCATCGCCTTTGGCAGGGGATAGTTGCGTACAGCAACGTCATATTCCTTATAGAAATAAGGATTCACTCCCGCGAGCGCACGGGCTTTGTCCTCGGCACTCGGGTATCCTCCCTTGCTCAGCAGGGCACCGTATTTGAGAATGCGGTAGAAGTGCGTGTGCAGCACCGATATGGCCGCCGGCATGGCGAACCTGGCGCTCGAACCGAGATGCGCTGCGATCTTGAGCGCCCTGGCCCCGTTGCGGTATGAGAGTTCCTTTGTCAGCTCGAAGGTGCTGAACTGGCGGGAGATGCCCACGTTCTTCTCTATGTCGGCCTCCGTGACTTCACTGGCACCTTCGGGAAGGTTCTTGAGGAGTTTGTCGGTCTCCACCACTATGGTGCTGAGCTCTGTGCCGGCCGATTCGGCAAGCAGCTGGGCTGCAGAGGGCGAGATGCGCAGGCCACGAGAACTGTAGTATGACTCGATCCAGCGGGGCACTTCATAATCCCTGAGGGCGGGGGAGTCAAGCACCACGCCCGTTTTCTGTATGGTCTTGTACAGCGACTTGCGCTTGTCGACACCTCCCTTGTGGAACAGCAGCACGAGCACTGTGGTGTCGAGAGGGTCGGCGCAGTAGACATCGAGCTTCTCGATATCCTTGAGCAGCTGTGCTTCCTTGAGCACGATCAGCCTGCGCTCCGCCATCATGGGAAACTCGCGTGCCTGTGTGATGATGCTTTCGGCCTTGTCGATGTCGGCTCCGTAGCAGATGGTCTCGTTGAAGTCCTTGCCGAAATCGTCGATGCAGTTGTCGATTATGGCCTGGCAGACGATGTCGGGGAAGTAGGGCTCGTCGCCCATAAGGAGGTACACCGGCCTGAAGATGCCGCTGCGGGCCTCGTCGATCAATTTGCGGCTGAGCGCTGCTATGTCCTGCTTCTCTTTTGCTGCCATATTCTGCAAATTTAGCAAAATTCCGTTATTGATACTATCTTTGCACCGATATGAAGAGAATGGTGATAATCGCAGCCCTTATGCTCATGCCGCTGTTTGCCGGAGCAAGGGACTTCAAAGAATACCTTGGCCGGGTCGATGAATATCCTTTCATTGTCATCAGCAAGGACGACCTTACCCTCGACCTCGTCGGTTCGGACGGAAATGTCATAGCCCACTATGGCTGTGCATGCTCCAAATATTATGGTAACAAGGAACGCAAAGGCGACAACAAGACTCCTGAGGGACAGTTCAAGATCACTCAGCTTCTCAATGCTCGCGGCCTGAGTCACGATTTCGGCGACGGCAAGGGCCCGGTCCGCAATGCTTACGGTCCCTGGTTCCTGCGTCTGGGTGTTCCCGGTTACATCGACATAGGCATTCATGGCACCCATCTGCCCGAGTCAATAGGCACAAGGGCCACCGAGGGCTGCATACGTCTTACCAACGAAGACATAACAGACCTCAAGCAGCGCGTGCATGTGGGCACGCCTGTGATTATTCTCCCTGATTCTCAGTAGACCAGTAGTTCTTGAAAAGCTCCTCCGTTGCAAGTGATATCTTGGTGACGGAGAACTCCGAGCCCTTGGGATAGACAAAGAAGGTATCCTTGAGGGTGCTCAGGTCGATGCAGTCGCGGTGCTCGACCTTGTAGTTGTATTCGATGTGTACGGAGTAGAGCGAACTTGTGGGTATCTCAAGACGCCAGTCGTTGCCTTCCCAGTTGCTTGTAAGCAGGAATCCGTCCCTGGTGTGCTTGAGATGGCCTTCTCCGACATTGATGAAGCCCTTGGAGTTGGGCAGGCTCTTGATCTTGCAGGGGACGTCGAGCTCGTAAGTGCCCTCCTCGACTTCCTTGCGGACACACTCGCGCTGCCACTCGTACCAGTCGGGAATATGTGAGAAGTAGGTCTCTCCCTCCCGGGCGGTCAGCTCGCCGTACTCGTTCATCTCCCATTCATGGCAGCACTTGCCGCAGGTCAGTATGGTGCCCTTTGTGGTCATGCGGTATTCGGCGCCGCAGTGGGGGCATTTGTAGAGCACATGCTCCAGGCCTTCGGCCCTCTTCCTGCTCTTGACCCGCACCTTGTTCTCCTTCTGCCACTTGAAGTCGTCATAGACGAAAGCGTCGTTTATGCACTTGTTGATCTCGTCCACGCTCATCTGCTCTATCTGCTCCTTTGTGAGGATGAGCTTCTTCTCCGAGGTGGTCTTGAGCATGCGGCTCTTGGGGTTGACTCCCTTCCAGAAGGGCGCGTCGATGTGGTGTCCGTGAGTTATGAGGGTTGCAACGGGGACCTTGAATAGCTTGATCATCTTGCCGAGCGACTGGGGAAGCACGGCGTTGGTGCCGCACAGCGAATAACGGGCCTCGGGATAGAAGGCGGCGATCTTGCCGCGGTCGAGGACCTTCTTCATGTGGCGGATTATGGAGATGTCGTTCGTGAACTTCCTCTTTCCTATGCATCCTACTCCGCGCATGAGCCATTCGCGGCCGATGAAACCGTCCACGGCAACGATATAGTACGCCTGGTGGGGGAAGGTTGCAACCGTTGCGACCATGAAGTCATAGAATGCGTTGTGGCTGCAGAGGAGTATGTAAGGCGGCTTGACGCCACCCATTTCGTTGGTGACGATCTTGCTGCGGTGAAGCCAGAATATGGGAAAACTGATGAGCCAGACTATGGGTCTGAGATACCATCTGACTGGAATAGGATCCTTGATGAGGTCGAATCTCTTCTTTTCGGGAATGGGATATATGTCGGCCATTGTTTGGGTTTTAGTCGTTTGAAACAAATGTAATGACAAAAATAAAAAATACCTGTGAATTTCGGTGTAATGTTAAGAAAAAATTCTAAATTTGTATGTGCCGTGCACGTGCACGGCACATACCGATGAATATGAGAAAACGTCTGTACCTTATCATTTTAGGCTTGTTTGTCCTAAGCATTTCAGCCGATGCATACACAATCCATCTGATGGGGGATTCCACTTGTGCCGAAAAAGACCTTTCGAAGGGCAGCCCCGAAAGGGGATGGGGCATGATGCTTCAGAATTTTCTGGATGATGACGTACGCGTGATAAACTATGCGGTGAACGGAAGGAGTACCAAGAGTTTCAGGGACAGGGGACATTGGGATGCTGTCAAATCGGCTGTCCGCCCTGGCGACTACGTGTTCATTCAATTCGGTCACAATGACGCCAAGGAGAGTGATCCTGCCAGGTACGCCGCACCATGGGGGGCATACAGCGACAATCTGCGGGCGTATATCGACACCGTCCGAATGTTGGGCGCGACTCCGGTTCTGCTTACTCCAACATCACGCCGCTGGTTCAAGGATGGAATACTTGACAGGAATTGCCACGGAGACTATCCTGCCGCAATGAAAGCTGTAGGGGCCCAAACGGGAACTGCAGTGATCGACATCACCGATGCAACGATGAACTGGCTCGAGTCTCTGGGCGACGAGGCATCACGCCCATATTATATGCATCTTCCTGCCGGCCAATATGCATCGCATCCCGACGGGTTGACCGACAATACGCATACCAATGCCCGCGGCGCCCGCAAGATTGCTGAGATCATCTGCGACAGCCTTCGCGCCCGCATACCTGAAATAGGTGAGCACCTTGTCAGATATGACATAGTGGTTTCCGCCGACGGGCACGGCGACTATATGACCGTCCAGGAGGCAATCAATGCCGTCCCGGACTATGCGCACGACGGAATTACCTCCATCCTCATCAAGTCCGGCACATACTACGGCCAGGTTTCCATCCCTCACAGCAAGTTCCGCATCCACATCAAGGGTGAGGGCGCTGAGAACACTGTCATAACCTATGACAAGTACGCCGAGAAGCTCTGGCCTGATTCCGACATGAAGATCGGGACATCCGGCAGCGCCACCATGTACGTGCACTCAAGCTATGTGACACTGGAGGATCTCAGAATCGAGAATACTGCCGGCGAGAGCAAGCAGATAGGGCAGGCCGTCGCTCTCTTTACCGACGGCGACTTCATCTTCGTGCATCGCTGTTCCATCGTAGGCAATCAGGACACCCTCTACACTTACGGCCGTTACGGCAAGGACGGAGGCATCAAGCGCAACTACTATCTCGACTGTTATATTGAAGGAACTACTGACTTCATCTTCGGGCCATCCATCTGCCTGTTCGAGAACTGCACGATACATTCGAAGAAGAACAGTTATGTGACAGCCGCCTCCACCCTTCTAGGTCAGAAATATGGATATGTCTTCCGTGGCTGCACACTGACTGCGGATCCTTCGGTGACCAAATGCTATCTCGGACGGCCATGGGGCGCATATGCCAGGACGGTTTTCATCGACTGTGAACTCGGGAATCACATCCTTCCTGCCGGATGGCATGATTGGGAGAAGCCCGGGAAGCCGGATACAAAGAAGAATTCCTTCTATGCCGAGTACAACTGTTCCGGCCCGGGTTCCGTGGGCAAAGTGTCCACGTCAAGGGCCGTCAAGGCCGGACGCGTCCCCTGGGCCCATCAGTTGACGGAAAAGCAGTTGCCGGAGTACAGCTTTGAGAAGGTGATGTATCAGGCGAATGACGGAATAATATGGAATCCATATGACAACAGGTAAATTGCCCCACATATTGCTGTCCCTGACTCTGATGTCGCTTCTTTCCTGCGCCTGCGGGACCGAGGCGATGTCGCTGCGCATGGTTCGCAGCGAGATGAATCGCAATGCCACGGCCGCTTATCTGGATGGAACGGGCGGAAAGCTCAAGTGGAACTATACTACAGGACTTGAATTGAAGTCGTTCATTGACGTGGCTGACGAGTACGGTGTGTCCGAGCCATACGATTATGCTAAACAATGGGCCGATACTGTGATTCAGACTGTACTCGAAACGGGCAAGACCCTTAATTACAAGAAGTCTGCATACGTGCTTGACCATATCTGCCCGGGACGTGTATGTCTTGATCTATACCGGAAGACGCACGATGCCAAATATAAGGCAGTGGCGGATTCGCTGTTTGCGCAGCTCTCCGAGCAGCCCCGTACTGAAGCCGGCCCGTTCTGGCACAAGGCGGCATATCCTCATCAGGTATGGTTGGACGGAGTTTATATGGCAATGCCGTTCTATGCTGGATATCTGATGGAATTCGTTCCGGAATCAGAACGTGCGGCATATTGGGAGGATATAGTCAGGGAGTTTACAGTGACGGCGGAAAAGACCTTTGACCATGCGACAGGGCTATACCGACATGCCTGGGACGAATCACGTTCCATGTATTGGGCCGACCCTGAAACAGGACTCAGCGCCCATGCCTGGGGCCGAGCCGAAGGCTGGTTCGCAATGGCTCTGGTGGATGTGCTTGAGATCATGCCCGAAGATGTGCCCGGAAGGGAATCTCTGATCGGGCTTGTACGACATTTGGCAGCAGAGCTGCCCAAATGGGCTGACGAAGACACCGGCATGTGGTACCAGGTTCTCGACTGCCCCGGCAGGGGCGGGAATTATCCGGAGGCTTCCTGCAGCATAATGTTTACATATATGTACCTGAAGGCCCTGAGGCTTGGCGTGATCGACGCTTCATTGAACGATTATGCCTGCACACTCTACAGGCAGTTCAATGACCGGTTCGTTGTTACCGGCACGGACGGGAGCATCAGCATAACGTCCTGCTGCGCCGTGGCGGGCCTTGGTGGAAAGGAACACAGGGACGGCAGTTATGACTATTATCTCAGCGAGCCTGTGATCGACAACGACTGCAAGGCGGTCGGTGCGTATGTATGGGCTTCCCTCGAGTATGAAAGAATGAAAAGATGAGAACAACACGGAACATGTTTTTGAGGATGCTCATTTTCTTGCCGCTGGTGACTATGCTTTCCTGCGGCAGCAAGCAAACGCCTGAATCCAAGGACGGCAAGGTGCTACAGACCCCGGTTGCCACTGTCGTGGCAAGCGGAGCCAAAGCCGTATTCTCATGGAATTCCGTCGAGAATGCCAATCATTATCGCTACCGTGTGACTGAAAGCGGCGCTGATACCAAGGAGTCCACCACGAGGACCACGTCTGTTACTATTCCGATGTCAGCCGGTTGCACCTATACTTTCCAGGTGAAGGCCATGCCTCTGACCGGTGGCAGCGACAAGGAGTCGGAGTGGAGCGCGGCGGTTTCGATCACCGATGGCCGCGATCCGGACATCGATCCGGACCCCGACGTCGATCCCGATCCGGAACCTCCCGGACCCAGCAGCCTGATCGAGTTCCCGGCTGCCGAGCAGGACGGCGTAATTCGTGCATTCCCTGGCGCTGAAGGCGGTGGAATCAATGCCACCGGAGGCCGTGGCGGCAAGGTGATACATGTAACGAACCTGAACGACAGCGGCCCCGGTTCCCTGCGTGCCGCAATCAATACCAGCGGAGCCCGTACCATCGTCTTCGACGTTGCCGGTATCATAGAACTGGAGAGCAGGCTTGAAGTCAAATATGGCGACGTGACCATCGCTGGCCAGACGGCGCCAGGTGACGGAATCTGCCTGAAAAACCATACCTTCCGCATCAATGCTTCGAATGTCATAGTGCGCTTCATCCGTTGCCGCATGGGCGATGAAAAGCAATCGGAGGACGATGCCATGAACTGTTACGGTCAGTCCGGCTACAAGAACATCATAATCGACCATTGCTCGATTTCGTGGAGTACCGACGAATGCGGAACCTTCTACGGCGTTGAGGACTTTACGCTTCAGTACTGCATCCTCTCCGAGAGTCTCCGCAATTCCATCCATGACAAAGGGAAGCACGGATATGGTGGAATCTGGGGTGGGCGGAATGCCGCATTCCATCATAACCTGCTTGCCCACCACGACAGCCGCAACCCCCGTTTCGACCATGATTACGTGTCGCCCCTCAAGGGCCCCGTGCATTTCGTGAACAACGTGGTTTACAATTGGGGTGGCAATTCCGCCTATGGTGGTGAATCCAAGCCCGGCACTGATGCCAAGCAGATCAATATGGTTGCAAACTATTACAAGCCGGGGCCGGCGAGCAACCATAAGGCTAGGCTTGTGAATCCCACAACCAAGTGTAGCAACTGTGATTCCGCGAATCCTGAATCGGTGGTTCCCGGCATGTTCTACATCGACGGAAATTATATGTACGGCTCGGAACTTGTCACATCAGACAACTGGGCTGGTGTGGAACCTGACGATGCATCAAAGAAGTCCTCGCTCAAGGCCCTTGCATATCAGGGTGAGTATCAAGGTGTGATTCAGAATGCACAGGATGCATTCCAGAGCGTGCTGCGATATTCCGGAGCATGCCTTTCACGCGACCGTATCGACACCCGCATTGCGGGTGGCGCAGGCTCTGCCGGAGATGGGGGCGAGGTCCGTAGCGGAACGGCGGAATGCAAAGGAAGCAACGGATCCACCGGCGGACTCATCGACACCCAGTCCGACGCGGGCGGCTGGCCTGCATACTCCGCTTCAGAGGAGCAGACTGCCATCGCATCAACCGACAGTGACGGCGACGGCATCCCTGACCATTACGAAACCCTGCTGGGGCTCAATCCCGGGTATGCCGGCGATGCTGCGGCCAGGAGCCTTGACCCTCAGCGGCTATACACGAACCTCGAGTCATATCTGCATTATCTTGTGCAGGACATCGTGAATCAGAAACTATAATCAATATCAACCTAATAAATCACATGCTTATGACAAGGAACATACATTCGTTCTTCGATGCGGTGCTGCGGAAGGCAGTGCTTGTATCGGTGCTTGTTGCAACCTGTCTGAACGCATCGGCCCAGACGCACACCGTCAGCGGTGTGGTCTCTGACCAGTTTGGGCCTGTTGCCGGAGCTTCAGTCCTCATCCAGGGCACCCGGACAGGAGTAAGCACTGACCTCGACGGTAAATATTCGATTTCCGTCGCCAAGGGTCAGGTCCTGGAATTTTCGCTGCTTGGCCTCAAGACACAGACAGTAGTGGTAGGCGACCAGGCAATCGTCGACATCACTCTCGAGGATGACACCAACCTGCTTGAGGAAACAGTCGTCGTAGGCTATGCCACAGTCCGCCGTCGCGATGTAGTAGGCTCTGTGGCTTCCGTGAATTCGGAGGCCTTGAACCAGATGCCTGTGGCATCCGTTACGGAGGCCATGTCCGGTCGAATGGCCGGTGTGCAGGTGACCACCACCGAAGGCGATCCTGATGCCAGCGTGAAGATTCGTGTGCGTGGTACCGGATCAATCACCCAGGATTCTTCTCCTCTTTATATCGTTGACGGTTTCCCCATGGAGAGCATCAGCGATATCCCCGCCTCGGATATCCAGAGCATCGATGTCCTGAAGGATGCCTTCTCTACGGCCATCTACGGTAGCCGTGGTGCAAACGGCGTAGTCGTCGTCACCACCAAGAAAGGCCACGAAGGAAAGGTCACCGTCAACCTGAATGTCTATGGAGGAGGCAAGGAGATGGCGAACAAGTCTGCCTTCATCCCCCAGAATGCTTACGATTTTGTACGTACGCAGTATGAATACGCACTGTTCAAGGACAACGTAAGCAGCTTCTATGAGAGCCGCTACGGAACGTTCGACGACATCGACCTCTACAGGACGGTGAAGACCAATGACTGGGTAGACCAGGTATTCGGACGCACCGGCACGACCTTCTCCACAAACCTTTCCGTTTCAGGAGGAACCGACAAGTTCAAGGTTACCATGGGCTACGCTAACTTCACCGACAAGGCCATCATGGTGGGTTCCGACTTCGCCCGTCATAACCTGAACCTCAGCATGCAGTACACCCCGAGCAAGAAGATACTCTTCGACGTCAATGCACGCTATTCCAACGTAACCGTCAATGGAGCGGGAGCGAATGCCTTGAACGACAAAGGTTCCACCAGTCAGTCACGTCTCAAGAATTCGATCGTCTATTCTCCCATACCTGCAGAGGCTGCATCTTCAGAGACCGATGTCGAGGAAGACTACAACAGCTCAGTGAACCCTCTCGTTGCAATCGCCGACAACGATTCCAACCAGAAGCGTTCCAACTGGACGGTCAACGGTGCTTTCCAGTGGACCATCATCGACAACCTCAAACTCAGGATCGAAGGTGGCCTGGATGATTTCCGCAGGACCGACAACCGCTTCTACGGACTCACCTCATACTATGTCCGCAACAACACTGCAGCAGGATATAACGTCAATCCCGCAATCGAGTACAAAGACCAGTCACGCACCAAACTGCGCAACACGAACACTCTCACCTACAGCTTTGACGACGTGATTTCCGAGGATCATCATCTCGACCTGCTCGCCGGTACAGAGTGGATTCTCACGCAGGCCAACACGTTCACTACCATGACAGAGGGTCTTCCCGACTTCTTCAATGCCGACATGGCCCGCAGGTTCATGGCATCGGGCGAGAATCCCAAGTCTATTGGTAACAACTACTCCAACGACGACAAGATACTCTCTTTCTTCGGACGCGTAAATTATTCGTTCAAAGACAGATACCAGTTGTCAGCCACAATGCGTGCCGATGGTTCGTCGAAGTTCTCCCGCGGCAACCGCTGGGGCTACTTCCCTTCAGCAGCAGCATCATGGCGTATCTCAAGCGAACCATGGATGCAGAGCGCATCATGGATCGACAACCTGAAGTTGCGCTACTCTTTCGGTACTGCCGGAAACAACAATATTCCTTCCGGACAGACCATGCAGACATACTCTGCTTCAACATCTTCATGGATCAGCCAGGGTTCGGTGTTCTGGGGCGCAGGCACCGACATGACCAACCCTGACCTGAGATGGGAGACAACATACTCGCATAACCTCGGTCTTGACTGGAGTTTCTGGAAAAACCGTTTCTATGGTTCCGCAGAACTCTATCAGGCAGACACGAAGGACCTTCTCATCTATTTCCCCGTCAATGGTTCAGGCTATAACAACCAGTACCGCAACCTCGGTCAGGTTCGCAACCGCGGTATTGAGCTTTCTCTTGGCGGTGCAATTGTACGCAAGAAGGACTGGGGCATCAACTTCGACGGTAACATAGCGTTCAACCAGAACAGGGTCATGGACCTTGGCGGCTTGAGTGAAATCACGGCCAATGCCGGCATGTTCAGCACCGAGATCGGTTACGATTACAAGGTTACCGAAGGCCGTCCTCTCGGCGATGTCTATGGATATGAGAACGACGGCATGTACACCATCGAGGACTTCGACTACAATAGCTCTACCGGTGCCTGGACTCTCAAGGAAGGCGTCATCGACTGCTCTTCAGTTACTGGTTATGACTGCCGTCCGGGTTCTCCGAAGCTCAAGTCAACGGAAATCAAGCTCCTTGGCAACGTTCAGCCCATCTTTACAGGCGGTTTCTCACTCTCAGCCTATGCATACGGATTCGACCTGGCTGCCAACTTCACCTACTCATACGGCAACAAGGTCTACAATGCCAACAAGGTTGACTTCAGCACCATACGCGGCGTTGCCGGCCAGAACGTGGTTGAGGGAATGTCACCCGACAACCGCTGGACCAATGTTGACTGGGAGACTGGTGAATTCATCACAGACCTCGACGAACTTGCCCGTGTGAATGCCGGCAAGACCATGTGGGCTCCATATGCAACGAGACGAATCTGCCAGTCATGGGCTCTTGAGGACGCTTCATTCCTGCGTCTTTCAACCCTCACTTTCGGATATACAATACCCGAAAAGGCCACACAGAAGATAAAGATCAGCAAGATCCGCATCTATGCGACCGGGACCAACCTCTTCTGCCTCACGCCGTACACCGGTTACGACCCTGAGGTTGACACCCGTACCTCGACTCCTCTTACACCCAATGTGGACTATTCGGCATATCCGAAGAGCCGCGGTTGGGTATTCGGCGTCAATGTTTCATTCTAAATGAGATGATTATGAAAAAGTTACTTTACATTGCAATCGCCGCTGCGTCCGTCATCGCCTTCGCTTCATGCAACGCCCTCGACAACGCCCTTGACGCTCCGTCAAAGTCATCTTATTCCGATGATGTAGTGTTCTCGAACTACACCCTTGCCGAGTACAACATCTTCGGCATAGGCGAGGTATTCGGACACACCAACTCATATCGTGGACGAGTACATCTCCTCTACGGATTCAATACCGATATCGAACTCCGCAACTCGAGCAGCATCGGTGACGCCAATGCCGCCACGTCCGATGACCGTTACCGTGCTGCTGAATACAACAGCACCCCCAACGATGCGCAGAACAATACCTCCACCAACGCTTACAACGAAATCGTGACAGGTATCGAGCGCGCAAACCTCTGCATACAGGGTCTGAAGCAGTACGGAAATGTTTCGAACGACGCCGACATGGCCCATCTTCTGGGTGAGGCTCTCACATATCGTGCATTCTTCTATTTCGAACTCATCAAGATGTGGGGTGAGGTTCCTCTGCGTACGTCTCCGGTATCATCAGATACGATTTATCTCCCCAAGTCTGACCGTGACGACATCTATCTGCAGATCCTTGCCGACCTCGACGAGGCTATAGGATATCTGTACTGGCCGGGCGAGAGCGACATCACTGCCAGTGCCGACCGTATCAGCAAGGCATTCGCAATGGGACTCTATGCCAGAATCGCGCTTTCCGCAGCAGGTTATTCCTGGCGTCCTGATGACGGTCTTGTGGGTACCGGCAATGCGGGGAGCTTGCGCCTGACCGTAAATCCCGACCTCTCTGCAGAAGCCATTTATCCGAAGGCCTTCGACCATCTGAAGACCCTCATCTCAAAGGGCTGCTGCTCACTTGAGCCTTCATATGAGCAGCTTTGGCGCAAGTTCAATAACTCTGCACATCTTTCCGGTGTTCCCGAGGTAATGTTCGTGGCTCCTTTCAGCGACAGCCGCGGAAGGTGGAACTACACCCACGCATTCCCCAATACTGCAGGCGGTCCTTGGATCACCAACAACAGTTCACGAGGAGGCGACACCGGTCCCGCTCCCACCCTCTGGTGGAAGTATGACAGCAAGGACTCAAGACGCGACATAACCTGTGTCCCCATGCAGTGGAACGGAACCAGCCAGAGCTTCGAGATCCGTGGCGCCGCAAATTACTGGTACTGGGGCAAGTATCGTTTCGACTGGATGAAGGCGCATCCCTACAACGGTGGCAACGACGACGGCGTGAAGCCTATTATCATGCGCTATTCCGACGTGCTTCTCATGGCTTCTGAACTTGCGGCATATCAGGGTGACCTCGAGTTCGCGAAGAACTGTCTCGCTCAGGTACGTGACCGTGCATGCAAGAGCGGCTATACCAAATACACGGCAGTTTCCAGCCTGTCTGCCGGCAATGCAGCCGACAAGACCGACGGCATGAAGACTGACCACGACAATCCTTCCACCATCCTCGGCGCAATATACACCGAGCGTGCACTTGAACTTGCAGGAGAGATGGTGCGCAAGCAGGACCTCATCCGCTGGGGTCTCCTCAAGATCGCCCTTGACGAGACTTCCGCTGATATGGAGAACCTTGCAAAGATGCAGGGTGACTATGCCGCATACCTGCCTTACAGCGCCCCCAAGGATATCACCGACGAAAAGACGAAGGAAGTCCTGAGGACAGTTGACAACTACAAGGTGTTCTGGCGTCCCGCCGCAGAGGGTATCGAAATTTTTGGACTCGAGCCCGCGCAGATCGGCCAGCAGCCTACCGATTACAGCGACACCGAGCCCAACGGTTGGAAGAAGCAGGATTTCCTCAATACGGAAGCCTTCTACAATGCCAACACCGACCTCTATCGCTGGCAGATCCTTTACAGGAATGACCTGAACGATCCTTATCCCCGTTCCGTATGGCCTATGTATGCCTTGACTATGAGCGCCATGCAGGGTGCACTTGTCAACGATTACGGATATGCCAATGAATAATGGAATATAAAGAGACAAGAAATATGAACAAGATATTCAAATCACTGATTCTGTTGCTTGGCGTCACTGCGGCCGTGGCCGCATGCCATTCGCCGGCTGATCTGGTCGAGGAGATCGACTACAGCCGTGTGCTGACACCGCTCAAGTTTGAAGCTGAGGTCGTGCCTTCCACAGGTACTGATGTTACATTCACGTGGCAGGACATGAAGAATGCCGAGGGTTATCTCCTCGAGATATACGAAATGGCTGATGGTACTGAGATCGTGCCCACAAGCCCGTCGGGAGCTCCCATCGCTTCATATGACGTCGAAAAGAGTGAGATTCCCTTCACCGTTTATGGCCTTGAGGTCGACAAGTCTTTCTATGCCCGTATTCAGGGATGCAGCGACGCGCTCACTGCATCCAACTGGGCATATCTCGACAGTCCGTTCTCGACTTCTGCAGTACGTTCCTCACTCAACCCCGTCGTTGCCGAGCGTACATCCAATGCAATAACTGTAGTCTGGGATGCAGCCGAAGACAAGAGCGACCTTACCTCAATAAAGGTGGAACCAGTCCTTCTCCTGGAAGGGGAGGAAGTCCGTACAATTGCCCTCACCGACGATGAAATAGCCGGCTGCTGCAAGACGGTCGACGGCCTCATCCCCGGTAGGGAGTATCGCTTTACCCTCCTCTTTGGCAAGGCCGGCAAGCGTGGCTCCGTTACCGGATTTGCACGTCCCGATACCGAGGGGACCACTATGGTTTACAGCGCAGCCGAGATTCTCAATGCTATCGACAACCAGCCGGGAACCGTGAAGTTGTATGTGGAATACAGCGACACTCCGTATGACTTCCTCGGCCTGTACTCGTCATCTACGTCGAAGTTCGCCACCATCGTCGGTGACGTATACATCTATGGCAAGTCATCTGAGGATGGAAAGAAGCCCGTTCTGAATGGTCTTACATTCTCTCTCGGCGATGGTGCCAAGGTGCTGCATATCGAGGATCTCAGCTTCGATGGCCAGAACGAGGGCACTCTCTGTGCAAATCCCAAGGCCGACATGACAGCTGTGGAGTATGTGAACTGCGACATTACCAATTTCTCAAAGGCCATATACTCAAACGGATCTTCCGACACAGGTGCAGTGGCAAGTTTCCTCATTGACGGCTGTTATGTCCATGACATCAATGCTGACGGTTCCAACGGTGGCGACTTCATCGACGTGCGTGGTGGAAACAACGGCGACTTCATCATGCAGAACAGTACGTTCTATGCAGTGGCCAGAACTTTCTTCCGTGCTTCTGACAAGTCAACCATCAACAGTGCCACAATCAGGAACTGTACGTTCAACTATGTGACTTCGACTCCGAGCTCTTCCAACAATGCCGGCATCTTCCACGTTCGTCAGACTACGGGCGCAAAGAGTCTCAAGAGCATTGACAATGTGTTCCTCAACGAGTACAATGACAAGGAGGACGCTGCCGATGCAACCAAGAGCTGGGTCCGCATGGCCCGCAACAGCACCGATTCATACAGCCCCGAGTGCTCTGGCAACATCTATTACCACGTTGGTGCCGCATGGTGGACGTCTGCCGCTCCCGGAGCTCCCGATGACCCGAACACCGGCCTTGCGTTCTCAGAGGAACTTGGCATGAAGGACGGTCTCATGCTCACGGAGGATCCCTGCGTGAATTCAGAAGCCGGTAAATTGTACCTGACTTCCAAAGGCGCAACGATAGTATCCAGGAAAGCCGGCGACCCAAGATGGTGGGATGCAGTGCAGCCCGTCATCGTAAGGCCTACCGAACTTGAGGTTGCTCCCGACGAATATGTATGGGATTTCACTGACAAGACAATATACGACACTGAGGAACTCACCGAGAATACCATCATCGGCAACACAAGGATCTATGCTACTTCTCTCGTGCCCGCGAATGTGGTGATGAACAAGGGTCTTTTCCTTCAGGCAGCATCAGTAAGCCCTGCAGGCGTTCCTTCATATGGCGGCATCGAGATTCTTACCAATGGATATGGCTCAGTCAAGGTTACTGCCGAGAGTGCCGACAACTTCGGCTCCGTTCAGGTAATCGCCGGCGGCGACCGCTATGCGCTCCTTGCCGATGGCGCCGAGCATATCGTCAATCTCGGTGACCTTGCAGGCCAGAACAGCATCTATGTGATAGCCGACCAGGAGATTACACTGAAGAAGGTCGTATGGACCAAGGACCTTACTCCCGAGGCCGACAGAATCATCCTCAAGACCCCCGTGGTAACTGTGGATCCCGGCAAGGTAAAGGTTAAGTCCACCGACGATGTCACCATCTCATGGGCTGCAGTCGAGAATGCCGACACTTATGTGCTCACGACTCCTGACGGAACCGCTACTTTGAAGGAAACTTCATATGTGTTCCCTGGTGCTACCGTAGCGGGCCTCGCAACAGGAGAATATGAATTCAGCGTTGTCGCCCAGCCCGTAGCGACTTCAAGCAAGTTCTCGAAGTCTGAAGCCGGAAAGGCGAAACTCATCGTCGAGCCTGATGCAGCTGACGTTGTCCTCGAGTGGGATTTCAGCTCAGCAGTTTGGCAGAATGCACTTGCAGGAGTGGGCGCGGCAAATACCGATATTACTGGATGGGATCTGACAGTTGACGGCCTTACCTTCCTTTCTCCTTCGAAGAGTAAATACAACACTACCTTCATTCAGGCTGGCGGCAAGGGCAGCACCACAGACCGTGTATTCAAGTTCGTGGCACCTGCAGCCGGCACGCTCAAGGTCTGGGCATCCAACACCGGCAGCAGCGAGGACCTTACTCGTATGGTTACTGTGGTCGTCGATGACGGCGAGCCTCAGTCACAGCCCGGCGGATCCGTATCCTCTGTCCAGACCGAGACTACCTTCGAGATCCCGGCAGGTCAGGTTTACATCTATCCTACAGGAAATGCACTCCGCTTCTACAAGATTCAGTTTACCTACAAGGGCGGCGCTTCCGAGGATCATGTGTGGAACTTTGCCGACGAGGCATGGCAGAGTCAGCTCTCTCCCAAGGGCGATCCCGGAGTGGACATCACAACAACCTGGGACATCACCGTCGACGGTCTGAACTTTTACTCTGTCCAGAAGAATCGCTGGAACACCACATATATCCAGATGGGTGGCGGCGGATCAGAGACCGACAGAGTGTTCACCTACACGTCAAAGGGAGCCGGATACATCTACGTGAAGGCCAGCAACACCGGCAGCAGCGAGGATCTGACCCGCAACGTCTGCGTACAGATCGCGGGTGATTCATCGACCCTTCAGAAGCAGCCCGGCGGAACGCCCAGCGGCAGCCCCACAGTGGTGGAATTCCAGGTGGGCGCAGGCGAGCAGAAGATATATACCGACAAGGCCCTGCGTATATACACCATAGAGTTCCATACCGACAAGTTGCAATAACACGAATGATTCCTCGACGGAATTGAAGCAATGAGTGCACAAGTCACAATATTCGACGTAGCCAGGTTGGCCGGTGTCTCAAAAGGCACGGTCGACCGGGTGATGCACAACAGAGGAGAGGTTTCGCCGGAGACAACCAGGAAAGTCAGAGCCGCGATTGCGGAATTGAACTATACTACCAATGTATATGCTTCGAATCTCGGACTTCGCGGCTCCAGGACTTTCGCTTTCATCCTTCCCACTTCGAAGGAAGGGGAGTATTGGCATAAATTGTCGCAAGGCGTGAATATGGCTTCGGCCCGCCTTGCCTCGATGAATGCCGAGGTGGTTACTTATCTGTTTGACCAGTACGATCCGTCATCATTCGAGAGTACATGCAAGCAAGTGCTTTCATCCAACCCTTCAGGGGTGGTGATGGTGCCTCTATTCAGGAAGGAGGCGTCTGAATTCGCCGGTCAACTTATGGCGCAGGCTATCCCTTATGCCTTCATTGATACAAAAATCGACGATAACGGGTATTTTGCATATTTCGGAATGGACATGTTCGGCAGCGGAGTCCTTTGTGCTGCGCTGCTTACAGAAAGACTTGATCCTTCAGAGGTCGACAGGGTTCTGGTTGTCCGCGTTCTGCGAGATACGAAAGGAGAGTCCGACCCCACATTGGAGCGCAGGCAGGGCTTTGCAGAATATATATCCAGAGAGTTCCCGGAATGTGTGACCGATACCGTCTTCGTCAATCCTTCTGCTCCGGATAGTGTGAACGAGGTGCTGGAGGGCTATTTTACGAAGCATCCGGAAGTGAAGCTCGTGGTCATGTTCAATTCACGAGTATATCTGCTCGGTGACTATTTCCTGTCACATCCGGATGAAAACCGCAGGGTGGTGGCCTATGATGACCTTGATGGAAACTTCGACCTGCTCAGGAAAGGTGGAGTGTCCATCCTCATCTGTCAGAGGACGGAGGACATGGTGCAGAAGGCGGTCGCAGCTCTTGCCGACAGTGTGCTTATGCACAGCATTCCGCAGAAGCGGGACAGCTATGTGCATATGGAGATACTGACAAAATACAACATAGACAATTATTAAAGGCAAAATATGGAAAGGCTAAATCGAATGACGGCCCCTCAGGCCAGGAAGTATACGGAAAAAGTCATCCAGTTCGGCGAAGGCAATTTTCTTCGTGCATTTATTGACTGGATAATATGGAAGACGAACCAGAAGACCGATTTTGGCGCGTCCGTGGTTGTAGTCCAGCCTATCCCCAACGGCCTGGTGGATGTCCTGAATGAGCAGGGCGGCCTGTATCACCTTAACCTTCAGGGCCTGCAGGACGGCGAGCCCGTCAACAGCATCGACATGATCGACGTGGTTTCACGAGGCATCAATCCTTACCGGGACTTTGACGGATACCTCAAACTGGCTGAGCAGCCCGAGATCCGTTTCGTGATATCAAACACCACTGAGGCCGGCATTGCATTCGACCCTGCATGCAAGTTTGAGGATGCTCCTGCAGCTTCATATCCCGGCAAGTTGACGCAACTTCTATATCACCGCTGGGATTATTTCAATGGAGCAGCCGACAAGGGCCTTCTGATCTTTCCATGCGAATTGATATTCGAGAACGGAAAGCACCTGAAGGAATGCATACTGCGATACATCGAACATTGGAACCTCTGTCCTGAATTCAAGCAGTGGTTCCTTGAAAACTGCGGCGTCTATTCCACTCTTGTGGACCGCATCGTCCCGGGATATCCCCGCGATACCGCCGCACAGATCACGGAACGCATCGGAATCGAGGACAAGTTGCTCGACAAGGCCGAGATCTTCCACTTATGGGTTATCGAGGCCCCTGCATGGGTTTCTCAGGAGTTCCCAGCCGACAAGGCTGGACTCCACGTTCTCTTCGTGCCATCCGAGGCTCCCTACCACGAGAGGAAGGTCACGCTGCTGAACGGCCCCCATACCGTTCTTTCCCCGGTAGGATACCTCAGCGGCCTTGATACAGTCAAGGAGTGCTGCGAGCATCCTGTAATAGGCAAGTTCGTCGAGAAGGTCATGTTCCACGAACTCATGGATACGTTGAATCTTCCCAAGGACGAACTTCAGAAGTTTGCGTCGGACGTGATGGACCGTTTCAAGAACCCGTTCGTAAAGCATTTCGTCACATCCATCATGCTCAACAGCTTCCCAAAGTTCAAGACCCGCGACCTGCCCGGGCTCAAGGTCTATCTCGAGCGCAAGGGCGAACTTCCCAAGGGCATAGTGTTCGGCCTGGCCGGAATAATCACTTACTACAAGGGTGGCATGAGAGGCGATGTGGAGATCGTTCCAAACGACGATGCTGCGATCATTGCGCTTTTGAAGGATCTTTGGGCAACCGGTGACGTCGCTGTCGTGGCCAAAGGCGTTCTTTCCGCAGAATTCATATGGGGAGAAGACCTCAATATGATTCCTGGTCTTACTGATATGCTTACCGCCGATCTTGAACTTATCCAAAAGGTCGGAATGCTTGAAGCTGTGAAAACCATTCTCTGACATATGCGCTGCATCAGGATCAATCCTGCCGACAACGTCGCCGTGGCGCTCTCCGACCTCCGTGCAGGCGAAAGCGCCTGCGGAGTCGTGCTCGCCACAGACGTCCCGGCCGGACATAAGTTTACTCTCACTGCGCTGGAAAGCGGAGACGATGTCATAAAGTATGGCTTTCCCATCGGCCACGTAACAAGGGATGTGGCAGTTGGCTGCCATATCGATCATGACATTGTCAGGACAAATCTAGAAGGCCTGCTCGATTATGCTTACACCCCGGCTCTCAAAGAAGTGCCGCCCGCTCGTGAGAAGGTGGAATTCATGGGATTCCGCCGTGCCGACGGGCAGGTGGGAGTCAGGAATCAGATATGGATCATCCCTACCGTAGGCTGTGTTAATGGCATCTGTCAGACACTCGCCGAACGCCTGCGCACTGAAATCGCAGGGCATGAAGGCTCAGTTGACGCGGTGGTGGCATTCCCTCATAATTATGGCTGCAGCCAGTTGGACGACGACCATGAGAATACACGGAGAATCCTTGCCGACATGGTGCATCATCCGAATGCCGGCGGAGTGCTCGTGGTGAGCCTCGGTTGTGAGAACAACCAGCTTGACGCATTCATGGATCTGGTAGGTGAAGTGGACAAGGCTCGTGTCCGCACAATGACAGTCCAGAAGGTGGATGGAGATGAGACGGAATACGGCATGACTCTTCTGCGCGGCATATTTGACATCTGCAGCAACGATCAGAGGCAGCCCGTGCCTGTATCCGAGCTGAAGCTTGGTCTCAAGTGCGGTGGATCAGACGGTCTCAGCGGCATTACGGCAAATCCTCTGGTTGGAGAGTTGAGCGACTGGATCGTGGCTCACGGAGGCACAACGGTGCTGACCGAGGTGCCCGAGATGTTCGGCGCCGAGACACTCCTGATGAACCGCTGTGCGAACGAGGAACTGTTCCATAAGACGGTGTCGCTCATAAACGATTTCAAGGAGTATTTCATGAAGCTCGGCCAGCCCGTGTATGAGAATCCTTCGCCCGGAAACAAGGCGGGCGGAATCTCCACGCTTGAAGAAAAGTCTCTCGGGTGCACTCAGAAGAGCGGCAGCAGTGCCGTCCGTGGCGTGCTGGGTTACGGGGAGACATTGAAGGCCAAGGGCCTGAATCTGCTGTCTGCGCCTGGCAACGACTTGGTGGCCAGTACGGCTCTTGCAGCCTCCGGATGTCAGATAGTGCTTTTCACAACTGGCCGGGGCACTCCTTTCGGCAGTTTTGTGCCCACTATGAAGATATCTACCAACTCGCTTCTTGCAAGCCGCAAGCCGGACTGGATAGATTTCAATGCCGGCGTGCTTGCGGAAGGGGAGAGTATGGTTGATGTACTGGACCGTTTCGTGGCCTATGTCCTTTCTGTCGCTTCAGGCGAAGCTGCCCACAACGAGAAGAACGGTTGGCGCGAAATCGCTATTTTTAAAACAGGGGTGACGCTGTAATCTCAACGTTCTCCATCACCGGATCTGTGCAATTGCTGAATGTTGCACCTTTACCGGCAGTGATCCTGATGTTCTTCAGTTCTATGCCGGTGATGGGCATTTCAGGGAGACCGCGGAAGAGCATCGCTTCGCCGGCTCCGTTGCACAGAATGTCTCGTATCCTGATGTTGCGGAAAACGGGCGTTGTCTCGTCAACTGGAACTGATGCAGGGGCTCCGTCGGGGGTGGTCACATCCGTTTCCGCCTTGCCCTCATAGAAGAGGTTGAAACTGATTGCGGCTGCGATGATGTCCTTCATCACGGTGTCTTGCAACCATATGTCCTCGACTATCCCTCCGCGGCCTCGTGTGCTCTTGAACCTGAAACCTACGTCGGTTCCCAGGAATGTACATCCGGTTACGAATATGTCCCTTACTCCGCCACTCATCTCGCTGCCCACGGTGAAGCCTCCGTGCCCGTGATATACTGTACATTCGGCAACGATGATATTGCGGCAGGGAATACCGTGCCGTCTGCCGTCCTCGTTCTTGCCGCTCTTAATGCATATGGCATCGTCACCCACGTCAAAGGTGCTGCCGGTGAGGATGACGTTCTCGCATGCGTCGATGTCTATCCCGTCGCCGTTCTGGGACCAGTAGGGGGCGCGGACAGTTATGTCCTTGATTATCATGTTGCGGCAGAATACGGGGTGGATGTTCCAACATGGTGAATTCTGGAAAGTGCAGCCTTCCAGGAGGACGTTCTCGCAGTTCTCGAACTGTACCATGGCCGGCCTGAACCAGCGCCTTGCGATGTCTTCGTCGATTGGCTCGGACAGAGTGTTCTGGTCCCTGTCCTTGCGCTCCATTATGGCCTTGAAGGCTTCGTCGGGATACCATTCCTTTCCGTCGGCCGAAACGACGCCGCAGGGGTATCTGCCTAAGTGGGCCTTCCATTCGGCGCTGCTGACCTTGCTCTTCTTGAGCAGACGCCATCCGTCGCCGTTGCCTTCGATTATGCCGTCGCCGGTAATGGAGATGTCGTGGCAGTCCTTTGCATACAGAGGAGATATGCAGCGCCTGGTGTCAAGGCCTTCGAAGTTGACATCAATGACGGGGTAAAGCGAAGGGTCGTCGCTGAAAAGCAGGACGGCGCCTTCTTCAAGGTGCAAGTCGACGTTGCTGCGGAGGCAAACGGGTCCGGTGAGCCATATTCCGGACGGTACGACGACGTGGCCGCCTCCTTGGGATGAGACGGCTTCCACTGCTTTTGCGAATGCATCCGTGTTGAGAGCTACGCCGTCGCCGATGCCGCCGAAATCGGCAACAGATACTTTTCGTGAGGGGATGGACGGCCTGCGGACTTTCTGCATCGGGAAGGGCAGCCCGGAGTACAGGTCCCCGAACTCATAGGCCGATGCCGTCAGGCATGACAGGATCAGCGAGAATGCAATGGCAAAGCGTTTCATGATCATCAGTTATATGCTTGTACGGTGCTGAACCACTCGTCGGCGGTCTTGATGTCTCCCTTGCTCCAGCAATTTCCGAAATAGTAGGTGAGGGTTTCGCCTGACTTGACGGTCCTGGTCACGATTCCGTGATCGGCACCGTTGCTCAGGCGCACGCTTTCAGCATCGGGCATGATTACAGCGACACCTATCATTCCGTCTTCGGGCTCGTGACCCGTGTCGGATGCGTGCTCCCAGAGCGCGTACCTGTCTGATCCCGTGAATTCCTTCTCGATCGTCTCCAGTGCCGTGTGGCGGTTTATTCCGGCTGCTACCTCGATGCAGTCGCCGTATTCCCCGCTGAATGTCCATGTGTCTTCAGCCTTGAAGAAATATGTGTCCGGAACGACTGTGACCTTCTTGCTGAGGGTGAACTTCTCGCCGTCGGCTTCCCATTCGGGGTAGTCGAGGCGGAAGACGACCTTGGTCGGGCTTTCCTCAATGATTTCCCAGCTTCGGTAATTTGTGGGAGGCAGGACGATATTTCCGCAGAGGATGGGGGCGGAAGCGCCGCCGCCGAGGCTTACGGAAACCTTGTAACAGTCCTTGCCGCCGTGGTCGTGATGGTAATAGCTTTCATTCCCTTCCTCGGAATAATGCCTGTACCAGTCATTGGCGACGAGCGCGCCAGGAAGCTTGACCCAGATGTCGATTCCGGGAGATGTCGGGTTTCCCTCGAGGGCCTGGCCGTATATTCGTCCGCAGACGAGGTTGTTCTCGAATACGAAGTCGTCCATTCGTTCGGGGACGTATCGTGCCATTACTTGAGGGTCTGGTGTGCCGGCGCATGACGAGAGGGCGAACACGGCTGCAAATGCTGCAATAAGGTGTATTCTGGTGCTCATTTCAATATGGGTGTCAATTATAACAAATGTAATGATTTTTTCTTAATTTTGTAAGTTTGGTTTATATCATTACTTAAAAATGGCAATTATCGAATGCAAGGAAGTCTGCAAGAACTTTGGTGAAAAGGTGGCGCTTGACCACGTCAACATCTCGGTTCCCGAAGGACAGATCTTCGGTCTCCTCGGCCCCAACGGCGCCGGAAAGACCACCCTTATCAGAATCATCAACAGAATCACCATCCCCAATGGGGGAGAAGTACTCTTCCAGGGCCGCCCCATCACCCAGCGTGATGTGGAAAAGATAGGCTATATGCCTGAGGAGCGCGGCCTCTACCGCAAGATGAAGGTCGGCGACCAGGCCATGTACCTGGCCCAGCTGAAGGGAATGAGCGCATCTGACGCCCGTCTCGCCCTCAAGGACTGGTTCATCCGTTTTGGCATCCAGAACTGGTGGGACAAGAAGGTCGAGGAACTCAGCAAGGGCATGGCCCAGAAGTTACAGTTCATCACCACGGTGGTCCACAAGCCCAGCCTCATGATACTCGACGAGCCCTTCTCCGGCTTCGATCCCGTGAACGCCGAGGTCATCCGCAAGGAGATACTCCGGCTCAAGGACGAGGGCGCGACCATCATCCTCTCCACCCACAATATGGAATCGGTCGAGGAACTCTGCGACAACATCGCCCTCATCAACAAGAGCAAGCTTGTCATCACCGGCGGTGTGGACGACATCCGCAGGGAGCATGGCAACAACAACGTCGAGGTGGTCTACACCGACAGCGAAGGACGTCATACCGAAGTCGCCCGGAACACTCCCGGACTTCTGCAGTCATACATCGAAAAGGGTGTGCAGATCAATTCCTACAAGGAGCTGATGCCCCGCATGAACGACATTTTCATCAAACTTGTAACTGAAGCACAATGAACCTGAGAACCATAGGCGTCGTAATCCGCCGCGAATACCTTAACAAGGTAAAGAAGAAGAGCTTCCTGGTAACCACGCTTGTAGTGCCCCTGCTCATAGCAGGCCTCACCGTGGGCCTGATGTTCATGATGATGACCACCAAGGACAAGGCCAAGACCATCGCCGTGGTGGACAATTCAGGCATAGCCGCACCGTATCTCGAGAATACGGAGACCATAGAGTACAAGCTGATCACCGACATGCCGGTCGACAGCATCAAGACAAAACTCGAGGCCCTGGGCTATGACGGTGTGCTCAGCATCTCCGCCCTCAACGAGGAGACCAAGGACTTCTCCGCCGACATCTTCTCGCAGAAGCCCTTCGGCATGGAGCTGACCGACAATGTCACCAGCAGGCTCGACAAGGCTCTGGAAGATTACAGGATAAGCACTTACAACATCGAGGGTCTCGACCAGATCCTCAAGGAGGTGAAGGCCGACGTCCAGCTTAAGTCATACACCGTTGCAGCCGACGGTGAGGAGAAGCTGTCGGAAGCCGGAGTCTACTCGATAGTCTCCATGCTCCTCGGCATCTTCATCTTCCTGTTCATCACCCTCTTCGGAGGAATGGTGATGTCCGCCGTGATCGAGGAGAAGAGCAGCCGTGTGGTTGAGGTGCTCGTAAGTTCAGTCAAGGCAACCGAGCTGATGTTCGGTAAGATAATAGGCGTCGCACTCGTGGCCCTGACCCAGTTCCTGCTGTGGATCGTGCTTTCCGGCGCCATCATCGGTGTGGCCGGAAGCCTCATCGGCGGCGACCTGATGTCAGGTACTGATCCCGAACAGATAGCCGCCATGGCGGAGACCATGGGTGGTGCCGAGATTGATTCCATGGCCCTTGACGCACCCTCCGACCTCGAGGTTGTGATGTCATCTCTGAGGAACATGCATGTCGGCCAGATCATCGGCCTGTTCATCCTGTTCTTCATATTCGGATACCTCCTTTACGCCTCTCTCTATGCGGCAATCGGTTCTGCCGTGGAGAACGAGGGCGACACCCAGCAGCTCCAGATGCCTCTGACGATACCTCTGCTGCTCGGATATATCATTGCACTTTATGCATTCCGCGCACCCGACAGCTCGCTTGCGATATTCGGCTCGCTGTTCCCGTTCACAAGTCCTATCGTGATGATAGCACGTCTGCCCTTCGGTGTACCCGGCTGGCAGATATGGCTCTCCGTCGCACTGCTTGTCGTAACATTCGTGGGCTGCGCATGGCTCTCTGCCAAGATATATAAGGTCGGCATCCTGATGTTCGGCAAGAAATCCACCTGGAAAGACCTCTGGAAATGGCTCAAGCAAAATTAACCGCCCTCCTGTGTGCAGCCCTGATGCTCAGCGGCTGCCACTGCATGTCGTGGCGCTCAGTGCCCATCGACGGCAGCCGTACCGGCGTGACCCCGTCAACGGCTTCGAACGTTGCTGAAACGATGGGAAGCGTGGACGGTGGCACATACACCGCCCCTAACGGCAGGGTCTTCGACTGCGGCAGCACGCCTGCAATGGCCAGGGTTCTGCTTGATGTGCAGCCTGAGATGGCGGAACTCAAGCAGTTCGTGTGCAAGACTACCCGTGCGATGAACAAGAATTACCCCGAGTCCGAACTCTCCAACTTCATCGTCGACCGTCTCATGGCGACCTGCGAGGAGGCTACCGGCCGCAAGGTCGACATCGGAATTACGAACTTCGGCGGCATACGCGTCGACCTCCCGGAGGGCGACGTGGTCATGGATGACATAGTCTCGATGCTGCCGTTCAAGAACTACATCACCTATGTGGAACTCTCGGGAGAGGATGTGCAGTATCTTTTCGACTTCATGGCCCGCAAGAACATGCAGGTCATAGGCGGCGCCCGTGTTGTTGTGAATGAAGGAAAGGTGAAGTCCCTCGAGATAGGCGGCGAGCCGGTCGACCCTGCACGCACTTACGGCGTGGCAACCGTCGACTTCCTTCTTGACGGAGGCGACTCGCTGTACGTCGCACGCAATGCTAAGGATCTGATCATCACCGACGTACTTATGAGAGACGCCATCCTTCCTTACGCCATCGACCTTGGCATCAAGGGAGAACCTCTCGAGTATCATACCGACGGAAGAGTTGTGGTTGAGGGGGACCCGTTCAAGAAATGAGAAAGTTACTTGCCATAGCATCAGCGCTCCTTGTACTGGGAGCCTGCACGCCCAAACTTGTCATCCTGCACTGCAATGACACCCACTCGCATTTCGAGCCCGCAAGGGGAGAGGGAGTGGACGGCATGGGCGGTTCCATCGAGATGGCCGCATACATCGACTCCGTACGTCTTGCGGGCGGCGATGACAAGGTCCTCCTGCTCCATGCGGGGGATTTCAGCCAGGGAACATCGTATTTCACCAAGTTGGGCGGCACCGTCGAGATCGACATGCTCAACGCACTCCGTTTCGACTGCGTGGCACTTGGCAACCATGAGTTTGACAACGGAATAGAGGCGCTCGCCGGGAGAATAAAGAACCTGGAGTGCCCCTGTGTATGTGCGAACCTCGATCTCAGCACCTTCGAGCTCGGCCAGTACGTGAAGCCTTACGCAATCCTCGACAAGGCCGGAATGAAGATAGGCATCATCGGCCTGGAGGCTGATATCTCCACCTGCGTTGCCAAAACCATATCCAGCCGCATTCCCCAGCTTGACAATGTGGAGATGGTGAACAAGTATGCCGATGAACTTCACGAGCAGGGCTGCGACCTCATCATTCTCCTCTCACATCTTGGTTGGAAGGAAGACCATGAACTGATACCGCAAACCAGGTGGCTGGACATCGTCGTAGGCGGTCACAGCCATACCTTCATCACGGACATGGGCTGTGTGCGTGATGCAAGAGGCCACAAGGTCCCCGTAGTCACCGACGGTGAATGGGGCCTGAAGATGGGCGAACTAAGTATCTACTAAAGGATATTCATCGACTGCTCGCGGATTTTCTCGAGCTCGTCTTTCATACGGACCACGCACTGCTGGATGGCTGCGTGGTTCGCTTTGCTTCCGGTGGTGTTGATCTCACGGCCCATTTCCTGGATGATGAATCCTAACTTCTTTCCGGGGTAGGGCTCGCCGTCGAGGGTGTCCATGAAGTACTTGCAGTGCTGGCGGAGGCGAACCTTCTCCTCGTTTATGTCCAGCTTTTCAAGATAGAAAATCATTTCCTGCTCGAGGCGCTCGGGGTTGAGCTTGACGCTCAGATCCTCGGCTGCCTTGCAGATGCGCTCGCGGGCTGCTGCTATGCGCTCAGCCTCGTGGCTCTCGACTTCGTCGTACAGGTCGAGGATGTTCTGCACACGGCCGCTTACGTCCTTGTGGAGGGCGACGCCTTCGTCCGCGCGGTATGCGCAGATAGCGTCAATCGCCTTGTCGATGGCCTCTGAAACGAGCGGCCAGTTGTCGGCGTTCACGATGTCCTGCTTGCGGGTGTCGATAAGGTCAGGCATCCTCAGGACGGCGGCGAGCAGCGCGCCGTCGTCGGCCCCCGTCAGGCCTGCCTCCTGCTGGAGGTCGCGTATCTGCCTGCAGTATTCCAGTGCAAGCTCCCTGTTTATCTGCTTTGCGCTGTCGGTCGCATTGGGCTCCCAGGTGATGAACATGTCAATGGAGCCGCGCTGCAGACGGTCTGCAATGCGTTTCCTGACTTCCATTTCGTGCTCTTTGGGCAGAAGGCTGGACTTTATGGTAATGTCTGCGCTCTTGCCGTTGACTGAACGGAATTCGACGGTGAGCTTGCCGCCTTCGAGTATGGCCTCGGCTTTGCCGTAGCCTGTCATTGACTGTATCATCATTAGTTGGTATTAGCGCACAAAAATAGCCATTATTTCATAATTTTGTCTAATCTGATATGAAGAAGTACGTAATCTCATCCGTTCTGCTGCTCGCGCTCGGCCTCTGCCAGGCGCATGCCCAGCAGATCGACACCACCGGAATATATGGAGAAAGGCAGGATACCCTGAACGCAACTGTGTTCACTGCGCAGCAGAGCGGTAATTACCTTTCCAAAGGCAAGGATATAAGGACCGAGGTCATCAGCGCCGCCGGTCTCTGCAAGATGGCATGCTGCAACCTTGCGGAAAGTTTCGAGAACTCCGCCAGCGTCACCGTCGGTTACTCCGACGCCGTGACGGGCGCGCGCCAGATCCGCCTGCTCGGCCAGAGCGGCATCTATACCCAGATGCTTGACGAGAACCGTCCCGTCATGCGCGGACTCAGCGCACCCTGGGGTCTGAACTTCGTGCCTTCACAGTGGCTCGAGAGCATACAGATCGCCAAGGGTGTGACATCCGTCATCAACGGAGTGGAGTCGATGACCGGCCAGATCAACATGGAGCACCGCAAGCCCACGGACGAAAAGCCCCTCTACGTCACGGCTTCATACATGAACGACACCAAGGCCGACCTCAATGTTGTAAGCGCCCTGCAGTTCGACGAACTTTCGACATGGAGCACCGTCATGCTAGCCCACGTGGACGGCAATTTCAAGACCATGGACATGAACGGCGACGGTTTCATGGATGACCCCAAGTCCCTTAACATCGCCCTGGGCAACCGCTGGCTCTACTTCGGCCAGGACGGCAAGCAGGTCCGCTTCGGCGTCCGCGCAATTGCCGACAGGAGGCACGGCGGCCAGATGGACGGTATCGAGAATCCCTGGACATCCGACATCCTCAGCCGCTCACTCAACGGATACTTGAAGGTTGGTATTCCGCTCAATGAACTGAATACCAGCAATGTGGCCATGGTGCTTGACTATACATACCAGAACCTTGCATCCGATTTCGGCTATGAGCCCCTGGCCGATGTCGCAGGAGTCAGTCCGCTAATCCTTTCGCCTGCCTGGGACGGTTATTTTGCCGGGCACAGATACGATGCCGGCCAGCACAGCGCATTCCTGAACCTCCTGTACCAGAACCAGGACAACGACGACCATCATTTCACGCTCGGCCTCAGCAACATGCTCGACATATACAACGAGACCTTCTGCTATGGCGTTGTCAATCCTGAGACTCCGTCCAGGACTCTTCTGAACGACATGGGCGCCTTTGGTGAATACACATATCACCATGGCGACGTATTCTCCGCCATCGTCGGTATGAGGCTCGACTGGTACAATCTCGAAGGGTTGAGATTCAGTCCGCGCGTAACCCTCAAGTGGGCTCCGTCAGAGCAGTGGGTGTTCCGTGCCAATGGCGGCAGGGGATTGCGCTATAGCACCCCTCTCATCGACAATATCGGTGTTCTGAGCACGGGCAAGACGGTTACCGGTCTGGTGGGGCCGGACGGCAATATGGTCCATCCTCTCGAGGATTCCTGGACATACGGAGCAAATGCCACCTGGTATCTGCCATTCGACGAGAGCGGCAAGACCTATCTGAGCCTCGACTTCTTCAGCACCAACTTCGTCAGCCAGATGCTGGTGGACCATCAGGAAGTCAGGTCAATGCCTCTCGGTGGCAGCGCCGATGCCATAAACTTCTATGAACTTGGCACCCTTATCGGTGACAATTATTCGTATACCAACAACCTGCAGCTCGACTTCTCCACAGAGCCGGTACGCGGCCTGACGATGACCCTCACCGGCCGCATGACCGACGCCCATCAGACCCTTGGCGGCCAGAGCGATGACGTCAAGCCCATGACAAGCCTCTACAAGGGCGTGTTCAACGTCCAGTACGCCACCAGGCTGAGCAAGTGGATATTCGACTTCACCGCCTCGGTGAACGGTCCCTGCCGTGTATGGGACTTCATGAAGGACCTCGACGTGAATGGCAGGAAACTGTATGCCGATGGATACACGCCCGTTTATCCTCTGCTCTACGCCCAGGTTACAAGGCGCTTCAAAGGCTTCGACATATACTTCGGAGGCGAGAACCTCACCAACTACCGCCAGCCCATGCCCATCATCGGTGCGGAAGTTCCGTTCGGCACGGACAATCCCGCATATTCCGGTCCGGAATTTGATGCAAGTTGCGTTTGGGGTCCGCTCATGGGCATCAAGGTCTATGGCGGTATAAGATTGACGATTTGGAAAAAGGAATAATATCATGAAAAAATTACTGCTCGCACTGGCAGTTGCGGCCGTTGCCGTTCTGCTCCTCACTTCAGGTAAAACCCAGTCAAGGGAAGCCATCTTCCAGACCAACCTCCATTGCAAGAACTGCGCTGCCAAGATCCAGGACAACGTGGCATTCGAGAAGGGAGTCAAGGACCTCACGATCGACGTTGACGCAAAGACTGTACGTATCGTCTACAATCCCACGAAAACCAACGTGGACAAGCTTGCAGAGGCTATTCGCAAACTTGGCTACACCGCTGAACTTATTGAGGACAAGGCGTTGTAATATTCGCATAAATTGCTAAATTTGTTGTCTGTGCGCGGATGCGTGCAGACAACGTTTGTTTAGTAGACCTTATCAGAGTTATGGAAGAAGAAAGAAAGCTTAACTTTCTCGAGGAAATAATCGAGGAGGACCTTAAGAACGGCAAGTGCGAAAGCATTCTTACCCGTTTCCCTCCGGAGCCCAATGGATACCTCCATCTGGGACACGCCAAATCATTGTGCATCAATTTCGGCCTTGCCCGGAAGTACGGCGGCAAGACCAACCTCAGATACGATGACACCAACCCCACAAAGGAGGACACCGAATACGTCGACGCCATCAAGGAGGACATCAAGTGGCTCGGTTTCCAGTGGGAGAAGGAGTGCTACGCATCAGATTACTTCGACCAGCTCTATGAGTGGGCTGAATGGATGATCGGCCAGGGCCTCGCATACGTCGATGACCAGACCCAGGAGCAGATGAGGCAGAACCGCGGCACCGTGGAGACCCCCGGCAAGAACAGCCCCTGGCGCGACCGCACCCCCGAGGAGAATCTCAAGCTCTTCCGCGAGATGCGCGACGGCAAGTATGCCGACGGCGAAAAGGTTCTCCGCGCCAAGATCGACATGTCGCATCCCAAGATGGAGTTCCGCGACCCCATCATGTACCGCATCAAGCATGCGCACCATCACCGTACCGGCGACAAGTGGTGCATCTACCCGATGTACGACTACACACACGGGCAGAGCGACTCCATCGAGCATATCACCCATTCCATCTGCACCCTCGAGTTCGACGTTCACCGTCCTCTCTATGACTGGTACATCCAGACTCTCGGCATCTATCCGAGTCACCAGTATGAGTTCGCACGTCTGAACCTCACATATACCCTCATGAGCAAGCGCAAGCTTCTCGAGCTCGTCCAGAAGGGCATCGTTGCCGGCTGGGACGACCCCCGCATGCCTACGCTCTGCGGTGTCCGCCGCCGCGGTTACACCGCCGAGGCCCTCAAGATGTTCTGTGAGAAGATAGGCGTGAGCAAGCGTGACCAGCTGATGGACATCCAGCTTCTCGAGTGGTGCGTACGCCAGGATCTCAATGCACGCTCAAGGCGTTACATGGTAGTCCAGGATCCCGTCATGGTGAAGATTACCAACTGGCCCGAAGGCCTCGTCGAGTGGTATGACTGCCCGCTGAACCCTGCAGAGCCCGAAGGCGCAACCAGAAAGGTGCCCTTCACCGGAGAACTCTGGATCGACCGCGCAGACTTCATGGAGGACGCTCCCAAGAAGTTCTTCCGCCTCAAGCCCGGCGGAGAGGTACGTCTCAAGTACACATACATCGTCAAGTGCAACAATGTCATCAAGGACGCAGAAGGCAATGTCACCGAACTTGAGTGTACATATGATCCTTCAACCAAGCCCGGCGGTGGCGAGTGGCGCAGCGTGAAGGGCACCATCCATTGGGTGTCATGCGATTACGCAAAGGAGCTGGAACTCCGCAACTACGACCGTCTCTTCACCCTCGCCGACATGAGCCAGGTTCCCGAAGACAAGGACTACAAGGACTTCCTCAATCCCGACAGCCTCTCGATCGGCCACGGCCTTGCCGAGCCCGCCCTTGCCGAGGATGATTCAGCAATTGCAGTACAGTTCGAAAGAACAGGATACTATATCAAGGACAAGGATTCAACTCCCGACCACCTTGTATTCAACAAGACTGTTTCACTCAAGGATTCATACAAACCCGAATAGTGAGGTCCCTGAGGCACATAATCTTAAGAAGTGCTGCCGCTTTTGTGGTGGCATTTCTTTATTGTGCCCTGGCCATGGCCCAGAACTGCACTCTCAGCGGCTATGTTCTGGATGCCGGCTCGGGCGAGCCCATAATTGGCGCGGCCGTGATCGACAAGGACTCTTCCATGGGAACGGTCACCGGCAATTCGGGCAATTACAGCATCTCGCTTCCGGCAGGCAGCCGTACGTTCGTCGTGTCAGCACTCGGATATTCCGAGTACGTCCTGGAGGCTGACCTTGTCACCAACCTTGTGCGCGACATCAGGCTTCAGCCGTCGTTCGACAGCATATCGGAGGCCGTGGTCACAGCTTCGCGTACGGTTTCCGGTTCGCACAGTTCGCAGATGAGTGCGATTGAGGTTCCCCTTGCACAGATCAAGGCCATACCCGCAATAGGCGGAGAAGTCGACGTCATCAAGGCCCTGCAGCTGCTGCCCGGCGTGCAGTCCGGCACGGAGGGCTCTGCGGGCTTCTACGTCAGGGGAGGCGGGGCCGACGAGAATCTCCTGCTCATGGACGGCGTGCCCCTTTACAATGTCAGCCACCTGATGGGCTTCTTCTCCGTCTTCAATGCTGATGCGATCAAGAACGTGACCCTCTACAAGGGCAGTTTCCCTGCCAGGTTCGGCGGTCATCTCTCAAGTGTGGTCGACATAAGGATGAACGACGGTAACGAGAGCGAGTTCCACGGCAATGCCTCGATAGGCCTGATTTCCTCCAAGTTCAATATGGAGGGCCCCATAGTCAAAGGGCGCACGACATTCAATGTTTCAGCCCGCAGGACATACCTCGACCTTCTTGCAAAGCCTGTCATCGCATATGCCAACAAGGAGGGGTATGACGACAGGGACAATTATGAAAAGTACGGCGGCGGATACGATTTCTATGACCTCAATGCCAAGATAACGCACCGCTTCCGCGGCGGCGACCGCCTCAGCCTCAGCTTCTATACCGGCGATGATGACGCAAAGGTCAGTATGGAGGACCGTGCAAGCGGAAAATATTCCGACAATACCGTTTTCAACGACAACAGCACTACCGACATGGGCTGGCAGTGGGGCAACATGGTGGCTTCCCTGAGGTGGAACCATGCCCTGACGCCCGACATCTACATGACTGCCGGGGCCGGCTTCACAAGGTACCGCAGCGCACTCGCCGTAAGCTACGGCAGCGACTATATCACTGAATATCAGGCCGGCCAGGGTGAGAAGACGGAGGAATACCTCTCGGTGCAGTACAACTCCCACATCAGGGACCTGGCCGCCAATGTGGATTTCGAATGGCGTCCCGCTCCTCAGCATGACGTGAAGTTCGGTGCCATTTACACAGAACATGCTTTCAAGCCGGGTATCATCTCGATGCGGATAAAGGCATCGGATTCCGGCGCTCCAGGGGATAACGTCGATTTCGGCACCACGGTGGGTGACAAGCCCATGAACTCCCACGAGGCGGCGGCGTACATCGAGGACAACTGGGCGCCTCTTGCCTGGTTCAAGGCCAATATCGGCGTGCATGCCTCACTGTACAACGTCTCCGGCAGGACCTACTGGTCGGCGGAGCCCAGGATAAGCGCCAGGGCGCTCATAACCGACAAACTGTCGGTGAAGGCATCGTACAGCGAGATGTCGCAGTACATCCATCTGCTCTGCAACAGCAGCCTGGCATTGCCTTCCGACCTGTGGGTGCCCGTGACCAAAAAGGTCAGGCCCATGCGCTCGCGCCAGGCCGCGGCGGGTGTCTTCTATGACCTCGGCCCTGTGGAACTCTCCGTCGAAGGCTATTACAAGACCATGGACAACGTGCTCGAGTACAAGGACGGCGCGTCATATTTCGGAACTTCCACAGGCTGGGAGGAGAAGGTATGCTGCGGCCGCGGCTGGTCCTATGGCGTGGAGTTCCTGGCCCAGAAGACCACGGGAAAGACTACGGGCTGGATCGGCTATACGCTCTCCAGGACAATGCGCCAGTTCGACAAGCCCGGCAACATCATCAACGACGGCAATCCTTTCCCCGCCAAGTACGACCGCCGTCACGACCTGGGCATCACTGTGCTTCACAGGTTTAGCAAGCGCTTCGACCTCAGCGCCACCTTCGTACTGTCGTCGGGCTGCTGCGGCAGCCTCGGACTCGAGACATACAGGGCCCATGAAATAGACCAGTACGGCAAGGACACTTTCGACTACTATGACTGGGCAGGGAGCGTGGACCATCTGCCTGGCAGGAACAATTACCGCATGCCTGCGTATAACAGGATGGATGTGGGCATGAACTTCTACAGACAGAAGAAGAGAGGCACTTCGATCTGGAACCTGAGCATATACAACGTATACAACAGGCTCAACCCGTTCATGGTATTCCCCGGAACAAAGGATGAGTTCGACCCCGTGAAGCAGGAGTATACTTATACCCCTGTGCTCAAGGAACTGTCGATATTCCCCATAATCCCTTCATTCTCATATACATTCAAATTCTAAGGAGTCATGGGTAAATTGAGATATATCGCTCTGTCACTGTTCCTCACGGCAGCCCTTTGCTCCTGTGAGAAGGATATCGAATTCATCGGCCAGTTCGACGGAGAGAAGATGGTCATGTTCTCCTGTGCCAGTGCCGGAAAGCCAATGGAAGTCATCCTTTCGAAGTCTACATTCATACTGAGCACTGATGAGACCGACCCTGCCCTGGCCGTGAAGGATGCCAGGGTCACCGGCCGTGTCGGAGGAAGGACGATAGAATTCACCACGGAACCGGAGTTCCCCGGCCGTTATTTCTCAACGTATGAGCCTGCGGAAGGGGAGACCGTGGAACTGTCTGCGTCATGCCCCGGATTCAGAAGCGTGAGCAGCGTGACCACAGTACCGGCGGCGCCTTCCTTCAGCATCGACAATGCTGAACTCATCGCCGTCGACGATTCGTACCATCGTGCAAGGGTGCGTGTCACCCTTCATGATGCAGCCGGAATCCATAACTGCTACAGGATAAAGCTTGCGAGGGAGATAACATTCGATTTCGGAAACAGGCGGGACGTGGTCACGGATTTTCTGTATCCGGTTTCCCGTGATCCCATTTTCGTGAATTCACAGGATGAGGTCGGTATGATCGCAGGCGCCGTGGATGGCGACGACCCCTATGTTCCGGACTACTTCGACGACGGGGCCATCGACGGGCTCGACTATACCTTCGAAATGGTCTTCGAGTATTACGATTACGACGATCTTTATTACTACGTCTGGGATGAAGAACGTCACGAGGATGCGTCGGATGCTGAAATCTCATCCAGGTTCTTCCTCGAACTGTCCAATGTGTCAGACGACCTTTACAAGTACGCGCTGTCGCTGGAAGCTTACAACGGCTTTGCGTCCGAGGTGCTGTCTCTCTTCGGGGAGGCTGTCTGCGTGCATTCTAACATCGAAGGCGGAATCGGTTGCTTCGGTGCAATGAATTCCGCCTTCGGGTATTTCAGTCTTCCTGAATAAATCTATTTGGTCCTTGGGTGTGCGGCGCACAGCGAATCGGCCCAGGCCTTGAAATCGTTCCATCTGTAATATGGGCCGTTCACGGCGGTCAGTTGGGGGAGCGTTACCTCCGAGTTGTTCAGCAGAAGCTTGAACAGTATGTCTCCGCCTTTCTTTGACCTGTAGAGTATGAACTGGATGTTCGCGGCCTTTGGAACGTTGTAGTTCTGGAACCAGTACTTGACGTCCTCTGCCTTGTCCGGCTGGTATCCTCCTCCGTTGATGTTCAGCAGGGGGATGAGGGCGTTGAGGACGGTGTCGTGACCGAAGCGGAAGTGTCCCTTGTACTCCCCGGTTCCGTCGATTGCGGCATCAGCGCCGGCAATGATGTCCTCGAGAAGGGGAATCATCAGGTAACGGTCGCTGCTATGGGAGATATAGAGACGGCAGTTCTCGGCCTCCCAGAGGTCGACGGTCTCTTCGGGGGTGAAGAGGAACTCGAACAGGTCCTCGCTGCAGTAGTTGTGGTAGCCGGACCAGAACATGAAGAGCTCGAAGAGGAAGTCGGAGCGGCCGCCTGTCTCTTCAAGGAACCTGCGGCTTGTGAACAGCCGGTCGAGTATGTTGTCGTAGTGCTTCTCCCTCAGTTCGGTCACGTATCCGCGGTCGACGGGCTTGAGCTTGCCTTCGTATTCCCTGACAAGCTCGTCAGGAGCCTCGGGGGGATTGATGACTGTCATGTTGGTATGGAGGGAGTTGACCGTCACTTCAGCCTTGGGGGCGTTCCTTTCAAGGCTCGCGCAGAAAGCTGCCATACTGGTGATGGCGCGCCGCGATTCGGATGACATGGCCAGGAACTTTCCGCCCTTGGCGAAGATCTCAGGGAACTCCTCCACCATGGCTTCGGCTATGGAGGCATGCTGTTCTGCGCCCAGTTCCGTCAGGTCGCCGTAGTTCATGAGAGGCACCTTGTAGAATGTCATGTACCTGTCGTAGAAGATCTTTCCGGTTTCGGTCAGGGCATCGGCCCTCTTTGCGTCCTCAAGTACACGGAAGATAATCCTGTATGTGTCGTCGTTCCATGCGTAGCGGGAACCGTGGCGTCCGTAGTGGCTTACATAGAAAGGTTCGTAACCTTTGGGCGAAGGCGAAAGGGGAGCGGCGTCGTAGCGGTACGGGCCCTCGCAGCCGGCTGCCTTGCAGCGGTCGGCCGCGACGATTTCCCTGACGTTCATTGTCTGTGCACCAAGAGGCAGGCCCATCATCAGGGCCAGGACTAATGCTGGAATCTGTTTCATATTCTACAAATTTATCACTAATTTTGTCTAATGGCAAAATATGCCGCCACAACGAACCAATCAATTTTTCTGATGAAAAGAGCAACACTCACAGCCGCCTTTCTCGGCGTTGCGGCCCTTTCTTTTGCACAGGGCTCTTATCCAATGGGTTACAGTGATTCCCGCACAGAGGGAATGAACCCTGAAATGTCTGAATTCTATTCTCCCCAGCCCAAGAAGGTCTGTCCCGGCAACGCAATGGTGGCCGGCGCTCCCTCTGATGCGGAGGTCCTCTTCGACGGCACGGGTCTTGACAAGTGGTGCGGCCGTGACGGACAGCCGGCCGGATGGACCGTCAACGGCGACGGCACCATGACTGTGAACAAACAGTTCGGCGACATCCGTACAAAGGATTCCTACGGCGACTTCCAGCTTCACATCGAGTGGCAGGTTCCCGAGGACGTCGAGGGTACCAACCAGGCGCGTGGCAACAGCGGAGTGTTCCTTCAGGACAGATATGAGGTCCAGGTACTCGACGTCTACGAGAACGAGACCTATACCAACGGCATGGCCGGTGCAATCTACAAGCAGTCGACTCCGCTTGTGAATCCCTGCCGCAAGCCCGGCGAGTGGAACGTATACGACATCATCTACACCGCCCCCACCTTCAAGGAGGACGGATCATACCGTACAAGGCCTTATGTGACCGTGATATTCAACGGCGTGCTTGTGCAGAACCACCAGATGATACTCGGCACCACCGAGTATATCGGCTGGCCCAAGTACGAGGCCCACGGCGAGGCTCCCATCAGCCTCCAGAGCCACGGCGACCCCAGCGCCCCCATCAGTTTCAGGAATATCTGGATACGCAGGTTGTAGCGGACCTGACAATTTTCCAAAATATACGGGCCTATGGCCCGTTATTTTTTTGTCCGATTCTCCGGGGCCGTTACTTTTTTGCCCGTTTGTTTGCTTAATGGCTCATTATTTTTTACTTTTGTGGATGTACTATGCCCGTATACGGGCGGCCAATAACCAGATATCTGATGAGCACAACAATGTTAGATGCCGGCGGCTATGTGAGAATGATTGGTGCCGGCGCCTCGTGCCTGAATGACAACCGCAAGGTCGTCAACGATTTGAATGTATTCCCTATACCCGACGGTGATACGGGGGACAACATGTATATGACAATCAATGCCGGCTGGAACTCAGCCGACATTCAGGATTCCCTCGGCGAAACCGCCCAGTCGGTTTCGAGGGGGATGCTTCTTGGGGCAAGAGGCAATTCCGGAGTCATCCTTTCCCGCATATTCGCTGGTATTTCCAAAGGCCTTTCCGGCATTGACAATGCCGATCTCGACACCTTCAAGAAGGCTATGCGCTGTGGCGTCGAGGAATCATACAAGGCTGTTTCAAACCCCGTGGAGGGTACGATACTTACCGTTTTCAAGGATTCCGTGAGGGCTGCAGAATGCTGCACCGGCACGTTCGAGGACTATTTCGCCATCCTTTGCGACGAGTCCGGGAAGTCGCTTGCCCGCACTCCCGCACTTCTTGACGTGCTGGCAGCCGCCGGCGTCGTCGACAGCGGCGGCGCAGGTCTGGTGCACATCCTTATGGGAATGCGCGCCTCTCTCGACCCCGAGGCATCATGGTCGGAAGCCGGCGCAAAGGACTCCACCAAGTCCCTCGACCTCTCACTCTTCAGTGAAGACAGTGTCCTCGAGTACGGCTACTGCACCGAGTTCCTTCTCCGTCTCCAGCGTGCAAAAGTCGATATCGATAACTTCGACGTTGCGGAGATAATCGACTACCTCAACTCGGTGGGCGAGTCCGTTGTCGCATTCCGCGAGGACACCATTGTTAAGGTTCACGTGCATACGATGACACCGGGCGACATCCTGAACCACTGCCAGTGTTGGGGCGAGTTCCTTACCATCAAGATAGAGAACATGACTCTCCAGCATCATGAGAGCCATAAGTTCACCGCAAAGCTTCCCCACAAGAAGGCCGCCGTTGTGACTGTGGCATCGGGTGAGGGCCTGGTGAACATGCTGAAGGATACAGGTGCCGACCTCGTCATAGAGGGCGGTCAGACCATGAACCCTTCGGCAGCCGACTTCCTCTCCGCATTCAAGCAGGTCAATGCCGACCGGATCTACGTCCTGCCCAACAACTCCAACATCATACTTACGGCAAACCAGGCTGCAAGTCTTTTCACCGGGTCTGAAATACATGTGATCCCCACCAAATCGATAGGTGCAGGCTATACCGTGCTCGGTTCCATAGACTTTGTCAACACCGACCCTGAGGAAGTTGAGCAGACTGCTCAGGAGATAATCGACGAGACGGTCACGGGTATGGTTTCGCGCGCCGTCCGTGATGCCGGCCAGGCAAAGGAAGGCGACTTCATCGGCTTCAGGAAGGACGACATCCTCTGCTCGTCTCCCGACCGTGCGGAGGCCCTTCGCCAGCTCTGCCTCGAACTCGGTGCAGCCGATGCGGATATTGTCCTTGTCCTTTCGGGCGCCGACGTGTCTGAGGATGATGCTGCAAAGGCGGGTGCCGTCCTTGAGCAGGCCTTCCCCAGAGTCGAGGTCGTCATGATGCCCGGCGGACAGCCAGTGTTTGATTTTATCGTAGTAATCCAATAAACCATGTGGACTTATTTTACAGATTCTGATACAGATTTCACCCTTGAAACCTGTGAAAAGTATGGATTCAAGCTTATCAGCATGCCATACAGCGTCGATGCAAAGACTGTTTATCCTTACAGGGATTTTGAAAAATTCGATTCACGGGGCTTCTACGACATGCTCCGCGGCGGCGTTCTCCCCACAACCAGCGCGCTCAGCGTCGAGGAGTACAAGATGATCTTCGAGCCGGAATTCGCAGCCGGCAAGGATATTTTCTACATTCACTTCTCCTCTGCCATGTCAATGACATTCGGCAACATGCGAAGCGCAGTGGAGGAACTGCAGCAGAAATATCCCGGCCGCCGTTTCGTGGACTTCGACACCAAGGGCATAACCATCATCAGCTATCTCATGGTCAAGGAGATGGGCGATTGCCTCAGGGCAGGAATGTCAGTTGACGACGTGGTGGCCCAGTTCAAGGATGAGGTCGACCACTATGCCCAGTACTTCTTTGCCGACGACCTCAAGTTCTTCCGCCGCAGCGGCAGGGTCAGCGGCATTGCCGCCACTATGGGAGGCCTCATAGGTGTACGTCCCATCATCTACATGGACTCTGACGGAAAGATGATGAGCATAGGCAAGGAGAAGGGCCGCACCAAGGCAATGGAGCGTCTGGTGAATTATGTTGTTGAAAAGGGTCAGGATGTCGAGGACCACCGTATCATCATCGGCCATACCGATGCTCCCGAGTTCGCCGCAGAAATTGAATCCCGTCTCAGGGAGAAGTTCGGTCAGGACGTCGAGATAGAAATCATACCCACCAACCCCACCGCCGGTTCGCATTGCGGCCCCAACGGCGTAGGTGTGGCTTTCCACTCTAAAGAAAGATAGCCATGATAGAGGTCAGGGAGGTGGCAACACGCCGCCAGAGAAAGGACTTCCTCGAGTTCCCCAACAAACTGTACAAGGGCAACCCGTATTATGCACCCGCCCTCATGCTGGACGAGCGCAAGATATTCCGCAAGGATTATCTTTACTATGACACCTGCGAGGCCGTTTACTTCAATGCATACAAGGACGGATGCATGGCAGGCAGGATCTCCGGCATCCTCCAGAAGGCCAGCAACGAGAAATGGGGCCAGCGCCGGGTGCGCTTCACACGTTTCGATGTGATCGATGACTTCGAGGTTGCAAAGGCGCTCTTCGAGGCCGTCGAGAACTGGGCGAAGGCCAAGGGCATGGACACCGTCTGCGGTCCTCTCGGCTTCTCCGACCTTGAGAGGGAAGGCCTCCTCATCGAGGGATTCGATGAGATGTCGACCTTCGAGGAGCAGTACAATGCGCCCTACTATCAGACATTCATAGAGAAGTTGGGATACGAGAAGGAAGTCGACTGGACGGAGAGCCAGATACGTCCTCCAAAGTCGGATGAGGAACTTGCCGAGATGAAGAAGATGGCTGACTTCATCATGAAGCGCTACAAACTCCATTTCGGTCCTGCCAGCAGCGTGAAGGAATTCATAAACCTCTATGCTGACGGCCTGTTCGAGCTTCTCGACGCCTCGTATGACAAGATATACGGCACCGTTCCGTTCACCGACGGCATGAAGAAGCTGATGATCGACAATTTCAACCTCATCATCGACCTCGACCACGTGGCTGTCATCCTCGACGAGAACAACAGGGTGATCTGCCTCGGTGTCTGCTTCCCTTCAATAGCCAAGGCTCTTCAGAAGACCGGCGGAAAGCTGACCCCTGCGGCGCTCATCAAGGTCCTGCACTCAGTGAAGCATCCCGAGGTCATCGACCTCGGCCTGATAGGTGTGGACCCTGCATATCTCAACAGGGGAGTGAGCGCCGTGTTCGCCTATGAACTGGCGATGATGCTCAAGAAGCCCGGCATAAAGTACGCCGACACCAACCTCAATCTCGAGGACAACTACGCGATACTCAACCTCTGGAAGCGTTTTGACACAAGGCAGAACAAACGACGCCGTTCTTACACAAAGAAGATTTCATGATCAAGATAGCAGTAGACTGCTTCGGCGGCGACAAGAGCCCCGAAGCGAACATTGACGGCTCTCTTGCCGCCCTTGAGTCGTTCAGCGACCTCAGCCTTGTGCTGGTAGGCGACGAGACTGTCATACGTTCCAAACTCGAGGGACGCAGCTACGACAGTTCACGTATAGAGATACTCCATGCTCCTGACGTCATCGGCTGTGACGAGAAGCCCACCGATGCCATCCGCCTGAAGAGGGAAAGCTCGATGGTCAAGGCCGTCCGTCTCCTCAGGGACGACGATTCCGTGAACGGAATGGTCAGCATAGGCTCCACAGGTGCACTCGTGGCAGCCGCCCTTACGAGGGTCGGCCGCCTGGAGGGCGTCATCCGCCCTGCATTCTGCCCCATACTTCCCACCATGGACGGTGGCCTGGTAGGCATCTGCGACAGCGGCGCGAACGTCGAGGTCACCGCCGACCATCTCCGCCAGTTCGCCATAATGGCGTCGCTGTACATGCAGAACGTGTATGGCATCGACAATCCCAGGGTGGCCCTGCTCAATGTGGGCACCGAGGCCGGCAAGGGCGACACCATACGCCAGCAGGCCTACGAACTGCTGCAGCAGACTGAGAACATCAATTTCGTCGGCAACATGGAAAGCCGCGACCTTCTGTCCGGCAAGTATGATGTTGTCGTGTGCGACGGCTTCAGCGGCAACGTCCTCGTCAAGACCACGGAGGGAACGGCGCTGGAACTTCTGAAGAAGTTGAAGAAGGAGATCTTCAAGAAGACTATATACAAGTTGGGCGCCGCCTTGATGAAGGGCATGTTCACCGGCTTCAAGAGCTTCATGGATTACCAGAACTACGGCGGAAGCGTGCTGCTCGGTACATCCAAGGTTGTTGTGAAGGGCCACGGCAGCAGCAAGGCCGTAGCTGTTCAGAAGTCGATCGAACAGGCTTACAGGGCGGAACTTGGCGAACTTGGTAAAAAGATTGAGAACGAAATACTAAAATACGACCACTATGAACAATGAGACAATGTTTCCCGAAGTTCAGCGCATTCTTGCCAAGCAACTCAGGAAAGATATAGACAAGGTGCAGCTTGACTCCAGCATCAAGGCCGATCTCGGTGCTGATTCGCTCGATATCCTTCAGCTTCTCATGAAGATCGAGGACGATTACGGTATCGTCATCCCCGACGAGCAGCTCGCCGGCTTCGAGAAGGTTTCAGATGTAGTCAACTTCCTGGATTCCCGCAGCAAGAACTAGAACAGCAGGCTTGTGCCGATTGCGAGGAGGACAGCACCTCCGGCAATCTCCGCCCAGCGGCCGCATTTCTTTCCTATCATGTGACCGCCCTGGATTCCTGCGATGACGGATATGATTGTGACCAGAAGAACGGCCACGATCAGGTTTGCCACACCCTTGAAATCGGCCCCTGCCAATGACTGGGCCGCACCGACGGCGAGAGCGTCTATGCTTGTTGCCACGCCTCCGATGACGACATTTCTGAAACCGTTGAGGTCCTTGGTCTCGATTTCGCCCTTGATGCCCTCGATCAGCATCCCTCCTCCGACATACAGGAGCAGGAGGAAGCCGATTATGTGGGAGATTCTGTCAACAAGGCCGACCACGGCGCTACCAAGCGCCCATCCGGTTGTCAGAAGACCTGCCTGGATGATACCGAAAGCGAGGGCGACCTTCAGGGTGCTCCTGAAATCGCTCTCCTTCAGGGTCACTCCGGAGCAGAGTGATACGGCAAAGCAGTCCGCACAAAGCGATACGGCTATGAGTATGGCCTGGATTATGCCCATTTATTTTGCCAGACGGAAGTTCCGCTCGATGAGGTCCGCGGTTTCTGCAAGGGTTTTCTCGTCAGCGGCGGCAAATACTATGATTGCGAGCACTCCCTGCTTGATTTCCTGGGAGATGAAGCGCATGGGGGAGTCGTCCTCGCAGAGGGCCTGGAAACCCCAGGCGTTCCTGCCGTTGAACTTGAACTTTTCGATGGGGTTGAAATCCTCGGGGTCGGACTCGTCGAAGCCTACGGTTTCGGCGTAGTTTGCGAAAGCCTGGTCCTCGGCAGTCTCGTCCTCGGGCATCTCACCTACATAAATGTCGATCATGGCATCCTCGCCGTCTTTTCTGCGGCCGCACAGATGTGCTTCGAAATGTGTGACTTCCGCACCGGACTCGTCGATGTATGAACCGAACTCCGATGTCCAGCCTTTGGGAAGGGGGAATTGAATATTGTATGTCATGGCGCAAAGTTAATCTTTTTTTTCTCGGCATAAAAAGGTAATTTTGTCTATGCTTAAAATCGTTTATCTCGACTCCGCCACATTCGGCGACTTTTCCCTCGCACCCATTGCGGAACTTGGCGAACTGGTATGCTATCCGACAACCACGGCAGAGGAGGCCCTGCAGCGTGTGAGCGATGCCGATGTGCTGATTGTCAATAAAGTACGTGTAACCCCCGAACTGCTCGATGTTGCCCCCTCGCTCAAACTCATCTGCGAGGCGGCCACAGGCGTCAACAACATCGACCTCGACGCCGCAGCGGCCAGGAACATACCCGTGCGCAACGTGGCGGGCTACTCCACCGACTCCGTGGCCCAGCTTTCCTTCACCCAGATACTCCGGCTTTTCTGCAATGCGCAGCGTTATGACTCCTACGTGAAGAGCGGCGACTACAGCCGCAGCGGAATCTTCACCGAAGTCTCTGACCCTTATGTGGAACTTGCCGGCAAGACCCTTGGCATCATCGGTATGGGAACCATAGGCCAGGCGGTGGCCAGGATAGCCACAGCCTTCAGGATGGAGGTCATCTATTATTCCACTTCCGGTACCGCCCATTGCACCGATTACCCCTGCGTCTGTCTTGACGAGCTGCTTGAGCGCAGCGATGCCATATCGGTCCATTGTCCTCTGAATGAGCACACACGCGGCCTTGTAGGTGCCGCCCAGCTGGCGAAGATGAAGCCCGGTGCCGTGATCGTGAACATGGCCCGTGGGGGGATTATCGTGGAGAAGGACCTTGCGCAGGCCCTCGACGCCGGCGTCATAGCAGGCGCCGCCGTGGACGTTTATGAGAAGGAGCCGGTCCCCGCAGACCATCCGTATCTTGTTATGGAGCATCCCGAGCGCATACTGCTCACACCACATGTGGGCTGGGCGAGCCGCGAGGCCATAATCAGGCTGATAGGAATGGTGGCCGACAATATAAGAAAAGAGCTGCTCGCGTGAGCAGCTCTTTTATGAGATATCTTACATCAGGCCGAGTATCTTGGCGCGGCTCAGCAGGCAGTCTCCGATGGAGGCTGCTTTTCTGTCGAGTTTGGAGAGCCTGATCTTGGTGTCTGAATTCACACGTGAGAGTGACAGCCTGTTGACGGCAGTCTTGATGGGCAGACGGAGATAGTCCTTGCCGACAATGAGGCGGCCGCCTATGACCACCATTCCGGGGTTGAAGATGTTGATGACGCCAGCGATGCCCCGTCCGAGGGTCTCGCCGATCTCGCCTATGCAGTCGATGGCGAGCACGTCCTCCTCGCGTATTGCCTGAAGGATCTCCTCGAGTTCCACGTCGCCGTTCTCCTTGTATGACTTTGACAGTGAGGAGCGTCTGCCTTCGCGGAGCTTCTCGATGACCATGCGGTGCAGGGCTGATCCGGATGCGCCCGTCTCGAGGCAGCCGACCTTTCCGCAACGGCAGATGATGTTGTTGTCGAGGAGAGGAAAGTGGCCTATCTCACCTGAGAATCCGGATTTGCCGTAGTAGAGGTTGCCGTCGAGAATGAGGCCCATTCCGAGACCCCAGCTGAGGTTCACGAAGATGAAATTCCTGTCGGCCTCGGGGCCGAGCGACATGTATTCGCCGTAGGCCATGGCCCTGGAGTCGTTCTCGATGCTTACGGGGACGCCGAGTTCTGCAGTGAAGGATGCTGTGAGAGGAATGTCCTCTGACACGAAGTAGCTGAGGGAGTAACCCTTTTCAGGATTTACACGGCCGCTGAGGCTGACGCCTATTCCGAGTATCTTGTCCCAGGAGATGCCTATTCCGGTGACTTCCTCCTTGATAACGCGGCATATGCTCTTGAAGGATTCCTCGCTGGCCTCGAGGACGAATTCGATGTCCTGGATGAAATGCACCATCTCGCCCTTGAAGTTGCAGACTGCAAGGTGCACATGCCTGCGCGCTACGTCAACACCCACGAAGTAGCCGGCGTCCGGATTGAGGCCATAGATGTTCGGCCTGCGTCCGCCGGAAGTGCCTATCTTGCCCTCGTCCTGAAGAAAGCCTTCGTCGATCAGCTCGCCCACGAACTTGGTGGTTGTGGGGACGCTGAGACCGAGAGCCTTGCTGAAGTCAGCGATGCTGTGGGAATTGTTCCTTATGCACTGTCGGATGATTTCACGCTTGGTTGTCGCGTTCTTGGATGAAGAGTCGTCAAGAAAGGTTTTGGCCATAATACACTGATTATTTGGGGTGTCCACTACAAAAATATGAAATAAATTTTTATATTTGTAAATATTTTTAAATAATTTTTAAAATTGATGAAAAATAGCAAACGTGCCGGGAAATTCAGCACATTCCGCCTATCGATGCGGATGAAGCTCACTCTGAGCCTCATGAGCATCGCGGCCATTTTGCTCATTTCCTGCATCATCTCATACATCGAGTACAGCAGCATGACCAATTATGTGAGCGGTCTTGTTGCCGACGATATCAGCAGCATCAACGAGGCCCGCAAGCTTGCCGACATGAGCAACAGCTACAATCTCAAGATGCTCGCCATCATCGGAGACGACACTTCCGCCGAGCTGCCGGACTTTGACGACGAATACTTCCTTTCAAACTGCGACCTGCTCCGCACATCACTCTCTTCGGAGGAAGTGCGCAACCGTGCAGATTCAGTGATGTATGCATATTCATCATACATGCTCACCTCCCTTGAAGCCGACAACGTGCTGATGTCGGACTTCATCGACTCCCGTTCGTGGTTCTTCGAGCGTCTGCAGCCCCGCTTCGAGCGTCTGCAGGCCGAGATCGACAAGCTTTCGAATGCCATCCATGAGGACCTGAAGGCCAATTCGGCAACTTTCGAGCGTGGATTCTACCGCAGCGCGATACCCGGCCTCGTGGCTGTGGGTGTAGGCATCCTGCTCGTGTTCATGCTGATGTTCTTCGTCAATGCCTACTATGTAGGACCTCTTTACAAGATGCTTGACGCCCTGAACGGCTACAGGAGCAATGACAAGAAGTACACATACAAGTTCGAGGGCGACGACGAGCTCGTCGATCTCAACTCCGGCATAGCCGACATAGCCAATGAGAATCAGGATCTGCGCCGCCGGATTTCTGCAATGAGAGGAAAGGAATGAACTGGAAGGGAATCAGCCGCAACATCGGATACGCACTGCTCGTAAGTGCGCTGTTCATGCTCATTTCCGCGGGCGTGGCCTTCTTCGGCGGCCACGACAGCGCGCTTGCCGCGCTCAGCATCTCCTTCGTCATCACCTTCATCGTCGGCATATTCCCGTTCATCTTCGTCCGCAAGACATCGGCCATCACCCTTAAGGAAGGTTTCATCATAATCACGCTGTCCTGGCTGCTCTCGTTTGTGTTCGGCATGCTGCCGTATGCGCTCTGGGGCGGCCCGTTCACCCTTACCAACGCATGGTTCGAGAGCGTGAGCGGATTCACCACGACAGGTGCGACCATTCTTGAAGATGTGGAAGCCCTCCCGAAGAGCCTTCTTTTCTGGCGAAGCTCCACCCACTTCATCGGCGGTTTGGGAGTAGTCGTCTTCCTCCTGCTCATAATCCCCGGAGCCAACCAGATGAAGATGCGTCTTGCCAACATGGAGCTCAGCACGTTGAGCAAGAGCGGCTATTCCTCACGCAGCGGCAAGACGGCATATATCTTTGCATACGTCTACCTTGGTATCTGCCTGCTTGCAACCATCTGCTACACACTCGCAGGCATGCCTTTCTTCGATGCAATATGCCATGCCATGAGCGTCTGCGCCTGCGGCGGATTCAGCACCAGGACCGCCTCCATACTGGCGTTCGATTCGCGTGCGATCGAGCTGCTCACCATGATATTCATGCTGCTGGCATCGCTGCACTTCGGCCTGATTTTCCTGTCCATAGTGAACAGGTCGCTCAAGCCCTTGAACAACCCTGTCCTGAAGTTCTATCTCGGCTCGCTTGCGGTCATCATCATATTCGTGGGTATCAGCCTCAAGATTACAGGCGGTGTTGAAACGTGGGGCCTTGCATTCTGGCAGTCCGCATTCCAGACCATCAGCACGGCATCCACCACCGGCTTCGCCATAGCCGACAACAGCCACTGGAGCCTGCTCCCGAACTTCGCACTTCTGCTGTCGGGAGTCATGTGCGGCTGCGCGGGCAGCACCACCGGCGGTATCAAGGCTGACCGCGTGCTGGTGCTCTTCAAGGCTGTAGGCTGCCGCGTGAACCGCGTCCTGCATCCTACCATGGTCAACGAGGTCAAGCTTGGCAAGCGCGTCCTGAGGGACGATGAGGTCGCACCCCATATCCTTTACATCTCACTATACTGCCTGATACTTCTGCTGTCGATAATTCTGTCGCTGGCTTTTGGCGTGAACAACCACAGTTCGTTCGCTGCGTCGCTCAGCTCACTCAGCAATGTGGGCCCCGCCATAGGCGAGCTTGGCTCTCTTGGCAACTTCAATTCGCTGCCCGTTGCCGCCAAGACCCTCTACACCTTCGACATGTTCCTCGGCCGTGTTGAGATTTATCCTGTCCTTGCTGTTGTTGCAATGATATTTGACCGCCGCACCAGATAAGATGGACCGCAGCAACTTCCTTTACAAATGCTTCCTTGAACATTTTGAGACTGAGCCCACGCCCTGTCAGGACAGCCTGTTCAGGAAAATGGCCGAATTCGCCGTGGGCGACGATGCCGACATCCTCGTAGTCAACGGCTATGCCGGCACAGGAAAGACTACCGCCATGGCCGCCGTCATAAATGCCTTCAGGGAACTCAAGACCCGTTCGGTGCTCCTTGCCCCCACCGGCCGTTCGGCAAAGGTGCTCAGCATGGTCACCGGCCGTCCGGCATATACGGTGCACAAGCATATCTACCGACAGAAATCCGTGGGCGCTGATGGCTTCGGACAGTTCAACCTCGCCCCCAACAAGGCCAAGGGTACCCTGTTCGTCGTTGACGAGGTGTCGCTCATCGGAATAGAGAATGCCGAGAGGCAGAGCAGTTCGCTGTTCGGCACGGGCAACCTTCTCGAGGACCTGATAACCTTCGTCCGCAGCGGGGCCGACTGCCGTCTCGTGCTGATAGGGGACAGCGCGCAACTGCCGCCTGTGGGCATGGATGCTTCTCCCGCACTGTCGCACGATTATATGGACGGCTTCGACGGCGTGATGTATGCCGAGATGACCACAGTGGTGCGTCAGGCGGCCGATTCGGGAATCCTGAGGAACGCAACAAGCTTCCGCGGGAGGATTTCGTCATCAGAGCCTGACGACATGTTCGACGACCTTCACATCGAGGAATGTGAGGACGTCCGCCGTGTAAGTGGTTCTGAATTGATAGAGACCCTGTCGGACGCCTATGGCAAATATGGTGAGGACGAGACGATAGTTCTTTCCCGCTCCAACAAGCGGGCCATCAGATACAACCTGGGGATACGCTCGACCGTACAGTTCAAGGAAGAGCGCCTGGTGCGTGGCGACAAACTTATGATAGTCAAGAACTGCTACCAGTTTGTCGAGGATGCCGAAGGCCTTGACTACATAGCCAACGGCGATATAGCCAAGCTTGTGAGAATCAGGAACTACGAAGACCGCTATGGCCTGCATTTCGCCGATGCCACTCTCTGCTTCGAGGATTATGACAACCAGGAGATAGAGGCCAAGGTCTGTCTCGACACACTCGAAAGCGAGTCGGCGTCGCTCACATATGAGCAGCAGAACGCCCTCTACCAGGGCGTGAACGCCGACTATGACTACATCGCAAGCAAGAAGAAGCGCTACGACATGGTGCGCGAAGACAAATACTACAATGCCCTGCAGCTGAAATATGCCGAGGCCATCACCTGTCACAAGAGCCAGGGAGGCCAGTGGAAGTGCGTGTTCATCGACTGCCCGTTCTGGCAGCAGGAGCAGACTGTTGATGATTTGAAATGGCTGTACACGGCATTCACCCGTGCAACCGAACAGATATACCTCGTAAACTTCAACGACAGATTTTTCAAATGATGAAGCGATTCCTTATGATTGCGGCAGCGTTGCTGTCGGTCCTGTGTGCATCGGCTGAAGACAGGAACGTCACTGCATCCCCGGACGGCCTCAAGCAGGCGTTCACCAGGGATAACGACCTCTGGGTCACGGTAGGAGGGGAGCAGAAGCGCCTTACCTTCGACGGATCCGACCTCATACTCAACGGCTATGCGTCATGGGTGTACTACGAGGAGATCTTCGGTCGTGCCTCGAAGTACTGTGCCTTCTGGTGGAGTCCCGATTCCCGCAAGCTTGCTTTCTACCGCTTCGATAACAGCGCTGTGCCTATGTTCCCCATCTATTCTCCCTTCGGGCAGGACGGCTCGCTGAGCCTTACCAGATATCCAAAGGCCGGGGAGCAGAACCCCGGTGTGCGTATCGGTATCGCTGATATCGAAAGCGGGAAGATAACCTGGGCGGACTTCGAGGAGAGCCCCGACCAGTATTTCGGTACGCCTTTCTGGGGCAAGGACAGCAAGGAGCTCTTCGTTCCCCGTGAGCCGCGCCGCCAGAGCAGGCTCGACCTTTACAGTGTAAGCGTCGCCGACGGTTCGAAGTCGCTGCGTTATCACGAGGAATATCCTACCTGGATAGACTGGATGGACGAGGTCCTCTTCACCGACAAGGGCCTCTACATGGCCCGCGATTTCCAGACCGGCTGGCAGCAGATATATTTCCTCAGTTATGACGGCAGGACCTTCAAGCGTCTGACGGACGGCAGGAACTGGGGTATCACCCTGCTGAAGGTCGACGAGAAGAAGGGTGATGTGTGGTTCGTCGCAAAGCGCGACTCCCGTCTGCACCCGACCGTATACAAAGTGAACAGAAAGGGTGTTGTGACGGCCCTGACCGACCCTGAACTCTGGGCTGACTTCATTGAATTCTCGCCCGACGGCAAGAGCTTTGCCGCAAAGGTTTCTAATGCCCGCACCCCCTGGCAGACCGTTCAGTACAGGGCCGACAAGTATGGCGTCATCTCCGTGATCGAGCCGGCGCAGAAGGTCGACATGGCGGACACGCCGCTTCCCCAGCAGATAAAGATCGAACATGACGGATTCGACCTGTACGGTCTCATCACATATCCCAGAGGCTTCGACCCTGCAAGGAAGTATCCGGTGATAATGGAGGTCTACGGCGGTCCGGGCACCGCATATGTGCGTGACCGCTGGAACGACCGCGACGCGTCCAACCGCTGGGCCTGGGAGAACGATGTGATATGGATGTGCGTCGACCCCCGCTCGAGCGGCGAGAACGGCCGCGCCGGCATGGACCAGGCATTCCGCCAGATGACCGTGATAGAGCTCGAGGACTATATCGCCTGGGCTGAATACATGCAGAGCCTGCCCTACGTGAAGGGCGACCGCATAGGTGTTGACGGATTCTCATTCGGCGGCACTACCACCAGCATGCTCGTGATGCGCTATCCGGAGTACTTCCACTGCGGAATCGCGGGCGGCGGTGTATATGACTGGACCCTGTATGATTCCGCATATACCGAACGCTTCATGGACACCCCTCAGGCAAATCCGGGAGGATATGCCAGGGCCACCGTGCTCAATTATGTTGAGGACTGCTCATTGTGCCGTGGAGGCGACGGTCCCCGCGGATACCTCAAGCTGACCCATGGTACGGGCGATGACAATGTTCACTTCCAGAACACCCTGCAGTTCATCGACGCCCTGCAGAGGAACAACTGCGATTTCGAACTTATGATCTATCCTGACGGAATGCACGGCTACAGAGGCCTTCAGCACAACCACGACGTGGATGATGCCGCCAAGTTCTGGACCAGGTATCTTCTTGACAAATAGATTATTTCACACGCCTGCAGGCGATCAGCTGGCGGCTTTCGCCAGCGGTGCATCCGAATATGTGCGTGCCGTCGTTCGACGGTGCGCACTTCAGTTTCACCCTCAGCTGCTCGCTCGTCATCGGGATGTTCCTTGCACTGACGTCGGCCTTTGGATAAGCCCTGGCAAAGGCTTTTATGCCCGCCGCACCCATAGGCTGCACTTCCTGTATGAGGAAGCTCTTGAAAAAAGGCGCTGCGTCCGCAGGAAGCCCGCTGTCTGAAAGGTAAAGATGTGTGAAGGGCGCCATCTTCCTGAGCCCCCATTTGCGGCAGGGCAGGCGGAATGCGCCGGATTTCAGGAGGGCTGCGCAGGGCTCATGCAGATATTGCCCTGCGGCGGGAGTGCCGTCGAATACGGGCGTGGCCGAGCGTTCCTCGGCCGGGCTGAAGGCCATTCCGGCATCCATGTCAGGGATGTCAACCTCAATGGTGTATGGCTCGGTGTTGCCTTTGCGGAGTATGCAGAGCAGCTCCTTGGTCTCGCCCTCGGAGCTGACCACGTGAACCTTCTGCAGCTCGCCGCCCAGCTTGGCTGCGAGCATGCTGATGTCCGCCATGGGGGAGAGCTTGAGCATTATGTTGTCCGTCTTCCGCCATAAGGCGGGAAGCAGGGTCAGCACATCCGGCGTGCAGTCCTCGAGGAGGAAGACCTTCCTGCCGGCATTGTCCCTTCTTGCAGGGTCGAGGTAGATCCAGTCAAGCTCGTCGAGTCCGTCGATGAGCTCTTCGCTGGTGCATGCGTTGGTGACGCTTATGTTAAGGGCCCCCAGCTTCTTGAAATTGCCCTCGGCGGCCTGTGCCAGTTCAGGATTCTTTTCGAAATAGAGCACCCTGCCTGCAACCTTCGAGAACGCCCAGCAGTCGGCGCCTATGCCTCCTGTAAGGTCGGCTATGGCTCCGGGGCTGCCTAAGAGCGAAGCCTTGAAGAGTGCGGCCGCCTGGGAGGAGCACTGCTCGAGGCAGAGGTCGGTGGGGAACTCGAGGCCCTCGACGCCGGCCCATGCGGGCAGCTTGTCAGCCATTTTATGGCTGCGCTTCTGCTCCACCTGTTGAAGTATCTGTGCAAAACTTGGCTTCATTTCAGTTGCAAAAGTAACGATAATCCATAGAAAATCATTAAATTTGAAAGATTAATCGAACACATGAACTAAAACATACAATAACAATGAAGGAATTCGAAAAAGTGGCTCAGAGCTGGCTTGACGGCGATTTTGACCAGAAGACCAAGATGCAGGTCCTTGAACTCAGGAACACGGACCCGGCAGGTTTTGAAGATGCATTCTACAAGAATCTTGAATTCGGCACGGGCGGTCTGCGCGGCATCATGGGCGTGGGTACCAACCGCATGAACAAGTACACCGTGGGCATGGCAACCCAGGGCCTGGCCAACTATATCCTTTCGCACTGCGAGGGCGATGACCTCAAGGTTGTGGTATCGTACGACTCCCGCAACAACAGCAAGGAGTTCGCCAAGATCACTGCGGACGTCCTCAGCGCGAACGGAATCCATGTCTTCATATTCGACAACATCCGTCCCACTCCCGAGATGAGCTATGCGGTACGCCTCAAGGGCGCCGTGGCAGGTGTCATGATCACCGCATCACACAACCCCAAGGAATACAACGGCTACAAGGTCAGTTGGAGCGACGGCGGCCAGGTCACATCTCCCGTCGACAAGGAGATAGTTGCCGAAGTCGCAAAGATCACCGATCCTTCTCAGGTCAAGTTCAAGGCCGGCCTCAAGTGCGGCGAGATCGAGCTTATGGGCGCCGATGTCGACGAGCTCTACCTGCGCGACCTCATCTCCCTCTCGCTCAGTCCGGAGGAGTGCAAAAAGCATTCTGATATCAAGATAGTCTACACGCCCCTTCACGGCTGCGGCGTGCGCCTTGTCCCTGAAATCCTGAGGCGCAAGGGCTTTGCCAATGTCATCCATGTGCCCGAGCAGGATATCTCTGACGGCGATTTCCCCACCGTATACTCACCCAATCCCGAGGAGCAGTCAGCCCTTAAGATGGCTATTGAGAAGGCTGAGGAAACCGGCGCCGACATCGTCCTTGCAACCGACCCTGACGCCGACCGCATGGGCATAGCAGTCCGCGACAACGAGGGCAGGATGGTGCTCTTCAACGGTAACCAGACCGCATCGATGCTCACATACTACATCCTTTCAAAGTGGAATGAGCTGGGCAAGATACAGCCGGGCAAGTACGTGGTCAAGACCATTGTGACAACCGAGCTCATAACCGATATCTGCAAGTCATACGGCGTTCCCGTATTCAACGTCCTCACCGGCTTCAAGTACATTGCGGAAGTGGTGAAGCGCCAGAAGGAGCAGGGCGGCGAGTTCATCTGCGGAGGCGAGGAGAGCTACGGCTTCAATGTGGGCGAGTTCGTCCGCGACAAGGATGCCCAGGTGAGCTGCATGATGCTCGCCGAGTGCGCGGCATGGGCCGCTGAGCAGGGCCTTACCCTGTATCAGCTGATGCAGAAGATATATGCCGAATTCGGCTACCGCAAGGAGGGACTCGTTTCCGTAGTCCGCAAGGGTATCAGCGGTGCGCAGGAGATCCAGCAGATGATGGCTGACCTCCGCAGCAATCCGCCCGCAGAGATGTGCGGAAGCCCTGTTTGCAAGGTTGTGGATTATCTGGTGCCCGAGAAGACGGGCCAGCCCAGCAGCAACGTGCTGCAGTTCTTCAGCGAGGCCGGCGACGTTGTGAGCGTGCGCCCTTCTGGCACGGAGCCCAAGATCAAGTTCTACTTCGGAGCAAAGGGCGACGACGCCGATGCCAAGATCGCCGCTCTCAAGGAGCAGTTCTGCAAGTAATTATTTACTGCCGTATTCCTTACACCAAGTGCTCAGGGGACACCCTGGGCACTTCGGCTTTATGGCCGTGCAGATGTAGCGCCCGTGGAGGATGAGCCAGTGGTGGGCGAT
>JAZUFA010000019.1:0-38677 GCA_045640445.1 Candidatus Cryptobacteroides sp. | reverse complement strand
GCCATGCTGCCTTTGCCTCGAGGTCGAGAGGGCACTCGTCGGAACCTTCGAATATGGTTGCATAGAGTATGCTCTTGTCGATGCCGTACACCTCGGTGAGGAGTTCCCATGCCCAGTCGATGGCCTCGGTCTTGAAATAGTCGCCGAAACTCCAGTTTCCGAGCATCTCGAACATCGTGTGATGATATGTGTCGTGGCCCACTTCCTCAAGGTCATTGTGCTTACCGCTCACGCGAAGGCACTTCTGCGAGTCGGCGGCACGGTAGAACTTGGTCTTGCTGTTGCCAAGGAATATATCTTTGAACTGGTTCATGCCCGCATTGGTGAACATCAATGTGGGGTCGTTCTTTACTACCATAGGGGCGCTGGGAACCACGGTGTGGCCCTTTTCAGCGAAAAAGTCCAGGAATTTCTGCCTGATTTCTTTAGAAGTCATAATGTTGCAAATTAAACAATCTACAAAAATACATATTTTTTCGGTAGGATGCTAATCCAGAATCACCAGCGCCATTGACGGATGGTTGAACACGAGTTCCACCACGTCGCCCAGGGCTATGTTGAGCGTCGCCTTCCACCAGTTGTCGAACACGACGTTGTCGAGCGGCCACTGCAGCCCCTTCGACCTTATCCTGAGGGTGCTGTCGGGAGAGAAGATGGAGAAGCGGCGTCCTCCGCCCACGTGAAGCTCGCAGCTCCCCGTTATGGCGAAGGCGGTGGAATGGTCGGACACCATGTCGAGATGTATGCCCCGCTCCGACAGATGATAATCGGCCTCATACTGCATGAGGAGCGAAAGGTTGCCCACGGTATGGGCCTCGGACTTTCCCGTGGCTCCAAGTATATGGATCTCCGAGACATCGGGGTAATTTTCAAGCACATACCCGAACGCCTTGGTAAGGTCGTTGCACTCCTGGTCCGGGTTGTGCACGACCCTGGCCTGCGTGCGCTCGAGAAGGCGTGTGCGCACGGAGTCCAAGTCGCCCACGATCACGTCGGCGTCCTTGCCGCGGCGCATCAGGCCGGCTATCGCGCTGTCGCAGCAAACCACGACGTCGGCATTATCGAGGAGCCACCTCGGGTACTCCTTGCGGGGATAATCCCCCGCTGCCAGAATCACTATATTTTTCATGCGGCAAAGATACTCCAATTCAGTGAATTTTGTTAAATTCGCATCTATGTTACGCAAAATCAGAATCGCACTTGCAGTGTTGTTCTTCATTGGAATAACGCTGTTGCTGGTGGGCATCGGCCAGCAGTGGTGGGGATGGATGGCAAAACTCCAGTTCCTGCCTTCATGCCTGGCTGGTAATTTCATCGTGATAGGCGGCATCCTGCTCCTCACGCTGCTCTTCGGCAGAATCTACTGCTCGGTTATCTGTCCCCTCGGAATATTCCAGGACGTGGTGATCTGGATCCGCAGGCAGGTCGGCCTCATTGCAAACAAGATCAACGTCAAGCGCTTCCAGAAGGCCGCCCAGGCCCGTAAGGAAGGTAAGGAGACAGGGCCTGTCAGCACCATCAAGCCTGAAGTGAAGCACTTCAAGTTCAACAAGGAGCGCAGGATTGTGCGTTACACGGTGCTCGCACTCACAGTCATCGCCATCTTCACCGGCATACAGCTGTTCGTGGCACTCATCGAGCCCTACAGCGCATACGGTAGGATGGTCCGCAGCATAGCAAGTCTTGCAGAGGGCCAGAGCATGGTTCCCGTCCTTCTCATCGTGGCCGCAGTCACCCTTGTGATCATGGCGGTCAGCGCATGGGTATGGGGCCGCGCATGGTGCAGCAACATCTGCCCCGTTGGCTCCGTCCTCGGACTCGTCAGCCGATTCAGCCTCTTCAAGATACGCATCGACGAGAGCAAGTGCGCCGAATGCGGGCGCTGCGGCCGTGGCTGCAAGGCAGCCTGCCTCGACACCGAGACCCGCACCATCGACTACAGCCGCTGCATCGATTGTTTTGATTGCATCGGCAGATGCAAAGAAAATGCGATAAGTTTCGCTATCGCAAAGCCTTCTGACGGGGGTTCCACCCCCGTAACGCCCCCCGGCTCGCTCCGCTCGCAAGCATCCCGGCAGCAAACTACAAGCGCGGAGAGCACCGATAAGCAGCAGACTACATGCGCGACCGCAGACGAGGGCCCGAAGGATGCTCCCGACGCAGGCCGTAGAGCATTCATTGCGACTACGGCGCTGGTGCTTGGTGCGGGAAGCATTGCTCACGCACAGGAAAAACGCAAGGACGGTGGTCTTGCGGAAGTTGCCGACAAGCAGGTGCCCGAGCGTTCAGGACGCCTGGTTCCTCCGGGAGCTGAAAGCGCCGAGGACTTCTACAGCAAGTGCCCCGCCTGCCAGCTCTGCGTTGCAAACTGTCCCAACGGCGTTCTCCGTCCCAGCACCGACATCAAGCATCTTCTCCAGCCGGAGATGGGCTACGAAAAAGGTTTCTGCCGCCCTGAGTGCACCATATGCGGTGACGTCTGCCCTGCAGGCGCCATCCGCCCGGTAAGCAAGGAGGAGAAGTTAAGCATACACATCGGATTCGCAAAGGTCAATGAAGAGCTCTGCATAGGCTGCGCGAAGTGCAGCACCATCTGCCCCACCGGCGCCATCCTCATGGTAACCGAAGACGGCAAGAAGTTGGCGACCGTGGTCGACACCCAGTGCATCGGCTGCGGCAAATGCGAGTTCCTTTGCCCAGTAAGACCTATCAGCGCAATAACAGTTAACGGATTGGAGGAGCACAGACATGATGAATAGACGAGACTTTTTGAAGACCGCAGGCACAGGTGCCGCAGTCCTCGGCGTTGCAGCCTGCGCCCCCAAGGCGGCAAAGAGCGCAATGGAAGAAACCGGTTCAGCACCCGAACTCAACGGTGAGATGGCACAGAACTTCCCCGGAGTGAGCCTTCTCGGCTACGGATGCATGCGCTGGCCCATGGTGGAGCTTGAAGATGGCAAGAAGGTCATCGACCAGCAGAAGGTCAACGAGATGGTGGACTTCGCCATAGAGCACGGCGTCAACTACTTCGACGCATCGCCCACCTACCTCGGCGGCGAGTGCGAGACGGCTACATCCATCGCCCTTAACAGATATCCAAGGGAGAAATGGCTGCTTGCCACCAAGATGTCCAACTTCTCGAACTGGACCCTCGAGAACTCCAAGAAGATGTATCAGGAGTCGCTGCGCATCTACCAGACCGACCACATCGACTACTACCTGCTCCATTCCATCGGCAACCGCAAGACCTTCGACACCCGCTTCGGCGACACCGGCATAATGCCTTTCCTGCTCGAAGAGCGCAGCAAAGGCCACATCCGCAACCTGGGATTCTCATTCCACGGCAACGTTGACGGCCTCAAGGATCTGCTCGACCTGCACGAGACCTACCACTGGGACTTCGTCCAGATCCAGATGAATTACATCGACTGGTTCGAAGGTGAAGCTGACGAACTCTACAGGATGCTCGACGAAAAGGAGATTCCCGTCGTCATCATGGAGCCCCTGCTGGGCGGCAAGCTCGGCAACATGCCCGCACCTCTCGCCCAGAAGTTGAAGGAGCGTGAACCGAACAGGTCCATCGCATCCTGGGCATTCAGGTTCTGCGGCACCTATCCCAGAGTCCTCACGGTTCTGAGCGGCATGACATACATGGAGCATCTCCAGGACAACCTGAGCACATACCTGGGCTTCAAACCTCTTACCGAGGAGGAGCTCACCATGCTCGACGGAATTGCAGAGACTTTCAAGAAATACCCTCTCGTGGACTGCACGGGCTGCCAGTACTGCATGCCCTGCCCCTACGGCATCGACATCCCCGGAATCTTCAGCTTCTACAACAAGACGGTCAACGAGGCAACCTATGTGACATCAAAGGAACAGAAGGACTATATCCGCGCACGCAGGAAGTATCTCCTTTCATACAACAAGGCCATACCTACAGTGCGCCAGGCCGACCACTGCATAGCCTGCGGGCAATGCATGAAGGAATGCCCGCAGCGTATCAGAATTCCAATGGAACTGAAGAAGATAGACGATTACATCGAGAACCTCAAGCAGGAACTGCTATAGAGACTCGAGCGACCCGGGCTCGAACAGACGGTAAGTCTGACGCTCGGGCTGGTTCTCACACCTACGCAGAGGCCTTCCCGCACGGGAGGCCTCTCTTGTTGAAGGCCCGGTATAACCGGCCTTTACAAGAGCGATGTTAAGCAGCCGCTCTGCAGGGTCGCCAAGTGCGATTCCGTCTTCCGGGGTGTCCACCGCCTTCGTATCAGGGGTGAAGCCGTCGGGCATGCATGGAGTGTCGCCATTCTTGTCGGCATAGCGGCTGATCATGACATACATACCCCAGTCGCCGCAATATCCCCACGCCTCGGAAATATCTATCTTGCTTTCCTTAAGGGCCTTGCTGTTCTCCTTGTACCAGTCCTTAGCGCTTTCCATAATGCCTGCGCAGTACTTGCCGGAAGTCTGGTCGCCTATTATCTCCACAGGGATGTAAGGAAGAAGACCTACTATGATGCTCTCTGAAGCGGAGGCCGTACTGCCGGTGGTAAGCACGTATATCTTGTCAAGATTGAGGTTGCATCCACTGGTCGAGTACGTGTAATCCTTGCCATTGACCTTGCCGGTATGCTCGGTGGCAAAGTGCGTTTCCTTGACTCCCCATTCCCTGGTCAGCAGGCTGTTGTACCTGTCGATGAGATAGAGTTCGGCATTCTCCACGGCAGCTTCGGGAGCAAGCATCGAGGCGAGCAGATTCTCTGCCGCTACATAACCGCCGGTGTTGTACCTGAGGTCGAGCACGAGTTCCGACACGCCTTGAGCCTTCATCGACTTGCAGGCCTCGATGAGGTCGGCACAGCTTTCCATCGTGAAACTTGTGTAAAGCAGATAGCCCACCTTCTTTGCGCCGCAGTCGATTACCTTGCATGCAAGCACGGGATTCTCGTATATGGCACGGGCCTTCATCTCCAGTGACCTGCCATCCATCATTGTCAGGCTGCATTCGCTGCCGCCCAGGAAGTCGGAAGAGTAGAGGGCCTGGTAATTGTCCATTGTGATGTCCTTGCCGTTAATCTTAAGGACAACGTCGCCGCGCTTGAGACCGGCATCGGAGGCGGGAGTATTCGGATAGCACAGTGTGACCACTGCACAAAGAGCATCGGAATTTTCCCGGATATGGTAGAAGAGGAAATCGTAGCCGTAGCTCGTGGTCTGACCGCTCATGGAGTTTATGGTCTCGCTGTAGGAGGTGAGCATCTGGGTCCATCTGTCGATGTCCTTGCCGTTTCTGTCCTTGTAGCGTATGTCCTTGACTTTCTGAACAGGATCGTCGGCCGCCTTCCAGTTTTCGAAGGTGCCCTCGATCTCGTCGCTCCACAAGTAATATGTGGACATCATACCCAGGGCAAAGGTGTTCACATAATACCTCTCATGACGCAATTCTGCCTGCTCCTTGTTACAGGAACACAGGCAGATCACTGCAGCGCAGACGGCCGCAAAGCTACGGACTGACATTATCAGAAACTATAACCCAGACCGAACATCATGGTGTTGCCTACGCCTTCGGAGCCGATGAGGAAGGCAGCGTTGATGCTGACTCCTGCGAACTTGGCACCTGCGCCAACTGTGGCGAATGAAGGCAGGGCGGTGTCGGCACCGTAATGATAGCCGGCGCGCACGAATGCGATGTCCTTTATGCTGTATTCAACACCGGCTGCAGCCATGAGCGCGCCGGCGAACATATAATCCACCTCGGCAGATGCGGTAATGCCTGCAATCGAGTATGAACCGTCGACCTTTGCGAGAGCAACCTCAGAACCGAGATTTGCAGCACCGAACTCAACTGTGAGAGCGTCTGAGAAATACTGAACGCCAGCGTCGATTCCGAATCCGCTGATGGTCAGCTCCTCGCCAAGGTTGGCACTCATATAGCGGCCCTTTACACCTACTGCAAGGAAGTCGGTGATCTTGCAGGTGAAACCGAGACCTGCGATCATGTCCTTGGGCTTGTACTGGCCGGTGATTGTTCCGAGGGGATCGGTGATATTGTACTGCTGGCCTGAGTTCTGGCGGAACTCGAGGTTCACCTCATATCTGTCCTTGAGCTGATAATAGGCACTTGCCCCGAGGATTGTGTTGTTCACGCTCTTGGGAGCCCATTTCATAAATGAAGCGTCGATGCCGAAAGAGCCGTCGTGGCGCACGAAAACAGGCGATACGTCACCCTTTCCCAGCTCCTCCACACTCTTGGGGAGAATCATCGAGTCAAAACCCTGTGCGCGCAGCTGCATTGCAGCGGCAGCGAGTATCATGATGGTAATAATAACTTTCTTCATAAGGCTTTACTTTGACTTAACAACAACGTACTTGTCTTCTGAATCACCGGACTTGATGATTACGGTGTATGAGCCTGCCCTGTAGTCGCTCATGTCGACCTGTGCAGGGTTGAATGCGCCCACTGTGAGGCTTGAGTCAAAGAGTTTGGCTCCGGCGCCTGAGAATATCTTCACATCAACCTTCTGCTCGTCGGCGCTCCTGATGTTGAGTTTGTCGACAACGGGGTTGGGATAGAGGTCGAACTTGACGCTGCCGTCGCGTACGAGAACCTTGAATGACTGGCTGACCTTCTTGCCCATGCCGTCGGTAGCCGTAACGGTGAGTGTGGTTGTGCCGTACCAGTTTGCGGTAAGGTCGAGTTTGTCTCCCTTGACTTCGGGCTTCACGATGATAGAAGTTGAGGAGCTCTGTACGTCGTATGCAAGAGCCTCTCCGTCAGGATCGGTGAAGTATTCGGCAAGATTGATGCTCCTGACCTCGGACTTCGAGCCGAAGATCATGTCTTCCATTGTCTTTACGACAACAGGGGGCTCGTTTCCTACAACGGTACATGTGAGAGCGGTGACGGTTTCGTCATATCCGTCGGACACGATGAGGTTGACGCTGACTTCGCCAACGCCGAGGGTCTTTCCGTCGAATATTACAGAGCACTTGCCGTCAGTTATGGAAGTGAGTGTTATTCCCTTTGTCTGCTTAGAAAGAGAAGCGGTGAGGGCATGGCCGTCCTTGTCGCTTACATTGAAGTTAAGGGTGGCGGACTCATGCTCCTTGATCCTTGCGCTTGTGCCGTCGACAGCCACAACCTCGGGCTTGCTGTTGTCGCCCGTCTTGACGCTGGCCATGTCTGAAACAGGACCGTAGTTGTCAAGCTTGTCTGATGCACAGACGCGGATATAATATGTAGTGCTGAAGTCGAGGCCTGCGATGCTGGTGGAGATTTCGTCACCTGCAGCTGTTGCTCCGGAAGGAACCACAACGTAATCGACAGACGGGTCTGAAGCCTTTCCGCTTGCAGACACGGTGAAGTCAGCGAGAGATTTCTTGCTATAGTATACTGTATTGTATGCAGCCTTGCCGCTTTCAGGATCGACAGCCACCTTCCAGGTAACATCGATGGCATTTGCGCGTGCAGAGGCCTTGACACCTGTAACCTTTTCAGGAGCAAGAGGGCCTTCGTTGGAGAGGGCTGCACCTGCATTGACCATACCTATGCCAAGTTCGCCTTTCTTTCCGTCATTGTATTTGTAAAGGTCTTCTGAATTTGCAGACTCGCACAGGATGTTCCAGAGTTTTTCAGGGGTGAATCCGGGACCACCATAGTGGGATACCACGAGTGCGGCAACACCTGAGACGTGAGGGCACGCCATGGATGTTCCCTGATATGCGTCATATGCTGAATCGTTTGTTGCAACGCAGCTGTAAATCTGGGGTCCGAGCTGTGCATCTCCACCGGGAGCGGCGATGTCGACCCAGCTGCCATAGTTGGTATAGTAGGCTGCCTTCCAGTTAGAGGCAATTGCGGAAACTGCATATACGCAGTCGTCCATTGCAGGCCAGCACACGTCCTTGGAATCGTTACCGGCTGCAAAGAGAACGAGACCACCGGCCATGGGAGCAACCTGCTTGCCGTTCTCATCAAGACCAGCGTACTTCTTGAAGTACTCGATGCCGGCCCTGAGTGAAGAGCCAACACCGGATGCACCGGGCTGAGACCAGCTGTTGTTGCAGATGATTGCGCCATTGTCACAGGCATACTTGAATGCGTCAGCATCGTATGCGCCGAGGTTTCCGTCAATGATCTGGCAGGTCATGACCCTGGCTCCCTTGTGAGAGCCGTTGCCGCCTGCAATACCGCAACCGCCGAGGCCGTTGTTATTGACGGCGGCGATTGTTCCGGCCACGTGTGTGCCGTGGTCTTCAGGATGCACGGTACCGACGAATGAAGATCCGCTGGTTGCGCAGAAGTTGAATCCATAGATGTCATCGACGAAACCGTTGCCGTCATCGTCGACGCCGAGTTGTCCGTTAAGTTCAGGTTCGTTGATCCACATGGCATCCCTGAGGTCCTCGTGGGTGTAACGTACACCTGCGTCGATGACGGCAACAACTACGTTCTCGTTACCGGTTTCGACATTCCACGCCTCCAGGACACCTGCGTCGGCACCGGCTGTCCATGTCTTGACGCTGCCGTCGTTGGAGTAATGCCAGAGCCTGTTGATTGCGGGATCGTTGAAAGGCCATACGGTCTGCGGCTTTGCAATACGCACGCCTTCGACGAACTCGATGTTAGAATTTGCATTGACGCTTACAGCTACCTTGGTCACCTCCACCTTTTCCTCATAGGCGATGTCATACCAGAGATGCATGCCTTCGGCACGGGTACGTTCCTCGAAGCGGGGATCCTCGGTGAATGTACGGTGGGCATTCTTTACGGTAATCTCGGGAAGCATTGCCGATATGTCATCGATCGACGCGGGCTCCTGTTTGAATTTGACGCGCAGCATGCCGGGAACGATATCGCCGGAAAGGTTAGCAGTCAGTACTTCATCAGGTGAGCAGAATGCCTCGGAGGCAGACGGCTCGATGTCGATGGTCCTGCATGAGAAGACCACGGCCGGTAAAAGCAAAAGTGCCAGATATCTGAATTTCATATTCTAATATTAAGATAAAAAAGGGATTGGGGGATAACCTCCCAATCCCTTCTAAAGACATTATACGGATCTATTAATATACACCCATTTCGGTAAGCCACTCGATGAAGTCGGCTTTGCTGCGGCCAGGCATGCAAAGGAACTCGAAGTATGAGCTTGAAGGCCAGCCACCGAGACCGTCGATGTACCAGCAAGGGTCGAAGCCGACGATATCATCCTCATAGAAGCAGCTGTTAACTTCCTTGGCAGCGTAGTTTGCGCTAAGGTCGCTAGGCCAGTAACCCTTGATGATGTTTCCGCCACCATCATAGTCCCAACATGTATAGAATGTGTCGAACTTGATGAGCTTGTAGCCCCATTCATCATATCCGTTTGCCCAGAACTCGAGAGCTGCAGGACCTGCAACGGCTGCCTCTGCTGCTGCTCCGTAAGGGTTGATGATCTTCCATCTCTCGAAGCCTTCTGCCTGAAGAACCTCGACGTCACCCATGAAGCCCTCCCAGAATCCATCAAAGAAGTAACCGGTACCAAGGCTGATCCATGTGAATGCCTTAGCGAGGGTGAAAGCTGTTGAAGAAATAGAGATAGCCTTCTCCTCATCAGAGAGGCCTTCGATCTCGAGGGTTCCCTTGTAGCTGTTACCAACCTCCATGACTGCGATGTCGATGGGGAGGAAAGCCTCGAACTCACCAGCGTTGAAAGTAACGCTTGAAGGGCAGCTCAATCCGTCAGGAAGGGTAGCCTTGATGCTGACAGTCTTTGCCTCTGAAGCGTTGCTTCTGCACAGAGGAACGTTGAAAACGGTCTCAGATGCCTCGATCTCAGTAGCAGTTACTACTGTTGCTGCAAAAGAAACAGCACCGTCTCCAGTATATTCAGCTTTTACAAGGTCGGTATCACAAGAAGCGAACAGTGCAACTGCTGCTCCTGCGACTGCGAGTGCTTTGAATATATTTTTCATATCAATATCAGATTTACGGTTCAAAAATTACTCCTCTGAAGCAGGGGTGAGAGCGGGATCGTCGCCGTACTCGCCTTCTGCATAGCTGGTGATAGGATTCTTGACCATGAGAGGGTTGGCATCATATTCCTTTGCAGGGATGGTGAGTACCCAGTCGAAGCTCTCAGGATCGTCGCAGTGGAGAGTATTGAGGAGGGCAGCCTTGGGGTGACCCATAGCCTCAGTACGAACGAAGCCCTGACGGAGACGCTTGATGTCGTATACACGGCCATATTCGCCCCAGAGCTCGACACGGCGCTGGATGAGGATTTCCTCAAGGAGTGAGCCGGTCTCGTCGGTTGTGAGCTTGCCAAGAGCGGTACCGGTCTTGGTGCACTCGTAATCCTCGCAACGGGTAGACATAAAGTCGTTGAGAATCTCCTGAGCCTCTGAGTCGCGGCCAAGACGGCAAGCGCACTCTGCCATGGTAAGGATCATCTCAGGAACACGCATGAATACGTGGTCTGCGCCGATGTAGGTATTGGTAGGATCCTGGAAGAGGAACTTGTACTGCTGGAGCTTCTGAGTGCCGTCGGGCATGGTCTCCATCTTCCACCATCCCTTGCGGAGGTCCTGACCTGCCATCTTGCCGTAGAGCCAGTTGCTGCAGCACTTGCGGGCTGCATCGCCGTATCCACCGAAGCGGTAGTCCATATGTGCAAGGAACTGAGGGTTGGTTGTACCCTGAGACTCGATGATCTCAGCACCCCAGATAACGTCATCAGCGAAAGCATCGTTGAAGTGCTCGTCGGGATCGAACTCGTATGAACCACCCTCTGCAGCGATCTTGGCTGCGTCGTAAGCGGTCTGGTAGTCACCCATATAGAGGGCGATACGAGCCTTTACACCGTTTGCATTGTACTTGTCGAACTGAGAAACGTGACGACGTGATGCACTACCGATGAGTTCGATAGCGTTGTTGATATCAGACATTGCCTGAGCAAATACCTCCTTGTTGGTAGAACGTGCCTTACCGGGAGTACCTGCCTGTGTGGGCTCTGTGTAGATAGGAATACAGAGTCTGTCCTCGTGGCCGATGTAGCTTCTTGCATAGAGCATTGCGCAGAATGCGTATGCATATGCACGGAAAGCATAAGCGTTACCCATAATGTAGTTGACATCCTCCTCGGGTCCCTGCATTTCATCCTGCTTTGCAAGAATGTAGTTGCAGTTTGAGATAAGGGTGTAGTAGTAGTTCCAGGCATCGTAAGGTCTCCAGGTTGTGGAGTTGAACATATCCTTTACATCATAAAGGTAGTCATACCAGAACCAACCGTTACCTGAAGCATGCATGATGAAGTCCTCACCCATGAGGTCTGCTGCGAGGCCGTATGAAAGAGGTCCGAAGCACTGGTGATAGTTACCGGTGGTGGTGGAACCCCACTGCCAGAAGAAGCGGATGGTACCGTTGAGTGCCTGGTAACCGCCCTCAGTTGTACCGAGGATGAACTCACCTGATACTGCATCGGTAGGAGTGGTCTCAAGAGTCTCGGGCTTGCAAGAATTTGCGAATGCGAGAGTAGCGAGAGCTATTAAAGTATAAAGTATCTTTTTCATAATATCTTCCTCCTATACATTAGAAATTGATATCAACACCTGCAGAGATGGTTCTGGTCGGAGTGTATGACCAGTTGGTACCACCTGAAAGGCTGTACTGAGGATTAAGACCGTGGAGGTGGCTGAACAGACAGAGGTTGTCGCCATTCACGAAAATGCGGAGAGCGTTGATGTTGATAGCCTTGGTCCACTGCTGAGGGAGAGTGTAGCCAAGCTGAACAGACTTGATTGCGAAGTAAGAAGCATCAACCAGCCAGCGGTCAGCTGCGATACGGCCTGAACCGATGAGGACTGCGGGAACGTCGGTAACGTCACCGGGCTTCTGCCAACGGCGGAGAACATTGCTGCTCCAGGTATCACCTGAGTAGGTAACCTCCATTGCGCTTGCGTAAACGCTGTCATAGGTCTTGCCACCTACTGAGAAAGTGGTGAGGAATGAGAAGTCAACGGGACCGAACTGGAAGTCAGAACCGAATGAGCCCTGGAACTTAGGTTCGCGGCTGCCCATGTAGTACTTGCAGTTAGTAGCGACAGACTTGTCAGAAGTGATGTACTCTGAACCCTTGATCATTTCACCTTCGTCGTCCTTTTCGTATGCATAGTAAAGGAGTGCGCCGTTTGCAGGGTCAACACCTGCGGTCTTGGGAACATAGTATGTGTAGATAGGCATGCCGACCTTGATAACCTGTGAGCCACCGGTAATGGTGTCGCTCTCACCGGTAAGTCTGAGGACCTTGTTGCGGTTGAGGTAAGCCATTACAGTTGAGCTTGCGCGAACGTTACCCTTCTTGAGCCAGTTGAGTCTGAAGGTAGACTCGAAGCCCTTGTTCTGCATTGCACCGAGGTTTGAGTTGTATCCGGTGAAACCGGTTGATGCTGCCATAGGTGCAGAGAGGAGGAGGTCGTCAGTCTTTGAGATGTAGTACTCGAGAGTTACATCGAGGAGGCGGTTGAAGAATGTTCCTTCGAGACCGAAGTTCCAGGAACCCTTCTTCTCCCATGAGAGTGCCTTGTTCTCGAGTGATGCAACCATAGCACCTGAGTTGTTTGCATTTGCCCAAGTGAGGTCGTAGAGAGACTGCCATGCGTAGTATGAACCTACGGTATCGTTACCGAGCTGACCGTAAGATACACGGAGTGTTGCGTTGTTAACCCATGGAAGAGCCTTCATGAAGTTCTCCTCAGAGATACGCCATGATGCACCGACTGACCAGAACTGGCCCCAACGGTAATCCTTGTTGAAACGTGAAGAACCATCAGTACGCCATGTTGCCTCTACGTAGTACTTGTCTGCGAAGTCGTAGTTGAGACGGCCGAGATAAGACTCGATGCGGTAAACCTCTGAGTAAGAGTTGTTGGTCTGGGTACCTGATGCAGGTGCGAGTTCCTGGATACCGGCGTAGATGTGATCGCGGCTTGCGAAGAGGTATGAGTAATTGTAGTTGTAGTACTCGTGACCTGCCTGTGCAAGAACGTGGTGGTTGCCGAAGGTGCGGTCGTACTTGAGGATCTCATTCATTGTGTATGAGAATGTACGGGTTGAGTACTTGTCGATTGAACCGGCAGTAGAAGCACCGTCACCGTGGTAAGGGCTGTAGTAAGAGGTGATGTAACGGTTAACAAGGTCAGCACCTACGTTAACTGTGAATGTGAGACCCTGGAGTGCACCGAGTGAAGGAGCGTTGCCACCGAGTGTGATGTAACCACGAGCGCTGGTGTTGTCCCTCTGGGTATCGTATGCGTTGTCATAGAGGTCACCGACTGCGTTGAACTTGGAAGCCTTGGGACGGCCGTTCTCACCGTAATCGAAGAGAGCTGCACCGTTCTCATCATAGAGGGTGTTACCCTCGGCATCCTTCATGTAAACAGGGTAGATGGGAGCCATGAACTGAGCGGTGTACCATGCATTACCTGTCTGGGTGTCTGAGTACTGTGAAGAGTTTGCACCGGTCTTTGCGTAGCTTACGTTTGCGCCCATAGCGAGCCAGGGCTTTGCCTGGTGGTCAACGTTACCACGGATAGAGAAACGGTTGAACTTGGTGGTGATAAGAACACCCTGCTCATCGAGGTAACCGAATGAGAAAGCGTACTTTGTCTTTGCGTCACCGCCTGTTACACCGAGGTTGTACTCCTGGTGGATGGCCTTCTTGTTTGTGAGGGCGTCCATCCAGTTCTCGTTCCATGCAGAAACTGCGTCTGAACGTACGAGACCTGTCTCAGGATCGATAACGGTGTCCCATGTGTAGTTCTTATAAGGGTTGTAGAGCTGTCCACCAAGTGCGCCGCCCATGTCCTCTGAAGCGTACTGCTTTGCGAGGTCCATAGGATAACCGTTCTGGGTGTAACCGTTCTTGAGGGCTTCCCAAGTAAGCTCTACGAACTGGTTCTGGTTAACCATGTCGTAATCAGCAAGTGAACGTGACTGGAGACCGACGTTTGCGCGGAAAGTAACGTTTGACCTGCCTTCTGAACCCTTCTTTGTAGTAATCATGACAACACCGTTTGCACCACGTGAACCGTAAAGTGCGGCTGCAGATGCATCCTTGAGGACGGTGAGTGACTCGATATCGTTAGGGTTGATTGAAGAAAGTGAACCATCGAAAGGAATGCCATCCACTACATAAAGAGGAGATGCACTTGCATTGATGGAGCCGACGCCACGGATCTGGATTGAAGCACCCTCACCAGGCTGTCCTGAACCAGAGGTTGTCTGGACACCGGCAACGAGACCTTCGATAGCCTTTGATACGTTGGCTACTGTACGCTTCTGAATACTTTCACTCTTGACGGTTCCTGCAGAACCAGTGAAAGAAGACTTCTTCGCTGTACCGTAAGCTACGACGATAACGTCATCAAGGAACTCTGCGTCAGGAACGAGAGCACAGTCAACGGTCTTGTTACCGTCGATGTTGATTTCCTGTGATACGTAACCTACTGAGCTGAAGACGAGGACGCCATTGACGGGTACAGAGAGTGTGTACTTACCGTCAGCGCCGGTGGTAGCACCGGTCATGGTACCCTTCAACTGGATTGCGGCGAAAGGAACAGGCTCACCAGTAGATGAGTCGGTCACGATACCTGCAATGTTGATCTGCTGGGCATATGCCAAGCTTGCAACAAGCAGAGCCACCGCTGTGAAAAACATCTTAAGTTTTCTCATTTGGTTGAAATTTTAATTTAACAAATAACTATACTAACTAAACTTTTAGTTCAAAGCCACACCGCGTAATAACGGAAATTATTGTGCAAGGTCGGAATAATTTTGCGGAAAACCAAATATCTACAGCTTCGTAACTTGGTGAAAATAGTCTGTTTTCAGCTTGTCCACTTACAAATTGTAAGAATATCTGCTGCAATTCTTGCTATTTGAAAGCATATCGACAATTTTAGTTCACAATCATACGTAAACGGGTAGTTAAATTATTTTAAGAATTTTTTAAGATTTTTGTCATAACGGGCTCCTGGCAGCCATTTCAGGACCGAATTCAACAATTATTGCTAAATTTGTCTGTACATTGACCGCTATTGATGATGCGAAATATAAGGTTACTATTTTTAAGCGCCATGGCCGTTCTGGCCATAGGATGCAACAGGAGCCTCCCCGACCCCGTGCCTGTGGAGGCGGAGGAGGCAGAAGGAAGCGACATCTGCACCATACCGGGAATACTGCACGTGGAGTTCACCGAAGAGATGACATCCCATATCGAGACCTCCCCGGAAGACGACCTGATCGCCGAACTCGGTTCATACGGCATCACCTCACTCACAAGGCTGTTCCCCGACGCCGGCGAGTTCGAGGCAAGGCACCGCGAGTTCGGCCTTCACCACTGGTACAAGGTATCTTATGACCCGACGACTTCCGCAACCAAAGCCGCCGCAAGCTTCAGGGACATCCCCGGTGCAGCGACGGTCGAGATTCCAAGGAAGATCCACACCACCGCCAAATATCCCTTCAACGATCCGTACGCCGACGAGCAGTGGAACCTTTACAACACATCCCAGGTCAGCGGCTTCGTGAAGGGCATCGATATCAACGTCCTTCCCCTGTGGGAAATAACCGGAGGCAGCAGCGACGTGATAGTGAATGTGGTGGACACCGGCGTCGACATGAACCATGAGGAGTTGCAGGGAGTATGCATTCCCGCAAGCGGCAATGGCAGCCACAATTTCGTGTACGGACGGGAGGGCTCCAGCATCACCCCGGGCATGCACGGAACACATGTGGCCGGCACGATAGCGGCCATAAGCAACAACGGCAAGGGCATAAGCGGCATTGCCGGTGGCCTGAACGGCAGGGGCGGCGTCAGGATCCTCAACTCACAGATCTTCCATGAAAGGGAAGATGGCAAGGAGGACCCGGGCGATTCCGAGGCCGCCATAATATGGGGCGCCGACCACGGTGCGCTCATCAGCCAGAACAGCTGGGGCTACGACTACAACTCAGAACGGGAGGCCAAGGAGAGCACGGTTCCCAAGGAATTCAAGGCAGCTGTGGACTATTTCATCAAATATGCAGGTTGCGATGCGGACGGAAACCAGACCGGACTCATGAAAGGAGGCCTGGTAGTATTCGCCGCAGGCAACGACGGCTGGTCGGCAGGCCACCCGGGCGATTACGAGCCCGTGGTCTGCGTGGGAGCCCTGGGCCCCGACGGACGCCGCGCCACCTACTCCAACTACGGAAACTGGGTCGACATCTGCGCCCCGGGCGGAGAGACCGACCGGTTTTCCGACCCCATCGCCATGATTCTCGCGCCCGCGGGCGGGTCATATTATTATATGACAGGAACGTCCATGGCATGCCCGCACGTGAGCGGAGTTGCAGCATTGCTCATATCCGCATACGGAGGTCCTGGCTTTACCTGCGACGACCTGAAGAAGATGCTCCTCGACGGAGCCAACCCGGCAGTCGGAGCTTCAGAGAAGATAGGTCCCATGCTGGATGCCTATGGAGCATATCTGGCTTATGGCGGAACGGCCAAGCCCAGGATACGCACCGACTACACCGGCGACTACCGTGTCAAGGGCCACGAGGTACTCAGCATCAATTTCTACGTCACAAGCGAAACTGACGTGAAGATAGACGTGGAGTGCGACAACGCCGCCAGCTATTCCATCCACGACAAGGACATCGCAGTGACGGTCAACGACGGTTCAGGAAAACTTACAGGCATACACAGGCTCAAGATCACTGCGACCGACACCCTTGGGCAGTCGGCAACCGAGACCTTCGACTTCACCATACTCCAGAACCACGCTCCCGTGGTCGTCAGCCCGGTGGAGGACAAGGTCGTCTCCATCAGGAACAGCACAATAACGGTGAATCTCGAGAACGTATTCAAGGACGAGGACGGCGGAACTCTCACATACAAGGCCAGCGTTTCCGGCAATAATGCATTCGAGGCTACTGAAAGCCGTGGAAGCCTGAATCTCACCTCCATAGCCGACGGAATAGCCGAAATAACCCTCACTGCAACCGACCCCTGCGGCCTCGGCTGCTCATGCAGCTTCAAGGCCGGCATGTTCGACGGTTCGAACGGTCCCGCCCTCTACCCCAACCCGGTAGTGGACTTCCTCAACGTCTGTCCCGCCGGAATCACGGAGACCAAGGTCACCATCTATAACTCAGCCGGCAGGAAGCTGTTCAGCGGCCACGGCAAGGCCAGCATACTCGATCCATACAGCATCGACATGGCAGACTATGCACCAGGCCAGTACAGGATCGACGTCAGCTATGGCGGAAACTCTTACAACAAAACCATCGTCAAGAAATGAAACGCACAGCACTGACAATAATCGCCGCAGCCCTGCTGCAGTTCACGGCCGGAGCACAGGCGCAGAGCGTCATCCTCCCGAGCCTCGAGTTCAGCCATGACGCCATCTCCGCCTCGATGGCCGGAGCCACCATCCTTGATGACGCAAATGATATCAGGGCCACGTACCAGAACTGGGCTGCCTCGGGCACTTCATATGCAGACCTGCGGGGCCAGTATACCTTTGCCGGCAAGTTCACGGTCAAGGCAGGTGGCGGGTACGGATCATCGAAACCTTATGACATTGTCGAGGACTTCGGTTCCCAGGCATACAGGTACTCCCCTTCCGACATGTACTTCCACGCCGGATTCGGCTACAGGTTCACCGGCTTCCTCGGCATTGAAGCCACGGCAAAATACGCCAGCAGCAAACTTGCTCCCAGAACGGAGACCGGAGGCTTCTGCGCCGATGTGCTTGTCAAGGCATGGGTGAAGGGCTTCAAGTTCGCAGCCGGAGTCACCAATGCAGGCCCGGACGTGCAGGGCTTCAAGCTCCCTGCAGCCGTAGCGGTGGCTGCAGGATACGACAGGACTTTCGAGGACGGAGGCGCGAGCCACAGGATACAGGCGGAACTCGACTTCAAGTATTTCCTTTACGGCGAGGTCGGAGGCTCAGCCGGAATATCCTATACATACGACAACAGGCTCTCGATACGTGGCGGATACCACGCCGGAGGCATCGTTGGCAATCATGCATCAGTAGGAATAGGGTTCAAGATCAAGGGAATCCACATCGACGGAACCTACCTGGCCGGCGGCCAGATAACGAATTCCTTCTGCATAGGACTGGGATACGAATTCTAGAAAACGAAAAACCTGCTGAAAATCAGCAGGTTTTTTGATTTTATGTCGGGATGACTCGACTCGAACGAGCGACCCCCACGTCCCTAACGTGGTGCGCTAGCCAACTGCGCCACATCCCGATTCCCTTAACGGGACTGCAAAAATAATAAATTATTCTGAAATACCACCAATTAAATCAAGAATTTCTGCAGTAATTTTTTGTTGGCGTCCCTTATTGTACTCCAAAGTAAGGTCTGCAAGCAGATCCTGGGCGTTGTCGGACGCCGTTTGCATGGCGATTGTGCGTGCCGCATGCTCCGCTGCAGCGGAGTCAAGCACGGCCGCATAGAACTTGAGCATGGTCACCCTGGGTGCAAGTTCAGCGAGCACCTCATCCTTACCCGGCTCGACTATATATTCTTCATAGGTAGCCTTCTCAGCCGATACCTGCCCGGGCTTTTCATCAGTGAGCCAGGGCTCGATGACAACCACCTGCTTTGCCGTGGTGACAAAATGATTGTATATGAGTATGACCTCCTTGTTGTCGTCCTCTATCCGCCCGGCTATCTTCACGGCCTCACTGTAGGACGGACGGGAAACGAACTGACTGAAGTCATCGGAAGGATATCCGGCCTTCCTGAGCGCCTCCGCCACCTTGCGGCCAAGAGAATACACGGTCACCTTCCTGCCCTTCTCCTCAAGTTCCGCCGCAACCTCCAGCGTCTTTTTGATGACATTGGAGTTGAACCCGCCGCAGAGGCTGGAATTCGAGGCGATGGCCACAATGGCCACCTTGTCGCCTGCAGGAACCTGCAGCTCAGTCTGCATCTGCGCGTCCCGGGCATTCCTGCCGGTCAGCTCGCGGAGAATCACGGAAAGCTCCTCCTCGTAAGGACGCAGGTTCTCTATCGCCTTCTGCGCCTTGCGGAGCTTCGAGGAAGCGACGAGCTTCATGGCCGACGTGATCTTGAGCGTCGACTTGACTGACCCTATGCGGTCCTTTATTTCGCGGAGAGATGCCATCCTAGCTGTTCAGATGATTGCAGATTGCCTCGGCCTCGGCCTCGATTATAGCAGCCGCGCCTTCCGGCATCTTTCCTTTTGAAAGCTCCGTCAGCAGATCGGCATGCGTAGAGCGCATCCTGTCGAGGAAAAGGGTCTGGAACTGGAGCACCTGGTCGATACGGATGCCGGCCATGAGTGCATGTGTGCCGCAATACAGGATTGCAACCTGCTCCCCTACCGGCATCGGGCTGTACTGGGGCTGCTTGAGCAGCTGATTGTTCTTGCGGCCCTTGTCGAGTGTCATGGCGGTCACCTTGTCCATGTCGGACGAGAACTTGCTGAATGCCTCAAGCTCGCCGTACTGGGCCTGGTCGATCTTCAGGGTACCGGCAACCTTCTTCATGCTCTTGACCTGAGCGCTTCCTCCCACACGGGATACCGATATTCCGACATTGATGGCCGGACGGAAACCCGCATTGAAGAGCGAACTCTCGAGATATATCTGACCGTCCGTAATGGAGATCACATTCGTAGGAATGTAGGCGGAAACGTCGCCCGCCTGGGTTTCGATGATAGGAAGCGCGGTCAGCGAACCACCCGCCCTGACCTTGCCCTTGAGGCATTCGGGAAGGTCGTTCATCTGCTCGGCGACCTCCTGCTGGCTGATGATCTTGGCCGCACGCTCGAGAAGACGGGAATGCAGGTAGAACACATCGCCGGGATAGGCCTCGCGGCCTGAAGGACGGCGAAGGATGAGGGAAACCTCACGGTATGCAACGGCCTGCTTAGAGAGGTCGTCGTAAACAACCAGCGCGTGGCGGCCCGTATCCCTGAAATACTCGCCGATGGCTGCTCCGGCGAAAGGAGCATAATACTGCAGTGCTGCAGGATCGGCTGCGGTAGCGGCCACCACTATGGTGTAGTCCATCGCTCCCTTGGCGCGAAGGGTCTGGACTATCGACGCCACCGTGGAGCCCTTCTGGCCCACTGCAACGTAAATGCAATATACCGGATCGCCCTTGAGGTAATTCTCCCTCTGGTTGATGATGGTGTCGATGGCGATTGCCGTCTTTCCCGTCTGGCGGTCGCCGATGATCAGCTCACGCTGGCCGCGGCCGATGGGGATCATGGCATCGATGGCCTTGAGACCCGTCTGGAGCGGCTGAGTCACAGGTTCACGGAAGATTACACCGGGAGCCTTGCGCTCGAGGGGCATTGCAACCGTCTCACCCTCGACCGGACCCATGCCGTCAAGGGGTGTGCCAATAGGGTCTATGACTCGTCCGAGCAGGCCTTCACCCACCTTGACACTCGCGATGGTTCCGAGGCGATGCACCTGCATGCCTTCCTTCACGAGGTCGGTGGGGCCGAGAAGCACGGCACCCACATTGTCTTCCTCGAGGTTCATCACCACGGCCTTCACGCCGCAGGAGAACTCGAGGAGTTCGCCGGCCTCGGCGCCGTTAAGCCCGTAGATGCGGGCCACGCCGTCCGATATTGTAAGCACATGGCCTACCTCCTCCCACTGCGGAGCCGTATTTATGCCCCTGAGCTGTTCCAGCAGGAGGTCGGAGATTTCACTTGCTTTTATTGTCTGCGCCATTATACTAATCTGTTGTTGCTGATGATAAACTGCCGGCGGAGAATGTCGATGCGATGACGCACCGATGTATCCAGCATCTGTCCGCCGACCTCGACCACGAAGCCTCCCACGAGGCCGGGGTCGATTGTTGTGTCGATGATGACCTTGCAGCCGAACTGCTCTTCAAGTAGAGGTCGCAGGCGGTCTTCCAGTCCTGGCAGGGGTGCGGCCACCTTGAGGGAGGCGCGCTTGACCCCGATGGAGTCGTAGTAGAGATCAAGGAAGGTATGGAAGATGCCGCACACATACTCCACCCTGCCCTTCTGCACGAGAAGTTCCATGAACTTCTGCAGTTCGGGCTCGAGTGCGATTCCGGATATATCCGTCACACCCAGAAGCTCATGCACCTGGGCGCTTACGCGCTCACCGCCCCCGGTCTCCCGGACATAAGCCAGAAGAGCCTTGGCGTAACGCTTGGATATGACTCCGGTATTCATCAGTTAGGACGCTGTTTTGATATTTCATCCACCATCCTGTCGGCAAGGGCCATCTGCCCGCCCTCATCCGACAGATCCTTTGACACGAGCTTGCTTGCAACCTCAACACTAATCGCAGCCACCTGGGCACGTATGTCGCGCATCGCATACTCGCGCTCCACCGCTATCTCCACCTTAGCATGTTCGATCATCTTCGCAGCCTCCTGTGCGGCCTGCTCCTTCGCCTGTGCGACTATCTCGTCGCGGGTGCGGGAGGCATCCTGGAGTATGCGGGTCTGCTCGAGACGGGCCTGCTGCAGCATCTGCTCCTGCTCTTCGGCGAGGGAAGCGAGCTTCTCCTCCGCCTCCTTTGCCTTGGCGATGCTCTGATTGATGCGGTCGCTGCGCTTCTGCACAGATTCCGTGATCATCGGGAAGCCGAATTTTGCCAGGACGAAGAAGACGATGCCGAAAATCAGCGTCATCCAGAACAGCAGTCCGAAGTCAGGTGTGATGAGTGACATTGCCTGTTACTGTGTAATACCGATGAGGCAGACAAGGATTGCGAAAAGACATGCACCCTCGACGAGCGCGCCGATGATGATTGCGGTCATACGATAGTGGCCTGCCTGCTCGGGCTGGCGTGCGCCTGCTTCGAGAGATGCCTTGCCGATCTTGCCGATACCGATTGCGGCTGCAATTGCAGCAACGCCTGCAGCGACTGCGATACCTGCTTTTCCGAGAGCTGCACCTGCAACTGACTGAAGAATCATTGAAAGTAACATAAATCTATTGGTTTTAAATTGTTATTCAGTTTCCGGCTCCTGCCTGCTGAGTCCGATGAACACAGAGGAGAGCATTGTAAACACATATGCCTGGAGGAATGCCACGAGCAGCTCGAGGCAGTCCATGAACACTCCGAAGAACACCGCGATGACGCTCAGGCCGGCGTTCATCGCCGCACCGAGCTCCGCGGTAAGGAACACCACAGCCACGACGCCCAGCAGCATGACATGGCCCGCCAGTATGTTGGCGAAGAGCCTTATCATCAGCGAGAACGGCTTGGTGAACATGCCTATTATCTCTATCACAGGCATCAGGGGGAACGCCTTGAGGAACACCGGCACGTCCGGCCAGAGTATATCCTTCCAGTAATGCTTGTTGCCGAAGACATTGACTGCAATGAAGGTGCATATGGCCAGAACCAGCGTGATGGCGATGTTTCCTGTGATATTGGCGCCGAACGGGAAGAACGGCACTATTCCGAGAAGGTTGTTTATGAAGATGAAGAAGAACGCGGTCAGCAAATACGGGCTGTATCGCTTGTAATCCTTGCCGACGCAGTCCTTGATGATATCGTCCTCGACCATCGTCACAAGCATCTCGATGAGGCCGGCAAAGCCCTTGGGGGCCTCTTCCGTGGCGTCGTGCTTACGGTACCAGCGGGCGCCGAGCAGGATGACGAGCAGCACGATGATGCTGTTGAACATCAGGCCGAAGACATTCTTCGTAATGGAGATGTCGAGAGGTTTCACCAGTTCCTTTTCGAAGACCTCGACCAGCTTGCCCGCATGGGGTTCGCCCTCCTGTGCTATACGGAAACCCTCATAAGTCTCACCCTCCGCAATATGGCGGGAGCTGAAACAATGCCAGCCTGTGGATTTAGAATGCACGATTACCGGAAGATAGACGCAGACAGGCTTGCCCTTGATTGTGGTGATGTGCCACTCATAGCTGTCGCCCACATGCCCGAAGAGGTACTCCTGCATATTCATGTCGACCGCACCCGCACGCAACGGGAGCAGCACAGCAAGCAATATGAAGAGCCATTTTTTCATATCTCGGCACAAACACTCATGACATTGTCCTTCAGGCGCATCACGCCGCCGATTATGGGCATGGACTCCATGTCCTCGCCCTGACGCCACTTTATGCTTCCCGCAGTGAGGGTCGAGATGATAGGCGCGTGGTTCACGAGCACCTCGAACTCACCCAGTTCTCCGGGAAGGAAAATTGCGTCGGCCTCGAACTCGCGGGACCATTCCGGGGTCAATATCCTGACTTTTATCATTACTTGGCAGCGGCGAGTATGGCCTCGCCCTTCTTGATTGCATCTTCGATTGTTCCCACATTAAGGAACGCCTGTTCGGGAAGATAGTCGCACTCACCGTCGAGTATCATGTTGAAACCCTTGATGGTGTCCTGGATCTCCACCATGACTCCGGGAACGCCGGTGAACTGCTCGGCAACCGCAAAGGGCTGGCTGAGGAAACGCTGCACGCGGCGGGCGCGGTTCACGGTAATCTTATCCTCGTCGGAAAGCTCGTCCATACCGAGGATGGAGATGATGTCCTGGAGTTCCTTGTTGCGCTGGAGTATCTGCTTCACGCGCTGGGCCGTATTGTAATGCTCCTCTCCCACGATGTTGGGGTCGAGGATACGTGAGGTGGACTCGAGGGGATCCACTGCAGGGTAGATACCGAGCGCGGTGATCTTTCTGCTGAGCACCGTTGTGGCGTCAAGATGGCTGAACGTGGTTGCGGGAGCAGGGTCGGTAAGGTCGTCCGCAGGCACGTACACGGCCTGCACGGAGGTGATGGAACCGTTCTTTGTGGATGTGATGCGCTCCTGCATTGCACCCATCTCCGTTGCAAGGGTGGGCTGGTAGCCCACTGCCGACGGCATTCGGCCGAGCAGCGCCGATACCTCGGAACCCGCCTGGGTGAAACGGAAGATGTTGTCGATGAAGAAGAGGATGTCGTGGGGATCCTGCGGATTGCCGCTGTCGCGGAACGACTCCGCCATGGTAAGGCCGCTGAGGGCCACTGAGCTACGGGCTCCGGGAGGTTCGTTCATCTGACCGAACACCATTGCAACCTGGCTCTTCTGAAGTTCCTCCCTGTCGATGAGGGAAAGATCCCACTTGCCTTCAGCCATTGCCTTGTTGAACTCCCCGCCATAACGGATGACGTTGGACTCTATCATCTCGCGGAGGAGGTCGTTGCCCTCGCGGGTACGCTCACCTACGCCGGCAAAGACCGAGAATCCGTTGTGCTTCTTTGCGATATTGTTGATCAGCTCCTTGATGAGCACCGTCTTGCCGACGCCCGCGCCACCGAAGAGTCCGATCTTTCCACCCTTGAGATAGGGCTCGAGAAGGTCGATGACCTTGATTCCCGTATAAAGGACTTCCTGGCTGGTGGTGAGGTCCTCGAACTTGGGAGGCTCGCGATGGATGGGCAGGGCGCCAGCGCGGTCCAGCTCGCCGAGACCGTCTATCTGGTCGCCGGTAACATTAAGGACGCGCCCGCGTATCTGGGCACCGGCGGGCATGGTGATGGGCGCCCCGGTGGGCTCCACTGCGAGACCACGCTGGAGGCCGTCGGTTGAATCCATTGCCACGCAACGGACCGTATCCTCGCCGATATGCTGTTGGACTTCGATGATGACTGACCTGCCGTCAGGACGTATGACCTTGAGGGCCTCGTGGATGCCGGGGAAACGGACGGTGCCCTCCGCTGCCTGCGGTGCGTCAAAATGAACATCGACCACGGGGCCGATAATCTGTGAAATTACTCCTTTCAATTCTGCCATTTTAGCCAGGCGTTATAATAATCCCGTAAAGTTACTATTTTTTCTTTAAACAACCATTTTTCCTATCTTCGCAGCATGAAACATCTCCCCCTGATTTCAGCAATCGCATGCATGATCTGCCTGTCTTCATGCAGCAGGAGCCACATCGAAGTAAGCCGTATCTGGGATAAAGGCTACAGCGCATTCCCGTCGATAGTGGAGTTCCAAGGCAAATACTATGTATCATGTCGCGAGGCCAAAAGTCACATCTTCGACGACAAAGGCAACGCCGAGGGCAAGGCCAGGATTCTCGTCTCAAAGAACGGAAAGCATTGGAAATCAGTCGCCCTGCTTGAAAAGCCCGGCACCGACCTGCGCGATCCCAAACTCAGCGTAACCCCCGACGGACGGCTTATGGTCACAATGGGCGGCTCCGTGTTCAAGGACAGGGAATGTGTCTCTTTCTTCCCGCAGGTTGCGTTCAGTGCGGACGGAAAGTCCTTCACCGACCCTTCTCCTGTGAATTTCGACGGCAACATCACCGACAACAAGGAATGGATATGGCGCGTCACCTGGAACGGCGGCACCGGATACGGAGTCACCTACGGCGACCACTTCGCGCTCGTGAAGACAACGGACGGCGTAAACTACTCCCTCGTAAAGGAACTGGAACTCGACAGGGCTAACTTCCCCGGCGAGAGCACGATACGCTTCGGCAGCGACGGAAGGATGTACATGATGGTACGGTGCGACTCGGGAGACTGCCTCGGGCGCTGGGGCTGGAGCGACGCCCCCTACACCGACTGGACATGGACCGACATGGACTTCCACCTCGGCGGCCCCGACTTCATTCTGCTCGGCGACAAGGTCGTGGCCGGCTCGAGATATCATTTCCCCGGCGGCAAGTGCCGCACGATGGTACTCACGGGCAATCTCGAAGGCGAGTTCGAGGAGCGTTACCTCATGCCCTCGGGAGGAGACACCAGCTATCCGGGCTTCATCGACATGGGAAAGGAGCTGTGGATGGTCTACTACTCCTGCCATGAAACGGCAAAGGGCGGTTCGCACGGAACCATCTACGATTTCGACCCCAGGGCAAAGGAGGCACCAAGGGCGTCGGTATACCTCGCGAAGATACCGAAGAAGTTACTTTAAAAACCTCAATACAGGTCTGTCAGGGTACGATTTTTGCAGCAGAACGCCACCCGACAGACCAAATTTTTAACATGAAATTACGCAATTCCCTTATGCTGGCAGCACTCATGCTGCCGCTTTTCGGGTGCCAGGAATCGCATAGTTCCCACGATGCGCGCCAGTACTCGATGATGATACTGAAACCGACCTCGAGGCAGCTTTATTCAAGCTATTCCGCAACCATCAGAGGAAAACAGGACATCGACATCAGGCCCAAGGTTTCCGGATATATAACCGACATCGACGTCAAGGAAGGCTCCAGAGTCACCAAGGGGCAGACATTGTTCGTAATCGACCAGACCCAGTATCAGTCCGAACTCCAGACGGCCATAGCTAACGTGAACGTAGCCAAGACGGCCGTGGCGGCATCGGAGCTCACCCTCAACTCGAAGGAGCAGCTGTTCGAGCAGAAGATCATATCCTCCTATGACCTGGAGATGGCCCGCACCACGCTGGAGCGCGACAAGGCGCAGCTTGCGCAGGCTCAGGCCAACGAGACCCAGGCAAGGAACAACCTCAACTATACGCTCGTGAAGAGTCCTGTCGACGGCGTGGTCGGCAGTCTTCCCTTCAGGGTCGGGACCCTTGTGAGCCCCAATGACGCAACGCCCCTTACCACCGTATCGGACAACTCCGAGATGTTCGTCTACTTCTCGATGACCGAGAGCATGGTCCTCTCGCTCACCAGACAGTTCGGGTCCCTCGACAACGTTCTGAAGAACATGCCCGACCTCCAGCTCCAGCTAAGCGACGGTTCAATCTACTCCGAGCCCGGACGCATCGAGACCATCAGCGGCATCATCGACCCCTCCACCGGCGCCGTGTCGGTGAGGGCGAAGTTCCCCAACAAGGGCAGGCTCCTGCTCTCCGGAGGTTCCGGCAATGTCATACTCCCCCACCAGCAGTCCGACTGCCTGGTGATCCCCCAGGCCGCCACCTATGAGGTACAGGACAAGGTCTACGCGTTCCGCTACGAGAACGGAACCGCCAAGTCGCATATTATCAACGTGTTCCAGATCTCCAACGGCAAGGAGTATGTGGTTCAGAGCGGCCTCGCCGAGGGTGACACCCTCATCGTGGAAGGCGTCGGCCTGCTCAAGGACGGCGCGGATGTGGCAATCAGGAAAATAGTCGAAGCGCAAGAGTAATGAATATCAAGACTCTCATCGACCGCCCTGTACTCTCCACGGTGATATCCATCGTGATAGTCATAGGCGGCATCATCGGTCTCAACGCCCTCCCCATCGAGCGTTACCCCAACATCGCGCCCCCGACGATCAACGTGTCCACCAACTACACCGGCGCCAGCGCGGAGACCGTGCAGAAATCCGTCATCGTCCCCCTCGAGGAGGCGATCAACGGTGTGGAGAACATGACATACATGTACTCCACCGCATCCAACACCGGATCCGCCAACATACAGGTATTCTTCAAGCAGGGCACCAACCCCGACATGGCCGCAGTGAACGTGCAGAACTGCGTAAGCCGTGCAACAAGGTCCCTGCCCTCCGAGGTCAACGAGGTGGGCGTCACCGTCCGCAAGAGGCAGACCAACATCCTCATGCAGGTGGCCATATACAGTCCGATGTCCTCTTACAACAACGAGTTCATCGCCAACTACATCAAGATCAACCTGGTCCCCGCAGTATCACGTATCCCCGGCGTGGGCGACGTGGATGTGCGCGGAGCTGACTACAGCATGCGCATCTGGCTCAAGCCGGACGTCATGGCACAGTACAAGCTTATCCCCTCCGACATCACCCAGGCGCTGGCCGAACAGAACATAGAGGCCGCCACCGGTTCGCTTGGCGAGAACTCCGACAACACCTTCCAGTATGCGCTCCGCTACAAGGGACGCCTCGAGAAACCGGAAGAGTTCGAGAACATCGTCATAAGGGCTCTGCCGAGCGGCGAGGTGCTCAGGCTGAAGGATGTGGCCCAGGTGGAGCTGGGCGCCACGTCATACCAGTTCGTCGGCCGCGTCAACGGCAGCCCCGGAGCCTCCATGTCGATCTACCAGACTCCCGGATCCAACGCGACCGAAGTCATCAACAACATCGAGAAATACCTTGAGGAGGCTGAGCAGGCATTCCCCATAGACCTTGAAATGGCGGTGCTGTCGAACAGCAACGACTTCCTCTATGCATCCATCAGGAATGTGGTCAGGACCCTCCTGGAGGCCATCCTGCTCGTGATCCTGGTGGTGTTCATATTCCTGCGCTCGGCAAAGTCGTCGCTGATTCCCCTCATCAGCACGCTGGTGTCCATCATAGGTACTTTCCTGTTCCTTTATGTATTCGGATTCAGCATCAACCTGCTCACGCTGTTCGCCCTCGTCCTGAGCATCGGTGTCGTCGTGGACGACTCCATCATCGTGGTCGAGGCCGTGCATGCCAAGTTCGATGAAGGATACACCTCGCCCAAGCTGGCCGCTGTAGATGCCATGGGAGCGGTGACCTCCGCACTCATAACATCCACACTGGTGTTCATGGCCGTGTTCATCCCTGTCTCGATGATGGGAGGCACGTCCGGAACATTCTACACCCAGTTCGGTATCACCATGGCCGTATCCGTGGGCATATCGGCAATCAACGCGCTCACGCTCTCACCCGCCCTCTGCGCCATGTGGCTCCGTCCGAAGAACGGCGAACTGGCGGGCAAGGGCCTCTTTGCGAGGATGTCCGCCGCGTTCGAGACGGGCTTCGAGGCGGTCAAGCGCAGCTATCTCAAAGGCGTGATGCTCTTCCTGCATCACCGCTGGATTGCTCCAACCATCGTCCTCATAGGAGCGGGGCTCCTTGTATACAACATGAAGGTCACAAAGACCGGCCTCATCCCCCAGGAGGACATGGGCGTCGTCAGAGTCGACGTCAGCACGCCTCCGGGCAGCTCGCTCTCATATACACGGGATGTGATGAACAGGATAGACCGCGACGTGGTCCAGGACATCGAGGAAAAACGCGCCTACGAGAACTCCACGGGCTTCGGACTCGTATCAGGCTCCGGATCATCACACGGCTCGTTCACCATAAGGCTCAAGCCATGGGATGAGCGCGAGGGCAAGGAGCACTCCGCAGATGCCGTCATCCAGCGCATCAAGGACTACACCCAGGACATGAACGATGCAACTCTGTTCATCTCCGCACCCGCGATGATACCAGGATACGGTGCGACAAACGGATTCGAGATGTATATCCAGGACAGGAAGGGTGGAGATATCGAGACCCTGTTCAAGGTGACCCAGGACTTCATCGCCGAGATGAACCAGAGGCCCGAGATAGGCTCCATCAGCACATCGTTCAACCCCAACTTCCCCCAGTTCCAGATCGACCTCGACCCCGTGAAGTGCAAGAGGGCCTGCATATCTCCCAAGGAAGTCCTGAGCGTGCTGAACGGCTACTACGGCGGCCAGATGTCCACAAAATTCAACCGCTTCACGAAGCTCTACCAGGTAATGGTGCAGGCTGATCCGAATTACCGCGAGGACAGGCAGTCGCTCAACAACGTTTTCGTACGCATCGGAGACGATATGGCCCCGATCAGCCAGTTCGTAACCCTCACCAAGATATACGCCCCGGAAAGCCTGACACGATTCAACCTGTTCCCATGCATCAAGGTGAACGGCCGCGCGGCCGAAGGCTACTCCTCCGGAGAAGCCATCCAGGCCGTACGCGAAGTGGCTTACGACACGCTGCCCGTCGGCTACGGCTATGACTTCGGAGGCATCGCCCGCGAGGAGGCTGAGAGCGGAAACAACACGACGATCATCTTCCTGATCAGTTTCCTGCTCATCTACCTTATTCTCTGCGCCCTTTACGAGAGCTACCTGCTGCCGTTCGCCGTCATACTCATCCTGCCGTTCGGCCTTGCAGGCAGCTTCCTGCTCGCAAGGGCCATGGGCCTCGAAAACAACATCTACCTCCAGACCGGTCTGGTCATGCTGATCGGCCTGCTGGCAAAGACATCCATCCTCATCACCGAATACGCCCTCATGAAGCGCAGGGAAGGCCTTGGCATAGCCGCGTCCGCCCTGTTCGCCACCAAGGAGCGCTTCCGTCCCATCATGATGACGGTGCTCACCATGATCGTGGGCCTGTTCCCCCTTGTTGTAGCGAGCGGCGTAGGTGCTAACGGAAACAACACCCTCGGTGCCGGTGTCATCGGCGGCATGTTCCTCGGAACGCTCGGCATCCTGTTCATGGTTCCCTCGCTGTTCATCCTCTTCGAATGGCTCCAGGAAAAGATATCTCCCGCTAAATTCAAGGAACAATGCGAACTTGCAAAGAAATAGCCGCCGTGGCACTCATTGCAGTTGCCACAGGCTGCTCGGTATATAAGGAATATTCAAGTCAGGCCGGAACCATCATCGAGGACCTGTATCCAGAAGGACGTTACGAGCTCGCGCCCTGCGACACCAACACTGTCGCCGACATCGGCTGGGCCGATTTCTTCCTCGACGGATGCCTCCAGGACCTCATAGAAACAGCCCTCGAGAACAACAGCGACCTTGGAACGGCCCGGCAGAGGGTCATCGAGGCCCAGGCGGCCCTGAAAGCCGCCAACATGGCCTATCTCCCCTCCGCCACCGCAGGACCTTCCGCCAATTATTACCTCAGCCAGCAGCGTTACGACGGTTCCGCTTTCAGCTACAGCGTCCCGATCAATGCCAGCTGGGAGATGGACTTCGGCGGCCTGCATGGCAGGAAGAAGAAGGCCCAGGCCGCACTTGAAAGAAGCGAGAACTATGTGACCAGCGTCCAGACGGAACTGATAGCATCCGTTGCGGAGTACTACTACACGCTTCTGAAGCTTGACGCCCAGCTTGAGATATCCCGCACCACTGCCGAGTCATGGGCGGAGAACGTCCGCATCATGAAGGCGATGAAGGAGGCCGGCATGACAAACGAGGCTTCCGTGGCTCAGACCGAGGCCAACGCCTGCTCCATCGAAGCATCCCTCTTCGACCTTGACTATCAGGTGAAGGAATGTGAAAGGGCTCTCTGCGTCCTTGCAGGAATCAGCCCCCGTCCCATCCCCAGAATGAGCATAAAGGAGACCGCCATAACAGACAGGATGGACTGCGGTGTTCCCGTCCAACTCCTGTCGCGCCGCGCGGACGTGAAGAACGCCGAGGCCGACATGGCTATGGCCTACTACGACACCCAGATAGCAAAGGCTGCCTTCTACCCCGCGATCCGCATCTCCCCTTCCGCTGCATGGGACAAGGCCATCTCTTCTCCCGCCGGCTGGCTGATATCGCTCGGCGGCGGCCTCACGCAGCCGCTGTTCGCCAGAGGCGTCCTGAAGTCGAACCTCACGGCAGCCGAGGCCCGTCAGGAGGAATCCGCCCTTGCATTCAGGCAGGTGATCCTCAAGGCGGGAGCTGAAGTCAGCAACGCCCTCGCCCTGTGCGAATCGGCAAAAGGCAAGACGGATGCAAGACTGCGTCAGATTGCCGCCCTTGAAAGCGCGGTCGTAAGCACCAAGGCCCTCATGAGACACTCGCAGTCGACCTATCTCGAGGTGCTCACCGCACAGCAGTCCCTTCTGTCGGCCCAGTTGCTGCAGATTTCAGACAGATATGATCTTCTAAAGGGTACCGTTGCCCTGTACCGCGCTCTCGGAGGCGGCGCAGAGAAGAACTGATGCCGTCAGGAACGTTTGACGGCATCCATTATCTCCCTGTTTATCAGGGAAACCTCGTGGGAGTTGGTTTCAGACTCTATTCCACCGGCCTCGACAACATTCATGAATTCCTCGAATTCATAGAAGTATTCATCCTTCTCCAGGCCTTCGCTGAGAACGCTTGAAGTGGCGGCCGGGCCACGGCCCGAACTGGGCGCCTGATGCGGGAAGAACGATGCCTTTCGGCATATGTGGACTGCATCCAGTGTTATGCTGCCTCCCTCGCCGCAGATCTCAGTGGGCAACTGGCTGTCGACAACCTTTGAGAAAGAAAGCACGGCCGTCATTCCGGGATAGCCGAGTTCTATGGTACCCTGGACGTCGGTGTTGCCGTATTGGGTAGGATAATCTATAACATTTGACTTGACTGACTCCGGGCGGCCGAACAGGGCGACCGCAGGGAAGGTCGTGTACACGCCTATGTCGGCCAGTGCGCCGCCGCCCATCTGCGGATTGAAGGAATTTGACACCACCCCGTTTTTCAGGGCCTCATACTTCGACGAGAACTGGCAGAACGACGAACTGAAGTGCCAGATGTGCCCTATCTCCCGCATCTTCTGCGCGGCCGCCTTGAAGTTGGGGTTCAACGTGGAGATCATGGCCTCCATGAGGCACTTCCCGCTGAGCCGCGAAGCCTCGATCATGCTCCTCACCTCATCGGCATTGCATGCGAGAGGCTTTTCGCAAAGCACATGCTTGCAGCCCCGCAGCGCCGCCAGAGTATACGGGCAGTGTGTGGAATTCGGAGTACCGACATATACTGCATCAATCTCCGGGCAAGCCGCCATCTCTTCCACAGAAGTGAACACAAGAGCATCCCCATCGAAGGCCTCAGGATGCCTTGCGATGAAATTCCTGGCACTCTCCTCGCTCCTGGAGCATACTGCCACCGCCTTGAACCTGGGGTCCTGCACCGCGCCCTTGAGCACCCAGTCGCTGATGCGCCCCGTACCGATAATTCCGAATCTTACCATAACGCGAAGGTAACAAAAAAATCCCGCAGAACCGGGTCTGCGGGATTTCAAATATCGGTATTATCAGTCTAGAGCATGACTACGCAGCGGAACTGCATTGCTTCAGGAACGAACTTCTGGTCGATTTCATAATCAAAATCGCTCACAGTGTAATAGATTGTGATTCCACCGATGGTGTATTCATAATCCACCTGCTCGGTATAGAAGCCATAGATATCTCTGCCCTGGCTGTCCTTCTGTCCGGTCTTGTACTCCCACTGGCGGGTATAAGGCATCTCCATCTGGCTGGCGCTTGCCTTGTCGAAGTCGAAGGTGCGGTACATCTTCACGACACCGTTGTCGAAAAGTTTCTCAGTGATCTCAGGTACATCTACCGTAGCATAGAAGTAGTTGTTGTCATTGACGTTAGTGTAGTTCCATGACGCCTGTGTGACGTTGATGAGGATTGCATCCATCACGCCGAGGCCATCGCGGCCGTCCCTGCCGGGAGCTCCCTCGCAGGATGAGAGGAATGCCATGGAAGACAGAAGCAGAAGAGCTGTAAGTATTTTACGCATAACTTTGAAGTTTTAGTCAATTAACGGCGGCCTGAAGAGCTGGTTGAAGCGGTGCGGCTGCTGGTGCTGGTGCTGCGGCTTGCAGATGAGCTTGAAGCGCTGCGGCTGCTGGTTGCACTGGTGGAAGAAGCGGCAGGACGGCTGCTTGTAGTGCTGCGGCTTGCAGACGAGCTTGAAGTACTGCGGCTGCTGGTTGCAGGAGTGGCGGTCGAGCCACGTCTTGTAGTTGAGGTTGCACCTGAAGGAGTGGTAGTGCGGGTAGTGGTCTCAGAAGATCCTGACTCGCTTACGCGGCTCTTGACGGTTGTCTGGGTAGTAGCTGCCCTTGAACCTGAAGTGGTTGACCTTGTGGTGCTGCCAGTAGTTGTTGTGCTGCGGGTGGAAGGAGTGGTGGTTGTAGCGCTGCGGCTGCCGCTTGTGGCTGTGCTGCGTGATGCAGAAGTGCCAGAAGTGGTTGTGCTCCTTGAACCGCTTGAAGTAGTGGCTGAACGGCTGCTGCTTGAAGTTGAAGCTGAGCGGCTGCTGCTTGAAGTAGTGGCTGAACGGCTGCTGCTTGAAGTTGAAGCGGAACGTGCTGAGCTTGAAGTTGAAGCAGAGCGTGCAGAGCTGCTTGCGCGGCTTGAGCTTCTGGTAACTGAAGTTGCCTCGTACTGCTCACGGATCTGACGTGCATTTGCCGTACGGCTTGTGCTGGTTGCAACATTTGCATTGCGCACTGAGAATGAGCGCTCGGGATGCTGCTTACCGTAGTCGTTACGCATCATGGGAGCGTAGAGACGGTCGTAGCCTGCGTAGTGGTAGTGATCCACATAGACGAACTCATGGCAGTAATGGTGGTTATGCATGTATGTGCGCACATATGCATGATAATGTGTCAGATACAGAGGTGCAGGATGGTGGTAGTGATGAGGCCAGTGGTCCCAGTACCAGGGTGAGTGCCAGGGTGAGTAGTGTGCGCGGCCGAAGTGAACATAGATGGCAGGTGTTGCATAGAACACGGGCTCTATGATGTAGTTGGGGCCGTAGATGTAAGGTGCACCTACAATCTGAACGTATGCCTTTGTGGGGCCGCTGTACTCGCAGACGAGTGTTGCAACGTCCTGGAATACGTTGGGTGCGAGGCATGCCTGGATCACGAACATGTGGTTGTGGCCTTCGACCGTCTCCATGACACGCAGGTAATCTACGTAACCGTCATTGTTGAGGTCGAGGTTGGAGAGCATGAATGAATCGTTGTTCAGGAGATTCTCGAACTCCTCGATCGTATTGGACTGTGCGAACGCTGCGCCGACTGCCTGAAGGTCAAGGAACAGGGATATATCTTCACTTGCCGCAACGACTCTGGTCGTGGTGGTGGTAGTGCGTGCCCTGGGAACAGTGACTGTCGTATAGTACGCGCTGGTGGGGCCCACGTGTGCGGACTCGGTCACGATGCGTGTAGGGCAGCAGCTTACTGCAATAATTGACAGGAGTGTCAAAAGGTAAATGCTACGTTTCATGGTAATAGTGTTTATGTTTGAGTGCAAATATAGCAAACATTTTGCCACAATAAAAAACGCTGAAGCATCGCAGAGCCTTTGAGTCTGAAAGGCAACGGGCTGGTTGATGAATTTGTCGCAGGTTGAGGCAAGAAGAATTCTTTTTGATACATATTATTATTACCTTAGCGAATGCTTAGGGATTATTCCCGTACGAAACCATAGAATAACAAGATATGAAGAAGCTATCTATCATCGTCATCTGTGCATCCGCACTGATTATGAGCGCCTGCGGTCCCAAGGACCCCGGCCTTAAGGATGCCTACAAGAATTATTTCAAGATTGGCGTGGCCGTTACCGAACGCAACGTCGCCGACTCAGTACAATCAGCACTCATTCTCAAGGAGTTCAACAGCGTCACCGCAGAGAACTGCATGAAGCCCGGCGAGATCCATCCCGCTCCCGGCGTATGGAATTTCGAGAAGGCGGACGCCATCGCAAATTTCTGCCGTGCCAACGGAATTAAGATGCGCGGCCACAATCTCGTATGGCACAGCCAGTTCGCCAACTGGATGTTCGAGAAGCATGACGAGAACGGCAACCCCATCGTCCAGCTTGACGAGAACGGAGACACCGTATTCGTAGAAAAACCCGACTTCAGCGCGTTCTTCCGCATGCCCCGCCCCGAGGTTCAGCCCGGACAGGAATTCCATCCTGAGGATATGCCCAGGTTCACTCCCCCCATGGTCAAGGTGCCCGTGTATGAAAAGGCTACCAAGGAGGAGTTCTACGACTCACTCAAGGCCCATATCAATGTGGTTGTAAACCGCTATAAGGATGTCATCTACTGCTGGGATGTTGTCAACGAGGCAATGAGCGACTCCGACAACATCGAAGCTTCATATGAGGAATCTTTCCGCCAGTCACAGGCTTACCAGCTCTGCGGCGACGAGTTCATCAAGAACGCCTTCATCTGGGCACACGAGGCTGATCCCAAGGCAGGTCTGTTCTACAACGACTACAGCGCATGGACTCCCGCAAAGAGGACCTACATCTACAACATGGTCAAGAAGCTCCAGGCAGAAGGCGCGCCCATCACCGGCATCGGAATGCAGGGACACTACAACATCTACGACAACCCTGTCATCGAGGACTTCGAAACCGCCATCAAGATGTATCTCGAGCTTGTTGACGACATCCAGATCACCGAGTTTGACATCCGCATCAACGAAGAGGCCGGCGGCGGACTCATGTTCAGCCGCGGCGAAGGCCAGGAATACACCGAAGAACTGCAGAAGATGCAGCAGGACAAGTACGCCCAGCTCTTCGACGTGCTCCGCAAGTACAAGAAGAACATCTCATGCGTAACCTTCTGGAACGTATGCGACCGTGATTCATGGCTCGGCGCAAACAACTTCCCCCTGCTGTTCGACAAGGACAACCAGCGCAAGCCCGTATACTACACAGTTCGCGACTTCGAGAAGTAATCCGATTGGAGCATTCATCACGAACTGCATATAAATAAAAAAGTTGACTCCGCCACGAGTCAACTTTTTTATTAATAGCCAACCAGGATACATCTTTCAGGCATATTAAGTATCTTTGTTCAAGGAAAACTTAATCAAATGAAAAGACGTAAATTCTTGAAGATTGCCGGGCTGACAGCATCGGCGTTAGGACTCGGAGGCATCGATGCCGCAAGGGCGGCAGATGCAGATATGCAAGGCCAGGCAGATTTGAGCCACAACCCTCAGAACGCTGCTCCGGCAGGGTCATCCGTTCCTGCCTTCGATCAGGCGCGGTTCGAGCGCAAGGTGGCCGATTTCGAACCATCATTCTATTCTGTCAGCGTGGGACGCAAGAATGACGAACGGGGTATCGGGCATGGATGGTACCACCGGCTGAAGATACTCCACATCTCTGACACCCATCAGTACAATGCCCTGATCGAAGAAGCTGTGACGCTTGCCCAGGGGCGGTTTGATGTGATATGCAATACAGGAGACGATGGCAACGGATCCGAAAAAGTTGAGCGGAGACAATCCCTCGAATGGCTTGAAAAGGCCGCCAATGCAGTCAGGAACGCCAATGTCTCAAATGTCCCGTACCTGGCTGTCAAAGGCAACCATGACGTATGCAATATCCTGAGGGCCGACTATCGCCGTGAGATCGGCTCTCTTGTGGAAGGATATGCCGCCTCTGTCGTCTGGGGAAGCCCGGATGGCATGTACGGTCATTACGACATAAAGATCAATGATTCCATAGGGACAATCAGGTTCCTGATGCTTGATCCGTTCGACTATGAGGACGGACAGTTCCCGTCAAAGCGTTCGTTCATGACCTGCACCTTCAGCCAGGCTCAGATCGACTGGCTGATCGGAACCCTGCGCGATGCAGCAGAGAAGGGCTGCAAGGTCATAACCATGATGCACTATTCCTTCGGCGACAATTCCATCGGATTCAGTGAGACCTCGGCCAAGCCCGATGCCGAATCGTATCAGGATCCGTTCCTCGTGCCGGACATCATTGACGCTTTCCAGCATGGCACTGCACTGAAAAAGCATTACCCGGACAGCCGTGGTATACAGGACATCCGGGTAAGCATAAAGCCTTCTGATTCAAGGCTCGAATATATCTGCCACCTGTTCGGCCACATCCACAGCAAGAACCAGTACTGGTGCCGTAAGACGGACGGGTCAAAAGACTATGACATGCTCATGTTAGGGGAAGCCGCCCTCGGTGCCTACGGAAATGCCCTCAACAAGGCTTACCGCTATCCGGACACCGTCAACGATATCGCATGCAGTGCAATTGAGGTGGATACCGTAGAAAAATGCATCTACCGCGTCTCCTATGGCTCCTACATGCCCTACGACGGATCTCCCGTCTCCAGAATCACAAAGATTCCGTATCGGAAGCAGTGATTCTTCTTACCAGTTCTTGCGCTCGAACGACCACTGAGGGAATGCGAGAGCCTCGTATTCGTCGTTGAGGAAGAGAGCCGATGAACCGGTCTCGCCCTTGAGCATCCAGTCAAGCCAGGTGCGGCAGACGAAGGCATAGAGGCCTGCGTGTGCCTCATAGTAAGTGCCGTGATGTCCGTCGAGAGTTGTGATCTTGACTATGGGCTGCTTGTCGATAAGGGCGTAGTCTCCGATGGCGTTCTGGTAGGCCACGTCTGCAGGGCCACCGTTAAGGTAAAGCATGGGAGTGTGCAGATTGGCGAGATTCTTCTTGGACGCACCGCTCATCGACATCTCGCCTATGCCGGAGTTGAAGATGAGGCAGGTCTTGATGCGGGGATCATGAGCGACCGCAAGGACCTGGGCACCGCCGCATGACTGGCCCATGGCGGCAACCTTGTCGAGGTCGACCATATGGTAATACTCACTCTCGGGATTGGCATTCTGGTCTGTGATCCAGTCCATTGCCTCAAGAAGCTGTCTTGCATATGTTCTGAACTGTGCAGGAACTTCGGATGTTACCTTCTTCTTATTCTTCTTTGCGTTCGCTTCCATGGCCTTGCGGGCAGCCTCCTGCTCCGCAGCACGGGCTGCCATCTCCTCTTCGGTATACGGGGTGAGCTGCTCGCCGTTGCCCATTATGGCAACAGGCTTGGTCTCCGGGTACCATCCTCTTACAACACCCTTCCACTGGTTGTAGAACATGTCGTCGGGATAGTCGCCGTAAGGGCCGATGGCGATGGCGATATAGCCATACGATGCGACCTCACTCAACAGACGGCTCATCTCAAGGCTGTTGTTGGCACAGGCTCCATTGGCATAAAGGAGCACAGGGATGCGGCCGTTTTCCTTTACACAAGCCTCAAGGTCGGCCGGCCTGTAGATCATATGGGTCAGCAGAGTCGCATCACCGACCGCAACGGACTTATATGGACCTGTACCACCGCACTCGATTACCTGGGACTGGGTGGTCTGGGCCGAACATAACATACAGGTGGCGGAAAGAGCCGCAACGAAAGAAACAATAAACTTTTTCATCAT